>JAQIJE010000035.1:0-95473 GCA_036946435.1 Microbacterium arborescens | reverse complement strand
CTGCTCTACGTCATCGTGCACGTCGAGCGCCTCGCCGCCCAGGTCGGCGCGAACACCGCTGGCGAAGACCCGAAGCCCGTGGTACCGTGACCATCGCAGGGCGTTGCTGCCCTGCGGAAGTCTCCGGATTGTTACCGCGGCAGCGGGCAAAACCTGAACTCACATCGCCAGACCGGCGGTGAACGAGTTCAGGTTTTTTTGTTGCCCGAAAACAGCGATGCGGAGGCTTCCTCCACCCGAGTGCCGCGATGCTGCGGCAGAAAGCGAGCAGTCCCGATGGATTACTCGAAGACCGCGGCCGGCGTCCTGGAGGGCGTCGGCGGCGAGCAGAACGTCAGCTCGCTCGTGCACTGCGCGACCCGGCTGCGCTTCGTCCTGAAGGACGAGTCGAAGGCGAACACCGCCGCCGTCAAGGCCGTGCCCGGCGTCGTCACCGTCGCCCAGGCCGGCGGTCAGTACCAGGTCGTCATCGGCAACGACGTCCCCGACGTGTTCGCCGAGATCGGCAAGATCTCGAAGTTCGGCGGCGGCTCCGACGCCGCGGCATCCGAGGGCCCGAAGGGCAACCTCTTCAACCGCTTCATCGCGATGATCTCGGCGATCTTCACGCCGCTGCTGTGGGCGCTCGCCGGCACCGGCCTGCTGAAGGCGTTCGTCGCGGCGGCCGTGACCTTCGGCTGGCTCGACACCACGACCTCGACCTACACGGTGCTCAACGCCCTGTCGGACGGCCTCATCAACTTCCTGCCGATGGCGCTCGCCTTCACCGCGGCGCGCTACTTCAAGGCCAACGAGTTCACCGCGTTCGCGATCGCCGCCGCGCTGGTGTACCCGACGATCACCCCGCTCGTGGGGGCCGAGGGCCTGACGTTCTTCGGCATCCCGTTCACGATGGTCACCTACGTCTCGAGCGTCATCCCGATCATCGTGATCGTCTGGCTGCAGAGCCACGCCGAGAAGTTCCTCTACGCCAAGCTCCCGAGCGCAGTGCGCCGCTTCGTCACGCCGATGATCGTCGTGCTGATCGCCGTGCCGATCGTCTTCGTCGTCATCGGCCCGATCTCGGCGATCATCAGCGGCGCGCTCGGCGACGGCATCGGCTGGGTGTTCCACAACGCCCCGTGGGCCGGCGGCGCCATCATGGGCGGCTTCTGGCAGGTCTTCGTCATCTTCGGCCTGCACTGGGGTCTCGTGCCGCTGTTCACGCTCGAGTACCAGACCACCGGACAGATCCTGCTGCTCGGCCCCGTCTTCGCCGCCGTCCTGGCCCAGGCCGGTGCGGTCGCCGGTGTCTGGGTGCGCGCCCGCAACAAGAACCTCAAGTCGCTGGCCGCTCCCGCGACCCTCTCGGGCTTCCTGGCCGGCATCACCGAGCCCGCGATCTACGGCATCAACCTGCCGCTCAAGCGCCCCTTCGCCTTCGGCATCGTCGGCGGTGTCGTCGGCGGCGCGATCATCGCGCTCGGCGGCGTGTTCGCCACGGCGTTCGTCGTGCCCTCGGGCCTGGCCCTGCCGGCGCTGTTCGGCAACGGCAACATGATCATGCTGATCATCGGCCTGGCCGTCGCGATCATCGTGCCCTTCCTGCTGACGGTCATCGTCGGCTTCGTCGAGCCCACCGAGGATGCCGCTCCCGCACCCGCCTCGGCGGCATCCGCCAACGACGTCGTCGTCCTCAGCCCGATCGACGGCACCGTCGTGCCGCTGAGCGAGACGCCGGACGCCGCGTTCGCGGAGGGCAGCCTCGGCGACGGCGTCGCGATCAAGCCGCGCTCGGGCGCCGTGTACGCCCCGTTCGACGCGACCGTGGTGGCGGCGTTCCCGACCGGACACGCGATCGGTCTGCGTCACGCCGACGGCGCCGAGCTGCTCATCCACATCGGCATCGACACCGTCAAGCTCGGCGGCGCGCACTTCGACGTCAAGGTCACCACGGGCCAGGAGGTCTCGGCCGGCGATCTGCTCGTCGAGTTCGACGGGGACGCGATCGAGCAGGCCGGCTACGACCTGACCACCCCGGTCGTCGTCACCAACGGCGAGCTCTACCCGGCGCTGACCGCGCAGGCTGCCGGCCCCATCGCGCACGGCGAGCCGCTGTTCACCGCTGTGTCGGTCGAGTCCGCGCTCGCGAAGTAACCCACCGCGGAGGGGCGCCGTCCCCCGGGCGGCGCCCCTCCCCTCCACCTCAGACCCGACATACGAAACGAGAGAGACATGAGCACCACCTCCTTCCCCGACGGATTCCTCTGGGGCGGCGCGACGGCCGCGAACCAGCTCGAAGGCGCCTACGACGAAGGCGGCAAGGGCCTGTCCGTGCAGGACGTCATGCCCCGCGGCATCGTCGGCGCGCGCACGGCCGAGCCCACCCCCGACAACCTCAAGCTCGTCGGCATCGACTTCTACCACCGCTACGCGGAGGACATCGCCCTCTTCGCCAAGATGGGCTTCCGCACCTTCCGCTTCTCGATCGCGTGGAGCCGCATCTTCCCGAAGGGCGACGAGACCGAGCCCAACGAAGAGGGCCTCGCCTTCTACGACCGCGTGCTCGACGAGCTCGAGAAGCACGGCATCGAGCCGCTGGTGACGATCTCGCACTACGAGACGCCGCTCCACCTCGCCGAGACCTACGACGGCTGGACCGACCGGCGCCTCATCGGGTTCTACGAGAACTACGCCCGCACGCTCTTCGAGCGCTACGGCTCGCGCGTGAAGTACTGGCTGACGTTCAACGAGATCAACTCGCTGCTGCACGCCCCCTTCATGTCGGGCGGCATCAACACCCCGAAGGACGAGCTCTCCGAGCAGCAGCTGTACCAAGCGATGCACCACGAGCTCGTGGCATCCGCCCGCGCCACCCGCATCGCCCGCGAGGTCGCACCGAACGCGCAGATCGGCTGCATGGTGCTCTCCATGCCCGTCTACCCGCTCTCGCCGTCGCCCGCCGACGCCCTCGAGGTCATGTCGTTCGACCACTCGAACCTCGTCTACGGCGACGTGCACACCCGCGGCGCGTACCCCGGCTACTTCCTGCGCACGCTGGGTGAGAAGGGCATCGAGCTCGACATCAGCGACGAAGACCGGGACGACCTGACCAACACGGTCGACTTCGTCTCGTTCAGCTACTACATGTCGGTCGCCGCGACCGCCGACCCCGCGAAGCGCGTCGCGGGCGAGGGCAACATCATGGGCGGCGTGCCGAACCCCACGCTCGAGGCGAGCGAGTGGGGCTGGCAGATCGACCCCGTGGGCCTGCGCCTCGTGCTCAACCAGTTCTGGGACCGGTGGCAGAAGCCGCTGTTCATCGTCGAGAACGGCCTGGGCGCCAAGGACCGGCTCGTTGAGGTCGACGGCGTCAAGACCGTCGTCGACGACTACCGCATCGCCTACCTCAACGACCACCTCGTGCAGGTCGGCGAGGCGATCGCCGACGGTGTCGAGGTCATGGGGTACACCCCGTGGGGCTGCATCGACCTCGTCAGCGCGTCGACGGCGCAGCTGAGCAAGCGGTACGGCTTCATCTACGTCGACCGCAACGACGACGGCACCGGCACGCTCGAGCGCTTCGAGAAGAAGTCGTTCGACTGGTACGCCGAGGTCATCCGCACCAACGGGGCATCGCTCACGCGCTGACCCCTCCCGACCGGGCGCGGTCGCGGGGCCCTCCTTCTGGCCCGCGACCGCGCCCTCCTCTCGTTCCCGACGTCTCCGCAGGAGTCCCGCATGACCACGCCCGAACCCCGCCGCCGCGCCGTCTTCCTCGACGTCGACGGCACCCTGCTCCAGGACGGCATCCACCTGCCCGACTCGGCCGTCGACGCCGTCCGCCGCGCCCGGCAGAACGGCCACCTCGTGCTGCTGAGCACGGGACGCGGCATGGCCGAGCTGCGCGGCCGAATCATGGACATCGGGTTCGACGGGGCGGTGACCAACGGCGGGGCCTTCGCGAGCGTGGGCGACGAGCTCATCGTGTCGCGGCTCATGACCGCCGGCGACGTGTCGCGCCTGTCCGCGGCCTTCGCCGCGCGCGGCATCCACTGGTACTTCCAGTCGTACGACCGCATGTTCGCCAGCCCCGGCCTCCCCGTCCTGCTCGCCGATCGCCTCGAGCGCGACCGCGTGCTGCACGTCGACCGGGCGCGCGCCGCCGGCATGGATCCCGACGAGCTGGAGTTCTTCAGCGTCGGCATGAAGACCTTCGACGACGAGCGGCACTTCTCCGACGCGGAGGTCGCCAAAGCCGTGCTCCTCGGCGCCGACGCCGACGCGGTCGCCGACGTGCTGGCCGAGCTCTCGCCCGACTTCGCCGTCGTCTCGGGCACCATCCCGCTGCCCGAGGGCAGTTCCGGCGAAGTCGCACCGCGCGGGGTGAACAAGGGCGCGGCGATCCTCGAGGTGCTCGCGCACCTGGGCGTCGACCCCGCCAACGCGATCGGCATCGGCGACAACTGGAACGACGCCGAGATGTTCGAGGTGTGCGGGCTGTCGATCGCGATGGGCAACGCGGCACCCGAGGTCCAGGCCCTCGCCGACGAGGTCACGACGGCGATCGACGACGACGGCATCCGCAACGCGTTCGCGCGTCACGGGCTCATCTGATCCGACGCCCGTCCCCCGTCCAGCCCGCCGCCGATACGCTGGAGGGGTGACGTCGGATACCAGAATCATCTTCCTCGACGTCGACGGCACCATCCTCGCGCACGGCGAGACGATCGCCCCCTCCACGATCGCCGCGGTCCGCGCCGCGCGCGCCCGGGGGCACCTCGTCCTGCTGTGCACGGGCCGCGCCGCCGGCGACATCAACTCCCGCGTTCTCGACATCGGCTTCGACGGCGCCATCTCGAACGGCGGCGCGCTCGCCGTCGTCGGCGATGAGACGGTGCTCGCCGAGACGATGCCGCGCGCGGCCGTCGAGCGGGTCATGTCGTACTTCGACGAGCAGGGCTCGCGCTACTTCATCCAGTCGCACGGGGGCGTCTACGCCAGTGCCGGGGTGCGCGCCTTCATCGCCGACTTCATCGCCGAGCGTCGCCGGCGCCACGCCGAGGACATCGGCGCGATCGCGACCGCCGAAGACGACACCGCCCCCGCGCACGAGCACTTCGCCCCCGTCGAAGAGGCCGACCTCGACCGCATCGCCAAGGCGGTGTTCGTCAGCTCCGACCCCGACGCCGTCGAGAAGACGCAGCGGGCGCTCGGCGAGGAGTTCCACGTGATCCCGGGCAGCATGCCGCTTCCGGCCGGCTCGAACGGCGAAGTCGGCATGCGCGGCACGAACAAGGGCACGGGCATCGAGGCCGTGCTCGCCCACCTCGGGCGCGACGCCGCCGAGGCCATCGGCATCGGCGACAGCTGGAACGACGTCGAGATGTTCCAGGTGTGCGGCACCGCGATCGCGATGGCCGAGGCCGACCCGCAGCTGCAGGAGATCGCGGGCGAGGTCACCACCGGCGTGCTCGACGACGGCATCTGGAACGCCTTCGCCCGCCACGGTGTCATCGACCCCGAGACGGCCGCGGCCGACGCCGAGCGCGCGACGCTTTCGTGACCGGCACCGACGCGCGCGGCATCCGCGCGATCGAGCCGGCCGACGCCGGTGAGGTGCTGACGCTGCAGCGCGCCGCGTTCGTGCAGGAGGCGCTCATCTACGACGCCGCCGACATGCCGCCGCTCACCCAGACCCTCGACGAGCTGACCGCCGAGCTCGCGGAGAACCTCGGCTGCGTCGCGCTCGACGGCACGCGCATCGTCGGCGCCGTCCGCGCGCGGCTCGACGGCACGCTGCTGCTGATCGGACGCATCGCCATCGCCCCCGACCAGCAGGGCGCCGGCCTCGGCACCGCGCTGCTCACGGCGGTCGAGCAGCGCGGCCGCGAGGCCGGCGCGACCGAGGCCGAGCTGTTCACGGGGTCGCTGAGCGAGGCGAACCTGCGCCTGTACGAGCGCGAAGGCTACGTCGAGTCCGAGCGCGTGCCGCAGGGCGGCGGCACGGACCAGGTGTTCCTCCGTAAGACGCTCTGACCGGCCCCGTCGGCGGCGGGAGCGTCCGTGGTGGGAATGCCGCCGGCGCCCGGCCTCAGTCGAGGAACACGTCGGGGAACAGCTCGGAGTCGGGCGTCCCCGGCACCGCGGCGTACCCGGAGAAGTCGGTCACGCCGGCGGCCTCGAGCACGTCCTCGACGATGAGGGTCTGCCCCGTGTACGTCGCGGCGGGCTGGGTCAGCACCGCGTAGGCCGCATCGGCGTAGATCTCGGGGGTGCGGCTCGCGGCCATCATCCGGTCCCCGCCGAGGGAGTACTGCACCGCCGCCGTGGCGATCGTCGTGCGCGGCCACAGCGTGTTGGCGGCGATGCCGTCGGCCGCGAACTCCGCCGCGATGCCGAGCGTCGCCATCGTCATGCCGTACTTCGCGAGGGTGTAGCCGGTGTGGGCGCCGAGCCACTTCGGCGACAGGTTCAGCGGCGGCGAGAGCGAGAGGATGTGCGGGTTCACCGACTCGCGCAGCGCCGGCACCGCCGCCCGCGACAGCAGGAGCGTGCCGCGCACGTTGACCCCCTGCATGAGGTCGAACCGCTTCGTCGCGAGTTCGAGCGAGCCCGACAGGTCGATCGCCGAGGCGTTGTTGACGACGACGTCGATGCCGCCGAACTCGCCCTGCGTCTTGAGGACGGCCTCGGTGATCGAGTCCTCGTCGCGGACGTCGCCGACGATCGGGAGCGCCTGCCCGCCCGCCTCGACGATCGCGGCGGCCGCCGTGTGCACGGTGCCCTCGAGCTTCGGATGCGGCTGGTCGGTCTTGGCCAGCAGCGCGATGTTCGCGCCGTCGCGGGCGGCACGCAGGGCGATCGCGAGGCCGATGCCGCGGCTGCCGCCCGACATCAGGATGGTCGTGCCGGCGAGCGGCTTCGCGTCGGTCATGGCTTCTCCTCGGTCGGGGTCGGGGTCGGGGCGGGAGTCGGGGCCGTGGCGCGATCGCCGGTCCGGGTGCGACGGGCGGATGCCGCGGCGAACGCCTCGATGCGGGCGCGGGCCTCGTCGCCGCCGAAGCGACCGCCGATCGTGCGCGCCTCGTCGTCGAGGCTCTCGGCGAACGAGCGGGCGGACCCGGCGCGCACGAGTCGCTTCGCCTGGCCGAACGCCGCCGTGGCGCCCCCGATCCACGCCTCGGCGATCTCGGCGGCACGCTGCCCCGGGTCGGCGGCGACCTCGGTGACCAGGCCCCAGGCGTGCGCGGTCTCGGCGTCGATCGTCGTGTCGCTCAGCAGCAGCTGCAACGCACGGCGCTGGCCGATGGCCGCCGGCAGCAGCGTCGAGACGCCCAGGTCGGGGGTGAGCCCGATGTCGGCGTACTTGCTGACGAACACGGCCCCGGGCGCGGCCACGATGTAGTCGGCCGCGAGCATGATCCCCAACCCGCCGCCCGCCACGGCGCCCTGCACCGCCGCGACGACCGGCACGGAACTCGACGTCAGCGACACGATCCCGTCGTTGATGATCCGGGCCGTCTCGGTCACGGCCTCGCCGCCCATGCCCGACGTCGCCATCGACACGACGTCGCCGCCGGCGCAGAACGCCCGGCCCGCGGCATCCAGGATCACTCCCCCGATCGAGGGGTCGCCCGCGACCTCCGCCGCGACGTCGCGCCAGCGCGCGGCCATCTCGGCGTCGACGGCGTTCAGCGAGCCGGGACGGTTCAGGGTGATGCGGGCCAGCGCGCCCTCGCGGCGCAGCAGGACGGTGTCGCTCATGGCGTTCCTCCGATGGTTCTGGCTGTGGTTCGCGGGCGGTCGGGGCACGGGCGGTGTGTCACTTCGGCGCCATCCGGATCGCGCCGTCGAGCCGGATCGTCTCGCCGTTGAGGTAGCCGTTCTCGACGATGTGCACGGCGAGCGCCGCGAACTCGTCGGGCGCCCCCAGCCGCTGCGGATACGGCACCTGCTCGCCGAGCGAGCGCTGCGCGGCATCCGGGAGCGCGGCGAGCATCGGTGTCTGCATGATGCCGGGGGCGATCGTGCACACGCGGATGCCGTGCCGCGCGAGCTCGCGAGCGACCGGCAGGGTCATCGCGTGCACGCCGCCTTTCGACGCGGCGTAGGCGGGCTGGCCGATCTGCCCGTCGAAGGCCGCGACCGACGCGGTGTTCACGATGACCCCACGGTCGCCGGTCTCGGTCGGCTCGGCACGCGCGATCACCGCGGCAGACTGGGCGATGACGTTGTAGGTGCCGACGAGGTTGATGCGGACGATGCGCTCGAAGTCCGCGAGCGGGGTGGGCTCGCCGTCGCGGCCGAGCACCTTCGCGGGCGGAGCGATTCCCGCGCAGTTGACGACGATCCGCAGGGGCGCTGCCCGTGCGGCGAGCGCGACGGCGTCGGCGACCTCGCCCGGGTCGGTGACATCCGCGGGCGCGAACGACCCGCCGATCTCGCCCGCGACCTGTGTACCCGCCGAACCGGGCAGGTCGACGATCGTGACGTGTGCGCCGGCGTCGGCGAGGCGCCGGGCCGTGGCCGCGCCCAGTCCGCTCGCGCCGCCCGTGATGAGCGCCGAGGCCCCCGCGATCTGCATGTGTTCTCCCTCGAACTCGCCCCTCCACCCTAGACGCGGTGTCCCGCGATCAGGCTGGGGTCCCGCAGACGGCCCCCGAATGCCATCCCACCCCTCGTCCATCCTGATCGCGGCACGAGAAGCAACGAACACGAGCGACAGCACAGGCACCGGCACCGGCACCGGCACCGGCACCGGCACCGGCTGGTGCGCGCTGGCAACCGTGCGCAGTGTGCCGCGATCAGGCTGAAACCCGGCGAGCGGCCCCCGAACCGGCCCCACCCCGGCATCCAGCCTGATGACGGCACGCGAGCGGGCCCGCACCGCCGCGAGCTGTCGCGCACCGCCGCGACGCACAGGAGCCAGCCGGCCGCGCGAGCGGGCAAGAGCCAGCCGGCCGCGCGAGCGCACAGGAGCCAGCCGGCCGCGCGAGCGGGCAGGAGCCAGCCGGCCGCGCGAGCGGGCAGGATGGACGGATGCCGCTGCCTCCACCGGACTTCGACGCACCGATCCGCACCGACATCGCGGCCCGCCTGCGGTTGCTGGCCGACGGCGCCGAGCTGACGCCGCTGTGGCGCAACGCGATCGACGGCGTGACGTTCGGCACCGACGACGGGCGCGTGCTCAAGGTCGGTCCGCGCAATCTCGAGACCTCCATGCTCGCCGAGGCCGAGCGGCTGCGCTGGGCGGCGCCCTTCTCTCCGGTGCCCGAGGTCGTCGAGGCCGGCGAGAGCGGTGAGATCGAGTGGCTCGTCACCCGCACACTGCCCGGGCTGTCGGCGGTGGATCCGCGCTGGCTCGCCGATCCCGCGACCGCCGTCCGCGCGGTGGGCATCGCGCTCCGCGCGCTCCACGACGCGCTGCCGGTGGACGACTGCCCGTTCGGTTGGACGGTCGCAAGCCGCATCGCCGACGCCGCGGACCGCGGCATCGCCGTGCCGCGCGAGCTGCACGAGGCGCCGGAGCCCGATCTGCTCGTCGTCTGCCACGGCGACGCATGCTGCCCCAACACGCTCATCGCCGATGACGGTCGCTGGCTCGCGCACGTCGACCTCGGCGCGCTCGGTGTGGCCGACCGCTGGGCCGACATCGCCGTCGCGGCGATGAGCACGGAGTGGAACTACGGCCCCGGCTGGGAGGACGCCCTCGTCGAGGCCTACGGGCTCGAACCCGACCGGTCACGGATGGCGTACTACCGCGCCCTCTGGGACGCGACGTGAGCACACGCGACATCCCTTCGCCCGGTGCCGCCGCGTGCATCGTCGCCGTGCCCTACGACGACCCGCGCGCGGCCGACCTGCGCCGCGTTCTCGACGCCGACCTCGGTGCGCGGTACGACGGGTTCCACGGCGAGGAGCCCCCGGAGCGACGCCTCGCCCGATCCCGCGCCCTGGCGGTGCACCCCGACGAGATCGTCGCGACCCTCCTCGCGCTCGTCGGCGACGCGCCCGCCGGTCACGTGATCGTCCGCCGCCTCGACGCCGACTGGGAGCTCAAGCGACTCATCGTCGCCGCTCCGTTCCGCGGTCGCGGCATCGCGCGGGCCCTCGTCTCGGCCGCGATCGACGCCGCGCGCACCGATGCCGCGCGCACCTCCGCAGCGCACGCCGACGCAGCGCGCACCAGCCCAGCGCGCACCAGCCCAGCGCGCACCGACCCAGCGCGCACCGCCGACGTCAGCACCGCGATGCCCGACGCCGCCGGCGCCCGCGTGATCCTGCAGACCGGACTGCAGCAGCCCGAGTCGATCGCCCTGTACGCGTCGATGGGGTTCACCCGCATCCCCGTCTACGAGCCGTACGTCGAGACGATGCCGCGCTCGGTCTGCTTCGCCCTCGCGCTCTGAGCCCGGGCGGAGTGCGGCCCCCGAGCCGTGAGGTCTCGGGGGCCGCGCTCACCGCACCGGCGAGGTCATCTCGCGCACCGATCAGCGCACGTCGTCGTCGACCCAGTCCATCGACTTCGTCACGGCCTTCTTCCACAGGCGCAGCTGACGCTCGCGCTCCTCGACGTCGTCGTTGGGCGTCCAGCGCTTGTCCTCCTGCCAGTTGCCGCGGAGCTCGTCGAGACCGCCCCAGAAGCCGACGGCGAGGCCGGCGGCGTAGGCGGCGCCGAGCGCGGTGGTCTCGGCGACGACGGGCCGGACGACCGGGACGCCCAGGATGTCGGCCTGGAACTGCATCAGGGTGTCGTTGGCGATCATGCCGCCGTCGACCTTCAGCTCGGTGAGGTCGACGCCGGAGTCGGCGTTGACGGCGTCGAGCACCTCGCGGGTCTGGAACGCCGTCGCCTCGAGCGCGGCGCGCGAGAGGTGGCCGCGGTTCGCGTAGCGGGTGAGGCCGACGATCGCCCCGCGCGCGTCGGGACGCCAGTGCGGCGCGTACAGGCCCGAGAACGCGGGCACGAAGTAGACGCCGCCGTTGTCCTCGACGCCGAGGGCGAGCTGCTCGACCTCGGGCGCCGTCGAGATGATGCCGAGCTGGTCGCGCAGCCACTGGATGAGCGAACCGGTCACGGCGATCGATCCCTCGAGCGCGTAGTGGGTCGGCTCGTCGCCGAGCTTGTACCCGACGGTGGTGAGCAGCCCGTTCTCGGACTTCACGATCTCGGTCCCGGTCTGGAAGATCAGGAAGTTGCCGGTGCCGTAGGTGTTCTTGCTCTCTCCGGCGTCGAACGCGGCCTGCCCGAAGGTCGCGGCCTGCTGGTCGCCGAGGATGCCGGCGATCGGCGTCTCGCGCAGCAGCGACGTGTCGCGGGCTTCGCCGTATACCTCGCTCGACGAGCGGATCTCGGGCATCATCGACCGCGGCACGCCGAAGTCGGCGAGGATGTCGTCGCGCCATTCGAGGGTCTGCAGGTCCATGAAGAGGGTGCGCGAGGCGTTCGTGACGTCGGTGGCGTGGATGCCGCCCTTGGGTCCGCCGGTGAGGTTCCACAGGACCCACGTGTCGGTCGTGCCGAAGATGAGGTCGCCGGCCTCGGCCTTCTCGCGCGCCCCGTCGACGTTCTCGAGGATCCAGACGATCTTCGTGCCCGAGAAGTAGGTCGCCAGCGGCAGCCCGACGATGTCCTTGTACCGCTCGACCCCCTCGTCGCCGGCGAGCCGGTCGACGATCGACTGCGTGCGGGTGTCCTGCCAGACGATGGCGTTGTAGATCGGCTCGCCGGTGTTCTTGTCCCACACGACTGCGGTCTCGCGCTGGTTCGTGATACCGATGGCGGCGATGTCGTGGCGCGTGAGGTTCGCGCGGCCGAGGGCGATGCCGATGACCTCGCGCATGTTGTCGCGGATCTCGATCGGATCGTGCTCGACCCAGCCGGCACGGGGCATGATCTGCTCGTGCTCCTTCTGCCCCACCGACACGATCGAGCCCTTCTTGTCGAAGACGATGGCGCGGCTGGAGGTGGTGCCCTGGTCGAGGGCGATGATGTAGTCGGTCATGATGCGACGTCCTTGTCTGTCGTGTGCGGTCGAGATGTGGTTCTGCGGGGTCAGGCGAGGCCGAGCAGCACGGATGCGGCAAGTGCCGCGAGCGTACCGCCGATGAGGGGTCCCACGACGGGCACCCACGCGTAGGACCAGTCGCTGGACCCCTTGCCCTTGATGGGCAGGATCGCGTGCGCGATGCGCGGGCCGAGGTCGCGGGCGGGGTTGATGGCGTAGCCCGTGGGCCCGCCGAGCGATGCGCCGATGCCGACCACGAGGAGCGCGACGGGCACCGCCGTGAGCGGCCCGAGCGCGCCGGGGACGCCGATCTGGATGTCGCCGTAGTCGGCGAAGGCGAAGATCACGAACACGAGCACGAAGGTCGCGATGATCTCGGTGACGAGGTTCCACCCGTAGTTGCGGATGCCGGGGCCGGTCGAGAAGACGCCGAGCTTGTTGGCCGGGTCGGGTTCGGCGTCGAAGTGGTCGTGGTAGCTGAGCCAGCACAGCACCGCGCCGAGGATTCCGCCGAGCATCTGCGCGGCGACGGCGACGGCGAACTGGGCGAGCTCGATCTTGCCGCCCACGAGCAGGCCGATCGACACCGCGGGGTTCAGCTGCGCCCCGGAGTACGACGAGACGAGGACACCGGCGAAGACCGCGAGGCCCCAGCCCCAGTTGATCATGAGGGTGCCGCCGCCCAGACCCTTCGATTTGGCCAGGATGACGTTGGCGACGACGCCGCCACCGAGCAGCAGCAGCATCGTCGTCCCGACGAGCTCGGACACGAAGTAGAGCCCGAGGTTGATGTCTTGCATGTCGACGTTGACCTTTCTGATGATCGCGCGCGTCGGCGCGCGCGAGGACGGCGGCCCAGACGAGGGGGACGTCCGGGCCGGGGGATGTCACGCGGAGCGCGGGCCGATGCCCGCCTCGATCACCGGCCCGTGGGAGCCAGTCCCGAGGTGCGCACGTCGATCCGGTGCCGGCGCCGCAGCACGTCGGCGGTCTCGTCGACCTGCCGGGCCACCGTGTCGTCGTCCCAGCCGAGGACGGATGCCGCGGCCTCCGCGACCTCGGTGAGCGTTTCGCGCGTCACGCCGCCGACGAAGGCGATGTGGGTGCGGCGCAGCAGCAGGTCGAGCAGCGAGAAGACCTCCTCGCGGTCGGCGAGGAACGCGATCTCCTCGACCGAGTAGCCGGGAGCGTGCTCGAGCGGACGCTGGTTCACCGGCACCTCGGCGAGGAGCTCGGATGCGTACGTGCCGTACCGCTCCAGCATCCGCTCGGCCGTCTCGGGCGTGTGCGCCCCGCGGTGCGCCTCGATCCACCGCGCTCGCTCGGCGTCGCTCCGGGGATAGCCCGCCCCACCGCCGATCGCGAGGTCGGTCGTGGCGACGCGGCGCGGGCGCCGGAGGATCTCGGACACATCGGTCGCGAGGTGCTCGGCGAGCGCGCGGAAGGTGGTCCACTTTCCGCCGACGAGGCTGAGGACGGGGGTGTCGCCGAGGCTCGCGCGCTCGATGCGGTAGTCGCGCGACACGAAGCCCGGCGCGAGGTCGTCGTGGCGCGGCAGCGGGCGGATGCCGGAGAACGTGTAGACGATCTGGTCGCGGTCGACGGAGATGTCGGGGAAGACCTGGCCGATGAGGTCGAAGAAGTAGTCGACCTCGTCGTCGGTGCACACCGTCTCGGCCGCCGGGTCGGCGTCGATGTCGGTCGTGCCGACCATGACGCGGCCCTTGAGCGGGTAGATGAGCACGATGCGGCCGTCGGCGGCCTCGAAGAAGATCTCGTTGCCGCGCGTGGCCTCCAGCAGCGCCGGGTTGTCGAGGACGATGTGCGAGCCCTTCGTCCCGCCCATGAAACGGGTGTCGCTGCCCAGGGCGGCGTTGGTGATGTCGGTCCACGGCCCGCTCGTGTTCACGATGACGTCGGCGGTGAAGGGGAACTGTTCGCCCGTGGCCTCGTCGCGGATCAGCACCGACGACCCGTCGGCTCCGACGACGGGGGCGTAGTTGGCGGCGCGGGCCGAGGCCTCGCGGAGCCCGTCGCGGAGCACGTCGAGCGCGAGGCGCTCGGGGTCGTGCATCGACGCGTCGTAGTAGGTCGCGGTGTAGCGGAAGCGGTCGTCGAGGTCGGGGAACTCCCGACGCGACGCGCGACGGCCGTGGAAGGTGTGGCGCGGCACCGCGCCGCCGTCGCGCGAGAACGTGTCGTACATGACGAGCCCGAGCTTGATCAGCAGCGCGCCGCGCTCACGCGGCTTGCCCCGGCCGTGGGTCACGAGGAGCCGGAACGGCGCGGTGAGGATCCCCGAGACGGTGCGGTGGATGGGAATCGTCGTGGGGAGCGGCTTGACGAAGTGCGGCGCATTGCGCACGAGCCGGTTCCGCTCGGTGACCGACTCCTTGACGAGGCGGAACTCCCCGTTCTCGAGGTAGCGGACACCGCCGTGGATCATGTGGCTCGAGGCCGAGGAGGCGCCGCTGACGTAGTCGCCGCGTTCGACGAGGGCGACGTCGACGCCCTGGAGGGCGAGGTCGCGGAAGGTCGCGATGCCGTTGATGCCGCCCCCGATGATGAGGACCTGCGCGTGCGGGCGGTCGCGCAGCGCCTGGATGTTCGGTCGGATGGTCGACGTCGACTCGGTCATTGGGGATCCTTTTCCACGGCTGTCCCGATCTACACTGGGGGTCACCGCACGGATGCGCAACGCACGTGGACGAACGTGCAGCGACGCGGCGGCGATGCACGAACGTGCAGGACGGAACACGATGAGCTCGGACGCCGAGACCGAAGCACGCACGCGCGACGCCCTGCGAGCCGCCCAGCTGTACTACGTGCAGGACCAGACGATGGATCAGATCGCCGGCGAGATGGCGCTCTCGCGTTCGTCGGTGTCGCGCCTGCTGTCGCACGCGCGAGACATCGGGCTCGTCGAGATCACCGTGCACTCGCCGCACGAGGCGAACTCGGTCGTGGCCCGCCGCCTCGCGGAACGGTTCGGCATCTCGGTGCACGTCGTGAGCACCCCCGCCCGCTCGACCGACGCCGAGCGCCTCGAGCGGACCGCCCGCACCGCGGCGCACGTCCTGTCGTCGACGCTCGATCCCGACGCGAGCATCGGCATCGCCTGGGGCGCCACGGTGTCGGCGATCGCGCGGCACCTGCCGACCAAGCGCCTGCACGACTCGCAGATCGTGCAGATGAACGGGGCGGCGAACGAGTCGACGTCGGGCATCTCGTACTCGGGCGCCATCCTCGAGCGGTTCGGGCAGGCCTTCGGCACCGACGTGCAGCAGTTCCCCGTGCCGGCGCTGTTCGACGATCCGCTCACCAAGCAGCTGCTGTGGCGCGAGCGCTCCATCCGCCGTGTGCTCGATGCGCAGTCTCGCGTGCAGGTGCTGGTGTTCGGCATCGGCTCGCCCCACGCCGACGTCCCGTCCCACGTCTACGCGGGCGGATACCTCACCGGCGAGGACCTGCGCGCGCTCCTGCGCGACGGCGTCGTCGGCGACTGCGCGACCGTCTTCTACCGGCTCGACGGCTCGGCGACGGGCATCGAGCTCAACGCGCGATCGAGCGGACCGAGCCTCGAGGCGATCCGCCGCATCCCGCGGCGTCTGTGCGCCGTGTCGAGCGTGTCGAAGCTCGACGCCCTGCGCGGAGCCCTCGCCGCGGGGCTGATCACCGAGCTCGTGGTCGAGGAGTCGGTCGCGCGACGCATCGTCGAGACGGCCGGCGCGGCCTGAGCCCGGGCGTCTCGCACCCGCGGTCAGGCCGGCCCGAAGACGGGGTGGAAGGCGCCGGTCGCGATCGCGACGCCGAGCGCCGAGAGCGAGATCGCCAGCCCCACGACCATGAGCACGACATCGGATGCCGTGAGGCGCGAGGCACGCGCCCAGGTGCGCCGCCCCGGGGCGCCGAACGCGCGGGCCTCCATCGCCGTCGCGAGGGCCGAGCCGCGGCGGATGGCCAGGACGAACAGGGCGAACGCCATCCCGAGACCCCGCCGGATGCGTGCGTCGTCGGCGACGCCGCGCGCGCGGCGGGCGATCGCGAGCGCCCGCCAGTCCTCGGCGAGCAGCCCGAGCATCCGCATCCCGGCGAGTCCGCCGATGACGAAGCGCGCGGGCAGCCGCAGGATCTGAGCGAGCCCGTCGGCGAGGTCGGTCGGGTCGACGGTGATGAAGAGCACGACCGCCGGGAGCCCGATCGCGAGCAGGCGCAGCGCCGATGCGAGCCCGAGCTCGAGCGACCCCTCGCTGATGGTGACCAGCGCCCACGAGAACAGCACGTCGCCGCTCTGCTGCCCGTACAGGGCGATCGTGACGGCGGTCGCGGGCACGGCGATCCACAGCGGCAGGGTCCGCAGCCAGAACCGCCGCCATCCCACCCCCGACGCGAGCAGCAGCGGCAGCTCGAGCACGAGCGCGACCCCCGCCGACACGGGGTCGATCGTGACGACGAGCGGCAGCGCGAGCAGCAGCGCGGCGACGAGCTTCGCGACGGGGTTGAGCCCGGCGACCCCGCGACGCGTCGCACCCCCCGTCGCAGCCGCGGCGGCCGGGCCGGCCATCACGACGCCGCTCCGGGCCGGAGCTCCACGCGTCGCGCCGCGAGCGCGTCGAGCACGGCCTCGTCGTGGGTGATCGCGGCGACCGCGCGGGGGCCGTGGTCGTCCCCGCCGTCGCGCAACGCCGCGATGATCGCGACGAGCTCCGCCCACGTGCGCGCGTCCTGACCGTAGGTGGGCTCGTCGAGGACGACGACGCGCGGCCGGGTCGCGAGCGTCGCCGCCACCGTGAGCCGGCGCTTCTCGCCGCCCGAGAGCGTGTAGGGGTTCGCCGCCGCGAGCGCGCTCAGCCGCAATCGTTCGAGCAGCTCGTCGACGCGAGCCGCCGTCTCGTCGTCGGGGAGGCCGAGCGCGCGCGGGCCGACCTCGAGCTCGTCGCGCACGGTCGAGCGGAGGATCTGGTGCTCCGGCTCCTGCAGCACCGTGCCGATGCGGGTCAGGAGCGCGGTCGAGGTCCAGGCCGCGGGATCCGCGGGACCGGCCGCCCCGGCATCCCGGCTCCGGCGGCGGCCCCGCGGGCGGAGCCGGGCGCCGTCGGCGAGCTCGGCGGCTGCCCGGACCGCGCCGCCGCGAGCGGGGAGCAGGCCGGCCAGGGTGAGTCCGAGGGTCGACTTCCCCGCTCCGTTGGGGCCGACGACGCCGAGCACCTCGCCCGCCCGCACCTCCAGATCGACGGGGCCCGCGACCGCCGAAGCGCCCCGGCCGACGACCAGGCGCTCCGCCGTCACGAGGGCCGCACCGGGCGACGTCGCCGGCGGGTCGGGAAAGCGCGGACGGATGCCGGGCACCCAGACGCCGGCCGCGGCGAGCTCGGGCCCGCGGTCGGCCAGCACCGTCTGCGGATCGCCGTCGGCGATCACCCCGCCGCCCGCGCCGAGCACCACGACCCGGTCGACGAGGGGCAGCCATGCGTCGATGCGGTGCTCGATCACGACGAGGGTCGCACCGGTGGCGTCCAGGGCTCGCGCGACCGCGTCGCGCACGTCGACGACGCCCGCGGGGTCGAGGTTCGCGGTGGGCTCGTCGAGCAGCACGGCGCCCGGCCGCATCGCCATGACCCCGGCGAGCGCGAGGCGCTGCTTCTGCCCTCCCGACAGGGCGGACGTCGGTCGGTCCAGCGCAACGTCGAGCCCCACGGCATCCATCGCGGAGCGCACACGCGACCAGATCTCCGCGCGCGGGACGCCGAGGTTCTCGCAGCCGAACGCGACGTCGTCACCGACGCGGGCGAGGATCGTCTGACTGTCGGGATCCTGGAGCACCAGTCCCGTGCGACCCCGCGTCGCCGCCGCCGGCTGTCCGTCGACGAGCAGCATCCCGTCCTGTTCGCCCTCGTCGGCGCCGCCGAGCACGCCCGCGAGCCCCTGCAGCAACGTGGACTTGCCCGACCCCGACGCGCCCAGCAGGAGCACCCGCTCGCCCGGCTCGACGCGGAAGCTCGTCCCGTGCACCGCCCACGCCCGGCGCGTGGCGTACCGCCAGCCCCATCCGCGGGCCTCGAGCCCGGCCGGCCGCGGGGCCCCCGGATGCGGCACGTTCAGACGCGCGCGGCGGCTTCGCGGCCCGCCGCGAAGCGGCCCAGCGCTCCCGTGCGGGCGAGCGCGCGCGTGATGAGGCACGCGCCGGCGCCCGCGATCAGGGCGCCCGACACGGTCGTCGAGGCGATGTAGACCGACGTGAAGAGGGTGTCGGCTCCCGGATACCAGAGCACGCGGTCGTTGATGCCGCACGCGAGCCCGGCTCCCGCCCCCGCGAGCACCGCGACCGGCAGGCGCCACGCCGCGTAGAGGAAGACCAGGAAGATCAGCTCGGCGCCCAGGCCCTGCACGAGGCCCGAGACGATCGTGAGGGGACCGCCCCACTGGTTGCCGACGAGCGCCGAGATGACGGCGGCGAGCAGCTCGGTGTACAGCGCCGCGCCCGGCTTGCGGATGATGAGACCGCCGAGCACTCCGGCGATGAGCCACGGCCCCGCGAGGAGACCCTGAACCCCCGGCAGGAGGGGGGTCAGCAGAGCCGACGGCCCCTGGTAGCCGACGTTCCACAGCAGGAAGACGGCGGCGCACGCGACGCCGATGACGCTCGCGATGACGATGTCGACGACCCGCCAGCGGAGGCGGTCCCGCAGGCCCGGACGGTGGTCGGTGGACGCGGACGTGGTGGACGCAGCAACGTGCATCGTTCTCTCCTCCCTGCGCCGGCATGATCCGGATCAGGTTCGACGGTCGAAGCGTGGATCGCTTCCTCTCAGCCCGGCTCACCGGACTCCCGTGGTTGTGGATGAAGTATACGACGCAGCCGCGATGTACGTTGGGCTGGTGAGTTCTCCGGGCCCCTCGGCGGCTCCGCGCCGCTCGTCGCGCGCAGCGGAGACCGCCTCGCCGCACGTCGCGCTGGCCTGGGTCGACGAGGACGCCGTCGCCGACCGGAGCGCCCGCCGCGACGTCGCCGCCGCTGCCGGCCCCTACGCCGTCGCCCACGCCGATCTCCTCGTCGACCGCCCGCGCCGCTCCCCCGTCCGCGCGAGCACGACGCTGCCCGCGCTGGGCGTGACGGCTCTCGTCGTCGGCGGGTACGCGGCATCCACCCTCCTGTGGCCGCTCCACGCCGTCGTCCCCGAGGTCCTGCCCGCCGCGGTCGCCGCCCCGGCCGCGGCTGCCGCGCAGCCCGCCTGGCCGGCGGAGGGCATGGCGGCGACGGCGGTCGACGCGCTGGGAGCGACCGCCGCCTCGACCGCCGACATCGAGTCCATCGCCAGCATCACCAAGCTCGTGACGGTGCTCGTCGTGCTCGACCGGATGCCGCTCGCCGCGGGCGAACAGGGCCCCGAGTTCGACTTCACGTCGGCCGATCGCCGCGAGTACCGCGCGTATCTCGCCGACGACCAGTCCGCCCTCGACGTGCCCGTCGACGGGACGCTGACGCAGTACCAGCTGCTGCAGGGGGTGCTGATCGGGTCCGCCAACAACTACGCGGATCGGCTGGTGTCGGAGCTGTGGCCGAACGAGGACGCCTACGTGCGCTCGGCGAACACGTGGCTCGCCGAACACGGTCTCGGCGGCGTCACGATCACCGACTCGAGCGGGATCGATCCGGGGAACGCCGCCGACCCCGCCGCCGTGGTCGCGCTCGCGCGGGCGGCGATGGCGAACCCCGTCGTCGCGAGCATCGTCGGCCAACGCTCGGTCGAGCTGCCGGGCGCCGGTGACGTCGAGAACACCAACGCCCTGCTGGCGGACCCCGCCGTCGTCGGCGTCAAGACCGGCAGCCTCGACGGCATCTACAACCTCGCGGCGGCCGAGGACGCGACCTTCGACGGCGTGCCCGTGCGCGCGTACGCGGTCGTGCTCGGCCAGCCCGACGACGAGACGCGCCACTCCGCCGCCGCCGCGCTTCTCGAGCGCACCCTCGCCGAGGTCGCCGCCTCGCCCAGCCTGCCCGCGGGGACCCTCGCCGGGACGGTCACGACGGCGTGGGGAGCGACCGCCGACGTCCTCACCGACGCCGATGTGCGGGTGGCCCTGTGGAACGCTCAGGGCTCGCAGGCCTCGACCGCGTTCGACCTCGGCGACGCCCGGACCTCGGGCGAGCCGGTCGGCGAGCTGACCCTCACCGGTCCGCTCGGCACCGCCACGACCGCCGTGCATCTCGCCGCCGACATCCCCGACCCCGACGGGTGGTGGCGCCTGAGCCACCCGCTGCAGCTCTGGGGCCTGGCCGACTGAACCGGCGGCGCGCGAGCACGGATGTCAGCGGCGCGCGAGCACGAAGCCCTGCGGATGCCGCTCCCCCGGACGCGCCGCGCGCTCGATCTCGTCGACGACGGTGAGTCCGGCGGTCCGGAAGGCGGCGGCGACGTCACCCGGCTCGTGGAGCACGGCCTCGAGCGACAGCTCGTGCCCGTAGGCGCGATCGATCACGCGGCCGCCTCGCCCGCTCTGGAAGGCGGCGAGCACGACGCCGCCCGGTCGGAGCACGCGCGCGACCTCGGCGGCGATCGCGCCCAGGTCGCTCCCCGGCGTGTGGATGATCGAGTACCAGGCGAGGACGCCGTCCGCGGTCGCGGAGGCCACGGGCAGGTCGGCGAGGTCGCCGACCGCGAGGTGCGCCTCGGGCAGGCGACGACGCGCCTCGGCGATCATCCGCGGCGACAGGTCGACGCCCGTCGCCGAGAGATCGGGGCGCGCGTCCGCCATCGCACCGATCATCCTTCCCGCGCCGCATCCGGCGTCGACGACCCGTGCCGAGGCGGGCAGCAGGTCGACGAAACGGCGGAAGACCGCGAGGTCGTCGTCGGCCTCGAACGACGTGTCGGGCAACAGCGCCGCGTAGTCGGCTGCGACGGTGTCATACGCGGCCCGCACCCGCTCGCGGTCCATCAGACGAAACGGATGGTCTGCTGCAGGCGCGTGCGCACGTCGAACAGCTCGTTGCCGCCGACCTCGCGCGCCCCGACGACACCGCGGCGCAGCACGGTCGACAGCGCCGAGCGGGCGACGACCGCCACGACGAGTCCGCGCACCCGGCCGAGCTCCTCGATCGCCTGCGCGACGTCGTCGTCGGGCAGCACGACGATCGCACCGCTGAACTTCACGCGTGCCGCTCGCCCGAGCGCCCGCGCCCGCTGCACGAGAAGGGCCACCGGGTTGTCGACGCCCTCGCCGATCAGCTCGCCCCGGCGGGTGCGCACCGGCACGCCGAAGTCCTCCGAGAGCACGGCGTACAGGCCCGACGGCCCCAGCACGACGTGGTCGAGCTTGGCCTCGGGATCGCGCGGGTCGGCGGCCACGTCGTGCCACGCCGTGTACCCCATGCCGAGATCGGCGACGATCCGGGCCGTGGCCTCCTCGGCGAGCGCGTCGGCGAGGAGCCGGCGGATCTCGTGCGGCGCGGTGCGCACGAGCGCCGGGTCGTAGGGGTCGTCGAGGGGCGCGCCCCGGCCGACCCACTCGCGCATGAGATCGAGGTAGCGTTCACGGCGCCATCCGCCGGGCTGGCCCGACGACCGAGCGCGCGGCCGCGTGTCGGCGGGGCGCTGCGGCGGACTCCAGGCCGGGGAGTCGGGGGCGAACGACGGAGCGTCCGTGAAACCGTGCCCCCGGTCGTAGGCGGCGCGGGCGGCGGCGGTGCCCACGAGCTCCCACGCCCGCTGCACCTGCACGAACAGGGCGGCGTCGCCGCCGGTGTCGGGATGCGTCTGACGCAGCCGCAACCGGTAGGCGCGGCGCAACTCCTCGTCGTCGGCGCGCGGCTCCACGCCGAGCACCTCGTACGCCGACGCGGACAGCGGACTGTCGAACACGAACCCTCCCTCGCGCCCGGGCGATCCCCGTCCGGGCTCGGGCGCACAGCATGCCGAGACTATTACGACTCGCGCCCCGCGGGTCGCCGGTGGCGCCGGGACTCAGTCAGCCCACAGGGGCTGCTCGGGCTCGAACGCGAGCGCCCGAGCCGCGATGTCGGGGGCGAGATCCGCGCGCGCGGCCGGCGACCACCGCGGGGATCCGTCCTTGTCGACCAGACGCGCCCGGATGCCCTCGACGAGATCGGGCTGCGTGTGGGCGAACCACATCACGAGCGCGTACTCCTGCTGGAGGACGGAACGCAGGTCGTCGAGCCGGCGGGCCGAGCGCACCGCCGCGAGTGCGACGGCGAGCGCCGTGGGCGGCAGGGTGTCGAGGGTGTCGGCCGCGGCCGACGCCTCGGGCTCGGGCCGGTCGCGCAGCCGCCGCACGACGTCGTCGACGGTGTCGGCCGAGAACGCGTCGTCGATCCACGCCCGCGCGGCCTGCAGGGCGGAGGGCCCCGCCGTCTCGTCGAAGAGCAGCACCAGCTCGGTCGCCGTCTGCGGGTCGGCGCGGCTGACGAGCGCTTCGCGCAGGTCGTCGAGCCGCTCGGCGGGGACGAGGTGGTCGGCGAGACCCGCGTAGATGGCGTCGGCCGCGTCCACCGTCTCGCCCGTCATCGCGAGGTACTCCCCGATGCGCCCCGGCGCACGCGCCAGCAGCAGGCTTCCGCCGACGTCGGGGGTGAACCCGATCCGCACCTCGGGCATCGCCAGGCGCGACCGCTCCGTGACGACCCGCACCGCCGCATGGCCGGCCAGGCCGATGCCGCCGCCCATCGTGACCCCGTCGGCGAAGACGATGATCGGCTTCGGGTACGAGGCGATGCGGGCGTTGAGCGCGTACTCGGAGCGGAAGAAGCGAGCCGTGCCGGCGACGTCGCCGGCGACGATCTGGTCGTGGAGTCCGCGCACGTCGCCGCCGGCGCACAGGCCCCGCTCTCCCGCGCCGTCGAGCAGGACGGCGTCGACGCCGGGGTCGCGCTCCCACGCGTCGAGCGCGGCAGCGAGGTCGTCGATCATGCCGAGGTCGAGCGCGTTGATGGCGCGCGGCCGGTCGAGGGTCAGGTGCCCGAGGGCGCGATCGACACGGACTCGGACGTGCGGTTCGGAGGCGGCGGGGGGCGGTCACCCTCGCCACGCTACCGCCCGGCGGGCGTCGCGAACGGGGGCGGGGTTCGCGGTCGGCAGGCCCGGTCGGGCAGGATGGGAACATACACCACCCGGAGAGAGGGGGCGCGATGACGAGCGGGCAGGTTCTGGAGTTCTCCGACGTCACCAAGCGCTTCGGCCCCGTCTCGGCCGTCGACGGACTCACCGCACGGGTCGAGCCCGGCACGGTCACGGGCTTCCTGGGCCCCAACGGCGCCGGCAAGACCACGACGCTGCGCATCCTGCTCGGACTCATCTCCGCCAGCTCGGGCACCGCCACGATCGGCGGCCGACGCTACCGCGACCTCCGGCACCCGCTGCAGACCGTCGGCGCGGTGCTCGAGTCGTCGAGCTTCCACCCCGGGCGTTCGGCCGCCGCGCACCTGCGGGTGTATGCACGCGCCGCGGGCGTCCCCGACTCCCGCGTGGGCGAGGCGCTCGGCATCGTCGGCCTCGGCGACGTCGCCGGGCGCAAGGTCGGCGGCTTCTCACTCGGGATGCGGCAGCGCCTCGGCCTCGCCTACGCCCTGCTCGGCGACCCGGGCGTGCTCGTCCTCGACGAGCCGACGAACGGGCTCGACCCCGAGGGCATCCGCTGGATCCGTCGTTTCCTGCGCGACCTCGCCGCCGAGGGGCGCACGGTGCTCGTCTCGTCGCACCTGCTCGCAGAGGTGCAGCAGTCCGTCGACGCGCTCATGATCATCACGCGCGGCCGGCTCGTCTACCAGGGCGGCATCGAGAGCGTCGTCCCTCCGGACGAGATCGCGACCGTCGTCGACGCCGACGATCGGGCGGCGCTGCGCGCCGCCATCGACGCGGCGGGCTACGTCAGCGACGAGCGCCGCACGGGTCTCGCCGTCCGCGGCGCCGACGCCCCCACCGTGGGCCGGATCGCCGCGGCCGCCGGCATCCCGCTCACGGCGCTCCAGCGCAAGGGCCCGGCGTTCGAGGAGGTCTTCCTCGACCTCGTCAGCGGTGCGCGCGTGCATCCCTCGGCGGCCGCGCCCGACGCCCCGGCATCCGAGGAGGAGAACCGGTGAACCTCCTGAACGCGACGCGCTCCGAGCTGACGAAGCAGTTCTCCACCTCGGTGTGGTGGATCCTCCTCATCGTCCTGGTGCTCTACATCGGCAGCACCGCTGCGGGGATGGGCGCCGTCTTCGCCGCCGGCGAGAGCGGCGCCCTGCCCGCGGGCACGACCACGAGCCTGCCCACCGGGCTCGGCGAACGCCTCCCCACCCTCGTCTATGGGCTCGCCACCTCGATGGGCTACGTCTTCCCCCTCATCGTGGGATCGCTGCTCGTGACCGGCGAGTACCGCCACAAGACCCTCACCCCCACCTTCCTCGCCATCCCGAAGCGCGGCGTCGCGCTCGCCGCGAAGTTCGTCGCCGGCATCGTCATGGGGCTCGTGTTCGGCGGCGCGGCGGTCGCTTCGACGGTCGTGGGCGGCGGCGGGATGCTGGCGGTGTTCGGCGTCGACCCGCAGCTCGGGCGTCCCGAGACCTGGGCCTTCATCGCACGCATGGTGCTCGCGCTGGTGCTCTGGGTGCTCGTGGGCATCGCCCTCGGCACGCTCATCCGCAACCAGATCGCCGCGGTCGTCGGCATCCTCGCGTTCACGCAGTTCGTCGAGCCGATCGCTCGCGTGGGAGCGAGCGTCGTCGACGGGCTCGGGGAGGTCGTCCGCTACCTGCCCGGCGCCGCCTCCGACGCGCTCGCGGGCGACAGCATCTACGCCGCCATGGGCGGCAGCGGCGGCCAACCGCTCGAGTGGTGGGTCGGCGGGCTCGTGCTCACCGGTTATGCGCTCGTCTTCGCGCTCGTCGGTTACGCGGCCTCGTGGCGGCGCGACGTCGTCTGAGGCCGCTCCGACGCTTCCACCCCGACGCGCGCTCCGGCGCTTCCGCTCAGCGGCCGGCGATGTCGGCGACGTCGGCCGGTTCGTCCTCGACATCGAGCCGCAGGGCACGGACGAGCGCGAGCCCGTGCCGTGTCGTCAGCACCAGCCGCTCGAACTCGGGGTCGCCGTCGAGATCGACCACGACCGAGGGACGGCGACGCCGCACCAGCACGAAGTCGCTGCCGCCGGCGGACTCGAACGTGCCGGCGGCGATGACGGCCGGGACGAGCACGCCGGGGCGAGGGACGCCGCGCAACCACGACCAGGCGTCGTCGGTCAGCTGCACCTTCGCGATGTGCTCGCGCGCCACCACGACATTCCGTTTGCGGAATGCCGCAGCCCGCTCGGTCGCCGAAAGGACGACTTCGAGCTGCGCCGAATCGAGCAGCAGGGTCACCATGGATCCAGTGTGCCAGTCCGCCCCTGCCGGTTTGCTCACAGAGCGGCAACGATCGGGCGCCGCTCGGCGGGCCGTGACGCTTCGGGTCAGGACGCGGGGGTCTCGGCCGCCGGGGCGGACTGCCGGCCGATCGCCTCGATGAGCGACGAGATCGTGGTCTCCGCCGCGACGACGTCGACGACGAGACCGAGCTTGCGCGCGTCGCGCGCCGTCCGCGGGCCGATCGCGGCGACCAGGGTCGAGGCGGGGAGGTCGGGGAACTGCTCGCTGACCTGCTCGGCGACGGAGCCGCTGGTCACCAGCACGGCGTTGATGCGCCCGCTCGCGACGTCGGCGGCGATGCGCTCGGTGACCGGCACACCCACCGTGCGGTAGGCGACGACGCTGCGGACGTCATGGCCCGCCTCGACGAGCATGCGGGTGAGCACGGGCTTGGCGACCTCGCTGCGCAGCGCGAGCACGCGCGTGGGCTGCGGCTCGATCGCGAGGATCTGCTCGGCGAGCCCGGCGGCCGAGTCGTCTTCGTCGGGCACGAGGTCGACGCGGTAGCCGACCGCGGTCAACGCCGCGGCGGTCGTCTCGCCCACGGCGGCGACGCGGGTCGTCGCCGGGATCTGCGCGCGATACGCGTAGAGCACGTCGACGGTCGTCGCGCTCGTCAGGGTGATCCAGTCGAACGCCCCCGCCGCGAGATCCGACAGGGCGGAATCGAGCTCGGCGACCTCGGTCGTGGGGGCGAAGTTCACCAGCGGCGCGATGACCGGAGTGGCGCCGTGGGACCGGAGCAGCGCGGCGACCTGATCGCCCCAGGGGCCTCCGCGGGGCACGAGGACCCGCCAGCCGCGGAGCGGCTTCTGCGTCTCTGCCGTGTGGGGCTCGGGATCCATTTCTTGGCTCTCATGAGGCGACGCCACCCCCGGAAGAGCGGCCGACGCGCGATCAGGTACCCGGACGGTGCCTGCCGGATACACAACATCGGCAGCACCCGCTCCATCGCCGCTGCCTCGATTCCGAGCATACCCCCGGCGCGCTCCGGAGGGTTCCCGCCCGGATATCGATCCGATCTCGGCTCGACGCCGCGTCGGACACGGGACCGCCGAGAGCGGTGTCAGCGCGACAGGAGCCGGGCGATGCCCCACACGGCGGCGCCGACGGCGACCGCCACACCGACCGCGGCGGCGGTCGCGCCCGCCGGGTTGGTCCGAGCGTAGGCACGGGCGTCGCGGGCGGCACGGTCCGTCGCGACGACGGCGCGCTTGGGCAGGTTCGCCTTGTGCTCGATCGCGGCGAGCGCCGCCTTCAGCTCGGCGCGCGCCTTCTGGACGGGGTCGGAGATGCCCAGCGGCACCGCGGTGTCGGGAAGCTCAGAACTCATCGGCCACATCCTTCACGATCTTGGCGTCGGCGGAGACCGCCTGCGCGGGATTCTCGCGCGAGCTCAGGCGCTTGAAGCGCAGCAGGCCCATCACCGCGAACACGGCGGCGATCACCAGGAGGACGCCGATCACGATGAGCGACGAGGCCCACGCGGGCAGCCACGACGACAGTCCGATGATCGCGAACGCCCCGATGGCGGGGATCGTCCAGAACAGGAAGAACAGCGCGACGATGAACCAGACGCCGCCCAGGCCGGCATCCTTCCCCGTCTTCTTCGCCCAGGCCTTCGCCGAGTCGATCTCGGCGACCACCAGGTTGCGGATCAGTTCGGGGATCTCACCGATCAGGGTGAGCAGGCTGTCATCGGCGCGGTCACGGAATCCGCGAGGCGTGCTCATCTCAGTTGTCCGCCGCCGCGCTCGCATCGGCGACCTTGCGCGCATCGCGCTCGGCCGCCTTGCGGACGTCGCCCGCGGCCTTCTCGCCCTGGGCGAGGGTGGCGTCGAGCTTCTCGCCCGGCGACCCCTTCTTGGCGGCGGCCTTGACGACCTTCTTCGCGCTGTCCCAGACGACGCTGGGGACGGCGAGAGCGGCCGACTTGCCGAGCTCGGTCACCTTGCCGACCTGCTTCTGCACGGGATCGAGCTCCCACACCTGCTGGGCCTTCTCTTTGATCTGCTCGTAGCGCTGACGTCCGGCGCGCGCCCCGAGCACGTAGCCCGCGGCGAGTCCGACGGCGATGCCGATCTTGCCCCTCATGGGTCTCCTCACGTTCGACGTTGCTGCGTCGTCCCAGGCTAGCGCCGTATGCCGTGCCGGGTATCCACTCCCGCAACCCGCCGGGGCCGACTATCATGCTCCGGCGTCATCGCTCCCGGCCCGTCATCGCGGGTCGACGTCCCGCCACAGCACCGCGTGCCGGGCTCGATCGGCCTCGGCGGCGGCGTCGGATGCCACCCGCTCGAGGCTGTTGCCCGAGAGCCAGCCGCCCACGAGGGCGAGGCCGGGCAGCGAACGGACGCGCTCGCGCACGGTCCCGGCCGCCTCGGTGTGGCCGAGCAGCGTCCCGGGAGCGGCGCGCGAGTAGGTCACGCGGACCGCGGCCCGCACGGCCTCCGCTCCGATGGCGACACCGAGCAGATCGGATGCCGCCTGGCGCGCCGCCGCGACGACCGCGTCGTCGCGGGCCTCGCGGTGCGGAAGCGTCACGCGCAGCACCTCGTCGCCTCCGGGCAGCTGCTCTCGGAGCCCGGGCCACGTCTGCGAGACGGGACGCACCGACGCCGGCGCCTCTCCTCCGCCGATGACGAGCGACCCGCGCTCGGGCAGGGCCACACCGCGCAGGCGCAGCATCACGACGTCGAGCGGGGCGGGGCGGGGCTCCGCGCTCGGCGGCAGATCGACGTGCGGGGCGAGCAGGGTGCGCGCGGCATCCTCGTCGCAGGCCATCACCAGGAGGTCGGCGGTGAGCGGGGCGGTCTGCTCGCCCGCGTCCGCCACGATCCAGGTCCGGCCGTCACGGGCGATCGAGGTGGCGCGGGCGCCCGTACGCACGTCGACGTCGTAGTCGGCGAGCCGGGCGACGAGACCGTCGACCAGCCGGTGGAGCCCGCCGCGCGGGGCGCGGCGCTCGGGTGGGGCCGACCTCATCGTCTGCGCGACCGCCCCGCTGAGCGAGCCCGTCCGCGTGAGGGCGGGGTTGAGTCCGGGCGCCGCGAGGTCGACGTCGATGAACTCCGGCGCGACGCCGTGGACGGCGAGGATGTAGGGCGCGACGAGCCGGTCGCGCACGCGCTCGCCCATGCGTGACTCGACCAGCTCGCCGAGGCTGCGGCGACGGCCGACGGTGAGGGGCGGACGCAGGCGGTCGAGGTAGGCCCGCCACGCACCGCGGGTCTCGATGTGGCGCCGCACGTCCTCGGCCCACGGATTCGCGGGGATGCCGAGCACCGTCTCGGCGGGGGCCGGGGCCGCGCCCCTCGGGCCCGCGGCGAGCCAGAGCCGATCGTCGCTCGGCGACTCGATGTCGCCGGCCAGCCCGGCCTCGTCGACGAGCGCGGCGATGGTCTTCGACGTGGCCGGGTACGCATCCGCCGCGGCATCCACCGTGATGTCGTCGAGGACGACCCGGTCGAGCGAGCCGCCGGCGTGCGATCCCGCCTCGAGCAGAGTCACCCGCAAGCCGAGCCGCGCGCATTCGAGGGCCGCCACGATGCCGGCGATGCCGCCGCCCACCACGACGACGCGGGTGTCCTGAGCGTGCGCGACGAGATCGGTCATCCTCCCATCCTGCCGCCTCGTCACCGGTGAGAGCATGGATGCCATGAGCCTGCGCCGCCCGCCTCGAGACCAGCGGTGGGACGACGACGTCCGCGAGGCCATGAAGGGTCGCTCGAACTTCTCCGTGAACGCACCCGTCACGCTGATCGCCGCCTGCCTCTGGGACTGCGGCGAGGACGAGCTCGCCGACCGCGCCCTCGGCATGAGCGCCGACGATCACGCCGCCATCCAGCGGATCGCCGCCGTCTACGAAGACGCGCGCTACCCGCTTCCCGTCGAGGGCCAGAGGATCACCCATCGGCACGTCGACGCCCTCGCGGCGATCGCCTACTTCGAAGGCCGACTGCGGCCGCTCGCGCGCAACCGGAGCCGCCCGCGTAGCGCGCGTCCGGCCCGTTTCGACACGCATCCCCCCGCCCCGCACCACGAAGGAGAGCCATGAGCCTGCACATCACCGACGACGCCGACGCCGACGAGCTGCTGACCGAGAACCCGCTCGCCCTCCTGATCGGGATGCTGCTCGACCAGCAGATCGCGATGGAGACGGCGTTCACGGGTCCGCTGAAGATCCGCGACCGTGCGGGATCCGTCGACGCCGCGACGATCGCCGGCTACGACCCCGAGGAGTTCGTCGAGGTCTTCCGGCAGAGCCCCGCCGTGCACCGCTTTCCGGGCTCGATGGCCGGGCGGGTGCAGACCCTCTGCCAGACGCTCGTCGACGACTGGGGCGGTGACGCCGCGGCGATCTGGACCTCGGGCGACCCCGACGGTCCCACCGTGCTGAAGCGGCTGAAGGCGCTGCCCGGGTTCGGCGAGCAGAAGGCCAAGATCTTCCTCGCGCTCCTCGGCAAGCAATACGGCTTCACGGGGGAGGGATGGCGCGCCGCCGCCGGATCGTACGGCGACGAGGGCTCGTTCCGGTCGGTCGCCGACATCGTCTCGCCCGAGTCGCTGACGAAGGTGCGGGAGCACAAGCGGGCCGCCAAGGCCGCCGCGAAGCAGTCCACGGCCTCCTGAGCGGCCGCGCGGCTGCGCGGCTGCGCGAACCTCGGAGAATGCGACGAACCTCGGAGCAGATCGCGAGATCGCTCCGAGGTTCGCGACATTCTCCGAGCCGGATGCCGCAGCGACGTCCGCCGTTTTCGAAAAGGGCGACTGCGCGGGCCGAATATGTTTGATTAGTCGACATTCCATTCGAGCTCGCGCAAAGGAGCGCTCTGACGATGCGAAAACGTCGACCCATCTCTCTGGCCACCGCCGCCATCGCGGCACTGGCCACCCCGGCCCTCGCCGCTGCCGCGGCCTCACCCGACCCGGCTGAATCGCCCGCCGATACGACCGAGGTCGTCGTCGTCGCGCAGGACTTCGCGGACGGCTCGCTGGGAACAGCGCTCGTCCCGAGCGGCGGCGACGGATCGACGATCGGCTTCGCCGACGGCGCCCTCGTCGTCAACGACCGCGGTGCGGACTACGTCGGCATCCAGACCGCCCCCGGCGTGCTCGAACCCGCCACGCCGTACACGGTGAGCGCATCGGTCCGGCTCGCTGCGGGCACGCCCGACTCGCGGGCACGGTGGGTCGGCGTCCCGGGGTACACGTGGATCGGCGACACGACCGTCACCGCGGATGCCTGGACGACCGTCACCGGCGAGTGGACGACGCCCGCGACCGGTGACGAGGTCCGCCTGTACCTCGGCACCGCCGACCTCCCCGACTCCGCCGCGTACACGTACCTCGTCGACGATGTCGTCATCACCACCCGCGCGGCCGATCCGGGCACCGAGCCCGAGCCCGGCGGGGCCGACCTCGGTCTCACACCGGTGAAGGACACCGTCGACTTCCCCGTCGGCGTCGCGATCGACGACCGCGAGACCGCCGGCGCGGCATCCGACCTCGTCCGGCACCACTTCGACCAGATCACGCCCGAGAACCACATGAAGGTCGAGGCCTGGTACGACGACCAGCGGCAGTTCCAGCGGCACCCGCAGGCGACCGCGCTGCTCGACTACGCCCGCGCGAACGACCTGAGGCTCTACGGGCACGTGCTGCTGTGGCACTCCCAGACCCCCGACTGGTTCTTCCAGGATGCGGCGGGCCGCGAGCTGACCGACTCCGAGGCCGACAAGCAGCTGTTGCGCGACCGGCTCGCGACGCACATTGACGACGTCGCACGATCGATCGCCGACGACTACGGTCTCTTCGGCTCCGAGACGAATCCGCTCGTCGCCTGGGACGTCGTCAACGAGGTCATCTCCGATCAGGCGACACCGGACGGTCTCCGCACCAGCCGGTGGCACGACATCCTCGGGGAGGAGTTCATCCACCTCGCGTTCCGGCTGGCCGACCAGGCGTTCAACCGCGACTACGCGGCTCCGGGATCCGACCGCCCCGTCGCACTGTTCATCAACGACTACAACACCGAGCAGGACGTCAAGGGCACGCAGTACGAAGCCCTCGTCCGCCGCATGCTCGACGCCGGAACGCCCCTCGACGGCGTGGGACACCAGTTCCACGTCTCGATCAACACCCCCGTCAGCGCTCTGGCCGACACGCTCGATCGGTTCGCCGGCCTGAGCCTGATGCAGGCCGTGACCGAGTTCGACGTCACGCTCAACCCGGCGACCGCCGCGAACATCGCGCGGCAGGGCTACTACTACCGTGACGCGTTCGACGCGTTCCGCAGCTACGACGCGGCAGCGCCGGCGAGCGAAGGCCTCTACTCCGTGACCGTCTGGGGCCTCACCGATGCGCGCTCGTGGCGCTCCGAGCAGGCACCCCTGCTCTTCGCGGGCGACCTGAGTGCGAAGCCGGCCTACTCGGGCACGGTCGGCGACGACGAGGGGCTGCCGCCGCTCGCGACGACCGCCGACGTGTTCCGCGGCGACGTCGACCTCGACGCCGACCCGATCGCCGCGGCGGAGTGGCAGAACCTGCCCGAGCACCCGCTCACGCGGGACGCGGGCGGCTTCCGGACGCGCTGGAGCGACGACCACCTCACGGCACTCGTCCGCTCGACGGTCCGCCCCGAACGCATCGAGTTCACCTACGGCGACCGGCAGGCCGTCTTCGGCGCCGGGGGCGACCTCGAGGGCCGCACCGTCGAGGTCGACGGCATGTTCTTCTCCGTCGTCCGGCTCCCCCACGAGACTCCGAGCATCGGCGACACGGCGCCGTTCGACGTCCGCGTCGTCGGGGCGGACGGCCTCGCCGGGTCGTGGAACCCGCCGGGCGCCACGGGGCAGCTGACCTTCTACGAAGAGCTGTCGTACCTCGAGATCCCGCGCGCCGACGAGATCACCGTCGACGCGGTGGTCGACGACGCGTGGTCCGCCGCTGAGCGCATCGAGACGGCGACGCGTGTCGAGGGCGACGCGGACGGTGCCACCGCGACGGTCCGCACGCTCTGGCGCGACAACGTGCTCTACACGCTGTTCGAGGTCGTCGATCCCGAGATCGACACGACGAACAGCGACCCGTGGAACCGCGACGGGGTCGAGATCTTCCTCGACCTCGGGAACACCAAGAGCGGCGCGTACGGGCCGAACGACACGCAGATCCGCATCACCGTCGACGGCGACGTCACGTTCGGCACCGGTGCCGAGGAGCTGCAACGGTCACGCCTGCTGGCGAGCGCGACCTCCCGCACCGCCGACGGATACATCGTCGAAGCTGTCATCGACCTCGTCGGCCAGTCCGGCGGGCAGAGCGACGTGCCCCTCGGCGGCGCCGGGACCTTCCACGGCTTCGACGCACAGGTCAACGACGCCCGGGGCGGCTCGCGCTTCGCGGTGCACACGTGGGCCGAGCCGACCGGCACGGGCTATCAGAGCACCGCCCGGTGGGGCGTCGTGCGCCTCGTCGAGTCGCCGGCCTCGCCCGGAGAGCCCGGTGAGCCCGGAGAGCCCGGCGAACCCGGCACGTGGGCGACGGTCGACGTCGGCGACGGTCGCGTCGCGGCGGGCGGATCGCTTGCCGTCCGGGTCTCGGGCCTCGTACCCGGGCAGCGGATCGGAGCGACCCTTCACAGCGATCCCGTCGTCGTCGACGACATCCCCGCCGCGGACGGCTCGGGCGACGTGCGGTTCGCCGTTGCCGTCCCGCGCGACTTCGCGACCGGCGATCACACCCTCGTGGTGACGTCGCCCGGGTTCGACGACATCCGCGTGCCCGTGACGGTCGTCAGCGCGGCCGGCGACGCCGCGGGCGGCACGGCCAGCGGCGGCGGCAGCCTCAGCGCGACCGGGGGCGAGCTGCCGTGGGGCGCCGCGCTCGCGGCCGCGGTGCTCCTGACGGCGGGCGGGCTGTTCATGGCGCTGCGGCGACGACGCACCCTCTGATCCGCGAGCTCGAACCTCGGAGAAAAGCGCGAACCTCGGAGTCCATCGCAGGATGGCTCCGAGGTTCGCGTCGTTCTCCGCCCGCAGACGCCTCAGGCGCCGCGCAGGCGCTCGGCCAGGTAGCCCTCGAGCGCGTCGAGGCCGATGCGCTCCTGCGCCATCGTGTCGCGGTCGCGCACCGTGACGGCGCGGTCGTCGAGCGAGTCGAAGTCGACCGTGACGCAGAACGGGGTGCCGACCTCGTCCTGGCGGCGGTAGCGGCGCCCGATCGCGCCGGCGTCGTCGAAGTCGATGTTCCAGCCGCGGCCGCGGAGGGTGTCGGCGACCTCGCGCGCGAGCGGAGACAGGCGCTCGTTGCGGCTGAGGGGCAGCACGGCGACCTTGACGGGCGCGAGGCGCGGGTCGAGACGCAGCACCGTGCGGGTGTCGACGCCGCCCTTGGCGTTGGGGACCTCTTCTTCGTCGTACGCGTCGACGAGGAACGCCATCATGGCGCGGGTCAGGCCGAACGAGGGCTCGATGACGTACGGGGTGTACTTCTCGCCCGAGGCCTGGTCGAAGTAGGTCAGCGACTGGCCCGACGCCTCGCTGTGGCTGCCGAGGTCGTAGTCGGTGCGGTTGGCGACGCCCATGAGCTCGCCCCACTCCTTGCCCGGGAAGCCGAAGCGGTACTCGACGTCGATCGTGCCGGCCGAGTAGTGCGCGCGGTCGTCCTCGGGGACGTCGAAGCGGCGCATGTTGTCGGCGTCGATGCCGAGCTCGATGAACCAGTTCCAGCAGGCCTCGACCCAGTGCTCGAACCACTCCTGCGCTTCGGCGGGCGGCGTGAAGAACTCGATCTCCATCTGCTCGAACTCGCGCGTGCGGAAGATGAAGTTGCCCGGCGTGATCTCGTTACGGAACGCCTTGCCGACCTGCCCAATGCCGAACGGCGGCTTCTTACGGCTGGCGGTGAGCACGTTCGAGAAGTTCACGAAGATGCCCTGCGCCGTCTCGGGACGCAGGAAGTACAGCCCCGACTCGTCGTCGACGACGCCGAGGTAGGTCTTCACGAGGCCCGAGAACGACTTGGGCTCGGTGTACTGGCCCTTCGTGCCGCAGTTCGGGCACGGGACGTCGCCGAGGCCGTTCTCGGCCTTGCGCCCCTTGCGCGCCTCGAAGTCCTCGATCAGCGTGTCCTCGCGGAACCGCTTGTGGCACTGCAGGCACTCCACGAGCGGGTCGGTGAAGGTCGCGACGTGACCCGACGCCTCCCAGACGCGCTTGGGGAGGATGATCGACGAGTCGAGGCCCACCATGTCGCCGCGACCGCGCACGAACGTCTGCCACCACTGGCGGCGGATGTTCTCCTTGAGCTCGGTGCCGAGGGGGCCGTAGTCCCACGCGGAGCGCGACCCGCCGTAGATCTCGCCCGCCTGGAAGACGAACCCGCGATGACGGGCGAGGGCGATGACTTTGTCGAGACGGGACTGCTCGGCCACAGGTGGCTCCAAATGGTCGTTTTCGGGATGCGCCGACGGGCGCAGGATGCCGCAGGCGACGGCATCCTCGATTCTAGTCGCGCCGCGCAGGCGGTCCCCGATACGGTCGAAGGACACATCGTTACGTAGGGGAAGGTCAGCATGGAAGCTCTATTCGCCGGAGGCGCACTCGTCATCGGGGTGATCGCGGTCGTGGCCGTGATCGTCCTCCTGATCTTCCTGCTGATCATGGTGCGGGCGTGGTACAAGGTCGCCAAGGCCGACCAGGCGCTCGTCGTCGTCGGTCGCAACCAGAAGAACGCCGCGGGCGACTCGTCGCGCATCTCGATCATCACCGGCGGCGGCGCCCTGGTGAACCCGCTGACGCAGCGCGCCGAGATGATCTCGCTGCGCGCCCGGCAGATCAAGATGGAGCCGACCGCGCAGGCGTCCAACGGCGTCACGGTCATCGTGGCCGGCGTGGCCCTCGTGAAGATCGGCTCGGACCCCGAGTTCGTCCGCCGCGCGGCCGAGCGCTTCCTCTCGCAGGACGGCGCGATCGAGCAGTTCACGACCGAGCAGCTCGAGGGCGCGCTCCGCGGCGTCGTGGCGACGCTGACCGTCGAGCAGCTCATGAAGGACCGGCAGAAGCTGTCGGACCAGATCGCCGAGGGCATCAAGAGCGACCTGCTCGCACAGGGTCTGATCCTCGACTCGTTCCAGATCCAGGGCATCACCGACAAGAACGGCTACATCGACGCCCTCGGCGCGACCGAGGTCGAGCGCGTGCGCCGCGAGGCCGACGTCGCCCGCATCAACGCCGCCCGTGAGGTGCGCGCCCGCCAGCTCGCGACCGACGAGGCCAACCTCATCGAGCAGACCGCGTACGACAAGAACTCCGCCGCCGCGTCGGCCGAGGTCGGCCGCGCCCGCGCCGAGGCCGAGCAGGCCGAGGCCCTCGCCCGCGCTCAGCGCGAGCAGGACGTGCTGCTTCAGGGCGCCGAGAACCGCCAGGCCCAGCTCGACGCCGACGTCAAGAAGGTCGCCGACGCGTCGCTCTACGAGCGCGAGCGCAAGGCCGACGCCGATGCGTACGCCGAGGTCAAGGCCGCCGAGGCGCGCGCCCAGATCGCCGCTCAGGAGGCCGAGGCCACGCGCCTGCGTGCTCAGGCCGAAGCCGACGCGGTGCGCCTGGCCGGTGAAGCGCGCGCCGAGGCGATCAAGGCCGAGGCCGCTGCCATCGCCGAGAACCAGGAGGCGCTGCTCGCGCAGCGCGCCATCGAGGCCCTCGTGCCGCTCATGACCGAGTTCGCCCGCGGCTTCGACAAGGTCGGCTCCATCACGGTGCTCGGCGGCGACGGCGCGTCGAGCCACATGGCGTCCGAGAGCGCGTCGAGCATGCGCGCCACCTTCGACGCCGTGCAGGCCACCACGGGCATCGACCTGCGGCAGATCATCCAGGGCCAGGCCACGGGCCGCGGGGTCGCGCAGGGCCTGCGCGAGGACGACGAGGCCGCGCCCGCGGCATCCGTCCGCACCCGCCGCAGCACCGCCGCCTCGGCCGACGCCCCCGCTCCCGCTCCCGCGGAGGACAGCCCCGCCGAGTAATCGAACTCCCGCGATCCGGTGCCGCCCTGTCTCACGCCCCGCGTGATGACGGGGCGGCACCGTTTCGTCATGCCCGCGTTGCCGGAGCTGTGCACACCTCCCTCGCGCGACCGGCGCGCCTTGTCAACCGGGTGCGCCGCGCGGGCGGGGGTTCGTAGCGTCGAGGCATGACGTTCACTCCCCGCCGTGCCATCGTGACCGCTTCCGACTCGGGCATCGGTCGCGCCACCGCCCTCGCCCTCGCCGACGCCGGCATGGACGTCGGCGTCACGTGGCACTCCGACGAAGAGGGCGCGAACAAGACCGCCGAGGGCGTGCGCGCCCGCGGACGCAAGGCCGTCGTCGCGCACTTCGACGCGACCGAGTTCGAGAAGGTCCCGGGCGTCATCGAGCACCTGGCGTCCGCGCTCGGCGGCCTCGACGTCTTCGTCAACAACGCGGGAGGCGGCACCGGCGGGCCCGTGCTCGACCTCGACCTCGACGGCTGGCGCACGGTCGTCGCGCTCAACCTCGACGGCGCTTTCGTCGGCATGCAGACCGCGGCGAAGCTCATGGCGGATGCCGCCGAGGGCGGGCGGATCATCGCGGTGACGAGCGTTCACGGCTCGCAGCCGCGTGTCGGCTCGGCCGCCTACGTCGCGTCGAAGCACGGCCTCGAGGGCCTCGTGAAGACCATGGCGCAGGAGCTCGGCCCGCGCGACATCACGGTCAACTCGGTCGCTCCGGGAGAGATCGCGACGCCGATCAACGACATGGACGGCGACGAGGCCGAGAACACGCACCGCCCCGGCATCCCCATCCCGCGCCCCGGCAAGCCGGAGGAGATCGCGGCGGTCGTGGCCTTCCTCGCCTCGCCCGCGTCGTCGTACGTCACCGGCGCGACGTGGGTCGTCGACGGCGGGATGCTGCAGATGGGCCCGCAGGCCGGATCGCACATGGAGTCCGACGACTGGCGCGACGCCGGCCGGGACTGACCCCCAACACACACCCCGAGGTCCCACTCGGGCCGGTTATGCAGAGCTCATACCCGGCCCGAGTGGGACCTCGCTCGGTTGCGGGCGAGAGCGGTTGCGGACGGGAGCGGTTAACGCCGGACCAGCAGGTAGCCGCGCTCGTCGTCGAAGCCGCCGACCGTCAGCCCCGCACCGAGGTGCTCGAGGAACTGCGCGCGCACGCGGTCGCGCCAGGCGTCGGCCTCGGCGGGCGACGACGTGCGGAGGGCGTGGATGTCGGCGGGCACCTCGATCGTCGCGACGATCCGATCGTCGGCGGGGCGCTGCTGCGGCGGAGCGGCGAGCGGCCAGGTGACCATCAGCCGGTCGGTGACGTCGCCGCGGTTGATGCCGTCGTCCATGAGGCCGTACTGGTCGACGAGGTAGTCGCTGATGCGCGCCCCGAGCACCTGCAGGTTGAAGTGCGCGTTGCGGGCGAACAGCGGGTCGAACGTCCACGTGATCGTGCCGACGTCGCGGGCGAACGCCCACGCGCGCTGGTGCTGCTTCAGCACGCGGCCGAGTCCCTGCTGCTGGTACTGCGGCAGCACGCCGGTCACGTGCGAGTGCATCGAGCGGGCCCCGGGCTCGGAGAAGAACGCCACCGACGCCCCCACCACCCGATCGCCGTCGTAAAGGCCCACGACGTAGTTGCCCGCGTAGGCCAGGGCGCGCATGAGGTTCGTGGGCACCGAGTCGCGGTCGCCGCCCCACACCTCTCGCAGCACCGCTGCGCCGGCGAAGATGTCGGCGACGGTCTCGAGGGGGCGGATGTCGATCCCTGCGGGCACATCGGCTTCGATCGGGGGAACGCTCTCGCTCATGAGCCCACCCTACGCCGCCGCCGATACCCTGAAGGGATGGCATCGGGCGAGGACGACGAACGCCGGCGGCTCACCCGGATGCCGCGGCAGGGCGCGATCGTCGCGGTGCTCGCCACCGCGGGGCTGGCGTCGTCCTTCATGTTCACGCTCGTCGTGCCGATCCAGTCGAAGCTCCCCGAGCTGCTCGACGCGAGCCGCGAGGACACCGCGTGGGTCGTCACCGCGACGCTCCTGGCGGCGGCGGTGTTCACCCCGATCGCGGGGCGCCTGGGCGACATGTACGGCAAGCGGCGCATCGTCCTGGTGCTGCTGGGCGTCCTCATCGTGGGCTCGGTCGTCGCCGCCCTGTCGACCGACATCGTCGGCATCATCGTGGGACGCGCCCTCCAGGGCGCCGTGACCGGGGTGGTGCCGCTGGGCATCTCGATCATGCGCGACGTGCTGCACGAGGATCGCGTCGACGCCGCCATCGCGCTCATGTCGGCGACGCTCGGCGTCGGCGGCGCGGTGGGGATGCCGGTCAGCGCCCTCATCACCGAGACGGCCGATTGGCACGTGCTGTTCTGGATGTCGGCGGGCCTGGGCGTCATCGTGCTCGCCCTCGTCACCGTGGTCGTGCCCCCGAGCGTGCTGCGCACCCCGGGTCGCTTCGACGTGCCGGGGGCGATCGGCCTCGCGATCGGCCTGACCGGAGTGCTCCTCGCCGTCTCGCGCGGCAACACCTGGGGATGGACCTCTCCCGCGACGCTCGCATGCGGCCTCGGCGGCATCCTCCTGCTGGTGGTGTGGGGGTGGTTCGAGCTGCGCACCGCGGATCCGCTGCTGGATCTGCGCGTCGCGGCCCGCCCCGCCGTGCTGCTGACGAATCTCGCGTCGGTCGCGATCGGCTTCTCGCTGTTCGCCTCGAACGTGTCGTACCCGCAGATGCTCGAGCTGCCCGCGCCGCTCGGCGGCTTCGGTCTGTCGCTGCTCGAGGCGAGCCTCGTCATCATGCCCGCGGGCCTGGTCATGATGGTCCTCTCGCCGTTCTCGGGGCGCCTCGCCCGCACCGTCGGTCCCCGCCTGCTGCTCGTGCTCGGCTCGATCGCCCTCATCGCCGCCTACGGGTTCTCGATGCTGTGGGCGTCGGAGGTCTGGCACCTGTTCGTGGCGAACCTGCTGATCGGCGTCGGCATCGGGTTCGGCTACGCCGGCATGCCGATGCTCATCATGCGGTCGGTGCCCCCGACCGAGACGGGCGCCTCGAACGGGCTGAACGCGCTGTTCCGCTCGCTCGGCACGAGCACGGCGGCCGCCCTCATCGGCGCCGTGCTGGCGGCGTTCTCCGTCGAACGCGGTGGCGTCTCGGTGCCGACCCCCACCGCGTTCCAGGTCTCGTTCGCGCTCGGCCTCGGAGCCGCGGCGATCGCCCTCGTGGTCGCGCTGTGCATACCGCAGCGCCGCGATCCGCACGAGCGGCACCCCTCGCTGCCCGACCGGGCGTAGTCTCGGCGACCATGAGTGACAAGGACGCAGCCTCCACCGCATCCTCCGCCCCCGCCGCATCCGCCGACGGGAGGTCCGCCGGCTCGTCCGACACCCGGTTCTTCGGGCAGCCGTGGGCGCTGACGCACATCTTCGGCGTCGAGCTGTGGGAGCGCTTCAGCTTCTACGGCATGCAGATCGTGCTGGTCTACTACCTGTACTTCAGCATCTCCGACGGCGGCGTCGGCCTGCCGCAGGCGACCGCCGTCGGCATCGTCGGCGCGTACGGCGGCTCGGTCTACCTCTCGACCATCCTCGGCGCGTGGCTCGCCGACCGCGTGCTCGGATCGGAGCGCGTGCTCTTCTTCAGCGCGATCGTCATCGTCGCGGGGCGCGTCGCCCTCGCCGTGCTGCCCGGGCTCCTGTCGGTCGCCGTCGGCCTCGTGCTCGTCGCGCTCGGATCGGGCGGCCTCAAGGCCAACGCCACGGCGGTCGTCGGCACCCTCTACGCCGAGCGCGACCCCCGACGCGACGCCGGGTTCTCGATCTTCTACCTGGGCATCAACCTCGGCGCCTTCGCCGGCCCCCTGCTCACGGGCTTCCTGCGCACGAGCCTCGGCTTCCACTGGGCGTTCGGCGCCGCCGCCGTCGGCATGACCCTCGGCCTCGTCCAGTACGCGATCGGGCGCCGCGGACTGCCCGCCGAGACCCGCCGCGTACCGAACCCGCTGCCCGCGTCGCGCTATCCGCTCGTCGGCGGGATCGCCGTCGTCGCGATCGCCGTCGTGGCCGGACTCGTGGCCCTCGGCGTCATCCGGGCCGACAACCTCGCCCTCGTCGTCGTGATCGTCGTCGTCGCCGCGGCGATCGCGTACTTCGCCGTGATCCTCGCGAGCGCGCGCATCACCTCGGTCGAGCGCTCCCGCGTCATCGGCTTCATCCCGCTGTTCGTCGCGAGCGTGGCGTTCTGGTCGCTCTACCAGCAGCAGTTCACCGTCATCCCGATCTACGCCGAGAAGCGATTGAACCTCGACGTGTTCGGCTGGCAGATGCCGCCCGACTGGGTGCAGTCGATCAACCCCGTCTTCATCATCGTGCTGTCGGGCGTCTTCGCGATCGTGTGGACGCGCCTGGGCGACCGGCAGCCCTCGACGCCGGTGAAGTTCGCCGCGGGTGTGGCGATCATGGGCGTCGCCTTCCTGCTGTTCCTCCCGTTCGCGGGCGGCGGCGCGATGTCGACCCCGCTGCTCGCGATCGTGGGCATCCTCCTCGTGTTCACGGTGGCCGAGCTGCTGCTCTCGCCCGTCGGGCTGTCGGCGGCGACGAAGCTCGCCCCGCAGGCGTTCCGCACGCAGATGGTCGCGCTCTTCTTCCTCTCGGTCTCGCTCGGGTCGGCGATCGCGGGATGGGTCGCGGGCTTCTACGACCCCGAGAACGAGGTCGTGTACTTCTCGGTGCTCGGCGGCATCGCGATCGCCCTCGGGCTCGCGCTGGCGCTCGCCCGAAAGCCGGTCCTCGCCCTCATGCGCGACGTGCGCTGAGAGATCGCCGAGGCGGCGCTCGCACTTCGGCGCCGTCCTCGCAAGCCCTCGCGGGCACCCGCGACGGCACGAGAGGATGGAGGTATGTCCTCCTCCGTCGCACGCCGCTCGAACCCGACCGCCTGGGCCGCCTTCTGGATCGGCCTCCTGGGCCTCGTCCTCATGCCGATCCCGCTGTTCATCGGTCTGATCCTCGGCGGCGGCCTGTCGCTCGTCGCGGCCGTGCTCGTCGTGATCGCCCTGCTCAAGGGCCTCGCCCGCAGCGGCGCCGGCATCGCACCGGTCGTGTTCGCGGGCATCTTCGTGCTCCTGACGTGGGGCGGCATCTCGGTCGGCGGCGGCACCGTCTGGTGACATCCGCTCGGTCGCGCGCAGTTCGAGACATCCCGCGCAGCACGAGCCGCGCTCGACGTGCGCACGTGCGCTCGATCCCGTCACGCCGTCACGGGGCGAAACCGGATGCCGCGGGCGCGGCCGACCGGCGCTAGAGTCGCGGCGGACCCGACGGCGCCCCCGAGGCCTCGCCGATCGTCCGCACGAGAAAGCGACGAGCATGACCGAGATCTCCACGACCACCTCCGGCAGCCTGCCCCGCACCGCCGCGCTCATCGACGCGAACCGGGCGCGGACCTTCGCCGACGACGGCTTCACGCTGCAGTCGACGCCCCAGTTCGACCGTCTGACCGCCCAGGCGGTCGCCGACGTCGTCGAGCGGCAGCGCGACGCGGGCATCACGCTCGTCGGCGACGGCGAGTTCGGCAAGGCGATGTCGAACCCCGTGGACTACGGCGCCTGGTGGTCGTACTCGTTCCAGCGCGCCGCCGGCCTCTCGCTCACCGAGGTCAACGCGTTCAACGAGCCGCCGGTGCGCTCCGAGCCCGGCCGCATCCGGCTCACGTCCTTCCTCGACCGGCGCGACCGGCAGCTCTTCCCCGCCGTCTACGCCGAGGCCGTCGAGGCCGGAGCGACGGCGACGGCCTTCCCCACCACGACGGGACCGATCACCTATCGCGGCCACGACGCCGTGGCCTCCGACATCGCGCACCTCACGGCGACGCTGCGCGAGGGCGAGCAGGGCTTCCTCACCGCGATCGCCCCGGGCTCGGCCTCGCGCGTGCGCAACGAGTACTACGCCACCGACGAGGAGCACATCTTCGCCTGGGCCGACGCGCTCCGCGAGGAGTACAAGGCCATCACCGACGCGGGCCTCATCGTGCAGCTCGACGACCCCTCGCTCGCCGAGAACTTCGATCAGATCAACCCCGCACCCTCGATCGCCGACTACCAGGCGTTCACCCGCATCCGGGTCGAGGCCATCAACCACGCGATCGCGGGGCTGCCGAAGGAGCTCGTGCGACTGCACCTGTGCTGGGGCTCGTGGCACGGACCCCACACGACCGACGTCGCCCTCGCCGACATCCTGCCCGTCGTCCTCGAGGCGAACGTCGGCTCGATCTCGTTCGAGGCGGGCAACGTCCGCCACGAGCACGAGTCGGGTGTGTGGGCGGATGCCGCCGTGCCCGACGACCTCGTCCTGGTGCCCGGCGTCGTCAGCCACGCCACCAACGTCGTCGAGCACCCCGAGCTCGTCGCGCAGCGCATCGAGAAGTTCACGCGCATCGTCGGCGCCGACCGCGTCATCGCGTCGACCGACTGCGGCCTCGGCGGCCGCATCCACCCCAACCTCGCCTGGGCGAAGCTCGCCTCGCTCGGCGACGGCGCGCGCATCGCGGGCGCACGCGCCTGAGCGCCGGCCTCGGGCGCACCGGGCAGGCACCGCGCGGCCCGGGGTGGACTCAGCCGAGTCGACTAGCGTGGAGGGTCGCAGCGCACCGCGAGAGGGAACCATGACCGAGACACAGCCGCAGATCTTCGAGCCCGAGGGCCGCGCCATCCCCTACGTCGAGGACGCCGGCAGCGAACCGGTGCTCGTGCTCATCCCCGGCTACAGCAACATCGCCGCCCTCGGCACGCTCGCGCACGTGCTGGCCGAAGAGGACTTCCGCATCCTGCGTGTGGGCTACCGCACGGGGCAGACCGACGACGTGAGCCTGCACGACCTCGCGCAGGACGTCGTCGACGTCATGGACCACGTCGGCCTCGACGACGCGTGGGTCGGCGGTCACGCCTTCGGCGGCGCCATCGCGCGCACCGTCTCGATCGATCACACCGACCGTGTCGACGGCGTGCTGCTGCTCGGCGCGGAGGGCGACGAGCCCCGCACCGACCTCGAGCCGCTGCAGGCCGCAGCCGCGGCATCCGTCACGGCCGACGAGTGGCGCGCGCTCGCCCCGACCGTTCCGGTCATGCTCATCCAGGGCGCCGACGACGACGTGCTGCCCCCGGCCAACGGCGAGCGCCTGCAGGCTGCCGCACCGGGCCTCGTGAGCCTCGTGACCCTCGAGGGCGGCGGACACCTCTTCCCCGCGACCCACGCGGGCGAGGCCGCCTTCGTCATCGAGGACTACCTCGACGTCGACTGACGCACGCCACCTCCGCCTCCCTCCCGTCCACTCGCCGAGAACTGCGGATGCCGCACCCGCCGCATCCGCATGATGTGGCGAGTCGACAGACGGAGCGTGCCGAGCACACCCGAGCGACAGGGCAGAATCGGAGGATGACCGATTCGTCGACCGCGCTCCACCCCGCCCACGCCTGCCTCATCGTCTACGGTCAGGACCAGCCGGGGATCATCGCGGCCCTGTCGGCGATGGTCACGCGCGTCGGCGGCAACATCGTCGCCTTCGACCAGTACTCCGACGACCCCACCGGGGGTGCGTACTTCTGCCGCGTCGTTTTCCACCGTCCGAACTTCGCCGTCGACCGACCCGCGATCGAGGCGGAGATCGACGAGACGCTCGGGGTGTTCGACCTGCAGTGGTCGCTCACCGACCAGTCGGTGCCCAAGCGCATGGCGATCCTGTCGTCGAAGCAGGACCACTGCCTGCTCGACCTGCTGTGGCGCCACCGCCGCGGAGACCTGCCCGTCACCGTGCCGATGGTCGTGTCGAACCACACCACATCCGCCGAGGACGTCCGCTCGTTCAACGTGCCGTTCTTCCACGTGCCCTCGACGCCCGGCCCCGACAAGTCGGCGTCCGAGGCCGAGATCCTCAAGCTCCTCGTCGGCAACGTCGATTTCGTCGTGCTCGCCCGGTACATGCAGATCCTCTCGTCGGACTTCCTCGAGAAGCTCGGCGTGCCGGTCATCAACATCCACCACTCGTTCCTGCCGGCCTTCATCGGCGCCGAGCCGTACAAGAAGGCCAAGGAGCGCGGCGTCAAGCTCATCGGCGCGACGAGTCACTACGTCACGACCGACCTCGACGAGGGGCCGATCATCGAGCAGGACACGATCCGCGTGACCCACGCCGACACCTCGGCCGAGCTCGCCCGCCGCGGCGCCGACGTCGAACGACAGGTGCTCTCGCGCGCCGTGCTGTGGCACGCCCAGGACCGCGTCATCCGCCACGGCAACCACACGATCGTCTTCTGACCCGTGCCCTCGGGCGCGCGGGCGCCCGTCACGAAGCTCGGAGATGCGCACGAGACTCGGAGCGATAGCCGGGATCGGTCCGAGCCCCGTGACATCCTCCGAACTTCGTGACGGGCAGGCGTGACGGGCGGATGCCGCGGGCGCGGCGGGCGGGTCAGGCGACGGGCTGCTGCAGGTCGATGACCCAGCCGGCGTCGGGGCCGTCGTACGGAGTGCGCTCGTAGATCTCGCGGCATGCGCCCACGGGTCGCATCCCCCGCCGCTCGACTTCGGCGACGAGTGCCTGCCACGCGCTCTGGATGCCGGCGAGATCGGGCGCTTCGTACCGCACGGTGAGCGCGCGCGACTCGGCCGGCAGGACGGCGCGCTCGAGGCCCGGAGGGACCGGCGCATCGCCGATCTGCTCGGCCGCCGCGGCGATCATGCCGTCGCCGACCGTCGTGTACACCGCGACGCCGGGCCCGACGTGCGATGCGCCGGCCGCGCCGATGCTCTCGTTGACGCGCTGGAACATCGCGCCGATCTCCTCCTCGATCTCGGACATCTCCTGGATGTGCACCGACAGCTGGACGAGGGTGAGCTCGGGCAGCGCGGTCTCGATGAATGCCGACATGGGTATCTCCTTCTCGATCGATCGGAGCCTCGCCTCGACCTCCCGCAGCCGCATCCGGTCCGTCGCGATCTGGGCGCTCAGCTCACCCTTCCGCTCCCGCAGGAGCGCGGCGACCGATGCCGACGACAGTCCGTCGTCCAGCATCCGGCCGACCTGTTCGAGGGTGAACCCGAGGTCCTTCAACGCGATGAGCCGGTTGGCGCGATCGAGCTGCGACGCGGCGTACGACCGATAGCCGGATGCCGCGTCGACGCGCTGCGGATGCAGCAGCCCGAGCCGGTCGTAGTGGCGCAGCATGCGCACCGACACCCCGGCCAGGCGGGCGAATTCTCCGATACTCAACATGGTGATCCCACTCGACAGCCTGACACGGTGTCAGAGTCAAGCGCGAGAGCGGAGCCGGTGGAGACGGCCCGATCCACCCGGCGGCACGCGGGTCAGAAGACGTACTCCATGAGGTCGAGGCCGAACGCGCGGAAGGCCTCGTGCGCCCGCAACCGATCGCCCATCGACAGGTCGTCGAACGCGACGATCAACGCGTACGCGACTCCCGCCCGGGGGCCGGCGAGCACGCCCGCCTCGGCCCGGATGCCGTCGGCGCGGCCCGTCTTGTTGACGAAGAGCAACTCGTGCTTGTCGTCGTCGTGGGCGAACGGATCGAGCCCGGTCACCGCCCCGACGAGCGAGAGGTCGTGGTTGAGGCTCAGCCACTCCGAGACCTGCGCGCTCACCCCCGGCGAGACGACGTCGGTGTTCACGAGCGCGGCGAACACGGCGGCGAGCTCGCGCGCCGTGCCGAGGGCGTAGTGCGGCGCGTCGTCGGGGCCGCGATCGTCGCGGAAGCGATCGAGCAGCGCCGTGCGCGGCATCCCGAGGCCGCCGAGCCGAGAACGCACGGCGTCGAGACCGACGCGTTCGAGCAGGACGTTGGCCGCCCGTGCGTCTCCGGTGGCGGCGGCGAGCACGGCGAGGTCGCCGAGCGGCAGGGCGGGCGCGAGCAGATGCCGCCACATGCCGGCGACGGCGACGTCGGGCACGAGGTCGCGTTCGACGATCTCGAGCGGGTCGAGGGTGCCGGCGCCGAACTGCGCGGCGACCTCGATCAGCAACGGGACGATGCCCATCCCGGCCACGGGCAGCGTCACGAAGTCGTCGCCCGCGAGCACGGGGGTGCCGCGGTCGAGGTCGCTCACCCCGCACCGAGACCCGGGCGCCCGAGGCGGCGAGCGCGTCGAGGGCCTTCTCGGTCGACGCGAAGCCGCGTCGGGGCGCGGTCGACCGCCGACGCGGACGCGGGGCGGCGCGGCGTTCGGCACGCGATCGTGCGGTCTCGGAGGAGGACTCGGATCCGTCCACCGTCATGTTCTCTCCGTCGGAGTCGGTCTCACCGGTTCGGGTCGGGTCGTCACCAGATGGTGACGCGCCGCTCGGGCTCGAGCCACAGCTCGTCGCCCGCCGCGACGTCGAAGGCGTCGTAGAACGCGTCGATGTTGCGCACGATCTGGTTGCAGCGGAACTCGTTCGGCGCGTGCGGATCGATCGTCAGCAGCCGGATGGTCTCGGCGTCGCGCCCCTTCTGCTGCCAGATCTGACCCCAGCTCAGCAGGAGGCGCTGGACGCCCGTGTAGCCGTCGATGACGGGGCCGTCGGGGGCGGCGCGCAGCTCGTCGGCGGAGAGCGTCGACTCGAGGTGCAGGCGATATGCCTTGAGGGCGATGCCGAGACCGCCCAGGTCGCCGATGTTCTCACCGATCGTGAGCGCGCCGTTGACGGTGTGCTCGGCGTCGAGGCCCTGCGGGACGAGCGCGTTGTACTGCTCGATGAGCGCCGCCGTGCGCTGCTCGAACGCGGCGCGGTCGTCGTCGGTCCACCAGTCGTTGAGTGCCCCCGTGCCGTCGTAGGCGCTGCCCTGGTCGTCGAAGCCGTGGCCGATCTCGTGACCGATCACCGCGCCGATGCCGCCGTAGTTCGCCGCGGCGTCGCGCTCGGACGAGAAGAAGGGCAGCTGCAGGATCGCCGCGGGGAAGACGATCTCGTTCATCAGCGGGTTGTAATACGCGTTGACCGTCTGCGGCGTCATGTGCCACTCGTCGCGGTCGATCGCACGGCCGAGCTTCGACAGCTGACGCTCGTACTCCCACTCGGTCGAGCGCAGCACGTTGCCGAGCAGGTCGGCGGGGTCGATCTCGAGCGCCGAGTAGTCCTTCCAGCGCACCGGGTACCCGATCTTCGGGGTGAAGGCCGCGAGCTTCTCGAGCGCGCGCTCGCGCGTGGCGGGCGTCATCCACTCGAGACCCGAGATCGACTGCCGGTACGCCTCGATGAGGTTCGCCACGAGGGCGTCCATCTCGGTCTTGGCCTGCGGCGGGAAGTGCCGCTCGACGTAGATCTCGCCGACGGCCTCGCCGAGGGCGGCCTGCACGATGCCGACGCCGCGCTTCCAGCGCTCGCGGTTGACGGGCACCCCCGTGAGTTGAGTGCCGTAGAAGGCGAAGTTCTCGGCGACGAACGCATCGGTCAGGAACGGCGCCGACGCGCGCACGACCTGCAGCCGTAGCCAGGCCTTCCACTCGTCGAGGCGTTCGGGCACGAGGAGCGATCCGAGGCCCGCGAAGAAGCTCGGCTGGTTGACGTTGATCTCGGCGAACCCGTCGCGGTGCCCCGGCGCGAGCGCGTCGAGCCAGGGGTCGAGGTCGACGCCGGCGAGCTCCTGCACGGCCGCCCACGACCGCAGGTTGTAGGTCGCGACGGCGTCGCGGCAGCGCACGTTGTCCCAGTGGTGGGTCGCGAGCTCGGCCTCGAGCGTCGCGATGCGCTCGGCCTCGGCGGCGGCGTCCTCGACGCCCGCGAGCTCGAGCATGCGCTGCGCGTACCCGCGGAAGGCCGCGCGGGTGTCGGCGAAGCCGTCGAGGCGGTAGTAGCTCTCGTCGGGCAGGGACAGACCGCCCTGCACGAAGAACACGACGTATCGCTCGGGGTTGCCCGGGTCGGGCTCGATGAACGTGCCGATCATCCCGCCGATGCCCTCGCGCTCGAGTTCTCCGACGGTCGTCAGCAGCGCCGGGATCGAGTCGACGGCGTCGACGCGCGCCAGCTGGGGGCGCAGCGGCTCGGCCCCCAGGGCGTCGACGCGCTCGGTGTCCATGAAGCTCGTGAACAGGTCGCCGATCTTGCGCTGCACCGTGCCCGACTCGGCCGTCGTGGCCTCGTCGATGATCGCGCGGACGTCGCGCTCGGCCTGCTCGGCGATGACGTGGAACGAGCCCCAGCGGGCCTTGTCGTCGGGGATCTCGGTGCGCGCGAGCCAGCTGCCGTTGACGTGCCGGAACAGGTCGTCCTGGGGGCGGATGTCGGGGCTGAGTTCGGCGATGTCGATGCCGGAGGCGAGCACGGGGTCGGTCATGTGACCCATGCTAGGCCGACCCGGTGACACGAACTTCGGAGGGCTATCAGCGTTCCGTGGTGGTACACCCGTCGGCTACCGGGATGCCGGCGAAACGGTCGCGCGTCCAGTCGAACAGCTCGTCGATCAGGGGCGACGGGCGCTCGATGACCCCGGCGTGCTCGTACCCCGCATAGGTGCGGAAGTCGACGTCCTGCCCCGCCGCGCACATCCGCTCGACGAAGGCGGCCTGCGTCGCGACCGAGATGACGCTGTCGGCGCCGCCGTGCGCGAGCAGCACCGGAGCGGTCGAGTGCAGCGGCGCGGTGTTGTCGCGCAGATGGCGCCCGAGCGGGCCGACCGCGGGCGACTGCGAGAAGAGCCCCGGATCGCGGCTCATGCCGAGCGAGGCCGCGACCGACAGCACGATGGCAGGGTCGGACAGGCAGCGTTCGGACATCTGTCGCAGCACCGTCTCGGCACCGGGGCGCACGTAGTCGCGGTACTGGATGTCGGGATAGATCTCCGAGAACGACGCGAAGGCGTACGAGGCGAAGATGCTGCCGCCGGTCACGCTCGAGATGCCCTGCACGAGCGCCACGGGGTCGCTCGCCGGGGCGAGGGCGGCGACGCCCTGCACCCAGACGTCGGGGGCGTACTCGCGCGCCATCGCTCCCGTCCACAGCGCCGCCGCGCCGCCCTGCGAGTGCCCCCACACGACCGTCCGGGCGCCCAGGTCGGCGTCGGCGAGCTCGCGCGCGGCACGCACCGCGTCGAGCGAGGCGGTCGCGCTGGGCGGACCGACGAGGTAGGGGTGCGGCCCCTCCGTGCCGAGGCCGATGTAGTCGGTGCCCACGACGGCCCAGCCCTCCTTGATGGCCCGGGGCAGCATGTAGAACGCCCCCGCCCAGAGGCCGCGCGGCTGCAGCGAGGGCGCGCAGTGCGCCGCGAACCCCGTCGTGCCGTGGTTCCAGTCGATGACCGGCCACTGCCCGTCGCCCTCGCGCGGGACCGCCACGATGGCGCTCGCGACGCGCACCCGCCCGTCGACCCCGGTCGTCGTGTAGAGGATGCGCCAGCCCTGCGCGCTGGCGGGGATGCCGCCGGTGAACTCCTCGGCCCGCACGAGACGTCCCGGCTCGGCGGGCAGGTCGCGGGGTGCCGCGTAGAAGTCGTCGACGACCGTCGACCCCTCGCGGAGCGGGGTCGTCACGACGGTCGTCGTGACCGCGAGGGCGACCGAGGCGACCGCGATGACGGTGCGTCCCCAGCGCCTCTTCGGACGGCCCGCCGTGCCCTCGCGTGCGACCGTGCGATCGTCGCGGCGCCGGCGGAGCCGGGTCCAGAGGTCGACGACACCGCTCATGATCAGGCGCGCACCGAAGACGACCGCCACGACGAGCAGGGTGATGTCCGGCCAGAACAGGGCCAGGCCGCCGAAGATCACCCCCGAGACGCCGAACGCGGCGTCGGCGATGCGGGCGTCCCACGATCGTGCGCGCCCGAAAGCCGCGACGACACCGAGGATGCCGCCGAGAAGCAGGAGGACGCCCACCACGACGGCGACGACGCGCACCGTCAGGCCGGGCAGCAGCAGGACGACGGCCCCGCCGACGAGCCACGCGGCACCCGTCGCGGTGCGCCAGCGCGGGCGGCGCGTCTCGCCCTCGCGCCCCGTCAGCTCGAGCAGGCCCGTCAGGGCCATTCCCCCGCCGATGAGCCAGGCGAGCACGTCCAGCGCCGTGGTCGGGCGGATGACGATGACGACGCCCAGCACGACGGCCGCGACCGCCACGACGACGCGGACTCCCGTGGGCAGGCGCGCGTGCAGGCGCGCGATCGCCAAGCGCTGGAGCAGCCGCATCCGTTCTCCCCGTCCGATTCCGGAGGAACAACGCTAACGGGTCGGTCTGAACGACCTCGCTCGCTCGACAACGCTGCGGCCGACGTGCAAGGGCGGCGGCGCGACATCCCCGGCCCTAGGCTCGTGGCATGGCCCGCTCCCTCAACCGCGAGATCCTGCGGCTGGCCGTTCCCGCTCTCGGCGCGCTGATCGCCGAACCGCTCTTCCTCATCGTCGATGCGGCGCTCATCGGACACCTGGGCGTCGTACCGCTCGCGGCGCTGGGGATCGCCGGCGCGGTGCTGCAGACGATCGTGGGGCTGATGGTGTTCCTCGCCTACGCGACGACGCCGGCCGTCGCACGCCGCTTCGGGGCGGGCGACTCGACGAGCGCGGTCAGCGCCGGGATCGACGGGCTGTGGCTCGCACTCGGGCTGGGCGCCGTGCTCGCCATCGCGGGCTCGGCCGCGACGCCGTTGCTCGTGGGGGTGTTCGGTGCGGGCGAGGCCGTCTCGACCGACGCCGAGACGTACCTGCGCCTGTCGATGTGGGGCCTGCCGGCGATGCTCATCGTGTTCGCCGCGACGGGGCTGCTGCGAGGCATGCAGGACACGGTCACCCCGCTGTGGATCGCCGGCCTCGGGTTCGGCGCCAACGCGCTCCTGAACGTCGTGTTCGTCTACGGGTTCGGGTGGGGCATCGGCGGCTCGGCGCTCGGAACGGTCGTGGCCCAGTGGGGGATGGTCGGCGCGTACGTGGTGGTGGTGGGCCGCCTGGCCCGTCGGCACGCGGCATCCGTCCTTCCGAGCCCCGAGGGCATGCGCGGCTCGGCGCGGATGGGCGGCTGGTTGTTCCTGCGGACGGTGTCGCTGCGCGCGGCGCTGCTGGCCACCGTCGCCGTCGCGACCGGACTGGGCACGAGCGAGCTCGCCGGCTGGCAGGTCGCGTTCACGATCTTCTCGACGGCGGCCTTCGCGCTCGATGCCCTCGCGATCGCGGCGCAGGCGCTGATCGGACGCGGACTGGGCGCCGGCGACGAGCCCTTCGTGCGCCGCGTCCTCGGCCGCACCGTCGCGTGGGGCGCCTGGTTCGGCGTCGCGGTGGGAGGCCTCATCGCCGCGGCGTCCGGCGTCATCGGCCTCGTGTTCACGGGCGACCCCGCCGTGGCCGCGCTCGTGCAGCCGGCGCTGCTGGTGCTCGCCGTGGCCCAGCCGCTGTGCGGAGTGGTCTTCGTGCTCGACGGCGTGCTGATGGGCGCCGGCGACGCCCGCTACCTCGCCGTCGCGGGCGCGCTCAATCTCGTCCCGTTCCTCCCCGCCCTCGTCGTCGTCGCCGCACTGCAGCCGACCGGTGCGGGCGGGCTCGCGTGGCTGGCGGCGGCGTTCTTCGGCGTCTACATGATCGCCCGGCTGCTGACGCTCGGGTGGCGCGTGCGCCGCGGCGCGTGGATCGCCGTCGCCGTCTGACCCGCGAGCGCCGACACGGACGCCGCTCGCGGCACTGTGATGAGGTCGAAACCTCTTTCACGCCCGAACCACAGACTCCGCCCCTAGCGTGGCGTCATGTCCCCGCGCCCGACCGTCGCCGCCGCGTGCATCGCGCTGCTGACGCTCGGACTCGTCACGACGGGCTGCGCCGAGCGGTCGGGTCCGATCGAGATCCCCACGCGTTCGGACGATCCGGGCTCCCTTCCCCGCCCGACGATGGCGGATGCCGTCGCCTGGGCCGACGGCGTGATCCCCGACAACGCCGTGGGCGGCACCGGCTGGACTCAGCGCCAGGCGGGTGTGCTCGAGCCCGGGCGCGAGCCTCTGATCACGGTGACGTCCGACGAGGCGCCCGCGCTCGTCTCGATCGCCTGCATCAGCGGCGCGGGCGGCCCGATGGCCTACGTCGTGACGGTCGACGGCGCGCAGATCGATCACGGCGACGTGCCGTGCGCCGCCGTCGACGGCACGGCCGCCCCGCAGACGCTCCGCGACGTTCCCGCCGAGGCGACGATCGCGTTCACCGCCCCCGGGACGGGCCTGTTCGTCTACGCGGTCGGGCGCGACCGGGACCCGTCGCGCTGAGCCCGGGACGTCCGCGAGCGCGTTCCCGACCTCAGCGCGCCCACCGCCGGCACCACTCGTACATGACGACGGCGCCCGCCGCCGAGGCGTTGATCGAGCGCGTCGAGCCGTACTGCGTGATCTCGACGACGACGGATGCCGCGGCCACCGCCTCGGCCGAGAGCCCCGGTCCCTCCTGCCCGAACATCAGCACGGCGCGCTCGGGCAGATCGGCGCGGTCGACCGGCACCGAGCCGTCGACGTTGTCGACCGCGACGATGGGGAGCCCGGCCTCGCGCGCCCAGGCGGCGAAGGCGGCGACATCCTCGTGATGGCGCACGTGCTGGTAGCGATCGGTGACCATGGCGCCCCGCCGGTTCCAGCGCCGGCGACCCACGATGTGCACCTCGGCGGCGCCGAACGCGTTCGCACTGCGGACGATCGACCCGATGTTCATGTCGTGCTGCCAGTTCTCGATCGCGACGTGGAAGGCGTGCCGGTGCTCGTCGAGGTCGGCGACGATCGCCTCGAGCCGCCAGTACCGGTAGCGGTCGACGACGTTGCGCCGATCGCCCGCGGCGAGCAGCTCGGGGTCGAAGCGGGGGTCGTCCGGCCACGCCTCGGGCCCGCCCGGCCACGGGCCGACACCCACGGGCAGCTGCGCCTCCGGGGGCTCGGCGTCGCCCAGGCCCGAGACGTCGGGCCGCCTGCCCGCCGGCTGCGCGTCGGGGCGGGCGGGCGTGGGGTCTTCCGGGGCGGGGCGCGTCACCGGGACAGGCTATCCCGCGTCGGGCGACCGGCCCTCGGGCCCCGGCACCCCGGCCCGATACCCTGGAGTGTGCCCTCCCCCGCGGTCGACGACTACCTCAAGACGATCTACCACCACACCGAGTGGCAGCCGGCGCCGATCACCCCGTCGCAGCTCGCGGCGACGCTGGGCCTCGCGCCCTCGACGGTCACCGAGATGGTGCGCAAGCTCGCCGCGCAGGAGCTCGTGACCCACCGCCCCTACGGCCCGGTCTCGCTGACCGAGGCGGGCCGGCTGCGCGCGGCATCCATCATCCGTCGCCATCGCCTCATCGAGACGTGGCTGGTGCGCGAGTTCGGCTACGCCTGGGACGAGGTCCACGACGAGGCCGAGGTGCTCGAGCACACGATCAGCGACCGCCTGCTCGCGGGCATCGCGCAGCGCCTCGGCGACCCGCGGTTCGACCCGCACGGCGATGCGATCCCCGATGCCTCGGGCGAGGTGCACCGCGAGCCGTTCGTGCTGCTGGCCGAGGCGACGCTCGGGCACAGCGGACGCATCCTGCGGGTGAGCGATCGCGATCCCGCGCTGCTGCGCGCCCTCGAAGGCTGGGGGGTGGACGTCGGTCACCGCCTCACCGTCAGCGGACGCGACAGCGTGCAGGTCGACGACGGCGGCTCGATCGTCCTGCCGCCGGGGGCCGCCGCGGCGATCTGGATCACCGCGTAGCGCTCAGCCCTTCGCGCGGGTGCGGCTGGCCTTGAGGTACGGCCAGGGCGCGCGCGTCGCCTGCTCGCAGTACGTCCACAGCCGCGCGGCGACCTCCGGGTCGCGGGTGAGGGCCGCGGGCGTCGCCCGCCGCGGCTCGCCGCGCACGACGCCGGCGGGGCCGAAGAACTCGCCGCCCGAGGCCTCGGGATCCACGAGCGCCCGGACGAGCGGCCACGCCCCGCGCTCCTTCGACTGGGTGACGGCGCGCTGCAGGTTGTCGGTGAAGCGCGTCATCCGAGACGGCTCGTTGATGCCGGCGATGCCGCGCGTGCGTCCGCTCGTCGAGTAGCCCGGGTGGGCGACGAGGCTCGACACCGGCACGTTCGCCGCGCTCAGACGGTCGTCGGCCTCGAGTCCGAGCGCTGTCGTGGCGACCTTCGACTGCACGTACGCGCGCCACGGCGAGTAGTCGTCCTCGAGCTCGACGTCGACCGGGTCGTACTTCCACAGCGACGTCGACACCGACCCCACCCAGACCATGCGACCCCGTCCCGCGGCGAGGGCGATGAGCAGTTCGCCGGCGAGGGCGTAGTGGCCGAGCACGTTGGTGGCGAAGACGACCTCGTGCCCGTCGTAGGTGGTCTTGCGCTGGCGCGGCGGATGCACGATGCCGGCGTTCAGGAGCAGGCCGTGCAGGGGCTTGCGCCCGCGCGCCGTCGCGGCGGCGGCACGCACCGACCCCAGGTTGCTCGTGTCGAGCAGCAGGGTCTCGACCGAGCCGACACCCTCCGGCAGCGCTCGCTCGACCGACGCCCGGGCGGTCGCCAGCCGCTGCGGGCTGCGCCCCGTCATGATGACGTGCGCGCCCGCGGAGGCCAGCTGCAGCGACGCGAAGTAGCCGAGTCCCGCGTTGGATCCCGTGACGAGGTACCGCTTGCCCGAGAGGTCGGGGAGCTTGCGGGCGTTCCAGTCGTCGCGGGCCACGAGTGAAGACTACGTCCCCGGTGCCCCGGCTAGGCTGGGGCCATGCGGACACGCGCCGATATCGAGTGCTGGCTCACCGACATGGACGGCGTTCTCGTCCACGAGAACCATCCCGTCCCGGGAGCGGCGGAGCTTCTCGCGCAGTGGCGCGAGACGGGCACGCCGTTCCTCGTGCTGACCAACAACCCCTTCTTCACGCCCCGCGACCTCAGCGCGCGCCTCGCGCGGTCGGGGCTCGAGGTGCCCGAGGACCGCATCTGGACCTCGGCGCTCGCGACCGCCGACTTCCTGCGCTCGCAGCATCCCGGCGGATCGGCGTTCGTCATCGGCGAGGCCGGCCTGACCACCGCCCTGCACGAGGCCGGCTACATCATGACCGAGACCGACCCCGACTACGTGGTGGTCGGCGAGACGCGCAACTACTCGTTTGACGCGATCACAAAGGCCATCCGCTTCATCAACGCGGGAGCGCGCTTCATCATCACCAACCCGGATGCCACGGGCCCGACGCCCGAGGGCGTGGTCCCGGCCACGGGCTCGTTCGCGGCCCTCATCTCGCACGCGACCGGCAAGACGCCCTACGTCGTCGGCAAGCCCAACCCGATGATGTTCCGCTCGGCGATGAACCGCATCGGGGCGCACTCCGAGAACACCGGCATGATCGGCGACCGCATGGACACCGACGTCGTCGCCGGTATCGAGGCGGGACTGCACACGGTGCTCGTGCGCACCGGCATCTCGGACGACGCCGAGATCGAGCGCTACCCGTTCCGCCCCGATGAGATCCTCGACTCGGTCGCCGATCTGCTCGACGCCGAGCCGTACGAGACCGAGGACCCGGGCATCCTATGAACGCCGCCACACCGGCGACCGGGTGCGCGGTGACGCCGTGAACGAGGTCGAGCAGAACCTCCTCCTGATCAGCGTCGCGCTGATGCTGACGACGAGCCTCGTCGTCATCGTCGTGCAGATGGTGCGCCGGCGCCGCGGCGGGGGCGACGACTGATGTCGATCGTGCTCGCCCTCACCGGCCTCGCGATCCTGCTGATCGCGCTCGTCATCTTCGTGCGCAATCAGCGCATCGGCGACGACGGAACCAATCAGGGGTCGACGCGTCGCGGCATCATCCTGCTGATGTTCTTCGGCCTGCTGCTCGGACTCGCGTCACAACTGCCGGTCTTCCAGGGCTGACGCCGTCGATCATCCAGACGACGAGTCGCGCCGTCGTCTTCGTCGGAGAATCGCACGAATCGCGGACCACCCCCGCGAATACGTGAGAGGTTCGCACGATCCTCCGACGTTCGGGCACGGCCGCCGGCATCCGACGACCCATCGAGAGCGCCCGTCAGGCGACTGGGCCTGCGCACGGCACCACCCCTGCCGCGAACACCGGCCCGCAGGAGGCGGCACGACCCCCGCGTCGCCTCAGACGCCCGCGCGCACCTCGTCGAGCGTCGGATAGTCGGTGTAGCCCTCGGCGGTCGACCCGTAGAAGAGCTCGGGGCGCGCGTCGTTGAGTTCGGCCCGCTGCTCCCACCGCGTCGCCAGGTCGGGGTTCGCGATGACGGGACGCCCCACGGCGACGGCATCCGCCCAGTCGGCCGTGACGAGCGTCTCGGCCTCCTCGCGCGTCGTCGGCGAGCCGAAGCCCGAGTTCAGGATGAACGGCGCGCCGGCCGTGCGCCGGATGTGCTGGACGAGCTCACCGGTGAGGTCGGCGCTGAGGACGTCGACGAACGCGAGCTCGAGCGGAGCCAGCCCCTCTGCGACGGCGGTGTAGGTCGCGCGCGCGTCGACGTCGTCGTGCTCGAGCACGCCCTGGATGTTGTGCTGCGGAGACAGCCGGATGCCGGTGCGGTCGGCCCCCACGGCGGCGGCCACGGCCCGGGTGACCTCGACGGCGAAGCGGGCGCGGTTCTCGGGCGACCCGCCGTACGCGTCATCGCGGACGTTCGACTCGGGCGAGAGGAACTCGTGCACGAGATAGCCGTTGGCCCCGTGCACCTCGACGCCGTCGAGTCCGGCGGCGATCGCGTTGCGCGCGGCCTGGGCGAACTGCTCGACCACGACGGGGATCTCCTCGGCGGTCAGGGCATGCGCGACCGGGAGGTCGGCCTTGCCCTTCGGCGTCCGCGTCTGCCCGGGTGCCGCGAGCGCGCTCGGACCGACGACGCGGTCGGCTCCCGTGATGTCCGGGTGCGACACGCGACCGCCGTGCATGAGCTGCATCACGATCGTGCCGCCGGCCTCGTGCACGGCATCCGCGATCCGGCGCCAGCCCGCGATCTGCTCGTCGGTCTCGATGCCGGGCTGACCGGGGTAGGACTTGCCCTCCAGCACCGGCCACGTCCCCTCGGTGACGATGAGACCCTGACCCGCGCGCTGACGGTAGTACTCGACCATGACGTCGGTCGGCACGCCCCGCTCGTCGGCGCGCGTGCGCGTGAGGGGCGCCATGACGACACGGTTGGCGAGGTTCAGGGCACCGAAGACGGCGGGCTCGTACAGGCTCATACCGAGGGGGAACCGCTCCGCCCCCGCCCGCTATTCCCCGGTGGGTCGAGCCGGGTTCGAGCCGGGCTGAGCTCACCTGGCACTTCGCGCCCACTCCCCGCGCGCGTCGCGGCGCGACCTGCCAACCCAACGCGACCCAACCCAGCGCCCAAACCCCCACCCCGGCCCGAGGCGCCAGAGGGCCATGCGGCTACTGGGGCTGGAGGCCGAGGTCGTCGAGGTCGATCGCGGCGAGCCACTGCAGGCCCGCGGCCTCGACGGCGGCCTGCGCGCCGGTCTTGCGGTCGACGATGACGGCCACGGCGACGGGCTCGGCGCCCTCGCGCCGCAGCGCCTCGACCGCCTTGAGGGCCGACTGCCCTGTGGTGGAGGTGTCTTCGACGACGACGACGCGCTTGCCGGCGACATCCGCGCCCTCGATCTGGCGTCCGCGGCCGTGGTCTTTCGGCTCCTTGCGCACGACGAACGCGTCGAGGGGACGACCAGCGCGCACCGACTCGTGCAGGACGGCGTTCGCGATCGGGTCGGCGCCCAGCGTCAGTCCGCCCACCGCGACGATGCCGTCGACGCCCGAGACGAGGTCGAGCATGATGCGGCCGATCGCGGGGGCGGCACGGTGGTCGAGGGTGAGCCGGCGCATGTCGACGTAGTACGTCGCCTTCTTGCCGCTCGAGAGGGTGAAGTCGCCGTGGAACACCGCCTCGTCCTGGATCAGCCGGATGAGGTCCTGGCGGTCGGCTTCGAGCTCGGGCGTGCCTGCGACGGTCATGCCCCGATTCTACGAGCGGCCGGATGCCGCACCGCGCGCCCCGACACCGGAGGCCACGGCTCGCACCCCCGCCTCATACGACGACGAGGTCGAGGTCGCGCAGGTCGCGGCCGTCGACGACGAGCGTCAGGAACGTCTTGTGCGGCTGCCGGCGGCGGTCGGTCGGCGAGCCCGGGTTGAGCAGGCGCAGCCCCCGCGGGGTCACGGTGTCCCACGGGATGTGACTGTGCCCGAACACGAGGACGTCGTCGTCGGGGTACGCGGCATCCATCCGCTTCTCGCGTCCCGTCGCCGCGCCGGTCTCGTGCACGACCGCGAGGTCGACCTCCTCGATGCGCCGCCGCGCGACCTCGGGCAGCCGCGCGCGCAGGTCGTCGCCGTCGTTGTTGCCCCACACGCCCAGCACCTCGCCGTGCTGCTCGAGCTCGTCGAGGACGGATGCCGCGACCCAGTCGCCGGCGTGGACGATGAGATCCGCCGCGTCGGCCGCCGCGAGCACGGCGTCGGGCAGCACCCGCGCCCGCCCGGGGACGTGCGTGTCGGCGATCAGCAGCAGTGACGTGGCCATGCCCCGACGCTAGCGCTGCCGCCCGCCGTCCGCGTCGCCTCCCGCGAATAGGCTGGGGGCATGCGCATCGCCACCTGGAACGTGAACTCGGTCCGCGCCCGCGTCGACCGCATCGTCGGCTTCGCCGTCGATCAGGACGTCGACGTCCTGGCGATGCAGGAGATCAAGTGCAAGCCCGAGCAGTTCCCGCTCGAGCAGTTCGAGGCGGCGGGCTATCACGTCGAGCTCCACGGCCTCAGCCAGTGGAACGGCGTCGCGATCGCGAGCCGCGAGCCGATGACCGACGTGCAGATCGGCTTCCCGGGTATGCCGGGCTTCTTGAAGGGGCACGAGGGCCCGGATGCCCCGATCGAGGCGCGCGCGATCGCGGCGACGGTCGGCGGGGTGCGCGTATGGAGCCTGTACGTGCCCAACGGCCGTTCGCTCGACGACCCGCACTACGTCTACAAGCTGCACTGGCTGCGTGCGCTCGAGCAGTACACGCGCGACACGATCGCCGCCGAGCCCGACCTCGCCTTCGCCCTCACCGGCGACTTCAACATCTGCCCCACCCCCGACGACGTCGGCGACCCGACCCTCGTCGAGGGGGTCACGACCCACGTGTCGCCGCCCGAGCGCGCCGCGTTCCAGGCGCTGCTCGACGCCGGGCTGACCGACACCGTGCGCCCGCTCGTGCCGACCGGTTACACGTACTGGGACTACAAGCAGCTGCGCTTCCCCCGCAACGAGGGTCTGCGCATCGACTTCATCCTCGGCTCCCCCGCCTTCGCCGATGCGGTCGCCGCCGCCGCGATCCACCGCGACCAGCGCAAGGGCGAGGCACCGAGCGATCACGTGCCGGTCGTCGTCGATCTCGCGCTGGACGGCGCCGAGGACGACGACCGTCCGATGATCTTCTGATCGGCGCGCGACACCCCTCGCCGCCGGGCCGCCGCCCGATCCCCCGTGCGGGGGATGCCGCGCGCGGGCGACGGCTCTAGCGTGGAGGCATGCCCGTGGTCTCCTCCGTCGCCGATGGCCGGCTCGCGCCGACGCCCGCCCAGCTGCGCAACGACGTCTGGCTCGCCGCGGCGATGCTCGTCGGCGCGATCCTCAGCACGTGGCTCGGCAGCGTCGCCAGCGTGTTCGGCGCCGACGCCGAGACGCCCCACCTGAGCTGGGGGCTGCTCTACTCCCTCGTACTCACCGCGCCGCTGGCCCTGCGTCGACGGGTGCCCGAGGTGACGCTCATCGTCGTCGCAGTCGTCTACTTCGTCGGCATGTCGGCGCGCATCCCCGAGATCTACGTCGGCAGCATTGCCCTGTTCCTGGCGATGTACTCGGTGGGCGCGTGGGTCGTCGATCGCCGCCGCGCCATGATCGTCCGGGTCGTCGTCATCATCGGCATGTTCGTGTGGCTCATGGCCTCGATGTTCCAGGCGGCGACCGGCACCGACGGCGAGAGCACGGCCGAGTTCTCGCTCTTCTCCCCCGTCGCGGCCATGATGCTCCTGCAGTTCCTGTTCAACGTCGTGTTCTTCGCCGGAGCGTTCGCCTTCGGTGAGCGCGCCTACGCGAGCGCCCTCAGCCGCGAGGATCTCGAGGAGCGCACCCGCGACCTCGAACGCGAGCGCGAGCTCACCGCCGCGCAGGCGGTCGCCCTCGACCGGGTGCGGATCGCCCGCGAACTGCACGACGTCGTCGCCCATCACGTGTCGGCGATGGGCGTGCAGGCCGGCGCCGCGCGGACCGTGCTCGAGCGCGACCCCGAGGCCGCCCGGCACGCGCTGACGATCATCGAGGAATCGTCACGGGCCTCGCTCGTCGAGCTGCGGCAACTGCTCGAGACGCTGCGGACGCCGGATGCCGCGACCCCGGGCGCGTCCACCCTGCGCCTCGAGTCGATCGGCGAGCTCGTGCGGTACTCCAACGAGAACGGGATGCCGACGACGTTCAGCGTCGTGGGCGAGCCCGTGCCGGCATCCGAGGTCGCACAGGTCAACCTCTACCGCATCGCGCAGGAGGCGCTGACGAACGCCCGCCGCCACGGCGGCCCCGACGCGCGGGCCGACGTACGGCTGCGTTTCGACGGCGACGAGGTCGAACTCGAGGTCGCCAACGACGGCCGCGTCCGGTTCGGGGGCGCTCCCGGACTCGGGCTCGTGGGCATGCGCGAGCGGGCGGCGGCGTCGGGCGGCTGGATCGAGGCGGGGCCGCGGCCTCGCGGCGGCTTCCTCGTCCGGGCCCGGGTGCCCGCCGGCTCGCGCGCTCCCCGGCCGAGCGAGACCGAGGTGCTCGCATGAGCGCCGACCCGACCACCGTGGTGCTCGTCGACGACCACGCCGTCATGCGCGCCGGCTTCCGGATGATCCTCGAGGCCGCCGGCGACATCGTCGTCGTCGGCGAGGCCGGCGACGGCGCGCAGGCCGTCGAGGCGGTCGCGCGGCTGCGCCCCGACGTCGTCTTCATGGACGTGCAGATGCCGGTGCTCGACGGCCTGGAGGCCACGCGTCGGATCGTCGCCGAACCGCGGAACACGAGCGCCGTGGTCGTGGTGACGACGTTCGATCGCGACGACTACCTCTTCGAGGCGCTGCGGGCGGGGGCGAGCGGGTTCCTGCTGAAGAACGCCGGACCGGAGGAGCTGACGGCCGCGGTGCGCGTCGCGGCCGCGGGCGACGCGTTGCTCGCGCCCGAGGTCACCCGTCGCGTGATCGAGCGCTTCGCGGGCGGCGGCGCCCCCGTACCCGCGACCGAAGTCCCGGCCCCGGCCCCGGCGGCATCCGCTGCTCCTCCCACCACTCCTTCGCCGGCCGATCACGGTCTGACCGAGCGCGAGGCCGAGGTGCTGCGACTGCTCGCCCGCGCGCTCAGCAACGCCGAGATCGCCCGCGAGCTGTTCATCGGCGACGCCACCGTCAAGACGCACGTGTCGAACATCCTCATCAAGCTCGGCGCGCGCGACCGCGTCGCGGCGGTCGTCCTCGCGCACCGCAACGGCTGGGCCTGACGCGCCTCCCCGGCCCGCCCGCCGCCCCGCTCAGGCGGGGTCGGAGACGGGCGACCGCGAGGGCCGCGGCAGCGCGATGGAGACCGTGCGCGGCTCCCGGCGGGGCATCGCCAGACGCCACAGCGCCTGCACGCTCCACGCGAACAGGACGACGAGCAGCACGTTGCGGGCCAGCAGCAGGCTCGCGGCGAACGGATCGGCGCGCACGAGCGGCATGTAGAAGATGGGGAAGACGAGGGTGGTGAGCAGGCTCGTGACGGCCATCCAGCGGGCCGGCGTCCGCCACCGCTCGGGGTCGACGAGCAGCCCGACCGCCACGATCGGCGCGAGCCACAGCATGTACTGCGGTGAGCCGACCTTGTTGAAGACGATGAGGGCGGCGGTCATCGCGAACGCCCCGAGCACGACCAGCTGCCCCTCCGCCGTCCCGGCGCGCGCGGCGCCCGCCACCCAGGTCAGGCGTGCGCGGACGAGCAGGAGGGCGATCGCGACGAACGCCGCGATCATGAGCCAGCCGACGACCTCGCCCGCGGCCATGGCGCCGTGCCCGATGACCTCGCGCGTCGCCAGTTCGTAGTTCTGCCGGATGCGCGCCCCCGGCATCTCCCAGATGGTCGCCCACACCCAGGGGGTGGCGACGGGGGCCTCGAGCTGCGGAGCACGCGTGCCCTGGATGGTGAGGAAGCTGAAGAGGTTCGATGCACCGCCCGCGACGACGACGGCGATCATGATGACGGCGCTCGCGGCGAGCCCGCCGAGGGCGACCCACCACCGGCTGCGGCACACCGCGACGACGGCCGCGGCGATCGCGGCGGGCCACACCTTGATCCAGGTGGCGGCCGCGATGAGTGCTCCCGCGACGATCGGACGCCGCGACACCCAGACGAGCCCCGCGATGGCCAGCGGTGCGGCCACGCCCTCGAGCCGCAGCATCGAGACGGGGGCGAGCAGCAGGATGCTGAGGATCCAGTACCACGCGGCCGGGTACGCCGATCGACGCTGCAGCCGGGCACCCGCGATGGCGGCGACGGCGAGCCAGTTCGCCGCGGTGAGCATGAGCAGCCACACGAGCTGGTAGAGGTAGGGGCCGAGCACGACCGGGAACACGACCGGCAGCAGCGCACCCGCGGGGTACACCCACTCGAAGTCGACGATGGGCCACGTGCCCTGGACGGCGTCCTGCGCCCACAGCCGATACAGCGGCAGATCGCCCTCCGTTCCGCCGGTGATGATCAGCGGGAGGAGGGCGAGCACGTAGGCGGCGTGGAAGGCGACGAACCCCGTCACCAGACCGCGGCGGGTGCGTCCGAAGGCCACCAGGCGTTCGCGGCGCGTCGCGCGGCGAGGCGCGGCCGGAAGAGACGTCACCCGGGCATCATAGGCCTCGCATCCTATGCGGCGGTGAAGTCCGCGATCGGCGACGCGATCAGCGACGGTGCGCGGCCCGTCCCGCGTGGCCGGCGAGCGCGTCGGCGGCGCCCACGAGCGCGAGGTGCGACAGGGCCTGCGGGGTGTTCCCCGCGTGGCGGCGGCCGTCGGTGTCGTACTCCTCCGAAAGCAGGCCCACGTCGTTCGAGAGCGCGCACAGGCGGTCCATGAGGCCCGTCGCATCGGCGTCGCGCCCGGTCGCCGCGTACTGCTGGACGAGCCAGAACGAACAGGCGAGGAACGGGTTCTCGTCACCCGCCAGCCCGTCGGTGCCCGCTTCGGTCCGGTAGCGCAGCACGAGCCCGTCGCGCAGCAGCGTCCGTTCGATGCGATCGACGGTCGCGAGCATGCGCGGATCGTCGGCGGCGCAGAACCCGACCGCCGGCAGCAGCAGCAGCGCGGCGTCGACCTCGTCGGTGCCGTCGTGCTGGGTGAAGTGCCCCGCAGCGGCGACGCCCCGCGCGTCGATCTCGGCGCGCACGCGGTCGCGCAGCGTCCGCCAGGTCTCGACGTCGCCGTCGAAGCCGCCGTCCTCGACGGCCCGCACGCCGCGGTCGAGGGCCGCCCACACCATCGCGCGCGAGTGCGTGAACATCCGCGGCTGGCCGCGCATCTCCCAGATGCCGTTGTCGGGGCGGTCGATCCAGGCGACGACCTGATCGATGAGGGCCCGCTGCAGCGACCACGAGAACGCCGTCTCCTCGAGGCCGGCCAGGCGCGCGGCCTCGAGAGAGACCATCACCTCGCCGATCACGTCGGCCTGGTACTGGTCGACGGCGCCGTTGCCGATGCGCACGGGAGCGGCGCCGCGGTACCCGGGCAGGCTCGCGAGCTCGCGCTCGGGCAGGTCGCGCTCGCCCGCGATCCCGTACATGATCTGCACGTCGCCGGGGTCGCCCGCCACGGCGCGCAGCAGCCAGTCCCGCCACCGGCGCGCCGCCTCGAGGTAGCCGTGGGCGGTGTAGGCCTCGAGCGTCAGCGCGGCATCCCGCAGCCACACGTACCGGTAGTCCCAGTTGCGCGAACCGCCGAACTGCTCCGGAAGCGACGTCGTGGCAGCCGCGACGATCCCGCCCGTCTCGGCGTGGGTGAGGGCGCGCAGCACGAGCATGGATCGCAGCACGCGGTCGCCCCACCGCCCGTCGCGGTCGATGCGCCGCGCCCACCCGGTCCACCACGCGCGTGTCTCGCGCTCGGCGGCGTCGACGTCGAGCGGCGCCGGGACCTCGCCGTACGACGGCTCCCAGCGCAGGACGGAGTCGACCGTGCGACCGGCGACGGCCGTCCACTCGGCGCGATGCATCGTGTCGGCGGCGTTCAGCCGCGGACCCCGGATCGTGACGGCGTCGGGTCCGGCGATCGCCAGCAGCACGCCCCGCGCGATGTCGTCGCCCGAGGCGGGATCGGCGGGATGCGGTTCGAGCTGGCGCACCCACGGCACGGCGCGGGCGTAGTCGAACCGCAGGCGCACCTCGCTGACGAACGGGACTGCGCCCGAGATGCCCACGACACGGCGGACGACCGCTTCGACCCCGTCCGCGACGGGGAGGAACTCGTGCACCTCGGCGACGCCGTCCGCGCACTCCCACCGGGTCACGAGCACGAACGTGTCGCCGTCGTAGCGCCGGGTCGCGGTGGCCGCGGCGTCCCGCGGGCGGAGGCTCCACGATCCGTGCGACCGGTCGCCGAGGAGTGCACCGAAGATCGACGCGGAGTCGTAGCGCGGCAGGCACAGCCAGTCGATGTCTCCGGCGTCCGAGACGAGCGCCGCGCTGCGACAGTTGCTGAGCAGGGCGTAGTTCTCGATCGGGGCGGGCATCGTCGACATTGTCGCGCTCGCGATGCGCCGGGGCAAGCGGCATCCGCTTGTGGTCGTGTCAGGGGCTTCGTGGGTAGCCTGACCGCCATGACGGCCGATACGACGCTCATCATCCTCGGCGCCTCGGGCGATCTCACCTCGCGGCTGCTTCTGCCGGCGCTCGGACAGCTGCTGGCGCGCGAGCCCGAGCGGCGGGTGAAGCTCCACGGGGCGGGCATGGACGACTGGTCCGAGCAGAAGTGGCGCGACACGGTGCGGGCGTCGTTCGGCGAGACGGACGCGGATGCCGCCTTCGCCTGCATCTCGGACACGACCTACACCCACGCCGACATCACCCGCACCGACGAGCTGCAGGCCATCATCGACGCCGCCGACGGGCGGGCCGCACTGTACTTCGCCGTGCCGCCCGCCGTCGCGGCGGCCGCGTGCGAGGCGTTGCGCGACGCCCGCCTGCCGGACGGCACGATCCTCGCGCTCGAGAAGCCCTTCGGCTCGGACGCCGACGGTGCGCGGCGCCTCAACGACGTCCTGGCGGGGCTCGTGCCCGAGGAGCAGATCTTCCGCGTCGATCACTTCCTGGGACGTTCGACGGTGCTGAACCTCCTCGGCGTGCGGTTCGCGAACCGCCTCATCGAGCCCATCTGGTCGGCCGACGACATCGCCTCGATCGAGATCCGCTACGACGAGTCGCTCGGCCTCGAGGGACGCGCCGGCTACTACGACCGGGCGGGCGCCCTGACCGACATGATCCAGAGCCACCTGCTGCAGGTCATGGCGTTCGTGACGATGGAGCCCCCGGCCTCGCTCGACGAACGCGACCTGCGCGACGCCACCGGGGCCGTGCTGCGCGCCACCGCGATCTGGGGCGACGACCCGGCCGCGTCGTCGCGGCGTGCGCGCTACACCGCGGGCACGGTCGAGGGCCGCCACTACCCCGCTTACGTCGACGAACCGGGGGTCGACCCGCACCGCGACACCGAGACGCTCGCCGAGATCGTCGTCGAGGTGCGCAACGCCCGCTGGCAGGGAGTGCCGATCACGCTGCGCTCGGGCAAGGCGCTCGGCCACGTCGACGCCGAGGTCGTCGTGCGGTTCCACGCGGTGCGCCACCTGCCGCAGGGCTTCACGGGCGACCCGCAGCCGTCCGTGCTGCGGTTCTCGCTCGGCCCCGACACGATGGCGCTCGAGCTCAATGTCAACAACGGCTCCGACCCCCTCGAGCTCGGGCGAGCGACGATGCTGGCCGAGCTCGGCGAGGGCGCCCTGAAGGCGTACGCCGAGGTGCTCTCGGGCATCCTCGACGGCGACGCGATGCTGTCGGTGCGCGGCGACGCGGCCGTCGACTGCTGGCGCATCGTCCAGCCCGTGCTCGACGCGTGGCACGCCGGGCGCGTGCCGATGGACGAGTACCCGGCCGGCGTCGCCTCGCCCGCCGGGTGGCCGCAGCGCTGACCCGGGCCTCCTCCCCCGTCGCGCTCCCCCGCCCGGTGGGCGCCCTCGGCCCACGATCCCCCGTGCGGGGGATCCGCCGCGCCGGTGCGCTCCCTAGCGTGGAGTCATCGGATGAGGAGGCGACATGCTCGAACTGAGCGGCATCACCAAGAACTACGGCACGCACCGCGTGCTCGACGACGTGGGGTTCCGGGTGCCCGACGGGCGCCTGACCGGGTTCGTCGGCGGCAACGGAGCGGGCAAGACCACGACGATGCGCATCATGCTCGGCGTGCTCGCCCGCGACAGCGGACAGGTCACGATCGACGGCACGCCGCTGACGGCGGCCGACCGGCGCCGCTTCGGGTACATGCCCGAAGAGCGCGGTCTGTACCCGAAGATGAAGGTGCTCGAGCAGATCGTCTACCTCGCACGGCTTCACGGGTTCTCCAAGACGGATGCCACGACCCGCGCACGCACGCTGCTCGAGGAGCTGGGGCTCGGCGAGCGCCTGAACGACAACATCGAGACCCTGTCCCTCGGCAACCAGCAGCGTGCGCAGATCGCCGCGGCCCTCGTGCACGACCCGCAGGTGCTGATCCTCGACGAGCCGTTCTCGGGCCTCGACCCGCTCGCCGTCGACGTCGTCGCGGGCGTCCTGCAGTCCCGTGCGACCCAGGGCGTCGGCGTGCTGTTCTCGTCGCACCAGCTCGACGTGGTCGAGCGGCTGTGCGACGACCTCGTCATCATCGCCGGAGGCACGATCCGCGCCGCCGGCACCCGCGACGGCCTCCGCCGCCAGCACCAAGGCCACCGCTTCGAACTCGTCTCCACCGGCGACACCGGCTGGCTGCGCAGTGAGCCCGGGGTCGAGGTCGTCGAGTTCGACGGGGGCTACGCCCTGTTCGACGTCGACGCCGACGCGACGGCGCAGCGGGTGCTCCGTCGCGCCGTCGAGCTGGGCGACGTCGCGAGCTTCGCGCCGCGGCATCCGTCCCTCGCCCAGATCTTCACCGAAGTCATCCAGGAAGAGCGCACCCCGGAGGTCGCACCGTGAGCACCGCATCCCCCTCATTCGCCCAGAGCACCTGGCTCGTCGCCGAGCGTGAGATCGGCTCGAAGCTGCGCAGCAAGTCGTTCGTCATCTCGTTCGCCATCCTGTTCCTCGGCGCCCTCGCGCTCGTGATCTGGGGCGGGTTCACGGCCGGGAACGACAGCGGCTCGCCCGTCGCCGTCACCCCCGACGCCGCCGCGTACGTGCAGAACGCTCCCGGCCTCGAGGTCACCGACGTCGCCGACCGTGCCGCCGCCGAGACCGCCGTCCGCGACGGCGAGGTCGACGCGGCGATCGTCGCCGACGCCTCGTCGCCCACCGGCTACGTCGTCATCGGCGAGTCGTCGGTGTCGAACACGATCCTCATGGCGCTCGCGCAGCTGCCGAAGGTCGAGCTGCTCGACCCGACCGGCGACGCCGGCTTCCTCGGCTACATCGTCGCGATCGGCTTCGGCGCGGTGTTCTTCATCTCGGCGCAGACCTTCGGCGCGACGATCGCCCAGTCGGTGGTCGAAGAGAAGCAGACGCGCGTGGTCGAGCTGCTGATCTCCGCCGTGCCCGTGCGGGCGCTGCTGGCGGGCAAGGTCATCGGCAACACGGTGCTCGCGATGGGGCAGATCCTCATCCTCGGGGCGGTCGCGGTGATCGGCCTCACCGTGACGGATCAGACGGCGCTGCTCACCGGCATCGGTGCACCCCTCGCATGGTTCGCGGTGTTCTTCCTCTTCGGGTTCGTCCTGCTCGCGGCGCTGTTCGCCGCGGCGGCGTCGATGGTCTCGCGGCAGGAGGACATCGGGGCGACGACCACGCCGCTCATCCTGCTGGTGATGGCCCCCTACTTCCTCGTCATCTTCGCGTGGGACAACCCGCTGATCCTCGGCATCATGTCGTACGTGCCGTTCTCGGCCCCGGTCGGCATGCCGATGCGGATGTTCCTCGGCGACGCGATGTGGTGGGAGCCGCTGGTCTCGCTCGCCATCCTCCTCGCGACGTGCGTCGGCGCGATCCTGGTGGGCGCGAAGATCTACGAGAACTCGCTGCTGCGGATGGGCGCCCGCGTCAAGCTCTCCGAGGCCCTCAAGCGCTGACGGCCCCGCACCGTCGGGCGCGCACCCGAAGAAGGTGGCGCCGGATGCGGCATCCCGTGGCGGATGACCGCGTCTGGCGCCACCTTCTCGGCGTCCGGGGCCGGTCAGGCCTGCAGCACGGCGAGGACGTTGCCCGCCGGGTCACGGAACCACGCGATGTCGGGTCCGCGCCCGCCGCCGCGCACGATGCCCCGCTCGTCGGAGGGGAACTGCGCGTCGGCGTAGATCTTCGTCTCGACGCCCCGCGCTCGCAGCTCGTCGACCGCGGCGTCGATGTCGCCGACGGGGAAGTTCAGGATCGTGAAGACCGCCGGCACGTGATCGGGTTTGAGATAGACGAGGATGCCGCCGCCCGAGGGCAGGCGCAGCTCGAGGAAGCCCATCTCGTTGGTGCGGACGTCGAGCCCGAGCGTCTCGGCGTAGAAGGTGCGGGCGGCATCGATGTCGTCGACGCTGAACCCGCTGAAGGCGCCGTCGACGGTGAAAGCGGTCATGGCCCCAGGGTCGTCCTCGACGCGTCATCGGGCAAGAGGCTCATGCGCACGGATGTCGGGGAATGACACGCGCCCGCCGCGCGTTCGGCCTGAGCGGGACGATGGAGTCCGACGCTGTCCGCAGACCAATCGGGAGTACCCCACCATGTCCCTCATCGAAGAGCGCGTCGCCGAGACCGACGCCCCCGTCCTCGACATCCTCGCCGCCCGCTGGAGCACGCGCCTGTACGACGACGTCGCACCGATCGACGAGGACGCGCTCGCGAGCGCCCTCGAGGCCGCGCGCTGGGCGCCGTCGGCGTTCAACGCCCAGCCCTGGCGCTTCGTCGTCGCCCGCCGCGGCACCGAGACCCACGAGAAGGTCGTCGCGACGCTCGTCGAGTTCAACCAGGCCTGGGCCGGCCCCGCCGCGGCGCTCGTCGTCTTCGTCGCCCAGACCGAGAACGACGGCAAGCCCGTCGCCACCGCGCTCTACGACCTCGGCCAGGCCGCGGCGCACTTCACGGTGCAGGCCCACGCCGACGGCCTGTACACCCACCAGATGACCGGCTTCGACGCGGCCGCCCTCGCCGACACGCTCGGCATCGAGGCCCCCTTCGTCCCCGTGACCGTCATGGCCGTCGGCGACCTCGGCGACGTCGAGGCGGCCCCCGCGGCCGTCCGCGAGCGCGAGCTGTCGCCCCGCACGCGCCGCCCCGTGAGCGAGTCGGTCGTCATCGACGACTGAGCCCCCGCTCGCCTCAGCGCCCCGCCGTGCCCCGCGCCGGCGGGGCGCCGCACCATAGACGACCCCCCGGAGTCGCGGTACCCCGGCCCCCGGGACCGCCGCGGGCGGTTATCGTCAAGCATGACCGCGCGCATCCTGGCCATCGGCACCGCCGTGCCGCCGGCCGTGCTCAGACAGAACGCCGTGCGAGACCTCTTCGCGTCGCAGCCCGGAATCGGCCGGCTCTCGCAGCGCCTGGTCCGGGCAGCCTTCGACGCGTCGGCGATCGAGACGCGCCACACAGTCCTCACCGGCCTCGCCGAGGCCCTCGCGCCGGGGCGTGAGCCGGTCGCGAGCGACGGCGGGCACCCTCGCGACGACGCAGATGCTACGACTGGGCGCCTGCCCGTCATCGCCGACGGGGCGTTGCTCTCGCCGACGACGAAGAACCGCAACGACGCCTACATCGCCGCCGCACCCGCCCTGTTCGCCGAGGCCGCGCGCGAGGCGCTCGCCGCGGCATCCGTGGCCGCTGCCGACGTCACGCACGTCGTGACCGTCTCGTGCACCGGCATGGTCGCGCCCGGGCCCGACTACCGCCTCGTCCGAGACCTCGGTCTGCGCACCTCGGTCGAGCGCTATCACCTCGGCTTCGTCGGGTGCGCGGCCGCCGTGCCGGCCCTGCGCGCCGCGGCACGCATGTGCGCCGCGGATCCCGAGGCCGTCGTGCTGGTGGTCTGCGCCGAGCTGTGCACCCTGCACTTCCGGGTCGCCGACGACCCCGACCAGATCCTCGCGGCGTCGCTGTTCGCCGACGGCGCGGCCGCCGCGGTCGTGAGCGCCGATCCTGCTCGCCGCGGCGAACGGTGGCTCGACCTCGACCGGTTCGGCACCGCCGTGACCGACGACGGCGAGCGCGACATGACCTGGACCGTCGGCGACGCCGGGTTCGACATGGTGCTCACGGCCGAGGTGCCCCGGATCATCGGGCGTGAGATCCGCGCCGCCGTCGACGACATCGTCGGGACGGCCCCGGTCGACACCTGGGCGGTGCACCCCGGCGGACGCGCCGTGCTCGATCGGGTCGAGTCGGGGCTCGGGCTCGCGCCCGACGCGCTCGACGCCTCGCGGGCCGTGCTGCGCGACCACGGCAACATGTCGAGCGCGACGATCCTCTTCATCCTGCGGTCGCTGCTGGGCGGCGATGCACTGCGCGAAGGCGAGAGCATCGCGACGCTGGCCTTCGGCCCCGGTCTCACGATGGAGGCCGCGATGCTCACCGCGGGCATCGCCCCGGGGGCACGCCGGGCCGTGGCCGACGCGCGGACGGATGCCGCGGCCCGCACGGATGCCGCGAGGACGGATGCCGCGGGAAGCCCCGGGGCCGCGCGCCTGCCCGAGCCCGAGCCCGTCGCGTCGTGAACCTGGCGCGGCGCGACATCCGTCTGCGCGAGCTCATGGACGACCCGGACTGCGATCCGGTCGCCCTGGCCGCGACCCTCCGACGGTTCGGCGCCGTCAACCGCATGGTGAGCGGCTGGGGCACCGTCTGGCGCCGGCATCTGCGTCCCGCGCTCTCGGACCTCGGCCGCGCCGCCCGCGTCCTCGACATCGGGTCGGGCGGCGGTGACGTCACCGCGCGTCTCGCCCGCCTCGCCGAGCGCGACGGCGTCGACGTCACCTGGCTCGGGATCGACCCCGACGCCCGGGCACTCGCGGTCGCGCGGCAGCGGAACCGCCCCGGGCTGGAGTTCCGCAGCACCGACTCCACGGCGCTGCGCGACACCGGCGAGAGATTCGACGCCGTCATCTCGAACCACGTCCTCCACCACCTCGGCGACGACGAGCTGCACACCTTCCTCGCCGACTCGCTCGCGCTCGTGCGACCCGGTGGAACCGTGCTGCACGCCGACATCGAGCGCGGCCGTATCGCCTACGCCCTCTACGCGGCCGGCATCGTGCCGCTGCAGCACGGCACCTTCCTGCGCACCGACGGGCTGCGCTCCATCCGGCGCAGCTACCGCGCCCCCGAGCTGCGCGCCGCCCTCACGGCGCACGGCGTCTGGCACGTGCTGCGCCCCGCTCCCTTCCGGCTGCTCGCGGTGGGATCGGGTCGTGACTGACGTCATCGTCGTCGGCGCCGGTCCCGTCGGCACGCTGCTCGCCGCCGAGCTCGCCCGCCGCGGGGTCGACGTGCAAGTGCTCGAACGGCGCCCGCACGGCGGCGGGGGCTCGCGCGCGATCGGCCTGCACGCGCCCGTGCTCGCGGCGCTCGAAGAGGGCGGGGCGACCGACCGCATCCTCGAGCGCGCCGTCCGGGTCCGGCGCGGCGAGGCGCGCAGCGACGGCGCGCTGCTCGGCGCGGTGCGATTCGATCGCCTGTCGGTGCGGCATCCGTACGTCGCGACGCTCCCGCAGGAACTGACCGAGGCGGCGCTCGCGGTCGGAGCACCGGCACCCCGCCGCGGGGTCGTCGTCCACCGGATCGCTCCGGAGCGGGGCGGCGTGCGCCTCGAGACCTCGGGTCCCCGCGGCGAGCGCGAGCGGGTCGCACCGATCGTCGTCCTGGCGGCGGGTGTCGGGGCGCGCGACCTGGTGTTCCGGCCCGGCGCGCTGCGCCGCACCGCCTATCCCGACCGCTACCTCATGAGCGACGCCGACGTGCCCGCGCGGCCCGACGCCGAAGTGGCGGTCGTGCACCTCGCCGGGTCGGGGGTGCTCGAGTCGTTCCCGCTGCCGGACGGTCGACGGCGCTTCGTCGCCTGGGACGGCGGCGGGACCTCGCCCGGCGCGCTATCGCCCGGCGCGCCCTCGCCCGGCGCGCCCTCGCCCGGTGAGGAGGAGCGCGCCGAGGATGAGCCCGCGGCACGGCGTGAGCGTCTGCGTGCGGCGATGCGCGAGCGGGGCGAGGCCGACGCCGCCGACGCCGTGACCGCCGCGACGTCGTTCCGCGTGCGGCGCGTACTCGCGCCGGCGATGCGACGCGGGCGACTGTTCGTCATCGGCGACAGCGCCCACGAGATCAGCCCGATCGGCGGACAGGGCATGAACCTCGGGCTGCTGGATGCCGCGACTCTGGCCCCGCTGCTGGCGGCGTGGGTGCACAGCGGAGCCGCGCCCGAGGCCGAGCTCGCCCGCTGGGAACGGGACCGGGTGCGCTCGGCGCGGATCGCGGGACGTCTGGCCGCCGTGAACATGCGCCTCGGCCGCCCCGTGTCGGCCGCGACCCATGCCGTGCGTGCCCGGCTGCTCGGATCGGTGCTGGCCGCCACGGGCTCGATCATCCCGAACGCCTACGCGATGGGCCTCGACGCCGCCTCCCGCTGACCCGCCCGCTCGTCAGGCGGCGAGGCCGGCGGAGGTGACGACGAGCTGAACGGCCAGCAGCAGCGCCGCGGCCATCACGATCCGGAAGCCGGTGCGGTCGGGTCCGCGCAACCGCATCCGCACGATCACGGCGACCGCGAGCACCAGCACCGCCCCGAAGAACGCCCACGGCAGCGCGCCCGACCCCCGGCCGCCGAGCACGACGGCGAGGGCCGCGACGACGATGCCGGCCACCGCGACGGTCACGGATGCCGTCGCGCCGAGGCGATGCGGCAGCCCCCGCACACCGGTGCGACGATCGTCGTCGAGGTCGGGCAGCACGTTCGTCAGGTGCACCGCAGCGCCGAGGGCCGCGCCCGCGACGGCCGCGAACGGCGCGGCGAACGCCGGCTCGGGCGCCGACAGGGTCGCGAGCGACGGGAAGAGACCGAAGCTCACCAGGAACGGCACGATCGAGACGGCTGTCGCCTTGAGCCCGAGGTTGTACGACCACGCCGAGACGATCGTGACGGCGTGCACGATCAGCATCCCCCAGCCGAGCACCGCCGACACAGCGATGGCCGCGACGGCGCATCCGATCGCTGCGCTCCAGGCCGTCCGGGTCGAGACCTCGGCGCGCACGAGCGGCTTGTCGGTGCGGCCGACAGCGCGGTCACGCTCACGGTCGATCGCATCGTTGGAGATGCCGATCGAGAGCTGACCGAACAGCACGGATGCCGCCAGCACGAGAACGCGCCACGCCTCGAGTCCCGCGGCGAGCCCGAGCGCCGTCGACAACGCCGTCACGACGAGCGTGGGTCCCGGGTGGGAGGCACCCCACAGGGCGCGGAGCGTGCGCATCCCCCGATGCTCTCACGCCCACGCGCTCCCGCCCGCGGGGTTGCGCCTCGTGCTCGCGACACCGCCGGGTGGACGCACGGTGCGCGATCCGGCGGCGGGCATCCCGCGTGCTCGTCCCGTCATCAGGATGCGCGGCGCCCGAACGCCTCGCAGGGGGCTCTTCGACGCTGCTCAGCCTGATCGCGGCACACCTCGAGGCGGCGAAGCGACCCGGACGGCGGCGCGGCAAGGCGACCCGAACGGCGGCGCGGCGAGGCCGCCCGACGCGGCGACCCCAACCGCTGCCGGCCTCCCCCTGTGCCACGATCAGGCTGGATGGCCGCGGAACGGCGCCCGCACGCCCGGAACCCGCGTTCAGCCTGATCGCGGCACGACATCCCGGACTCGGCGCCCGACCCGGCCCTGGCGGCGCGCCGGGCCCCACGTCCGCCGGCTCTTACATCCCCGGAACCGGCCGAATCCCGCACGGCTCACCCCGCAGGCCACCGCGACCCCGCGCATCCCCGCACGGCACCGCGGCGACGCGGGCTCGACCGATCAGTCGTCGAGCAGCTCGGCCTCGATGACGTCGTCGTCGCTCGCCGTCGCCCCGGAGTCGGGCTCGGCCGGTCCGGCGCTCGTCAGCACGAGCGCCGACCCGTCGGCGGCGACGTCGACCCGCACCGTGTCGCCGTCGCGCACCCCGCCGGAGAGGATCGCTATCGCGAGACGATCCTGGATCTCGGACTGGATGAGCCGGCGCAACGGCCGCGCGCCGAACACGGGGTCGTAGCCGCGCTCGGCGAGCCACGCGCGGGCATCGGGTGTGACCGCGAGCGCGAGACGGCGGTCCTTGAGACGCCGTTGCAGCGCGTCGACCGACAGTTCCACGATCTGCGCGAGGTCGTCCTGCGTGAGCGCCTCGAACATCACGGTGTCGTCGAGCCGGTTGAGGAACTCGGGGCGGAAGGCCTGGCGCAACAGGATCTGCACCTGGTCGCGCTTCTGCTCGAGGCTCAGTGTCGGGTCGATGAGGATCGGCGAGCCGAGGTTCGAGGTGAGGATCAGGATGACGTTGCGGAAGTCGACCATGCGTCCCTGTCCGTCGGTGAGGCGTCCGTCGTCCATGACCTGCAGCAGCACGTCGAAGACCTCAGGATGCGCCTTCTCGACCTCGTCGAGGAGCACGACCGAGTACGGCCGCCGTCGCACGGCTTCGGTGAGCTGTCCGCCCTGTTCGTAGCCGATGTATCCCGGAGGGGCGCCGACGAGGCGCGACACGGAGTGCTTCTCGCCGTACTCCGACATGTCGATGCGGATCATCGCGTGCTCGTCGTCGAAGAGGAACTCGGCGAGCGCCTTGGCGAGCTCGGTCTTGCCGACGCCCGTGGGCCCGAGGAACAGGAACGAGCCGGTGGGACGGTTCGGGTCGCTGATGCCCGCACGCGAGCGCCGCACCGCGTCGGAGACGGCCTTGACGGCGGGCTTCTGCCCGATGAGACGCTTGCCGAGCTCGGACTCCAGCCGCACGAGCTTCTCGCTCTCGCCCTGCAGCAACCGCCCGACGGGGATGCCGGTCCAGGCGGCGATCACGGCGGCGATGTCTTCGTCGGTGACCTGGTCGCCGACCATGCGACCGGCGCCGTCGACGGCGGTCTCGGCGCGCTCGGCGTCGACGATCTCGCGCTCGAGCGCGGGGATCTCGGCGTACAGCAGGCGCGACGCCTTCTCGAGGTTGCCCTCGCGCTGGGCGCGCTCGGCCTCGACGCGGGCGGCGTCGAGGCGCGTCTTGAGGTCGCCGACGCGGTTGAGCGACGCCCGCTCGCGCTCCCACCGCGCCTGCAGGTCGTCGAGCTTCTGCTGCTCGTCCGCCAGGGTCGCCCGCAGCGCATCGAGGCGTTCGCGCGAGGCGGCGTCCTTCTCCTTCTTGAGCGCGAGCTCTTCGAGCTTGAGCCGGTCGACGTGTCGGCGCAGCTCGTCGATCTCGAGGGGAGCCGAGTCGATCTCCATGCGCAGGCGCGAAGCGGCCTCGTCGATCAGGTCGATCGCCTTGTCGGGCAGTTGCCGGGCCGGCAGATACCGGTTCGAGAGGGATGCCGCGGCGACGAGTGCGCCGTCGGCGATGGCGACCTTGTGGTGCGCCTCGTAGCGTTCCTTGAGCCCGCGGAGGATCGCGATGGTGTCCTCGACGCTCGGTTCACCGACGTAGACCTGCTGGAAACGGCGCTCGAGCGCGGCATCCTTCTCGATGAACTCGCGGTACTCGTCGAGCGTCGTCGCGCCGATGAGGCGCAGCTCGCCGCGCGCGAGCATCGGCTTGAGCATGTTCGAGGCCGCGACCGATCCTTCGCCGCCGCCCGCACCCATGAGCACGTGCAGCTCGTCGATGAAGGTGATGACGCGGCCGTCGGACTCGGTGATCTCCTTGAGCACACTCTTGAGCCGCTCCTCGAACTGGCCCCGGTACATCGCACCGGCGACGAGGGCGGAGATGTCGAGCGAGACGAGCTCCTTGTTCTTGAGGCTCTCGGCGACGTCGCCCGCGACGATGCGCTGGGCGAGCCCTTCAACGACGGCGGTCTTGCCGACGCCGGGCTCGCCGATCAGCACGGGGTTGTTCTTCGTGCGGCGGGTGAGCACCTGGCTGACCCGGCGGATCTCGCTGTCGCGGCCGATCACGGGGTCGAGCTTGCCCTGGCGGGCACGGTCGGTGAGGTTGATCCCGAACTGTTCGAGGGCGCTGCGCGCGTCCTCCTGCCCGGGCTGTTGCGTGGCGTTCATTCGTCTCCTGAAATCTCACGGCTCAAACTTGAGCCTGTCTGACTCAAGTTTAGCACCGCGGTCGTCAGGATGCCACGGGTTCCGGCATCGAGACCGCCCCGGCCGCCGCCCCGGCCGCTTCGGGCGTGCACGCGAAGCGCGCGCGATAGGCCGAGGGGCTGAGCCCGAGCGCCCGCGCGAAGTTCTGGCGCAGCACCGACGCCGACCCGAAGCCGCTGTCGGCGGCGACCTGATCGAGGCCCAGGTCGGTCCGCTCGAGCAGGTGCTGCGCTCGCAGGATGCGCTGGCGACCGAGCCACGCGGCGGGCGTCGTGCCGTAGTCGGCCTTGAACCGCCGGGCGAACGTGCGCGGCGACATGTGCGCCCGCGCCGCGAGCAGATCGACCGAGAGGTCGAGATCGAGGTTCGCGACCATCCAGTCGGTGATGGGCGCCAGCGACAGCGACGTCGCTTCGGGCAACGGTCGGGCGATGAACTGTGCCTGACCCCCGTCACGCATGGGCGGGACGACCATCCGACGCGCGATCGTGTTCGCCGCCTCGGCGCCGAGCTCGATCCGCAGCAGATGCAGACAGGCGTCGATGCCGGCCGCGGTGCCGGCCGAGGTGATGATGCGGTCGGACTGGACGTACAGCACGCCCGGGTCGACCTCGATCTCGGGGTACATCCGCGCCATCGTCTCGGCGTAGCGCCAGTGCGTGGTCGCCCGGCGTCCGTCGAGCACGCCGGATGCCGCGATCACGAACGCGCCGCTGCACACCGTCAGCACCCATGCTCCCCGGTCGACGGCACGGCGCACGACCGCGGCCACGCGCTCGTCGACCCGCCCCCACGACTCCCGCGGGATCGGCGTGACGACCACGAGGTCGGCCTCGTCGGCGAAGGCGAGGTCGGCCTCGACGTTGATGGAGAACCCGATGTTGCTCGGCACGACACCGGGATCGGGCGTGACGATGCGGAAGTCGAAGTTGATGATGCCGTCGTCGCTGCGGTCGAGACCGAACGCCTCGCACGCGAGGCCGAACTCGAACGGAGCGAATCCCGACTGGACGATGCAGGCGACGCTGTGCATGGCAGTTTTCCTCTGGAGGGTGACATCCCTGCCACTGCCGGCAGGATGACGCCCATCGTAGCGTTTCTGCCATGCTCAGTGAACTGCTTCTCGCCATCCTCGTCGCCGGCTCCCTCGCCGCGGCCGTCGGAACGCTCGTCGTCGTGGCACGGGACGGCTACCGCAGCATCCCGACCGATCGCACCCGCATCCCGGCCGAGGCCTCGGCCCGCACGTCGAGCGCGGCGACCACGCCCCCGGCGCCGAACCGCACGCCGGATCGAGTCCGGCGGACCGGCGTCGGCCGCCTCAGCGCCCCCGGATCGCGAGGGCGCGACGAGAAGCCGCGAGCAGCCGCGACGCCGACTCCGTCCAGGTGAAGCGGGAGATGTGCGCGCGCCCCGCGGCGACCACCGCGGCGCGGGCGTCATCGTCATCGAGCGACTCGACCGCCGCAGCGAAGGCGCGGGCGTCGCGGGGCGGCACGTAGAGCGCGCCGTCGCCGCCGACCTCGTGGAAGATCTCCATGTCGGTGACCACCGCGGGCACGCCGAGCTCGAGGGCCTCGGCGATCGGAAGCCCGTACCCCTCGTCGAGGCTCAGCGTCGCGAGCACACCGGCGTCGGCGAGCACGGCCGCGTACTCGGCATCCGTCACCCCGCCGTGGAAGACGACGCGGGCGTCCGCGGGCGCGAGCTTCTCGAGCTCCGCGCGACGGGCGGGCGAGATGCGGCTGAGCAGGTGCAGCGTGCGCCCGGGCAGATGCGCCATGGCACGCACGAGCGTCTCGACGTTCTTGTAGGGCATGAACGAGCCCATGTAGACGATGTTGCGGGGCTTCGCCGCCCCCGGCATCGATCCGGCGGGGGCGAGATCGGCCAGCCGCTGCGGCGCGTTGGGCAGCACGACGACCTCGCGCTTGGTCAGCCTCACGTCCGCGAACTGCCGTTTGCTCGTCTCGCTGACCGTCGCCACGACGTCGGCGGCGTTGAGCGTGGCGCGCTGCGGCGCGTACGAGAGGTGGAAGAGGCGCCACCCCAGCCGCACCGGCCCGGGCAGGTCGCGCGGCGGCGTGCGGTGGCGGTAGTAGATCGTGTCGTGCAGGGTGAGGATGAGCGCGAAGCGGCGTCCGAGCGCGCCGATCGTCTGCATCGGCGAATAGACCACGTCGGGCCGATGCCGGTTGAGGCGCAGCGCCGCGAACGGCTCGAGCGCCGACGTCGGGGCGTGGAGCATGACGTGCGGTGCCCCCTCGGGCAGGAGCGCGAGCTGCGCCGGGTCGTGCACGATGAAGGTCACCTCGGCGCCGTCGGCCGGCGCCGCCGCGAACACGGCGTGCGCGAGCTCGTGCGAGAAGCGGCTGATGCCGTCGTGGAAGTCCGTGCGGATGTAGCGCGCGTCGAAGAAGAGGCGCATCGTCAGGCGTCGAGCGGCTCGCCGCGGTAGAGCTTCTCGAACGTGTCGAGGGTGCGCTCGATGTCGTGGATCTCGACGCCGTCGAGCGACGCCTGCTGCATGCGCAGGTATTCCTCGGGCGACGCGGTGAGCACGCGGCGCAGCTTGTCGGCGAGGTCGTCGACGTTGCCGGGCTCGAACAGATAGCCGTTGACGCCGCTCTGCACGAGGTGCGGCAGCGCCACGGCGTCGGCCGCGACGATCGGGAGCCCCGACGCCATCGCCTCCATCGTGGCGATGGACTGCAGCTCGGCGATCGACGCGATCGCGAACACGTCCGCGCGCGTGTAGGCGGCGCGCAGCTCGGACTCCTCGGTGCGCCCGTAGAAGGTGACGCGGTCGGTGATGCCGAGCTGCTGGGCCGTCTGCTCGAGGTTCCGGCGCTGGTCGCCGCCGCCGACGATGTCGAAGTGCACGTCGAGCTCGGGGGCGAGCTTCGCGACCGCTCCGAGGGTGACCTCGACGTGCTTCTCGGTCGTCAGGCGACCGACGAACAGGATGCGGCGGTGCTCGCGCGGCGTCAGGTCGGGGGTGTAGTTGCGCTTGTCGATGCCGCAGCTGATCGGGATGACGCCCGAGATGTCGATCGTGTCCTCGAGGAACTCGGCCGCCTTGCGCGTGGGGGTCGTCACGGCGCGCGACATGTCGAAGGTGCGCTTGGCGTCGTCCCAGCAGAGCTTGATGAGCACCTTGTCGATGAGCGGCGGCAGCGTCGTGAAGTCGATGACGTTCTCGGCCATGACGTGGTTCGTCGCGACGACGGGGATGCCCCGCTTGGTGGCCTCGCGCGTCAGGCCGCGGCCGATGACGATGTGCGACTGGCTGTGCACGACGTCGGGCTTGACGGAGTCGAGCACGCGACGGGCGTAGTGCTTCGAGCGCCACGGCAGCACGAAGCGCAGCCAGTCGTGGGGGGTACCAGCGCCAGCCGGGCAGGCGGTGCACGGTCAGGTCGGCGCCTTCGATGTTCTCGGTGAAGACGCCCGACTGCGAGTGCTTGACGCTCGGGGTGACGACGTGGACGTCGTGACCGCGGGCGGCCAGCCCGGCGGAGAGGCGCTCGGCGAAACGGGCGGCGCCGTTGACGTCGGGGGCGAAGGTGTCGGCGCCCATCACGATGGTCAGGGGTGCGCGCTCGGTGGCGGCGGGAACACCCTCGGTCGTCGTGGATTCGGTCACGGGTGAGGCCCAATCTGTACGGCGGAGTGCCGCCGGCTGTGGCCGACGCGGCGCGCCCGAGCTTACCCGAGCGGCCCGAGAGCCCCTCGGAGGCGCCGCGCGATTGGCGGAAACGCTTCGGCGCCGGGCTGCCGCCCAGGCGGCATCCCTAGGCTGGAGGCATGGCCCGACTCGACGCCGACGCCGATCCCGCCCGCTGGGTCGCCGTGACCGACTCCTTCGGATTCTCCGGACGCCGCGCCCGCAAGCGCGCGATCGGGATGCTGCTCGGGCAGGCGAACGCCGCGGTCGGCGGGGCGCCGCGTCCGGGCAAGCGATTCGCCGCGTGGGCGGCGAGTCAAGCCGTGCCCCTGCTCATGAAGCGCGCCGACGGCCGCGTCCGCGTTTGGATGTGGAAGTCCGACCCCGAGCTGGTCGTGGTGCTCGCGCAATTGCAGGAGCTGACGCCGCAGCTGCGGACCGCGCGGGCGATGATGCCGATGGAGTACGACGACACCGAGGACTTCCGCTCGCCGTACCTCGGCACGGGCGAGAAGCTCGTCATGACGCTGCCGCCCGATCCGCGCACGCCGCCGTTCGTCTCGTACACGTGGGACACGGGCACGCACCTGGTCACCCTGTCGGCCGTCAGCAGCGACCGCGAGCGGGTGGGGACCGTGCTCGACGAGCTCGACCACCTGGCCCGCTCGCTGCGTGTGGTGGACGACCTCACGGTCGGCGGGGCGGCGGACACGCTGCGCCTGCCGCCCGCCTGAACCGCTGCCTGCATCCAGTCGCGGGGTGTGAGCCGGTAGGTCAGGCGAGCCAGCGCGGCACACGTCCGCGCAGCACCGCGTGGTCGGCCGAGACGCGGCCCGCGCCCGTGAAGGCGAGGGCCAGACCGCCGGCGGCGAGGACGAGCACGTACTCGTAGCCGCCGTCGGTCGCGAAGAAACCGGCCGGCAGGTGCACGAGCACGAGTGCGACGACCATCGTGGCCGCCAGCAGCAGCGCGATCGGCCGGGTCATGAGACCGAGCACGAGCAGCATGCCGCCGACGAACTCGAGCAGGGCGATGGCGGGGCCGACGGCGGTGGCGAAGGGCACGCCCATGCCGGCGAAGGCTTCGGCGGTGGCGGGCAGGGTGTCTTGGAAGATCTTCTGGGCTCCGTGGGCGATGAACACGGCGCCGACGACGACGCGGAGCACCAACAGGCCCAGGGAGGCGGCGGACGAGGGGACGGTGGCGTTCTGCATGAGATGCGATCCTTCGGAACGGAACCGGGCGCCGGAAGGCGCCGTACGGGGGGATCACCCACGCTAGGTTCGCCGCTTCGCAATTCCCTATGGGATGTCGAAGAGCTCGCTCCGCGCCTCCTCAGTCGCCGGATGCCGGGTCGGCCGGGCGCCGGTACAGCACGATCTCGGTCGCACGTCGGACCCGCGCGCCGTGGCGCAGGGTCACGACCGCACCGGTCGCGCCGGCGGCGAAGACCCGCGCACCGGGCCGCTGCTGCATCTCGTCGCGCAGCCGCTGCTCGAGGTCGCGGACGTCGCGGCGGAGCCCGGCGACCTCGTTCTCGAGCTCGAGGATGCGGGCGATCGCCGGCAGGCTGATGCCGTCGGCGGACATGCGCGCCACTTCGCGCAGCTGGCGGATGTGCCGCAGCGAGTATCGGCGCGATCCGCCCGAGGTGCGGCCGGGGACGACGAGCCCCAGCCGGTCGTACTGACGAAGGGTCTGCGCGTGCATGCCGGCGAGCTCGGCGGCGGCGGCGATCGCGAAGATCGGCGCGTCCTCGTCGATGTCGTCATCGCTCATGGTGTCTCCCTCCCCGTTGTCGTCGCTCCGGTCGCGCCGTCCCGCCGCTCGCGTTCGATGCCGAGCCGGCGGGACGGCGCACCGGGATCAGTCCCGTGCCTTGCTCATGAGGTCGGCGCGGGGGTTCTCCTTCGGCTCGAGCTCGGCGAAGCGCTCGAGTGCGGCCCGCGCGTCCTCGTCGAGGTGCGCGGGCACGGCGACCTGCACCTCGGCGAGGAGGTCGCCGGTCCCCTTGGCGTTCGCGACACCGCGGCCCTTGACGCGCAGCACGCGTCCCGAGGGCGTCCCGGGCGCGACGCGCAGCTTGACGGGATCGCCGCCGAGGGTCGGCACCTCGATCGTCGCCCCGAGGGCCGCCTCGGTGAAGGTGACCGGCACGACGAGACGCAGGTTCAGCCCGTCGCGCGTGAACACCGGATGCGGCCGTACGGTGACCGACACGACGATGTCACCGGACTCGCCGCCGTCGGGCGAGGGCCGGCCCCGGCCGCGCAGCCGGATCTTCTGCCCGTCGCCGACGCCCGCGGGCACCTTGACCTTGAACGGCTTGCCGTCCTCGCCCTGCAGCGTGACGGTGTCGCCGCGCACGGCGGTGGCGAAGTCGAGCGTCGTGCGCGCGGTCACGTCGGCGCCGCGCTGCGGCCCGCCGAACCCCTGGAAACCTCCGGACGAGCGGCCGAAGCCGCCCGACCCGAAGCGTCCCGAACGTCCGCCCTGCTGGTTGAACATCGCGAAGATGTCGTCGAAGTCGGCGCCGCGGGCCCCGGAGGCGCCGCGCGAGCCCTGATTGAACGCGCTGAACACGTCCTCGAAGCCGCCGGCGCCCTGACCGCCCGCCGTGAAGCGGGCGTTGCCCGCGCCCATCGCCCGGATCTGGTCGTACTCGGCGCGCTGCTCCTTGTCGGAGAGCACCGAGTACGCCTCGCTGATCTCCTTGAACTTCGCCTCGGCGGCAGGATCGCCCTGCGTCGAGTCGGGGTGGTACTGCCGCGCGAGCTTGCGGTAGGTCTTCTTCAGGTCGCCGTCGGCGACGTCCTTCGAGACGCCCAGCACCTTGTAGAAGTCCTTGTCGAACCAGTCCTGACTGGCCATGGCTGTCTCCTATTCGGCCGGCACGGCCACGACGACCTTCGCCGGACGCAGCTCGATGCTCCCGAGGCGGTAGCCGACCTCGACGACCTCGAGGATCGTCGGCTCGGTCGTGCCCGGGGTGGGCGCCTGGAAGATCGCCTCGTGCTGCTGCGGGTCGAACGCGTCGCCCGCGGCGCCGTAGGTCTCGACGCCGAGGCGGGTCACGACGCCCCGCAGCTTGTCGGCGATCACCGCGAGCGGGGAGCCCTCGACGAGGTCGCCGTGCTTGTCGGCACGGTCGAGGTCGTCGAGCACGGGCAGCAGCCCCTTGGCGACGGATCCCTTCGCGCGCTCGATCTCGACCTCGCGCTGCTCCTCGGTCCGGCGGCGGTAGTTGGCGTACTCCGCCTGCACCCGCTTGAGGTCGAGCAGCAGGTCGTGCTCCTCGGCCGGAGCCTCCGCGACGGCGGCCTCGTCGGACTGGGTCGCCCCGAGGATGTCGTCGATCGTCAGCTCGTCGTCGGCCGCGGCATCGGGAGTCGCGACATCCTCGTGCGCGTCGGGGCCGGACGCCTGCGCGCCCGACCCCTCCTCGCCGAGGACCTCGTCTTCGCCGTGCGGCTCTTCGAAGTCCTTGTTCGTCATGGTTACTTCTTCTCGTCCTCGTCCTCGACGACCTCGGCGTCGACGACATCCTCATCGGATGCCGCGGAGCCGGCGTCGCCGGTGGGGGCGTCGGCCGGCGCACCCTGCGCCTGGTCGGCCTGACCCTGTGCGTAGATGGCCTCGCCGAGCTTGCCCTGCGATGCGTTGAGCTTGTCGAACGCCGTCTTGACGGCGTCGTCGTCCTCGCCGGCGAGCGCGGTCTTCAGCGCGTCGACGTCGCCCTGCACCTCGGTCTTGACGTCCTCGGGCAGCTTGTCGGCGTTGTCGGCGATGAGCTTTTCGATCGAGTACGACAGGGTCTCGGCCTGGTTGCGGACCTCGGCGGCCTCACGGCGCTTCTTGTCCTCAGCCGCGTGCTCCTCGGCCTCGCGCACCATGCGCTCGATGTCGTCCTTGGGCAGCGACGAGCCGCCGGTGATCGTCATCGACTGCTCCTTGCCGGTGCCCTTGTCCTTCGCCGAGACGTGCACGATGCCGTTCGCGTCGATGTCGAAGGTGACCTCGACCTGCGGGATGCCGCGGGGCGCCGGCGCGATGCCGGTGAGCTCGAACGTGCCGAGCGGCTTGTTGTCGCGGGTGAAGTCGCGCTCGCCCTGGAAGACCTGGATGGCGACCGACGGCTGGTTGTCGTCGGCGGTCGTGAAGGTCTCGCTGCGCTTGGTCGGGATGGCCGTGTTGCGCTCGATGAGCTTCGTCATGATGCCGCCCTTGGTCTCGATGCCGAGGCTCAGGGGGGTCACGTCGATGAGGAGGACGTCCTTGCGCTCGCCCTTGAGGACACCGGCCTGCAGGGCGGCGCCGACGGCGACGACCTCGTCCGGGTTCACGCCCTTGTTGGGCTCCTTGCCGGCTTCCTTCTTCACGAGCTCCGACACGGCGGGCATGCGGGTGGAGCCACCCACGAGCACGACGTGGTCGATGTCGCCGACCTTGATGCCCGCCTCGCGGATGACATCCTCGAACGGCTTCTTGGTGCGGTCGAGCAGGTCCTTGGTGAGGTCCTCGAACTTGGCGCGCGACAGGGTCTCCGACAGCGAGACGGGGCCCGAGTCGGTCAGCGACAGGTACGGCAGGTTGATCGAGGTCGACTGCGAGCTCGAGAGCTCCTTCTTCGCCTGCTCCGCGGCCTCCTTGAGGCGCTGGAGGGCGATCTTGTCGCCCGAGACGTCGACGCCGGTCGTGTCCTTGAACTGCTTGATCAGGTACTCGACGATGCGCTGGTCCCAGTCGTCGCCGCCGAGGCGGTTGTCGCCGGCGGTCGAGCGCACCTGGATGGTCGAGAAGTCGTCGTCCTTGCCCACCTCGAGCAGCGAGACGTCGAAGGTACCACCACCGAGGTCGAAGACGAGGATGAGCTCGTCCTCCTTGCCCTTGTCGAGGCCGTACGCGAGGGCGGCGGCCGTGGGCTCGTTGATGATGCGCAGGACGTTGAGGCCCGAGATCTCGCCGGCCTCCTTGGTGGCCTGGCGCTCGGCGTCGTTGAAGTACGCGGGAACGGTGATGACGGCGTCGGTGACGGTGTCGCCGAGGTACTGCTCGGCGTCGCGCTTGAGCTTCTGGAGGATGCGCGCCGAGATCTCCTGCGGTGTGTAGGCCTTGCCGTCGATCGACTGGGTCTTCCAGTCGGTGCCCATGTGGCGCTTGACCGAGGTCAGGGTGCGGTCGACATTGGTGACGGCCTGGCGCTTCGCGGTCTCGCCGACGAGCACCTCGCCGTCCTTCGTGAACGCGACGACCGAGGGGGTCGTGCGGAGTCCTTCGGCGTTGGCGATGACCTTGGGCTCGCCGCCCTCGAGGACGGCCACGACGGAGTTCGTCGTGCCCAGGTCGATACCCACTGCACGTGCCATGAGTTGTCTCCTTACCTTGTGGTTCGTGTGATCGGAAGTCTGCGGCGGCCCAACCTGAGCCGCGATGACTCAACCATACTCGCGACCCCTGCTGGTGTCAAAAGAAGTTGAGCCGAGTCATATCAAGTTCTCAGCGTGGCGAAGAGTGACGAGCACGTGAGCGAATGCTGAGCATTTCCCTCGCCCGAACAGGCGAAACTGACAGCCTCGGAAAATATGCTGAGTCCACCGATGTCAAGAAGCGTGAACCCGAACTCGCCTCTCGACGATCTCGAGCCCTGCCGGGCTGGTCGTCGAGCGATCCCGCACGCCGGGGCGACGTCGTGATCCGCGTCGCGGTCGTGATCGAGGACGACGACGATCTCCGTCTGCTGCTGAGCCAGACTCTGCAGCAGCACGGCTTCACGACGCACGCTTTCCGCGACGGGCCCTCCGGGGTCGACGCCGTACGGATGCTGCGCCCCGACCTCACGACCGTCGACGTGCGGCTCGACGGGATCGACGGCTTCGAGGCCGTCCGCCGCATCCGCTCCTTCCACGACGGATACATCCTCATCGTCAGCGCCCTCGACGACGAGACGGCGACGGTCGAGGGCTTCCGCAGCGGCGCCGACGACTACGTCGTGAAACCCTGGCGGCCTTACGAGCTTCGGGCCCGGATCGACGCGCTGATGCGTCGCCCGCGCAGCATCCAGCCGCACGAGACGTCGGCCTCCTCCTGGATCCGATCGGGTCCGCTGCGACTGAACGCCGGGTCTCGCCGCGTCGAGCTCGACGACACCTCGCTCGAGCTCACACGCTCGGAGTTCGACGTGCTGCAGGCGCTGATGCAGCGCCCCGGCGACGTCCTGGAGAAGTCGTGGATCGCGTTGATGCTGCGACGGCAGAGCGGAACGCACGGCGACCACGTCAGCGCGCACGACCTGCACGCGGTGGAGGTGCACATGATGAATCTGCGCCGCAAGCTCGGCGACGACGGCCGATCGGGCCGCTGGGTCGAGACCGTACGCGGCATCGGCTACCGGTTCGCCGCCACGACCGACTGACCGTCCCGCGACGCCCGCGCGCGGCCGGTCCGCACGCCGCGCCGTGGAGCACCCGGCACCGGCCCGGCGGCGCGTTCGCCGGATACGCTGAGCCCGTCGCGACGATGCGGCCCCGCCGCCCGGCGGCACCGAGTGTTCACGGAGAGGTCCTAGCGTGCCCGGCATGTCACCCGAGACGAATCCCCCCTCCGGCCCGCAGCACGCCGCGGCATCCGACTCCGGCGTGGCGCCGCCGCCGACCGCGGCGGGGACACAGGCGCTCGGACGTATCGCCGACGTCCGCGGACAATCCGGCGACGAGCGCCTCGTCCCGCGGCGGGTCGTGGCGTCGTGGGCACTGTGGGACTGGGCGACGCAGCCCTTCAACTCCGTCATCCTGACCTTCGTCTTCGCCTCGCTCTTCCTCGTCTCCGACTCCTTCCTGCCCGCCGACATCGCGGCCCTGGCCGACACCGACCCGATCAAAGAAGCCGCGATCGCCGAGCTCGCCAGCGGATACGGTCTGGCGTCGACCGTCGCCGGCATCCTGATCCTCCTGCTCGCCCCGGTGCTGGGCCAGACCGCCGACCGCTCGGGACACAAGAAGCGATGGCTCGGCGTGTTCACGGTGCTCCTCGCGCTGCTGCAGTTCGCACTGTTCTTCACTTTCGCCGACCCCGCCTTCTTCTGGTACGGCGCCATCGTCCTCTCGCTCGGCGCCGTCGTGTCCGAGATCGCGGGGGTCAACTACAACGCGATGCTCGTCGAGGTGTCCACGCCCCGCACCATCGGCCGGGTGAGCGGCCTCGGGTGGGGGCTGGGGTACATCGGCGGCATCATCGCGCTCGTCATCGTCGTCGTCCTCACCTTCGCCGACTGGTTCGGCATGGACACCAGCGGCGGCCTCGCCTACCGGCTCATCGCCGTGGGATGCGGCGTCTGGACGCTCGTCTTCGCGATCCCGCTGTTCCTGAACGTCCCCGAGTCGCCGGCGCCCGCCGGGGTCGAGCGGGTCGGTTTCTTCGCGGGGTACGTGCATCTCGTGAAGGACATCGTGCGCCTGTGGCACACGCAGCGCCCGACGTTCTGGTTCCTGCTCGCCAGCGCGGTGTACCGCGACGGGCTCGCGGGGGTGTTCGCGTTCGGCGGCGTCCTCGCCGCTCGGGCCTTCGGGTTCTCGACGACCGAGGTGATGGTGTTCGGCATCGCCGCCAACCTCGTCGCCGGTGCGTCGACGATCCTCGCCGGACGATTCGACGACCGGTTCGGCGCGCGCTCGGTCATCATCGCGACCCTCTCGGGCCTCATCGGCGTCGCCGTGCTGCTGCTGGTCTTCCAGGACGCCGGGTCGGTGGTCTTCTGGGTCGCCGGCCTCGTGCTGTCGGCATGCGTGGGACCGGCCCAGGCGGCGAGCCGGTCGCTGCTCGCACGCGTGACTCCCGCGGGAATGCAGGGCGAGATCTTCGGCCTCTATGCCACGACGGGCCGCGTCGCGAGCTTCCTCTCCCCCGCGATGTGGACGCTCTTCATCACCCTGTTCGGCGCGATCGTGTGGGGCGTGCTCGGCATCGCGCTCGTGCTGCTGGTCGGCCTCGTCCTGCTGCTGTTCGTGCGGTTCCCGAAGCAGGCGGGCGTGCGCTGAGCGCGGCGCGACTTAGTCGCCCGCGCGACGCATCGGCACGTGCGGGATGCCGTCCTCGGCGAACTCCGCGCCGCTGACGACGAACCCGAACCGCCCGTACCAATCGGCGAGATGCTTCTGCGCGTCGAGGTCGATCGGTGTGCCGGGCCACCGCTCCGCGGCCCGCGCGACCGCGGCCCGCATCAGCTCGGCCGACAGTCCGCGGCCCCGGGCCGTCTCGGCGGTGGCGACGCGGCCGATGCGCGCGGACGCCTCGCCGTCGGTACCGAGGTCGCGGAGCAGCCGGAGGGTCGAGAGCACCTCGCCGTCCTCCTCGATCCAGAACAGCTCGGTGTCGGGCTCGAGATCGCGGCCGTCGAGCTCGGGGTACGCCGCCTGCTGCTCGACGACGAACACGCCGACCCGCAACCACAGGATGCGGTAGAGCGACTCGGCGGGGACGTCGCGGAGCGGGGCGCGGGTGATCAGAGGCATCCCCGTGCCCGGATCAGCCGCGCCTCGAGAACCACGGCAACTTCAACCCGCGCTCGTTGGGTTCTTCGACGTCGAGCCCGTAGTGGTCGCCGATGCGCTCGATGAACTGCGCCCGCTCGAGGCGCGCGTAGGCGCGGCGCTCGCGCTGGAACGCCAGCACTGTCGACCAGCACATCAGGAGCATGACGATCGAGAACGGCAGCGCGATGAGGATCGCCGCGGTCTGCAGCGCTTGCAGGCCGCCCGCGACGAGCAGGGCGCTCGCGAGGGTCGCCGTGATGATGACGAAGAACGTGCGCACCCAGCGCGGCGGCTCGGGGTTGCCGCCCGTCGCGATCATGCCCATGACGAGGGCACCCGAGTCGGCCGACGTGATGAAGAAGACGGCGATCAGCACGATCGCTCCGACCGTCAGGATGCCGCCGGCGGGCAGACCCTCGAGCAGCTGGAAGAGGGCGCCCTGAAGGTTGACCGTGCCGTCGGGTGCGAGCATCGAGCCCGGCTGTCCGAGCTCGCGGTACAGCGCCGAGCCGCCGAGCACGGCGAACCACAGGATGCCGATGAGGGTGGGGACCAGCAGCACGCCGGCGACGAACTGCCGCACGGTGCGCCCCTTGCTCACACGGGCGATGAAGATGCCGACGAAGGGCGCCCACGAGATCCACCAGCCCCAGTAGAACGAGGTCCACTGCGCCTGCCATTCCTCGCCGGCGACGCCCTGCAGCGCGCTGACCGTGAACGACAGCCCGACGAAGTCCTGGATGTAGGCGCCGATCGACTGCACCCACTCGCGCAGGAGGAACTGCGTCGGTCCGACGAACAGCAGGAACAGCAGCAGCAGTCCGGCGACGATCAGGTTGAAGTTGGAGAGCCACTTCATGCCCTTCGCGACGCCCGACAGCACCGAGAACAGCACGAAGACCGAGATCACGGCGATGAGGCCGATGAGGGCGAAGTCGTTCATCTCCGGCAGGCCGATGAACTCGAGGCCCGAGCCCATCTGCATGACGCCGAGCCCGAGCGACGTCGCTACGCCGAACAGGGTGCCGACGAGCGCGACCGCATCGATGACGTTGCCCGTCGCGCCGCGGACGCGACTGCCGAGCAGCGGCTCGAGGGCCCAGCGGATCGAGATCGGGCGACGACGCCGGTGGATCGCGTAGGCGAGCGCGAGCCCGACCACGACGTACATGGCCCAGGCGTGCACACCCCAGTGCAGGTAGGTCTGCGTGAGCGCGCCCTGCGCGAGCTGCTGCTCGGTGCCGGTGACACCGGGGCGAGGGTCGACGAAATGGCTGAGCGGCTCGCTGACGCCGTAGAAGACGAGGCCGATGCCCATGCCCGCCGCGAACAGGAGCGAGAACCACGATGCGGTCGAGAACTCCGGCTCGTCGTCGTCGCGACCGAGCTTGATGTCACCGAACCGGCTGAAGCCCACGAACAGCGCGAAACCGACGAAGAACGCCGCGATGAGCACGTAGTACCAGTTGAACGAGTCGACGATCGACGTCTGGATGGCACCGAAGAACGTCTCGGCGGTCGTGGGGAAGATGATCGCGAAGGCGCTGAAGCCCACGATGACGACGGCCGCGGGCCAGAACACCCAACGGGCGATCGTGCCGGGGGTGGTCACCGCGGCGATCCGCTCGGCGGGAGAGGGCTGATTATCCGTGCTCACCGATCCAGGGTGGCAGGGTAGCGCGATCCGGCCAAGTGGCCGCGTCCGCTTGCTCGGCATCCGGAAAACGGGTAGGGGCGGCAGCTCCGGTGCTGTCGTCAGTCGTGCGGCCAGGCTTTCGCGAGCTTGGCGAGCAGACGACCGAGCTCGGCACGCTCCTCGGAGCTGAACTCGACGAGGGCCTCCGCCACCTTCTCGCGCCGCTCGCCGCGCACGCCGTGCGCGAGACGTGCGCCCTCGTCGGTGAGGGCGACGCGCGTACGGCGGGCGTCATCGGGGTCGGCTTCGCGACGCGCGAGCCCGAGCTCGACGGCCTGCTGGATGAGGCGCGATGCCCGCGGCTGGTCGACCCCGATGGCCTCGCCGATCTCGCCGACACTGAGCGGGTGGGATGCCGTGGCGAGCGCCTCGAGCATCCTCATGCGCGCGAGTCCCGCCATCCGTCCGCCGCCGAAGCGGCCCCGAGTGGCGCCGTCGTCGCTCGAAGCCGGGTGGTCGCCGTGGTGCGGGCGCGCACCGTGCCGCGAGTGGTCGCCGTGGCCGGCGCGGTCGCCGCCGCCTCCGCGGCCCCCGGGGGCGCCGCCGAACCGGCCGCCGAAGGGAGGTCCGGCGAACGGCGGCCCTCCGAAGGGCGGACCCGGTCGCCGCAGTCCGCGGAGGCGCCCGAGGGCGTCGGCGATCGCATCGATCTCGGCGTCGTCGGAAGTCGTCATGCTCCGAGGTTACATGCGACTTGACATGCATCTCAGTTGCATGTCATAGTGCATATGCATGCGAAACGACATACATCGACCGGAGGGACCGGTCCACGAGAGGAACATCATGAACACCGAGAACAACACCCCCGACCCCCACAGCCCCCTGCCCGAAGCCGCCGACCACGACTCCTCCGCGCCGAGCGGCGGGCCCGAACGCTCCCTGCGGTTCTGGCTGCGCGCGGCCGACCACGCGATGGCGGCCGGGCGGGCTCGCGTCCTCGCGGACGAGGGCCTCGACCGCCGCGACTGGATGGTGCTGAACGTCATCGCGGGATCGATCGACATCCCCGGCATCGCCGAGCGCGTCCGCCGCGGCGGCAAGCGCGTGCGCGCCCTGGCCGCCCGCGGCTGGGTCGCCGAGACCGACGGCACCTGGAGCATCACCGAGCTCGGATCCGCGGAGCGCGAGCGCATCGAGGCCCTGCTCACCGGTGCGCGCGAACAGATCGACGGCGCGGTCTCGCCCGACGACCTCGCCACCACCATCGCGACCCTGGAGGCCGTCGCCCGCGCCGCCGGGTGGGACGAATCCGCCCGCGGACCGTTCGGCCCGCGCGGCCTTGGCTTCGGACCGGGCCGTCGACCCGGATTCGGCTTCGGCGGGTTCGGACCGGGCGCCGGGTTCGGACCGGGCGCCGGGTTCGGCGGCTTCGGGCCGCGTGGCGAGCACGGTGGGCACAGCCATGACGAGCATGGTCGCGGCCAGCACAACCAGGGTGAGCACGGCCAGGGCGAGCACGGTCACCGCGGATGCGGCCCGCACGCGCGGCCCGGCGCCGAGCACCCCCACCGCCGTGGTGAGCGCGCTTTCGAGCGCGGATTCACCGCCGGATTCCGGGCGGGGCGCGACGCAGTCTGATCGACGGCCCCGACGAGAACGACCCCGCGGCATCCCACCGCGGGGTCGTTCTGTGCGCGCAGTTTCGGGCGCCGCGCGCCCTCAGGCGCCGCGCATCCTCGGGCGCCGCCCGCCCTCAGGCGCCGCGTGAGCCGGAGTCGTTCGTGCCGACATCCGTGCGGTGGAAGTTCTGGAACGACCGCGACGCCGTCGGGCCGCGCTGCCCCTGGTAGCGGTTGCCGTAGGGACCCGAGCCGTACGGGTTCTCGCTCGCCGACGAGAGCTGGAAGAAGCAGAGCTGCCCGATCTTCATCCCCGGCCACAGCTTGATCGGGAGGGTCGCGACGTTCGCGAGCTCGAGCGTCACATGACCCGAGAAGCCGGGGTCGATGAAGCCCGCCGTCGAGTGCGTGATGAGGCCGAGGCGCCCGAGCGAGGACTTGCCCTCGAGCCGAGCGGCCACGTCGTCGCCGAGGCTCACCTGCTCGAACGTCGATCCCAGTGCGAACTCCCCGGGATGCAGGATGAACGGCTGATCGGGGTCGACCTCGATCAGCCGCGTCAGCTCCGGCTGGTCCTGCGCCGGGTCGATGAAGGGGTACTTGTGATTGTCGAAAAGACGGAAGTACCGATCGAGCCGTACGTCGACGCTCGAGGGCTGCACCATCGACGCGTCCCACGGGTCGAGACCGATGCGTCCCTGATCGATTCCGGCACGGATGTCACGATCGCTCAGCAGCACCCTGACAGCCTAGGGCCGCGTGCCGCGCGGGACCTATGGATGTCGTGATCGAACGCGGCGGGAGTCGTGACATTCGGGCCGCTTGCTCCCCCGGCGGCTTCTGTGAGCAGTTGCTCACATTCGTTGATATAGACGAGGAGAATGTCGTACCCCCTTGTCAGAATGGGAACATGCAGACGAACGGTGCGGCGGGATCGGCAGGGCGAGACGGCTCACCGCACGACGCCGCGTTCGCGCAATACGACGCCGCGTTGCGCCTCGCGCATGCGGGGCAGGTCGCGTCGATGCGCGCCCTCGCCGAGCTCGGTCGGTCGGCGTTGCGGGAGGCCCGGCGCGACGGCGTGCGGGGCATGGCATCGGACATGGAGCTGCGGTCCGTCGCGGCCGAGGCCGCCGGTATCGCACGGCAGTCGGACCGCCGGTTGCAAGGTGAGATCGACCACGCGATGACCGTCGTCGATGACTACCCGGCCGTGTGCGCGGCGTGGGAGAGCCGGCGGATCACGCGCGACCACGTTGACGTCGTGGTGAAGATGGGCGCCGGGGTGCCCGAGGACCTGCGACCGGAGTACGAGGCTGCGGCGATTGCACTGTGCGAGCGAGACATCCACACGCGCGTGCGGGAGCCGTTGCGGGCGTTGGCGGAGAAGCTCCACGAGAAGCCGTTCACCCAACGGCACCGGGAAGCCGCGGCGGGACGGTGTGTGCGGATGCTGCACGGGCCCGACGGGATGTCGACCGTGACCGCAGAGCTGCCCACGACCATCGCCGTCGGGGTGATGGACCGGCTCACCCAGATGGGGCAGACGATCAAGGATGCGCGGGCGGATGTCACCGCGCCCGGCACCGTCGAGCCGGATACGCGGACGACGGATCAGATCCGCGCGGACGTTCTCGCCGACCTCGTCCTGGGCGGTGCGCCCGTGGTCGACCCGACCTATGGTCGCGATGGGGCTGGAGCACTCGGTGCGATCCGGGCACGCGTGCAAGTCGTGATCACCGCCGACACGTTGACCGGCAAGGACGAGCACCCCGCCGAAACGGCGGGCGCTGCGCTCGTGGACGCGGAGACCGCGCGGGCTCTTGCCGGGCAGGCCACGACGTGGGACCGGTTGTTCATCGACCCCGTCACCCGCACCCCGTCGAAATCGACACTTATCGGCCCACCGCCGCCATGAGCAGATTGTTGAAGGCGCGGGACCAGCACTGCCGGTTCCCCGGATGCCGCAGAGCTGCGATCCGGTGCGAGATCGACCACACCATCGACCACGCCCTCGGCGGACACACCCACATCTACAACCTCGCCCACCTCTGCCAAAGACACCACTCCATGAAGCAATTCACCCAATGGGGCGTCAGACAGATCGGCGGCGGAGTCCTCGAATGGACCTCACCCCTCGGACGCATCTACCGCGAAGACCTCCCCATCCCGGCGGTCTGCTTCAGCATCGAGGCCACTGACCCGCCCCCACCACGCGCCCGCACCGGCGGACCACCCGAACCACCACCCTTCTGACACACGCCCGTTTCAGCGCATCCCACGCGATCGTCAGTTTTCGCGAGCGAATGCGGACGGGGCGCGCAAGAACGTCCTCAGCAGAGTCGCGTACACGTCGGTCAAGAGCGCTAGGTCTGTGATCTCAACTGCTTCATTCACCTGGTGAATCGTCTTGCTGATCAGCCCGAACTCCGCGACCTCCGCGAACCGCGAAATGAATCTCGCGTCCGAGGTTCCGCCACCAGTGTCGAGCGCCGGTGTGCGCCCCGTCACACCTTCGACCGCACTCACGAGATGGCGGAGGCGACTGGAGCTTTCCGTCGCGAACGGCTCCGCGGCATGCTGGAAATCGAGGTCGATGTCTCCGCCATGCGCCGCAATCCGCTTGGTAATGGAGTCTCGGAGGCTCGCTCCGGAGTGGAGGTCGTTGAAACGAATGTTCACCCGGGCGCGGACCGACGGCGGCACGACGTTCCTGGCTTCGTTGCCGGTATCCACGCTGGTGATCTGGAGAGTACTGGGCTCGAAGAGCGCCGAACCCGCGTCTAGCGGATTCGAGATGAGATCGTTCAGGACAAGCGCAAGGCGGTGGAGAGGATTGTCCACGCGGTCCGGGTATGCCACGTGACCTTGGACGCCTCGAACTTCGATGTCGATGTTGAGGCTGCCGCGGCGCCCGACTTTGACCGTGTCACCGACCGACTCGACATTGGTCGCCTCCCCGACGACGAAGAAGTCGGCGATCTCGCCCCTCGACGCCAACCACGGCAGGACGCGAGCCGTGCCGCCCGTCGCCTCCCCCTCCTCATCCCCGGTGATCAAGAGGCTCACGGAGCCAAGACCCAGGTCGGCCTCCGAGGTCACCGACACCGCGGCGAGGAACGCGGCGATCGCACC
>JAQIJE010000034.1:0-107340 GCA_036946435.1 Microbacterium arborescens | reverse complement strand
GCTCGAAGCCGTCCTCGCCGGTGTAACCGGTGCGGGCGAGCAGCACCGGCTCGCCCGAGAACTCGCCGGCCGCCCACGCGTAGTAGCGCGTATCGGCCAGCGCGACACCGGAGGCCGACAGACCCGAGGTGGCCTCGAGCACCGACAGGGCGGCGGGACCCTGGACCGCGAGGAGGGCGTAAGCGTCGGTGAGGTCGCGCAGCTCGACGTCCCACCCTTCGGAGCGCTGCTGCAGCGCTGCCCACACCGCTTCGCGGTTGCCGGCGTTGGCGATGATCAGAAAGCGCTCGTCGCCGAGGCGGTAGACGATGACGTCGTCGATGATCCCGCCGTCGGCGGCGAGCACGAGCGAGTACTTGGCCTTGCCGATCGGCATCGCCGACACGAGGCCCGCGAGCGCGACGTCGAGGCAGTCGCCGGCGACGGGTCCGGTGACCTCGAACTCGGCCATGTGCGAGATGTCGAACAGGCCGGCCGCCGACCGGACGGCGTGGTGCTCGGCGAGGTCGGACGTGTAGCGGACCGGCATGAGCCAGCCGCCGAAGTCGGTGAAGGACGCGCCCAGGGCGGCGTGACGGTGGTGCAGGACGGTGGAGCGGGGATCTGACACGAGTTCTCCCGTCGGGGCGGGCGGATGCCGCGGCTGCGGCATCCGGGAACTCCCCCTCTGTCATGGGCCTGAGAGTTTCACCGGGCGAGCCCGGCTTTCACCGTCGGCGGACCCCCGAGGGGATCGCTTTCCAGAGCGGCCGGACGCGCGCGGTACGCGGACCTGAGAGATTGGCGGGGAGGCTTGCTCCTTCGGTGCCCGGATTGCTCCGGGGCTCTCCCGCGTGCGTCATGCGGCCTGTCTTCAGTTGCGCGATCAGCATAGCGTCACCTCAGAACCGCGAGACCACACTCTCGCCCCGAGACCCCGGCGCGACCCCACCGTCTCGGGGCGCGACTGAGGTCTCGCGGTTCCGCAAGCCTGGGTCAGCGCGTGCAGGCGCCCGAGGCGACGGCGGGGGCGTCGGCGGTGACCGCCGCCAGGACGGGAAGCAGCTCGGTGCTCGTCATCGCGTAGCCGCGGCGCTCGTCGTCGGACCCGCGAGCGAAGACCACGCCCGTGACCTCGCCCGCGTCGGTGAGCAGCGGCCCGCCGGAGTTCCCGGGGCGCACGTCGGCGTCGAGGGCGTAGATCTCGCGCGGCGAGCTGGTGTCGTCGTAGATGTCGGGCACGGGCGCCGAGCCCACCGAGAGCACGAAGGCCGCGCCGCTCGTGAAGGGGCCTCCGAGCGGGTAGCCCTGCACCGCGACGGCCGTCCCGGCCGCGACCGGGGGCACGACGGCGAGGGCGGACGCGTCGAGGCCGCTGACGGCGATGACGGCGAGGTCGTCGATCGGGTCGAAGTACACGACCCGCCCCTCGCGGGCTTCGCGGCCGGGCAGCTCGACGACGGGCGTGTCGACGCCCGCGACGACGTGGGCGTTCGTGACGATGAGACCCGAGCCCGCGACGAACCCCGAGCCGGTCATCGACACGCCGCACGCGTAAGCGGTTCCGCTGATTCGGGCGACGGATGCCGCGGCGCGCTGCAGCTCGGGATCGTCGAGCGCGACGGCGGGGGCCGTGGGGGCGACCTCGGGCTGCAGCAGCTCGCCGATGCGCGGGATGCCCTCGTCGACGACGAAGCCGCGCACTTCGGCGAGTGCGGTGTCGAGGGGGTCGGGTGTCAGGTCGTCGAGGAAGGCGAGCACGCGGGACGACGCGACGGCCGTCGATACGACGGGAACGCCGCTCGCGCTCACCGCGCCTGCCCCGAGCAGGATGACGAGGCCGCCCGCGATGGTCGCACCGCCGGCTCCGAGGATGCGGTCGAGGATGCGCAGGCGGGCGCGGTCGACGCCGCGGCGGAGGGCGGCGCCGATCGCCGTCCCGAGCGCCGTGCACAGCGCGACGATCGCGATCGCGCAGACGGTCAGCACCAGGGTGCGGTACTCCCAGTCCGCGACGCCGGGCGCGATCAGGGGAACGGCCCACACGGCCAGCAGCGCACCGACCACGAGGCCGGCGAGCGATCCCGCGATCGCCACGAGACCGCGCGTGACGCCGATCGCGAGGGCGCCGACGAGGAGGATCACGACGATGACGTCGACAAGCAGCACGGGACCTCCTCGGGAACGTCGTCAGCGTAGTTCGCGTCGCTGTGAGGAGGCCGGTTTGACGTTCAGGTCCCGCTGACTCTAAGATCGGTTCACAAAGTTAGGGTCATCATGACACGAACAGGCCGATCATCGTCGTCCGAGATCCGCGTCGCGGTCTCGACGGTCATCTTCAGCCTCCGCCACGACGGCGGCGAGCTGCCCTCCGTCGTGCTGCCGCTCGTGCGCCGCACCCGCGACCCCCACGCGGGTCTCTGGGCGCTCCCCGGCGGATGGCTCGACCCCGCCGAGAACCTCGAGGCCGCGGCATCCCGCACCCTCGCCGAGACGACCGCGCTGGCGCCGAGCTACCTCGAGCAGCTCTATGCGTTCGGCGACGTCGAACGCTCGCCCTCGCGGGTGGTGTCGATCGTGTACTGGGCGCTCGTGCGCGAAGACGTCGCCTCGACACCGCTGCCCGAGGACGACAACGTCGCGTGGTTCGACACCGCCGATCTGCCGGGTCTCGCTTTCGACCACGACCACATCGTCGACTACGCCCTCTGGCGGCTGCGCAACAAGGTCGGCTACAGCCGCATCGCCCACGGTCTGCTCCCCGACCTGTTCACGCTCGCCGAGCTGCGCGAGGTGTACGAGGCGATCGGCGGGCGCCGCCTCGACCCCGCCAACTTCCGCCGCCAGGTCGACGGGTCGAAGACGCTCATCCCGACCGAGGAGTTCCGCACGGGCAGCCACCGGCCCGCCCGCCTCTACCGCTACAACCACGACGTCGAGCTGGCCGACCGCGGTCCGCTCCCCGGCTGAAGGATCCGTCATGACCCGCACGCTCCTCATTCCCATGCCTACGCCCCAAGACCCGAGCGTCGACCACGGCATCCAGGCGATCGTCTCGGGCACCTCGACCACGGAGACCTGCAACACCGACCTCGCGGCGGGGCCGTGGGACTTCGACGTCCGCCCGGGCTACGGACCCGGCTCGTCGATGGGCGACGTCATCCCCGTCGGCGCGCCGCGCCAGGGGGCCCTGCCCGAGGAGTACCGCACCGCCTCCGAGGAGGACCTCGACGCACGCATCCGCACCGCGCGAGCGACCCTGGGCGATCGGGTCGTCGTGCTCGGGCACTTCTATCAGCGCGAGGAGGTCGTGCGCCACGCCGACTACCTCGGCGACTCGTTCCAGCTCGCCGGGGCAGCGAAGGCGCATCCCGAGGCCGAGGCGATCGTCTTCTGCGGGGTGCACTTCATGGCCGAGACCGCCGACCTGCTCTCGCAGCCCGATCAGGCCGTCATCCTGCCGAACCTGGCCGCCGGCTGTTCGATGGCCGACATGGCCTCCATCGACGAGGTGGAGGAGTGCTGGGAGCAGCTCGCAGAGGTCTACGGCGACCTCGACACCGCGGATGCCGAGGGCCGGCGCCCGGTCATCCCGGTCACCTACATGAACTCGTCCGCGGCGATCAAGGGCTTCGTCGGGCGACACGGCGGCATCGTGTGCACGTCGTCGAATGCGCGGACGGTCCTCGAATGGGCGTTCGCACGTGGGCGGCGCGTGCTCTTCTTCCCCGACCAGCACCTCGGCCGCAACACCGCGAAGGCGATGGGCGTGCCCGTCGAGCGGATGCCGCTGTGGAACCCCCGGCGTCCCTTCGGCGGCAACGACGCCGGAGCGCTCGCCGATGCGCGGGTCATCCTCTGGCACGGGTTCTGTTCGGTGCACCGCCGCTTCACGGTCGACCAGATCGACCGAGCACGCGCCGAGCACCCCGGTGTGCGCGTCATCGTGCACCCGGAGTGCCCGATGGACGTCGTCGACGCCGCCGACGAGGCGGGCTCGACCGAGTACATCCGCACCGACATCGACCGGGCGACCGAGCCGACGGTCTTCGCGGTCGGCACCGAGATCAACCTCGTCCAGCGCCTGGCCGCGCAGTATCCCCAGCACGAGATCTTCTGCCTCGACCCGGTCGTCTGCCCGTGCTCGACGATGTACCGCATCCATCCCGGCTACCTCGCGTGGGTGCTCGAAGAGCTCGTCGCGGGGCGCACCCCCAACCGCATCCGCGTGCCCGACGACGTCGCCGCCCCCGCCCGCGAGGCCCTCGAGCGGATGCTGGCGGCACGGCCGTGACCCGCCGCCGCATCGTCGTGATCGGCTCGGGGCTGGCCGGGGCCCTCGCCGCGCTCCACGCCGCGCAGGCGGGCTGCAGCGTCGTGCTCGTGACGAAGGGCGCTCTCGGCGACGCGAACACCGCCTACGCGCAGGGCGGCATCGCCGCCGCGATCGACGCCGACGACTCCCCCGCGCTGCACCTCGCCGACACCGTCGCCGCGGGAGCCGGCGGGGTCGACCCGCGTGCCGCCGGGATCCTCGTCGGGGCCGGCGCGGCCGTCGTCGCCGAGCTCGTGTCGCTGGGCGTGGCCTTCGACCGCGATGCCGCGGGCGCACTGCGCGGCGGCCGGGAAGCGGCGCACTCGCGGCCCCGCATCCGCCACGCCGGCGGAGACGCCACCGGGGCGGTCATCCACGCAGCCCTCCGTAGCGCGCTCGCGCGTTCCGACGTGGAGATCCGCGAGCACACGATGACGACGGAGCTGCTGGTCGGCGGCGGGCGCGTCCGCGGCGTCACGGTGCTGCGCGACCGACGCGGCGCCGACGGCGCGGGTCACGCGGGCCCGATCGATCAGCTGCTCGCCGACGCCGTGATCCTGGCGACCGGTGGCGCGGGACAGCTGTTCGCCCACACGACGAACCCGGCGGTCGCGACCGGCGACGGCGTCGCCCTGGCCCTTCGCGCCGGGGCCGCGGTCGCCGACCTCGAGTTCATGCAGTTCCACCCGACGGCGCTCGCCGACGGCACGCTCGTATCGGAGGCCGTGCGCGGTGAGGGCGCCGTGCTGCGCGACGAGGGCGGACGCCGGTTCTGCCTCGACGCGCACCCCGACGGCGAGCTCGCACCCCGCGATGTCGTCGCGCGCGCGATCGCAGCCGCCATGGCGGGGCAGGGCGGGCGCCCCGTCCTGCTCGACGCGACGGGGCTGCGCGCCACCCTCGCCGAGCGCACGGCGTTCCTCGCGGAACGCTTCCCGACGATCGACCGCGCCGTCCGCGGTCGCGGATGGGACTGGGCGCGCGAGCCCGTGCCCGTCACACCCGCCGCGCACTACCTGATGGGCGGGGTCGTGACCGATCTCGACGGGCGGACGAGCGTCCCCGGGCTCTACGCCGCCGGCGAGGTCGCCCGGACCGGCGTCCACGGCGCGAACCGCTTGGCCTCGAACTCGCTTCTCGAGGCCGCCGTGTTCGGCGCCCGGGCCGCCGCTGCCGCCGCGACGGACCCGATCGACGACGCCGCTGCGCCGATCGCGGCTCGTCCGGCTCAGCGTCCGGTGCGCTCCGCGGGCCCGGCGCCGACCACCGTCCCCGCGTTCTCGCGCACAGCACTGCAGCGACTGATGTGGGACCGTGTGGGCCTCGAACGCGACGCCGTGGGCCTGGCCGGCGCGCTCGACGTGCTCGACGCGTGGGATGCCGCCGCGGCGAGCCCCACCGATGCGCGCACGCACGAGGACGCAGCGCTCCTGCTGGTCGCGCGGGCCATGACATCCGCGGCGCTCGCCAGGCCGCACTCCCTCGGCTCGCACCACCGGCGCGACGATCCGGTGCCCGCAGAACCCCCGGTCGCTGTTCATGCCGCTCCCGCGAAGGTCGCCTGATGGTCGCGTCTCATCACATCCACCGCCTCGTCCGCGCCGCGCTCGACGAGGACGCACCGTGGGGCGACCTCACCAGCGAGACGTTTATCCCCGCCGATGCGGTGGCCACCGCGGCCCTCGTCGCGCGCACCCCCGGGGTCTTCAGCGGCGGCGACCTCTTCACCGCCGCGTTCGCGCTCACCGATCCGTCGTGCGTCGTCGAGCTCGCGGCCGGTCCGGGCGACGTCATGACCGCGGGACAGACCCTCGCCACCGTGCGCGGCCCCGCGCGCGCCGTGCTGACGGCCGAGCGCGTCGGACTGAACTTCACCCAGCGGATGTCGGGCATCGCCACGATGACCCGCCGCTACGTCGACGCCGTCGCCGGGACCGGCGCGCGCATCGCCGACACCCGAAAGACCACACCCGGTCTGCGCATCGTCGAGCGAGCCGCCGTGCGCGACGGCGGCGGGGCGAACCACCGGTTCTCGCTGTCGGACGCCGTCATGCTCAAGGACAACCATCTGGGAGTTCTCGCCGCGCGCGGCGGACCGCTGACCGAGGCACTGCGACAGGCCATCGCCGCGCTCCCCCACACGACGCACGTCGAGGTGGAGGTCGACCGTGTCGACCAGATCGAGCCCGTCCTCGCCGCCGGCATCGACACGATCATGCTCGACAACTTCTCGCTCGACGAGTTACGCCGAGGCGTCCGGCTCGTCGCCGGGCGCGCGGTCGTCGAGGCATCGGGCGGGGTATCGCTCGAGACGGTCCGAGCGATCGCCGAGACCGGGGTCGATGTGATCTCCGTCGGCGCCCTCACGCACTCCGCCCCCGCGCTCGATCTCGGACTCGACCTCGTCGTCGAGGCCCCGTGATGCTGTACCTCGACCACGCCGCCGGCGGACCGGTGCGCCGCGAGGTGCTGGAGGCGATGGCTTCGTTCCTGACGGGGCGGTTCGGCAACCCGTCGAGCGTGCACGGGGTCGGAGAGGACGCGTCGTCGGCGCTCGAGGACGCGAGGACGCGGGTCGCGCGCGTCCTCGGCTTCCGCTCCGGTGACATCGTGTTCACGTCGGGCGGCACCGAGGCCAACAACCTCGCCATCGCGGGGATCGCCCTGGGAGCGCGGGGCCGGATGCCCGGACGTGTCGTGACCACGGCGATCGAGCACGAATCGGTGCTGGCCGTGTGCGATCACCTCGTCCGCCTGCACGACTACGCCGTCGACGTGCTCCCGGTCGACGGCACGGGGCGCGTGGATCCCGGCGCGGTCGCCGCGGCGATACGCCCCGACACGGCCGTCGTCAGCATCGGCTTCGCCAACAACGAGATCGGCACCGTGCAGGACGTCGCGGCGATCGTCGATGCGGCCGGCGAGGTGCCCGTGCACCTGGACGCCGTGCAGGCAGCCGGGTGGTTGCCGCTCGCGGCGACCGGGGCCGCAGCGATGTCGATCGCGGGACACAAGATCGGCGCCGCACAGGGAATCGGCGTCCTCGCCGTCCGCGGACGGCTGCCGCTCGAACCCGTCATCCACGGCGGCGGTCAGGAACGCGGGCGCCGCTCGGGCACGCAGAACGTCGCGGGCGCCGTGGGACTCGCCGTGGCCCTCGAGCTCGCCGAACGCGAGCGCGACGACGCGGTCCGGCGCGCGACGTCCGCCCGTGACGCGTTCGTCGACCGCGTGGTGCACAGCGTCCCGGGCGCGGCTCTGACCGGGCACCCGACCCGGCGACTCCCCGGGCACGCGTCCTTCGTGTTCGCGGGCACCTCGGGCGAGGCCGTCCTGCTCGAGCTCGAGCGTCGAGGCGTCGTCACGAGCAGCGGCTCGGCGTGCGCGGCGGGTCGCACCGAGGCCTCGCACGTGCTTCTGGCCGTCGGCCTCGACGAGGACGCGACGCGCACGGCCGTGCGGTTCACCTTCGACCGCACCGCCGCACCCGACCCCGTGTCGCTCGGGACGGCCGTGGCGGACGCGGTCGCAGCGGTACGATCGGGGGCGTGAGCAGGCCCGTCGTGACCGTGATCGTCCCGGGGCGCGACATCGCTCCGTACGCGGAGGAGGCCCTGTCGTCGCTGCGGGGGCAGACGCTGAGATCGTGGCGAGCGGTCCTGGTCGACGACTGCTCGCAGGATGCCACCGGGGCGTTGTTCGCCGCGGCGGCGGCATCCGACCCGCGCTTCGAGATCCTCTCGCACGCGCGGCCGCTCGGGCTCGGCGCCGCACGCAACGCCGCCCTCGATCTCGTGGACACGCCGTTCGTCGCCTTCCTCGACGGCGACGACGTCCTCGCCCCCGGCGCGCTCGACCGTCTCGTCGGCACGCTCGACGAGACGGGCTCCGACTTCGCGGTCGGCGCCTACGTGCGACTTCGGCCCACGGACGAGGGCTACCGGCCCGGGCCGGTGCAGCCCTGGGTCGCCGCGTCGACCGACCCCGAGCGGCGCGGCGTGACCCTCGCCGAGCACCCGCGGGCATCGGGCAACATCGTCGCCTGGTCGAAAGTGAGCCGCATCGAGTTCTGGCGGCGCCACCACCTGCGTTTCCCCGAGGACCGCCTGTACGAGGACCAGATCGTCGCGCAGCAGATGTACACCCGCGCCCGCGCCTTCGACACGGTTCCCGACGTCGTCGTGCAGTGGCGCGAACGCGCCGACGGGTCGTCCATCACGCAGCACCGCGCCCAGCTGGGAGTGCTGACCGACTACCTCGCCGCCCTCCGCGGCGGGCTCGCCGTCCTCGACGCGGCGGACGCCCGGGCCGCGGCCGAGGCGCGAGTACGGCTCGTGCTCGACATGGACGTCCCGCCGCTCGTCCGGATCGCGCGCACGCACCCCGACCCCGCGTACCGGCAACGCCTCGGCGCCCTCGTCCGCGAGTTCGGTGACCGTGTGCCCGACCACCGAGCCGCCGACCCGGAGGTCGCCGAGCTGTGGCACGCCGCCCGCCTGTGGTGAGCCGCGCGCCGCGCGCGCTCGCGCGGTGTCGGAGGTTCCGGGAATAATCGTCGGGCGGGGGCGTTGCCCCTGCGGAGTCCGCCCTCGGGTGACCACCGATCCACGCACCGAGGAGTACGCCTATGGCCGTCGCGCCGTCGTCCACGACCGAAGCATCCGCGGGGCCCGCCGCCCCGTCCGTGGTCACGCCCGAAGCGAATCGCGTGATCTGGCTGCTGCTCGTCGCCGCGTTCGTCGCGATCCTCAACGAGACGACCATGGGCGTCGCGATCCCCCACCTGATCGGCGACTTCGGCATCACCGCCGTCGCCGCGCAGTGGCTCACGACGGCCTTCATGCTCACGATGGCGGTCGTCATCCCCATCACCGGCTTCCTCCTGCAGCGCTTCACGACGCGCGGCGTGTTCACCGCGGCGATGAGCCTGTTCTCCACCGGCACGCTCATCGCGCTCCTCGCACCGGGCTTCGAAGTGCTCCTCGTCGCTCGCGTCGTGCAGGCCTCGGGCACCGCCATCATGATGCCGCTGCTCATGACGACGCTCATGACGGTCGTCCCGCCGCACGCGCGCGGGCGGATGATGGGGCGCGTCAGCATCGTGATGTCGCTGGCGCCCGCGATCGGCCCGACCCTGTCGGGGTTCCTGCTCGACACGCTGAGCTGGCGCTGGATCTTCGGCGTCGTCCTGCCGATCGCCCTCCTCTCGCTCGTCATCGGCGTGACCTGGATCCGCAACCTCGGCGAGACCCGGCGCGCTCCCCTCGACGTCTTCTCCGTCGTCCTCTCGGCCTTCGGCTTCGGCGGTCTCGTCTTCGGCCTCAGCCAGATCGGCGCTGCCGGACACGGCGGCGGCGACGCTGCGGCGGCGGCAGCGGGCTCCAACCTGCCTCTCATCGTCGCGCTCGCCGTCGGCGCGGCCGGCCTCGGCGCGTTCGTGTGGCGTCAGATCGTGCTGCAGCGGTCCGACGAGGCGCTGCTCGATCTGCGCGTGTTCCGCTCGGTGAACTTCTCGCTCTCGGTCGCGCAGCTGGCGGTCATGTCGATGGCCTTCTTCGGCGTCATCACGCTCCTGCCGCTGTACATGCAGAACGTGCTCGGCCTCTCGGCCCTCGAATCCGGGCTCGTCGTCCTGCCCGGCTCGCTCGCGATGGGCATCGCCGGGCCGTTCATCGGTCGCGTGTACGACCGGTGGGGCACGCGCGTGCTGCTCGTCCCCGGCGCCGTCATCGTGACCGGAGTGCTGTGGACCTTCACGACGCTCACCGAGACCACCTCCGTGTGGATGCTCCTGTCGCTGCAGACCGTTCTCTCGCTGGGCCTCGCGATGTCGTTCACGCCGCTGTTCACCGCGTCCCTCGGCTCGCTGCAGCCGCGGTTCTACTCGTACGGCAGTGCGATCGTCTCGACGCTGCAGCAGGTCGCGGGTGCCGCGGGAATCGCTCTGCTCATCACGGTCATGGCCGCGACCGAGCTGGGAGCGATCGATCCGGGATCGACCGCCGCCGGTGCCGCCGGTGCACGGGCTGCCTTCCTCGTGGCTGCGATCATCGCATCGCCGCTGATCATCGGAGCCCTTCTCATCCGCAAGCCGGCCGACGACCCCGCGGGCGTGCCGGTCGGCCACTGACACAGGCGAACCCGCCGACGACGAAGCCGCCGTGCGCTCAGGCGCCGGCGGCTTCGTCGTACGGTTCGCGGGTCACATCACGGCATCGAGCAGCTTCCCCCGCCGCAGCAGCCTGCGGTCTCGGTGGTCGACAGCAGGTTCTTCTCGTCGGGAACCGGCTGCAGGGTCTGGGGCTGAGGGGTGGATGCCGTGGACATTCCGCCATCGTAACCCCGCCGGGCGCGGTGTGGACCATCCGCGGCCGGGTCTGTCAAGCGCGTCGAGACGGCGGTGCGCCCCGCGTAGCGTCGCGGACATGAGCACTCTCGATGGCAAGAAGATCGCATTCCTGGCAACCGACGGCTTCGAAGACAGCGAGTTGACCTCGCCGTGGCAGGCCGTCGCCGACGCCGGTGCGACCGTCGTCCTGGTGGCGCCCGAGGCGGGCGAGATCACCGGGAAGAACGGTCACACCCAGAAGGTCGACCTCGTCTCGGCCGACGCCACCGCCGACGATTACGACGCCCTGGTCCTTCCGGGCGGGGGTCGTCAACGCCGACGACCTGCGCCTCGATCCCAACGCCGTCGACTTCGCCCGCGAGTTCTTCGAGCAGCACAAGCCGGTGGGCGCCATCTGCCACGCGGCGTGGATCCTGGCCGAGGCCGACGTCCTCTCCGGGCGCACTCTCACCAGCTTCCCGAGCCTGCGCACCGACCTCGTGAACGCGGGTGCGACGTGGGTCGACGAGGAGGTCCACGTCGATCAGGGGCTCGTCTCGAGCCGTACACCCGACGACCTGCCCGCGTTCAACGCGAAGGTCGTCGAGGAGATCTCCGAGGGCGAGCACTCCGGGCAGACAGCCTGAGACGTCGCACCCGGTCGCCCTCGGAGCTCAGGCTCCGGGGGCGATCGACGTTCGGAGGTACACCCCCGTGCGGGCGAGGGCGATCGCCTCGTCGAGACGGTCCAGCGGGACGGGCGCGGCGATCAGGTCGGCGAACGGGTACCGCCGCGTTCCCGGGCTGCGGATGAACGAGACGGCGTCGTCGAGGTCGGTGCCCGTCGGCGGCCCGTCGGGAACCGGCACGTCGACATCCGTCCCGGTGTCACGCCGCGTCGTCACGCGAAGGCGAACGCCCGCCCCGGCCTCCTCGGACGGCGGTGGTGGGACCAGGGCTGCGCCGAACCGCTGCGCACGCGACCGGACCCGCGGGTCGGCCGACGAGATCACCGGGGCACCGCCGCGCTCGCTCACCATGGCGGCGAGGACGAGCGGCTCGAGCCCGGAACCCGAGACGCGGACCGTGAGGTCCTCGAGCTCCCCGGCGCGCTCGACAGCTCGAAGAACGCTCGCGGCGCGCGCCACCGCGCCCGGCAACGGCGCGAGGATGCAGGCGGGCAGCGCCTCGCCCACGCGGGCGATCGCCGTTCCCGCCGCCAGGTGCACGTGGGTCGCGAACCCGCCGACCAGCTCCCGGTGCGCGGCGATGCGTTCGAAGGGGGTGCGCGGTGCAGACCACGCGCTCGCCCAGCTCGAGCACGGAGCCGTCGTGCGCGCGGACGCGTCCCCCGAGGGCGGCGATGCGTCCGACGAACTCGCGTCCGAGGACCGTCGGTACCGGGCAGTCCTGGTCGCCGTCGGTGGCGACGAGGTCGTCGTCGCCGACCGCGACGAGCTCGACGCGCACGAGGGCCTCGCCGGGCTCGAGCACGACGCCGGGCACCGCGATGGTCTCCTGAGGTCGGCCGGCGCCCATCCAGGCGCGCGCCAGGGCGGCAGGTCGCAGCAGCACGTCCATCCGTGTCGGGGTCGCCGTCGTCATTCGCGCCCTCTCGCCCGTGGTGACGGCTCCACTCTGACAAAGCCGGTCGCGGCGGGAGCCGGGGGCGCGCGTCGTTTCGGAGATGTTCACGAAACGGTGCGCACCCCGTCGCCGGGGAGCCGCGGGTACGCTGGAATCCGGCGCTTCCGCGTCGGAGAGGACCCCCCATGAGAATCGTCGACTCCGCCGACTGGCGCGACCGCCTCGCCTACGAGACGCCCTACCGCGTCGATGAGGTCATCCCCGGCGACCCGGCGCGCTGCGCGGGCTGCTCGGCCGACACCCCCGCCTGGGACCGCGCGGGGCTGTGGGCGGTCAAGCACCGGCATCCGACCAACCACGGCGGGTACGTGCGGTTCTACTGCGAGACCCACGTGCCCGAGCGCAAGCTGGCTCCGGTCGTCCCGGCGCGCACCGCCCCCGCGAAGCGCACGTCATCCCGGACGTCGGCGGCTCCGCGCACGCCCAAGGCGCCGGCCCCCTCCGATGTCGTCCGCGCCATGTGCCCCGACTGCTTCGTCGAGGTCTCGGCCACCGGCGAGTGCGGGGTCTGCGGCACGCGCGTCTGATCGATGACGTATCCGACGGCACTGTGGTGCCGGTCGCGGCGCGGAACGGCGCTGTGCACGAGACCGCGCGGACACGCAGGCCTCCACAATCGGCAGGGTACGTCGCAGATGTGGTCCGATGCTCAGGCCGATCCGCCGCGCTGCCCCGGTTCCGGGACGGCGGCAGCACCCGCCAAGCCCCTTGCCGACGGTTTCCCGCACGGGCGCGGCCTGTGCGGGGTCTGCTCGGGCTTCGTCGGGATCGACGGCGGCCTTCTGGCCCGGCACGATGCGTTCCGCGGAACGACCGACCCGGCCGAAGCCGAGCACCGGGCCGCCTGGTTCAACACCGTCGGCTGGAACTGAGCGAGATCGCCTGTCACGACCCCGCTGCACCGCGGCGTCACCGCATCAGCGGCATCCGTGCCCGCTGTCAGGCCCCGGCCTCGTCTTCCCGCCACGGGAGGTTGAGGTCCTCCGCCTCGACGTCCACGTCGCCCACGTCGTCGGGTCCGCCCGTTCCCGGTCGCGCCCGGACGAGGTCGTCGTCGACGTCGGCATCCGGGCTCGTCGCACCGTCCGCCTGCTTCTCCCGCGTCTCGGTGTCGCTGCCGGGGGTGTACCGCCTGTCCTTGCTCACGGCCTGAGCGCGCGACAGCGGCTGCTCCTCGGTCGCGGGGTCGTCTGCGGCGGGCGTCCGATCGGACATGGGTCCCCTCGTCTCCGCGCCGGGGTCGTCGCGGCGCTGTGGCCGACGGTAGAGCGTCCGGCCCCCGGCGGACAGGCCCGTTGACCCGAACCGTGCGGCATGCGACGATCGCCGCCGGCGCGACGGGGCCCGACGCGACCCGCTAGTCCATGCGCGGCCGGTTGGCAAGCAAGCGACGTGACGGCACCCCGCACGTCACAGTGGCCCGATGAGACGAATCACGTACGCGGGCGACACGGTGATCACGACGGATGACGTGGCGGAGGCGCTGGTGGACCTCACGGCGGCGGTCGCCAACTACGGGCGCGCCGAGGCGGTACGGATTCCGATCGTGCTCGAGGGCGACGGCCGCACCGACGAGGCCGAGCTCGTCATCGGGGTCGGCAACGACGTCCTGTCGGCTCCCGTGGACTGGGACGCCGACGAGCCGGACTTCTCCGAAGGGGCGGACCGACTGCGGATGCACGAGAGCTACCCGCGCCGGCAGAGCGGCTCCGCGCGCCTGTACGCGGTCGACGACGAGCCCCCGGTGCAGTGGGACCCCGACCTCGAGGGATTCCGCGACGCCTGACGCCTCGGGCTACACCGCGAGAGCGGGCAACGGATGCCGTAGCGTGAACGCTCGTGCGAGCGATGGTTCTGGACGATATCCGCGGACCGCTGACGGTGCGTGACGTGCCCGATCCGTCGCCCGCCGCGGACGCCGTGGTGGTCGAGGTCCGGGCGACGGGACTCTGTCGCAGCGACTGGCATGCCTGGGCCGGGCACGACGACGTCGACCTGCCCCACGTTCCCGGGCACGAGTTCGCGGGCGTCGTGGTCGAGGCCGGCGCGGAGGTCCGCGGGTGGAAGGCCGGCGACCGCGTCACGACGCCGTTCGTCATCGGCTGCGGGCGGTGCGCGTGGTGTCTGGGCGGCGATGCCCAGGTGTGCCCCGATCAGCAGCAGCCCGGTTTCACCTATCCGGGCTCCTTCGCCGAGCGCGTCGTCGTTCCCGCCGCCGACACCAACCTCGTCCGCATCCCCGACGCCGTGACCTTCGAGGCGGCCGCTGCTCTCGGCTGCCGTTTCGCGACCGCCTACCGGGCGGTGATCGCACGCGCACGCCTGCGCGCGGACGAGTGGATCACCGTGGTCGGAGCGGGCGGCGTCGGTCTGAGCGTCGTCATGATCGCGAAGGCCCTCGGTGCGCGCGTCATTGCGATCGACCGTTCCTCGGCCGCCCTGGAGACCGCCGCCCGGCTCGGGGCGGACCGCGTGATCGCCGGCGATGGTCGAGATGTCGCCGCAGCGGTCCACGAGATCACAGACGGGGGCTCGCACGTCTCTGTCGACGCGGTCGGCAGCGAGCAGACCTGCGCCGACGCAATCCTGAGCCTGCGTCGCCGCGGTCGCCACGTGCAGATCGGACTGCTGCCGACGGCCCCCGGTCGATCGGCCGCACCTCTCGCCCGCGTGATCGCCTGGGAGCTCGACTTCCTGGGAAGCCACGGCATGGCTGCGGCCGACTACCCCGGCATGCTCGCGCTGATCGACGAGGGGCGGCTGCGACCGCAGGAGCTCATCCACCGGGTCGTCGGACTCTCGGAAGCCGCTCTGCTGCTCCCCCGTCTCGACGAGTCGGGGACGGCGGGGATGACCATGATCGACCCGCGAATGCCCTGACATCCGCCTTCTCCGTCGCGACCTCTCGATCGCGCCGCCGCTGAACGACGACGCCCCGCACAGCGACCGGGGTCGCGTGCGGGGCGTCCTCGCAGGCGGGATTCAGCCCTGCGGCTTGCGGTTCTCCGCGCTGACCATCCACGCGAGCTGCTCGAGGCGCTCGAGGATGGAGTGCAGGATGTCGGCGGTGGTGGGGTCTTCCTCGTCGACCTCGTCGTGCACGTCGCGGCAGGTGCCGATCGTCGCCTCGAGGCGCTCGGTGATGAGGTCGATGACCTCGGCGGTGTCGATCTCGCCCTGCGGGAACTCCGGCAGGGTCGTCGTCTCGGCGACGGTGTCGCTGCGGCCGTCGGGCAGGGCGTGCAGGGCGCGCATCCGCTCGGCGACCGTGTCGGCGAACTCGCGAGCGGCGTCGATGATCTCATCGAGTTGCAGGTGCGTGTCGCGGAAGTTGCGCCCGACGACGTTCCAGTGGGCCTGCTTGCCCTGGAGCGAGAGCTCGATGAGATCGACGAGCACCTTCTGGGTGTTCTCGCTGAGCTTCTGCGATGCCCGGAAGCCGCTCTCGGCGTTCTGCTCGTTCGTCAGGCCGGCGCCCGAAGCGCGGCGCTTGTTGCGCGTGGTGGTGGATTCCTTGGTGGCCATGGTGGCGCCTCCTCGAGTCGAGATGACTCCACGCTAAGCAGCGTCCCCGGGCCGCGCCCACCTGTTGATGGATGCCGCGATGGCTGGTAACGGCCGGGCGCGGTCCCCGTCAGCGTCCGTCCGTCAGGTGGTCGATCAGGTCGTCGAGCGAATCGAAGGCGACGGTGTCGATGTCGTCGTCGTCTTCCACGTCGACCCCCTCGACGTCGAACGCGTCGTCCAGCTGGGCGAGGATGCGCGAGGCGGGAAAGCGCCGCGGAGCCTCGAACCGCACCAGAACCGCATCCGCGAACACGATGAGGGATCGAGCTTCCAGGTCGTTGTCGAGATCGACCTGGTCGGCCGCCGGTTCGGCCGTGTCCACCGCCTCGAGCTCGGCGATCACCGCGTCGGTGACCGCTCGCCACTGGGTTTCGCTCATCGCGAGCACACCCTCGAGCGCGGCGACGAGGTCCACCGGCTCGGCATCCGTCTCGCCGTCTTCGTCGAGCTCGGGATCGATGTTGACCGCCACCTCGACCCCCGCGGCCTCGAACCGGGCCCGACCGTGCACGATGCCGTCCTCGGCGACGGGTTCGTCGAGGATCTCTTCGGCGCGGATGCGGGAGACGAGCTGGTCGAGGAGCGCTGCGGTCATGTCATCCATCCTGGCGCAGACCCGGCCCACATCGAGGCGGGAAGCCATCGGCGCCGCCGGAACGACCGCGGCCTCATACGTTGAAGCGGAACTCCACGACGTCGCCGTCCTGCATGACGTAGTCCTTGCCCTCGAGCCGGGCCTTGCCCTTCGAGCGAGCCTCGGCGACCGACCCGGTCACGACGAGGTCGTCGAACGAGATGACCTCCGCCTTGATGAAGCCCTTCTCGAAGTCGGTGTGGATGACGCCGGCGGCCTGCGGGGCCTTCCAACCCTTGCCGATCGTCCAGGCGCGTGCCTCCTTCGGACCCGCGGTCAGGTAGGTCTGCAGGCCGAGGGTGTCGAAGCCGATGCGGGCGAGCTGGTCGAGACCGGACTCGTCCTGCCCGGTCGAGGCGAGCAGCTCCGCGGCCTCGTCGGGGTCGAGGTCGATGAGCTCCGACTCGATCTTCGCGTCGAGGAAGACCGCCTGCGCGGGCGCGACGAGCGCGGCGAGCTCCGCCTTGCGCGCGTCGTCGGTGAGGACGGCCTCGTCGACATTGAAGACGAAGATGAAGGGCTTGGCCGTGAGCAGGCCGAGCTCCTTGATCGGCGCGAGGTCGATCTTGGAGCCGGCTCCCGACAGCAGCTCGCCGCGCTGCAGGGCATCCTGCGCCGCCTTGGCGGACTCGAGCACCGAGGGGTCGAGCTTCTTGCCGCGGACCTCCTTCTCGTACCGGGTGATCGCCTTCTCGAGCGTCTGGAGGTCGGCGAGCTGCAGCTCGGCGTTGATCGTCTCCATGTCGTTCTGCGGGTTGACGGCGCCCTCGACGTGCACGACGTCGTCGTCGGCGAAGCCGCGGACGACCTGCGCGATCGCGTCGGCCTCGCGGATGTTCGCGAGGAACTGGTTGCCGAGGCCCTCGCCCTCCGAGGCGCCGCGCACGATGCCGGCGATGTCGACGAACGACACCGCGGCGGGCAGCAGCCGCTCCGAGTGGAAGATGTCGGCCAGCACCTGCAGGCGCGGGTCGGGCAGGTTCACCACGCCGACGTTCGGCTCGATCGTCGCGAACGGGTAGTTCGCCGCGAGAACCTGGTTCTTGGTCAGGGCGTTGAAGAGGGTCGACTTGCCGACGTTGGGCAGTCCTACGATTCCGATGGTGAGAGCCACGGGAGACCAGTCTAGGTGCGGGCGAGGCTCGTGACCTCCGCGGTGCCTGCGCGCAACCTCGTGCAACGTCGGCCGTCCTACGGTCGGGGCCATCGGGCGGAAGAGCTCCGCCGAGAGGAAGTGATGTCGATGACGACTCTGACCGACACCCCCAACGTCGCCGCGAACGACCCCGGAACCGACACGATGCGTGCCGCCGTCGTGAAGACCTCCGGTGAGCCCCTCGTGGTCTCCGACGTGCCGATCCCGACGCCCGGGCCGGGCCAGGCGCTCGTGCGGGTCATCACGAGCGGCGTCTGCCACACCGATCTGCACGCCGCCCACGGCGACTGGCCGGTCGCGCCCAAAGCAGACCTCATCCCCGGGCACGAAGGGTTCGGCGAGGTCGTCGCCCTCGGCCCCGGCGTGACGACCCTCGAGGTCGGGCAGAAGGTCGGCAACGCGTGGCTGTGGTCGGCCTGCGGCATCTGCGAGTACTGCCGGACCGGGTGGGAGACGCTCTGCCCCGAACAGCAGAACGGCGGCTACTCCGTCGACGGCAGCTTCGGCGAGTACATGATCGTCGACGAGCGCTTCGCCGCGCGGATCCCCGAGGGCGCCGATCCCGTCGAGGTCGCGCCGATCCTGTGCGCGGGGGTCACCGTGTACAAGGGACTGAAGATGACGGGCGTCCGCCCCGGCGAGTGGGTCGTGATCTCGGGCATCGGCGGTCTCGGCCACATCGCCGTGCAGTACGCCCGAGCGATGGGGATGCGCGTCGCCGCCGTCGACGTCGACGACGCCAAGCTCGACCTCGCCCGCAGCCACGGCGCCGAGGTGACCGTCAATGCCGCCGAGCACGAGCCCGGGTCGATGATCCAGGAGCTCACCGGGGGCGCCCAGGGCGTGCTCGTCACCGCCGTCCACCCCCGCGCGTTCGATCAGGCACTCGGCGCGGTCCGTCGCGGCGGCACGATCGTCTTCAACGGACTGCCGCCGGGCACGTTCGACGCCGACATCTTCGACATCGTGCTGCGCGCGATCACCGTGCGCGGGTCGATCGTCGGCACGCGGCAGGACATGATCGAGGCGCTCGACTTCTACGCTCGAGGCCAGATCCACCCCACGGTGCACGTGGAGACGATCGACGACATCAACGACATCTTCGACCGCATGCAGCGCGGCAAGATCGAGGGCCGCATCGTCATGAAGTACTGACGTCCAGGCCCCGGGCGTCATCCGGAGACCGGCGGGGAGCGATGGCAGCAGCATCGCTCCCCGCTGTCGCGCACGGGCGGGATGCTCGGCGCGCCTGCGTCCGCGCGGCTGCCCCCAGAGAGAGGGTGGGATCGTGCCCCTGGACTTCACCGCCATCGACTTCGAGACGGCGAACGCATCGAGCGCATCTGCCTGCTCGGTCGGGCTCGTGCGGGTACGTGACGGCCAGGTCGTGGCATCCGACGGCTGGTTGATCCACCCGCCCGCCGGACACGACCGCTTCTTCGACATCAACGTGTCGATCCACGGCATCACCGCGGCGGACGTCGCCGAGGCCCCCGGGTGGGTCGACCAGCTGCCCCGGCTGCTGACGTTCATCGGCGACGACGTCCTGGTGGCGCACAACGCCGGCTTCGACATGGCGGTTCTGCGCCGTGCCTGCGAGGCGACGGATGCCGCGCTCCCCGCGCTGCGCTCCGTGTGCAGCGTGCAGCTCGCGCGCAAGACCTACACGCTGGACTCCTACCGTCTCCCCCTCGTGGCAGCGGCCATCGGGATGCTCGAGTTCGCTCATCACGATGCCCGGGCCGATGCGCTCGCGTGCGCCCAGATCGCCATCGACGCGGCCGCCCGAGCCGGGGCGCAGGACATCGTCGAACTGGCGATGCTGCTGGGGGTGCGCGTGCCGGAGTATGCCGCGACGGTCAGCACCGATGATGTGCCCGCGCCGGCGACCGGCTCGGTGCGCTTCAGCGCCGCCTGAATCCCGATCGCGCATCGCGCTCCGCGCGCGAGGCGATGTCGGAGGTCCGTGGCAAGATTCGAACATGTCTTCGATTGACCGGTTCGGGAGCGACGCGGATGCCTCGGCGCTGGCGGAGCTTGTCGCGGATTGTGAGACCGCGGCGGACGTCATCCGGCAGGGGCAGGTCCGTGAAGTGCGGGTGCTCGCGGCGGCGGGGAAGCTGGCGCGCGAGCAGGCCGCGGGCGCGTCGGAACGGGTGAAGGCGCGCGAGATGGCGCTGCGCGGCATCGCGGCGGAGTTGGCCGGGGTGCTCGTATTGACGGATCGGACGGTGCAGCGGCGCATCGACGAAGCCTGCGATTTGGTGGAGAGCTTTCCGGTCACATTCGCGGCATGGGAGGCGGGGCGGATCACCCGCGGGCACGTGCGGGTCATCCAGGATGTCGGATGCATCGTGCCCGCCGGGGAACGGGAAGAGTTCGAACACGTCGCGGTCGCGCGGTGCGAGGGTGAGACTCCGAACCGTGTACGGGATGCGTTGCAGATGGTGGCGGAGAGGATGCACCCGCGGACCTTCACCGAGCGGCATGAGGAGGCTGCGGCGGGGCGGTGCGTCCGGGTGCTTCCGGGAGCGGACGGGATGTCCGACCTCATCGCGACGCTCCCGACGGCGCTGGCGGATGGGATCGCGGACCGGCTCACGCGGCAGGCACGGGAGATCGTGCACGCCCGGCCTCGGAACGACGCGGCGGTGAACGATGCAGAGGGCCTGCTGCCCGCTGAGAATCCCGAGGCGTCGTCGTTCTCCGGTGACACGCGCACCATGGATCAGGTCCGGGCCGATGTGTTCGCCGACCTCCTCCTCTCGGGGGCGCCAAGCTTGGATCCAACAGAGACCGGAGACGGGAACGGTGCGCTTGGGGCGATCCGCGCGAAGGTGCAGGTTGTCGTGTCCGCCCTCACCCTCGCCGGACGTGACGAAGACCCCGCCGACCTGGTCGGACGCTCCCCCATCGACGCGGCGACCGCCCGGACGCTCGCGGGCGAGAACACCGCGTGGGAACGACTGCTCACCCACCCCGTCACCGGCACGGTCCTCGAGTGCGACGCGTACGAACCGACCGCGGCGATGAAACGCCTGTTGCGGGCGCGGGACCGGCACTGCCGATTCCCCGGATGCCGGCAACCCGCCATCCGATGCGAACGAGACCACACCATCGCCGTCACCGACGGCGGCACCACCCACGTCTGCAACCTCGCACACCTCTGCAAACGGCACCACGACGTCAAACACCACACGAGATGGAAAGTCCGACAACTCGCCGGTGGGAGACTCATCTGGACCTCACCCACCGGACGCATCTACCGCGAAGACGCACCACCACCCCTGGTCGCATTCACCATCGACCCCGGCACCGAGCCCGGACCGGACATCGACACCGGGCCTCCCCCGCCTCCGCCCGAAACACCGCATCACCCGAGCGCTCCCGCACGCGATCTCCCGCCCTTCTGACGCGCACGCACACGACCCCGCGCCCGCACACACCCGCACGCATGCGCACATGTCATCTGCGGCCGTTGCGCGGCGCCGCGCTTCCGCGCCACGAGCTGCCGACCCCGACACAGACGCGTGACGCGCCGCGGTTGAGGGCCTCGAAGTGTTCGCCGCGGCGCAACGTTCGGTCTGCGGGCGACCCGCTGGCGCTCTGGTCGCCGCAACGCGTATCCCTACCTCCGCGCGCCGATCCCCCGCGGTGCACGGCGCGGCCACGGCGCCCATCCGTCGGGCAGGGCGTCGAGCACGGTCCGAGCCGCGTCCAGGCGATGCGCGGGGACGTCCTCGAGTCGGAAACTCCCCGATGCGCTGCCGTCGGGGTAGGAGAGGGCGTACTCCACCGGCAGCTCTCCCCCGCGTGCGATCCGCTCGCGGAAGCCACCCGCGACCACGGCGAACACGTCCCGTTCGAGATCGTCGGCCACAGCCCTCCATTCCTCGTCGCACGCGTCGCAGCCGCAATGCGGGAAGTACGCGTCGTGGAGCAGGCCGGAATGGACCGCGAGCCCCGGGTAGTCGTCGAAGACGAACGTCAGCGACGCGCAGGTCGAATCGCGCGGACGGAGCCGGACCGCGCGCAGCACCTCTCGACCGACCGGGCGCAACAGGTCAGCAGCTACCTCCGCACCCTCATCGACACGCACGTCGAACTCGGTGCGCAGGTGCTCGGTCAGCGCCTCCGCGACCGCGTGCAGCGGCGCGAACCTCTCGGGGTGCGTGTCGACGGAGTACGAATCCTCGGGCGGCGATCCGGCCCATCGAGCCCCGTACTCGATGACCGCCCCATCGGCGTCGTGGAACTGCGGCGCGTCGATCACGGGCCGCTCGTAGCCTGTCATCCCGACATCCTGGCGTATCCGGCGCCTCCGCATGGTGAACACGGCGAGGGACCGCGCCAGGCGCGCCGTGTACGCCCGCCTCCGAGTGATGTCCGAGGCACCGGGCATCCTGGACGCATGGACGCACCTCTCGTCTTCGTCATCCTGGTCGTCGCCGCGATCGCCGCCGCTGCCGGTTGGTTCGCCGGCTCCGCCACCGGCGCGCGCCGCGCCGCCGCCGATCGCGTGCAGCTCGAGGCGCGCGCCGCGGTGGCAGAGGCCGCGCGTGACACCTATGCCGAACAACTCGAACGCCAACGCGACGTCCAGCGGGAGCTCGGAGCTCAGGCGCGTGCCGACCAGGCGGCGCGAGACGAGCGTGAGCGCCGTGAACAGGCGGTGCTTCGTGCGCTCGCTCCCGTCCAGGAGTCGCTCCAGGCGATGCAAGCGAAAGTCGAGCTCCTCGAGCGGGAACGCAGCGAGCAGTTCGGGTCCGTGGCCGAACAGCTCCGCCTCGGACGCGAGACCGACGAAGCCCTCCGCTCGACGACCGAGTCGCTCGCGGGCGCGCTTCGCTCCAGCGCGGCACGCGGTGTGTGGGGCGAGACCCAGCTGCGCCGCATCGTCGAGTCCGCCGGCCTCACCCGCTACGTCGACTTCGACCTCCAGTCCAGCGTCACGTCCGACAGTGGCGCGGGCCGCCCCGATCTGATCGTCCGCCTCCCCGGCGACAAGGCCCTCGCGGTCGATGCCAAGGTCCCGCTCGACGCGTATCTCGAGGCCAGTGCGATTCCGGTCACGGCGCAGGGCGACGATGCCCGGCGCCGCAAGACATTGCTGACGTCGCACGTCAAAGCCGTCCGCGCGCACGTCGACGCCCTCGCGAAGAAGGCGTACTGGGCGGGCCTCACCTCGAGCCCCGAGTTTGTGGTCTGCTTCATCCCCAGCGAGTCGCTCCTCGCCGCCGCTCTCGACGAAGACCCCGCCCTGCTCGACTACGCGTTCTCGCGTCGCGTCGCGCTCGCCTCGCCGGTCAATCTCTGGGCGGTCCTGAAGACCGTCGCCTACACCTGGACGCAGCAGGATGTGTCCGACGAGGCACGCCGCTTGTTCGACCTCGGCAACGAGCTGTATCAGCGTCTCGGCGGGTTGGCCTCGCACGCCGGCGATCTGCGCCGCGCGATCGAGCGGACCGTCGAGTCGTACAACAAGTTCGTGGGGACCCTCGAATCGCGCGTGCTCGTGACGGCCCGCAAGTTCCCGGGCATCGACGAGACGAAGCTCGACGCTGTGAACGCTCCCGCCGCCATCGAGACCACGACCCGCGTGACCACCGCGTCCGAGCTGCTCAATGCCGACGTCGGGGAGCTTCGGAGCCGCCTGTCGGACGCCGAGCCGGCGACAGAAGCCGAACCGGCGACAGAAGGAGCGTCCGGCTGATCAGCCGGGGAACATGTTGACGAGCCCGACCACGGCCACCGAGACGGCGACGAAGGCGCCGATCATCCACCACGCGCTCATCTGGTGGCCCTCGGGGTGGCGTCGGCGCAACAGCACATCCGGACGCCGCGCGGGGTCGATCGTCACCGCGACCTGACCGGTCGGCGGGTTGTTCGCAGTCATCGACATGGTTCTCCCGGGTGCTGACATGAGGGTGGTCATCGCCGTTGATACCGGGGCCATTCTGACAGACGCCCGCCGCAACCCTCACCCGTTGACACGAGAGCGTGTCGTGATAGTTACATCCCGGTCAGAGCCACTTCGACGTCAGGTGCTCCGACGAGATGCGGCGCAGCGTCCCCGAAGCGCCCCGCAGCACGACGCTCTCGGTGTAGACGAAGTCGCCCTCGCGGCGCACCCCTCCCACCAGCTCGCCGTTGGTCACGCCCGTCGCGACGAAGATCGTGTTCTTGCCGCGCACGAGGTCCTCGGCCTCGTACACGTGACCGTCGAGGCTCAGCCCGGCGTCGATACCCCGCTGCTTCTCGTCGTCGTCGCGCGCCCACAGCCGGCCCTGGATGTGTCCGCCGAGCGCCTTGATCGCGCACGCCGTCACGATGCCCTCCGGGCTCCCGCCGATACCGACGCACATGTCGGTCCGCGCGTTGTGCCGCGCGGCGTTGATCCCGCCGGCCACGTCGCCGTCGCTCATGAGGCGGGTACCGGCACCAGCGGCACGGATCTCGTCGATCAGCTCGGCGTGCCGCGGCCGGTTGAGCACCGACACCACCAGCTCGTCGACGGGCTTGCCGAGCGCCTTCGCCAGCAGACGGATGTTCTCGGCGATCGGGAGGCGGATGTCGACGACACCGACGCCGGCGGGACCCGTCACCAGCTTGTCCATGTAGAACACCGCCGACGCGTCGAGCATCGCCCCGCGGTCGGCGACCGCGATGACCGACAGGGCGTTGTTGCGCCCCTCGGCCGTCAACGTCGTCCCGTCGATCGGGTCGACGGCGATGTCCGCCTGGGGTCCGCGGCCGGTGCCGACCTTCTCTCCGTTGAACAGCATCGGCGCGGCATCCTTCTCGCCCTCGCCGATCACGATGACGCCGTCGAAGTTGACCGTCGTGAGGAACGCGCGCATCGCGTCGACGGCCGCGCCGTCGGCGAGCTCCTTCTGCCCGCGCCCGATGAACGGCACGGAGCGGATCGCGGCCGCCTCGGTGGCGCGCACGAGCTCCAGTGCGAGGTTGCGGTCGGGATGCAGCGGACTCATGTCGGCGGTCAGGCTCACCATGGGGCTCAGCATATGTGTCGACCGTGCCCGGATCGCCCATTTTCACCCGCCGCGACGATGAAGGAATCGCGATTCTTTCGATTCGCACGACTCACACCGCTCCCAAGGAGCGGATGACATCCATCCGGCGATCGTGCGGACGCGGCGACCGCGGTTTCTCCGGCGCCCGGACGGACGAGTCCGAGCGCACCCTTCGATAAAGTGGGCTCGGTAACACCGCCGATCTGAGGAGCTGTCATGCCCATCGCCACCCCCGAACAGTACGCAGAGATGCTGGATCGTGCGAAGGCCGGTGGGTTCGCCTACCCCGCGATCAACGCCGCCAGCTCGCAGTCCATCAACGCCGTCCTCCAGGGCCTGACCGAGGCCGGCTCCGACGGCATCATCCAGGTCACCACCGGCGGCGCGGACTACTTCGCCGGACACACCGTCAAGGGCCGTGCGACGGGCGCGCTCGCGTTCGCGAAGTTCGCGCACGAGGTCGCCAAGAACTACCCCGTCACGGTCGCGCTCCACACCGACCACTGCCCGAAGCCCGCGCTCGAGGACTTCGTCCTGCCGCTCATCCAGGCCTCCGAAGAGGCCGTCGCCGACGGCGGCCAGCCGATCTTCCAGTCGCACATGTGGGACGGCTCGGCCGTGCCGCTCGCCGAGAACATCGAGATCGCACAGCAGCTCCTCCCCCGCATCAAGGCCATCCGGGCCATCCTCGAGGTCGAGATCGGCGTCGTCGGCGGCGAAGAGGACGGCGTGCAGCACGAGGGCTCGAACGACGCGCTGTACACCACCACGGGTGACGTCTCGCAGGTCGTCGACGCGCTCGGACTCGGCGACCAGGGCCGCTGGATCGCCGCACTCACCTTCGGAAACGTCCACGGCGTCTACAAGCCGGGCAACGTCAAGCTCAAGCCCGAGCTGCTCGGAGAGATCCAGGCCGGCATCGCCGAGAAGTTCGGCACCGGCGAGAAGCCCCTCGACCTCGTCTTCCACGGCGGCAGCGGCTCGACCGACGAGGAGATCGCCCTCGCGGTCGCCAACGGCGTCGTGAAGATGAACATCGACACCGACACCCAGTACGCCTTCACGCGTTCGGTCGCCGGCTTCATGTTCCAGAACTACGACGGCGTCCTGAAGGTCGACGGCGAGGTGGGCAACAAGAAGGCCTACGACCCGCGCGCCTGGGGCAAGAAGGCCGAGTCGGCCATGGCCGCGCGCGTCGTCGAGGCGACCAAGCAGCTCGGCTCGTTCGGCAAGTCGCAGAGCTGACGACCGCACCACCGCACGCACGACGCCCGCCGCGAGGATGTTCCTCCGGCGGGCGTCGTGCGTCGTGCGTTGTGGGTCGGCGGGGACGGCGCGGGCCTCAGCGGAGTGTCAGCGCGGCGTGAAGCCGCTGACGACCGCCGGATCCGACAGCAGCGGAGCCGCCAACAGCAGGCTCACGATGATGAACGTGACGATCGCCCCGACCAGCGGGATCCACCAGGAGAGCCGTCGCCGCGACAACGACCACCATGTGAGCACGGCCGTGACGAGCCAGCCGACGCTGTAGAAGATCGCCGCCGCGATTCCCCACGCGCGTCCCGAAGCTGGGTCGGCGAGCGATCCCTCGATCCCCGCCATGTCCATCCACGTGTTCGCGAACCCGGCGAAGTCGATCAGCTGCGGGATCGCACCGAGCACGGTCACGAGGCCGTAAGCGAGGAGCGCGACCGAGATGACGCGGTCGGCGAGCCGGGTGGGGCGCGCGGCCGCCGTCGTCGGGCGCGGTGTCGCCGGGTGCGGACGCGCGGGTCCACCGTTCGGGGCGGAACCGTGCGACGCCGCGTCGGGCACGACGGCCGTCTCGGCGACATCCGGATGCGGTGCCGTTCCGCCGAGTGCGGCGATACGGGCGCGCTGCTCCTCCGGCGTCGCATACTCGCCGTACTGCGGACGCGGGCGTTCCCGCTCGGCGTCGCTCACGAGCGACCCCGTCCGCCGCGCGCACGCGCGTCCTGCTGGCCCGCGGCATCCGTCCGCAGTTCCTTCGGCAGCGAGAACAGCAGGTCCTCCTCGGCGGTGCGGATCTCGTCCACGTCGCCGTAACCGGCATCGGCGAGGCTCGCGAGCACCTGCTGCACGAGAACTTCGGGCACCGACGCCCCGCTCGTCACGCCCACGGTGCGCACGCCCTCGAGCCACTCCTGGCGGATCTCGTCCGCGTAGTCGATGCGGTACGCCGCACGAGCGCCGTACTCCAGCGCGACCTCGACGAGCCGGACACTGTTCGACGAGTTCGCCGAGCCGACGACGATCACCAGATCGGTCTCGGCGGCGATCTTCTTGATCGCGACCTGCCGGTTCTGCGTCGCGTAGCAGATGTCGTCCGACGGCGGATCCTGCAGCTCGGGGAACCGCACGCGGAGCCGGCGCACGGTCTCCATCGTCTCGTCGACCGACAGCGTGGTCTGCGAGAGCCAGACGACGCGCGACGGGTCGCGCACCTCCACGACGTCGGCGTGGTCGGGAGAGTTCACGACCGTGATGTGCTCGGGGGCCTCGCCGGCCGTACCCTCGACCTCTTCGTGCCCTTCGTGCCCGATGAGCAGGATCTCGCGGTCGTCACGCGCGAACCGCACCGCCTCGCGGTGCACCTTCGTCACGAGCGGGCACGTCGCGTCGATCGCCTGCAGGCCCCGATCGGACGCCGCCGACACGACCGCCGGCGACACACCGTGGGCGCTGAACACGACGTGCGAGCCCTCGGGAACCGCGTCGACCTCGTCGACGAAGATCGCACCGCGCTCCTCGAGCTCGCGCACGACATGGACGTTGTGGACGATCTGCTTGCGCACGTACACGGGCGCACCGAAACGCTCGAGCGCCTTCTCGACGGCGACGACGGCCCGGTCCACGCCGGCGCAGTAGCCGCGCGGGGCGGCCAGCAACACCCGCTTGGCCGCGCCCACAGGGATATCCTGGAGACGGCCGTGACGCCCCGGCACGCGGGGGACGGGCAGCCGGACGGCGGGAGTAGTCACTCCTCGATTCTACGAGGCGCATCCCCCGACCCGCTCGGAACCGGCCGTGAGGAGCCCCATGCCGTCGTTCGAGTCCGCGCCCGACCAGACGCCCCCGCCCGACGCCGTGCACCCGCGCGACTCGTCGCCGCAGACGCCGACGTCGATCTCGCGCCTGAACGAGACCATCCGCGACTTCGTCCAGCGCTGGAGCGCCGTGTGGGTCGAGGGCGAGATCACGTCGTGGAACCTCCGCGGCGGGCACGTGTTCGGACGCCTCAAGGATGCCGAAGCCGACGCCGCGCTGTCGTTCCGACTCTGGTCGAGCACCCTGCAGCGGCTCGGCTCGAGCCCGCAGGTCGGCGACCGGGTCGTCGCGTGCGTCAAGAGCGACTACTTCGTGAAGTCGGGAGACTTCTCGTTCACCGTGTCGGCCATGCGTCCGACCGGGCTCGGCGACCAGCTGGTGCAGCTCGAGCGCCTCCGCGCGCAGCTGCGCGCCGAGGGCCTGTTCGACCCCGCGCGCAAGAAGCGGCTGCCCTTCCTCCCCCACACGATCGGCCTCATCACGGGCGAACGCAGCGACGCGGAGCGCGACGTGCACCGCAATGCGGAGCTGCGCTGGCCGCACGTCGCCTTCCGCACGATCCACGCCGCCGTGCAGGGCGACCGCTGCGTCCCCGAGACGCTCGCGGCGCTGCGCACGCTCGACGCCGACCCCGACGTCGACGTCATCGTCATAGCGCGCGGCGGCGGCGACCCGCAGACGCTCCTCGGGTTCAGCGACGAACGGCTCCTCCGGGCCGTCGCCGCCGCGCAGACGCCGATCGTGTCGGCGATCGGACACGAAAACGATCACCCGCTCCTCGACGATGTCGCCGACCTCCGGGCGTCGACGCCGACGGATGCCGCGAAGCGCGTGGTGCCCGACGTGTCCGAGCAGCGGGCGCTCGTCGACCAGCTCCGCTCCCGCTCGCGGACACGGCTGACCCAGCGTGTGGCCCACGACCTGGCGCAGCTCGAGCAGCTGCGCTCGCGCCCGGTCCTGCGCGACCCCGAGTCGCTGATGACCACACGAGCCCACGAGCTGCACATCCTGACGGCGCGCGGCCGCGACCACACGGCACGGCGGCTGGATGCAGCCGGGCACGAGGCCCAGCGTCTGCGTGCGACGCTGCGCGCGCTCTCCCCCGGCGCGACGCTCGATCGCGGCTACGCCATCGCCCATCTCGACGCCGGTGTCATCGTGCGCGACGCATCACAGGCCGAGCCCGGCACGCGTGTGGTGGTGACGGTGGGGCGCGGATCGTTCGCGGCCCGTTCGGAGGGCGAGATCGCCGAGGAGCGCGACGCCCCCGCCGACGATCCGGGCGGCGCCCCGGGCGCGGAAGCGGGCGCGGAACCGGTCGCGGAGCCGTCCTAGAATGGAGCACATGACTTCGCCGGCCGATGAGCTCCCCGCCGACGTCGCGACCCTCAGCTTCGAGCAGGCGCGAGACGAGCTCGTCCGCGTCGTCGCCGAGCTCGAGCAGGGCGCGCCCACGCTCGAGCAGTCGCTGACGCTCTGGACCCGCGGCGAGCAGCTCGCGGCACGGTGCGAGGAATGGCTCCTGGGCGCCAAGCGCCGCCTCGACGAGGCCCGCGCCGCGCGCGCGGACGACGAGTGATGGCCGCGGGACCGCGCGTCGTCGCCGAGCTCGGGCGCCCCGAAACGCCGGACGAGACCGCCGCCCGCAAGGCCGCGTCGTCGCGCGTCTACCGTTCGAGTCAGAACGTCCGCAACCTCATCGCCGCCCTCCTCGTGACCGTCGCGGTCGTCGTCGTCATCGTCTTCGCCGTCCCGCGCGGCTCCGTCCCCGAGCAGCCCGGCATCGACGTCGCCGCGGTCGCGACCGACGTGGGCGACTCGATCGACCACCTTCTCGTGACGCCTATCGTCCCCGAGGAGTGGCGCGTCAACAAGGCGGAGCTGGGCGGCGACGAGTTCCGCACCTGGGAGATCGTCTACGCCCCCGCCAGCGGCTACGTCAACGTCCAGCAGGCGCTCGGCGCCGACGCCGGGTGGGCGTCGCGTCAGGTCGGCGGATCGCGCACCACGTCGGTCGAGGACATCGACGGCATCGCGTGGGACGTCTTCGAGATCCCCGACCCCGCCCGCGCCGGGAACATCTCCTACGCACTGTCGACGACGGCGGGAACCGACACGATCCTCGTGTACGGCGGCGGAGCCGTGGACGGCGAGACCGTCCGCACGGCCGCGCGGGGACTCGCTTCGCAGATCGCCGCACTCCAGGAGGACACCCCATGAGCTCGAGCGCCGAGGCACCGGCATCCCCCACGCCCCAGGAGGCGTGGGACGAGATGCGCGCCGGCAACATCCGCTTCGTCGACGGCACGCCCCGCCATCCCCGGCAGGACGTCGAACGCCGCCACGAGATCGCCGGGCTGCAGACCCCGCGAGCGGCCCTGTTCGGCTGCTCCGACTCCCGCCTCGCGGCCGAGATCATCTTCGACGAAGGTCTCGGCGACCTCTTCGTCATCCGCAACGCCGGCCAGGTCATCTCCGACTCGGTCGTCGGCAGCCTCGAGTACGCCGTCGCGGTGCTCAATGTCCCGCTCATCGTCGTCCTCGCCCACGACGCGTGCGGCGCGGTGCGGGCCGCCATCGACAGCACCGGCATCGACGCGCCGTCGCTGCCGCCGCTCATCTGGCGCCAGATCGCCCCGATCGTCCCCGCCGTGCGCCGCGTCCTGCGCGCCGGAGCGGCCGAGGGCGTCACCCCCGAGACCGTGGATGCCGAGGTCGTCGGCCGCGAGCACCTGCGCGACACCGTCGGTCAGCTACTGCACGCCTCCGAGCTGATCAGCACCGCCGTCGCCGAGGGGCGCGTCGCCATCATCGGCGCGAACTACCGGCTCGGCGAGGGCGCCGCGGTGCCTTCCATCATCCTCGGCGACGTCCACGACGACGACGCCGCATCCTGACGACACCCACCGAGAGAGGAACGACGACGTGACCGACATCGAGTACCGCATCGAACACGACACCATGGGAGAGGTCCGCGTCCCCCGGGACGCCCTCTACGCCGCGCAGACCCAGCGCGCGGTGGAGAACTTCCCGATCTCGGGGTCGGGTCTCGAGTCGAGCCAGATCGCCGCCCTCGCGCGCATCAAGAAGGCCGCGGCCCTCGCCAACAAGGAGCTCGGCACCCTCGACGGCGCGATCGCCGACGCGATCGCCGCCGCCGCGGACGAGGTCGTCACGGGCCGCCACGACGCCCACTTCCCGGTCGACACGTACCAGACCGGGTCCGGCACCTCGTCGAACATGAACATGAACGAGGTCCTCGCGACCCTCGCGACCCGCAACCTCGGCTCGACGGTGCACCCCAACGACCACGTCAACGCGTCGCAGTCGTCGAACGACGTGTTCCCGACCTCGGTGCACATCGCCGTGACGCAGGCGCTCATCGACGACCTCATCCCGGCCCTCGACCACCTCGCCGTGGCGTTCGAGGAGAAGGCCGAGCTGTGGAAGGACGCCGTCAAGTCGGGCCGCACCCACCTGATGGATGCCACCCCCGTGACCCTCGGCCAGGAGTTCGGCGGCTACGCCCGCCAGATGCGCCTGGGGATCGAGCGCGTGCAGGCGGTGCTCCCCCGCGTCGGCGAAGTGCCGCTCGGCGGAACCGCCGTCGGCACCGGCATCAACACCCCGCTCGGGTTCCCGCAGAAGGTCATCGAGCTCCTCGCAGCCGAGACCGAGCTCCCGATCACCGAGGCGAAGGACCACTTCGAGGCGCAGGCCAACCGCGACGGTCTCGTCGAGGCCTCCGGTGCGCTGCGGACGATCGCCGTCTCGCTGACCAAGATCAACAACGACATCCGCTGGATGGGGTCGGGACCGAACACCGGTCTCGGCGAGCTCCACATCCCCGATCTGCAGCCCGGCTCCTCGATCATGCCCGGCAAGGTCAATCCCGTGGTGCCCGAGGCGGTGCTGATGGTCTCGGCGCGTGTCATCGGCAACGACGCCACCGTCGCCTGGGCGGGCGCGTCCGGCTCGTTCGAGCTCAACGTCGCGATCCCCGTGATGGGCACCGCGCTGCTGGAGTCGATCCGGCTGCTCTCCAACGCCGTCCGCGTCCTGGCCGACAAGACCGTCGCGGGTCTGCAGGCCAACGTCGAGCGTGCCGCCGCGTTCGCGGGCATGTCGCCTTCGATCGTCACGCCGCTGAACAAGCTCATCGGCTACGAGGCCGCCGCGAAGATCGCCAAGCACGCGGTCGCGAAGGGCATCACCGTGCGCGAGGCCGTCATCGACCTCGGGTACGTCGAGCGCGGCGAGCTCACCGAGCAGCAGCTCGACGAGAAGCTCGACCTCCTCTCGATGACCCACGCGGGCTGATAATCGGAGAGTGAGCCCGTCGCGGTCGGACGCCCGGCGCGCACGCATCCTGGGGACCCTCCTGGCGGTCGTGTGCGCCGGCTTCGTCGTGGCTGCGATCGGCTCGCTCCTCGTCTTCCTCGTCGTCGACGGCGAACTGCCGTGGCCGGCCGTCGTGGTGTTCGGGCTCGTCGGCACCGGCACCAGCGTCGCAGTGTGGCTGATCGGCTGGCCGCTCCTGGCACTGCCGCCCCGTGATGCCGCCGCCCAGGACGCCTCGGATGCCGCCGTCGAAGCGCAGCGTCGTCTGCTCGACGACGTGCGGCACGAGCTCAAGACGCCGATCGCGATCGTCCGCGGCCATCTCGAACTGGTGGACCCCACCGACCCCGCCGACGTGGGCGCCGTGCGCGACATCGCCACGGGAGAGCTCGATCGCATGACGCGCCTCATCGGCGACATCGACCTGCTGGCCTCCGTCGAGGGCGAGCGATTCGCGAGCGACGACGTCGATCTCGAAGCGCTCACGCAGCGCATCGCGGATCTCGTGACCGTCATCCCCGGCCACACCTGGAGCGTCGACACGTCGCAGGGCGGGACGATCCACGGCGACCGCGACCGCCTGCTGCAGGCCTGGCTTCAGCTCGCCGACAATGCGGCCAAGCACACCCCCGCCGGCACGCCCATCGAGCTCGGCAGCGACGTCTACGCCGGCGCCGCCCACCTGTGGGTCCGCGACCACGGCCCGGGTATCGCCCCGTCGGCCCGCCACCGCATCTTCCGCCGGTTCGACCGTGGAGGACGCCGTCGCTCGGCGGGAGGCTCGGGTCTGGGCCTCGCGATCGTCGACGCGATCGCCAAGGGTCACGGCGGGTCGTGCTCCGTCGCCGACACTGCCGGAGGCGGCGCCACGTTCACCATCGAGATACCGCTCCGTGCGGCCCGGCGTCTTCCGGCGCCGGTCCGTGCGAATCAGGTCGTCTCGCAGCGCAAGGAGATCGGATGACACGCATCCTCCTCGTCGACGACGAGCCGCACATCATCGCCCTGCTCGAGAAGGCGCTCCGAGGCGAAGGATGGGAGACCGTCGCCGCCGAAGACGGCGAGACGGCGCTCGAGATCGCCGCGAGCGACGACGTCGATCTCGTCGTGCTCGACGTCGGACTCCCGGGTATGGACGGCTTCGACGTGCTGCGACGCATCCGCGCCGCCGGCTCCGCCGTGCCCGTCATCATGCTCACCGCGCGCAGCGGCACGAGCGACACCGTCGAGGCGCTCGACGCGGGGGCGAGCGACTACGTCCCGAAGCCCTTCGTGGTCGCCGAGCTGCTCGCCCGCATCCGTTCGCGGCTGCGCGAGAGCACGGTGGCGGTCACGGTGCTCTCGCACGACGGCGTGAGCCTCGACATGCTGACGCGCCGTGCGACCGCCGACGGCCGTGACATCGACCTCTCCGCCCGCGAGTTCGCGCTCGCCGAGCAGTTCCTCCGCCACCCCGGGGAGGTCCTCAGCCGCGAAGTGCTGCTGAGCCGCGTGTGGGACCTCGACTTCGATCCCGGCTCCAACGTGGTCGACGTGTACGTCCGATACCTGCGCGGCAAGGTCGGGGCCGGTCGCATCGCGACCGTGCGCGGCGAGGGCTATCGCTGGGAGGCCTGAACGCCCGGTCGGCCCGGACCCCGTGGGCCCGGGCCGACCGCATCCGTCCTCCTCAGTGCACGCAGCTCAGCTGAGCTCGCCCGCCTCCAGCAGATCGGTGACCAGCGCGGCGATCGCCGAGCGCTCCGACCGGGTCAGAGTGACGTGCGCGAACAGGTCGTGGCCCTTGAGCGTCTCGATGACCGAGGCGATGCCGTCGTGGCGTCCGACGCGCAGGTTGTCGCGCTGTCCCACATCGTGGGTCAGCACGACGCGCGAGTTCTGGCCGATGCGGCTGAGCACCGTCAGCAGCACGTTGCGTTCGAGCGACTGCGCCTCGTCGACGATGACGAACGCATCGTGCAGCGAACGTCCCCGGATGTGGGTGAGCGGCAGCACTTCGAGCAGCCCCCGCGCGATGACCTCTTCGACCACGTTGCCCGAGACGACCGAACCGAGGGTGTCGAAGATCGCCTGCCCCCAGGGATTCATCTTCTCCTGCGCGTCGCCCGGCAGATATCCGAGGTCCTGCCCGCCGACGGCGAACAGCGGACGGAACACGATGATCTTCCTCTGCTGCTGCCGTTCGAGGACGGACTCGAGCGCAGCGCACAGGGCGAGGGCGGACTTCCCCGTACCGGCACGCCCGCCGAGCGACACGATGCCCACCTCCGGATCGAGCAGCAGGTCGATGGCGATGCGCTGCTCGGCGGAGCGGCCGTGGAGCCCGAAGACGTCGCGGTCGCCGCGGACGAGACGGAACGACCCGTCGCCCGTGACGCGTCCGAGCGCGGAGCCCCGTTCGGAGTGGATCACCAGGCCCGTGTTGACCGGAACACCGCGCACCTGATCGCTCGTGGCGACCTCGCTCTCGTACAGATCGCTCATCTCATCACCCGACAGGGCGACGTTGGCGATGCCGGTCCACCCCGAATCGACGGCCTGCTCCGCCAGGTACTCCTCCGCCGCGATGCCGAGCGAGGCGGCCTTGACGCGCATCGGGAGGTCCTTGGAGACGACGGTGACCGGCTGCCCCTCGTGGGCCAGGTGCATCGCGACGGCGAGGATGCGCGTGTCGTTGTCGCCGAGGCGCATACCGGCCGGCAGCACCGACGGGTCGGTGTTGGTCAGCTCGACGCGCAGCGTGCCGCCCTCTCCGACCGGCACGGGGAAGTCGAGTCGCCCGTGCTCGACGCGCAGATCGTCGAGGTGACGCAACGCCTGACGCGCGAAGTAACCGATCTCGGGATCGTGGCGCTTGCCCTCGAGCTCGGTCACCACGACGACGGGAACCACGACGGAGTGCTCGGCGAAGCGGAACAGCGCCCGCGGATCGCTCAGCAGGACCGACGTGTCCAGGACGTAGGTGCGAAGCTCCTGGTCGAGCTCGTCACCTCCACCGTGGATGACGCGACGCTGCTGCTCAGTTGCTCGTGCGGCCACAACCCACTCCCCGCTCCGGGTGTCTCACCCGATTTCCCGAGTCGACCGTGGGTCACGAGTCGTCGTGAGTGGCCGACTCGAACGGGCACCATGCCCGTTGCGAAGACAGTACGACCGGCGGCGGACACGGTGCGAACGCGACACGCCGCAGGAGGTTTCGTGCGCGTGAACTCTTGGCGCTTCAGCTGCCGTAGCGGCGGTCGCGCGTGGCGTAGTCGCGGATGGCCCGGAGGAAGTCGACCTCGCGCAGGTCGGGGCCGAGGGCCTCGACGAAGTAGAACTCGCTGTGCGCCGACTGCCAGAGCAGGAAGTCGCTGAGACGCTGCTCCCCCGACGTCCGGATCACCAGGTCGGGGTCGGGCAGCCCGCCGGTGTAGAGGTGCTCGCCGATCTGCTCGGGTGTCAGCGATTCGGCGAGCTCCTCGAACGATCCGCCGCGACGGTCGTGAGCGGCGATGATGCTCCGCACAGCGTCCACGATCTCGCCGCGCCCGCCGTATCCGACGGCCAGGTTGACGTGCAGCCCGGTGTTGTCGCGTGTGCTGTCCTGCGCCTTGGTGAGGACCCGCGCGAGATCCTCCGGAAGCTGCGCTGCGCGTCCGACGTGCTGCACCCGCCAGCCGGGCTCGCTCGCGAGCGTCTCGGAGAGCTCGGCGATGATCTCGAGCAGGTCGGCCAGTTCGCGGGAGTCGCGCTTGGCCAGGTTGTCGTGCGACAGCAGGTAGAGCGAGACGACGCGAATGCCGAGCTCGTCGCACCACCGCAGGAACTCGTGCATCTTCGCGGCACCGGCCCGGTGCCCTTCGGCGGGCGTCGGGTACCCGGCTTGACGCGCCCACCGGCGGTTGCCGTCGATCATCATGGCGACGTGATGGGGAACGACCTCGGGCGTCAGATGCCGGCGGAGCCGGGACGCATAGAGTCGGTAGAGGGGGCCTCGCCCCCGATTCGCTGCCACAGACCTACGCTACCGCTCGTCCCCATGTGAACGGGGGCATACGGCGGCGCGTACTCTCGGGGGTGTGACCCGACACCAGCCCGACGAGGGCGCCGAGATGCCGCAGCTCCCCCTCCTGGACGCCGCCGCCGTGGACGCGCACGTCGAACTGCGCCCCTCCTGGCGCGGCTGGATCCATGCCGGCACCTTCCCCGTCGCGATCGCCGCCGGCATCGTGCTGATCGTCCTCGCGAACGGGGGCGCCGCCAAGGCAGCGAGCGCCGTCTTCATGGCGACGTCACTCCTGCTGTTCGGCAACTCGGCGCTCTACCACCGCTTCGACTGGAAGCCGAAGACGAAGGCCATCCTGAAGCGGATCGACCATGCCAACATCCTGCTCCTGATCGCCGGCACCTACACGCCGCTGGCGGTCCTGGCGCTGCCGACGGACCAGAGCGTGCTGCTGCTCTCCCTCGTGTGGGGCGGAGCGATCGCCGGCATCTTCTTCCGGGTCTTCTGGATCCACGCGCCGCGCTGGCTCTACGTCGCGCTGTACCTCGTGCTCGGATGGGCCGCGGTGATGTACATCGTCCCGCTGTTCCAGGCGAACGCGGCCATGATGATCCTCGTCATCATCGGCGGCCTGCTGTACAGCGGCGGAGCGGTCGTGTACGCCCTCAAGAAGCCCAACCCGTGGCCCGGCCATTTCGGCTTCCACGAGATCTTCCACGTGTGCACGGTGCTGGCGTTCCTCTGCCACTGGGCGGCGAGCCTGCTCATCGCCTTGGCGCCCGCGTATCACGCCGGCTGATCAACGCCGGTCGGCGTCCTCGGCCGCATCCGTCGCCGAGGCCGCCTGCTCGGCGTCGAGCTCCTCGCGCACCTCGGCGCGGTACCGTCCCCGCCGCACGCGACGCAGCATGTCCAGCAGCAGGAGGACGACGGCGATCGTCAGCACGACGATCGCGGCGAAGCCCCACGGGCCGGGCGTGACGGAGGTCGGGTCCACCGTGATCTCGGGGATCGGGGTCGCGACCGACGTGAGCCACAGAAGGGGGTGCATGGGGTTCCTCGATCCGACTCCGAAGCGTCTAGCCTGGAAGCTCCAGCCTAATCCCGTCCACACCCGTCCGGAGACGCCCGCGATGTCCACGCAGCTCAAGCTCGATCAGCGCTACGGGCGCACGCGCGAGCGGCGATCGCGCCGCCTCGCGGTCGGAGCGGCCGCGGTGCTCGGTGCCGGCGTGCTCGGTCTGGTGGCCTGGACGACGGTGGCGGGCGCGATCGATTCGGTCGACACGGACGCCACGGGGTTCTCCGTCACGGACGAGCATTCCGTGGTCGTGTCGTTCCAGGTCAGCGGGGCCTCGGGCCGACCGCTCGCGTGCGCGCTCGAGGCGCAGGACACCGAGCACGGCGTGGTCGGCTGGCGCGTGGTCGAGTACCCCGCCGACGAGGGGCTGACGCGCGCGTTCACCGAGACGATCCCGACGGTCGCGCTGGCGACGAATGGTTTGGTCACCTCGTGCTGGATCCCGTAGTCTAGGTCTTTCTTGTGCGCCCCGGTCGGATGCCGGGGCGTTCGCCATAGGCGGCACCACGCCGCGCGTTGCAAGGAGATCACATGTCCAACGACGCTCCCGTCACCTTCCTCACCCAGGATGCCTACGACCGTCTCGCTGCCGAGCTCGAGCACCTGTCGACCACCGGTCGCGAAGAGATCGCCAAGCGCATCGAAATCGCGCGCGAAGAGGGCGATCTGAAGGAGAACGGCGGCTACCACGCCGCCAAGGACGAGCAGGGCAAGCAGGAGGCGCGCATCCGCACGCTGCAGCAGCTGTTGAAGGATGCCACCGTGGGCGAGGCTCCGCAGTCCGACGGCACGGTGCTCTCGGGCACCGTCGTCACCGCCCTCGTCGCCGGCGGCGAGGAGGTCTTCCTGCTCGGCAGCCGCGAGATCGCGGCCGGATCCGAGCTCGACGTCTACAGCGAGGTCTCCCCGCTCGGCGAGGCGATCCTCGGGCTCAAGGAAGGCGAGAAGACCTCGTACACCGCACCGAACGGTCGCGAGATCTCCGTCGAGATCGTCAAGGTCGAGACCTACACCGGACAGTGAGTCGGCGCTTCGCGCCGCCCGCCGTCAGTCAGCGACGACGGTCGGCGCGAAGCCGGACTCCTGCAGGAGCGAGATCACCTGGGCACGGTGCTCCTCGCCGCGGGTCTCGACGCTCAGCTGGAGGACGACCTCGCTGATCTGCAGGCCCTGCCCGTGGCGGGTGTGGAGCGCTTCGATCACGTTGGCGCCAGCTACTGCCAGCAGCTCCGACACGCGCGCCAGCTGGCCCGGGCGGTCCGGGAGCGGGATCTGCAGCGTCATGTACCGGCCGGAAGCCGCGAGGCCGTGCGCGACGACGCGCTGCATCAGCAACGGGTCGATGTTGCCGCCCGAGAGGACGGCGACGGTCGGTCCCGACGCGCGGACCTTACCCGCGAGGATCGCGGCGACACCGGCGGCACCGGCGGGCTCGACGACCTGCTTCGCCCGCTCGAGGAGCACGAGCAGGGCCCGGGCGATGTCGTCGTCCGAGACCGTGACGACCTCGTCGACGAGCTCCCGGATGATGGCGAAGGGCGCATCGCCCGGACGCCCCACGGCGATGCCGTCGGCGATGGTCGGCGTCGTCTCGATCGCACGAGGCTCCCCCGCGGCGAGCGACGGGACGTAGGCCGCGGCGTTCTCCGCCTGCACGCCGACGACCCGCACACGGCGCCCCTCCGCGGCGGCGCGACCCTTGACGGCGGCCGCGACACCGGCGATGAGGCCGCCCCCGCCGATGGGGATGACGAGCGTCTCGACGTCGGGTGCCTGTTCGAACACCTCGAGGCCGAGCGTGCCCTGACCGGTGATGACGTCGGGGTGGTCGAAGGGATGGATCAGCACGGCACCCGTGCGCTCGGCGAACTCCGCCGCCAGGCGCAGGGGCGTCTCGACCGTCGCGCCCTCGAGGACGACGTCGGCGCCGTAGCCGCGGGTCGCGAGGAGCTTCGGCACCGGCACGCCCAACGGCATGAAGATCGTCGCCGCGATCCCGAGCTTCTGCGCCGCCAGGGCCACGCCTTGAGCGTGATTGCCGGCCGAGGCGGCGACGACGCCGCGAGCACGTTCCTCCGCGGTGAGCCGGGAGAGCCGGTAGGTCGCGCCGCGGATCTTGAACGAGCCGGTGCGCTGCAGGTTCTCGAGTTTCAGGTGCACGGGCACGCCGAGGACGTCCGAGAGGTGCTCGGAGTACTCCATCGGGGTACAGGTGACCACACCGCGGAGGACCTCCGCGGCATCCTGCAGGTCTGCCGGTGAGGGTCCGGTCATGCGTTCTTCCTCCGGTCTCGGGGCACGGTGCTCCAGATCATCTCGTCGGGTCTCGGGACGTCGCCGGTCTCCCACGCGCGCCGCGACACGTAGAGCACGACGACGTTGACAAATGCGGCGAGCGGGACGGCGAACAGCGCGCCCGGGATGCCCGCGATCATCGCCCCACCGGCGACGACGATGACAACGGCCAGCGGGTGGACCTTGACGGCCGATCCCATCAGCAGCGGCTGCAGGATGTGCCCCTCGAGCTGCTGCACGCCGAGGACGACCACGAGCATCCACAGGGCGATCCAGGGGCCGTTGTAGACGAGCGCGAGGAATACCGCGAGCGCACCCGTGACCACGGCTCCGACGAACGGGATGAACGCGCCCAGGAACACCAGCACCGCGATCGGCGCCGCGAGGGGCACGCCCAGGAACAGGGCGCCGAGGCCGATGCCGGTGGCGTCGATCGTCGCGACGAGCAACTGAGTGCGCGCATAGGTGACGACCGTGCGCCACCCGCTGCGCCCGGCGCCGTCGACGGCCTTGCGCGCCTGCCGGGGGAAGAGCCGGACGACCCAGCTCCAGATGCGGCCACCGTCGGCCAGGAGGCACAGCAGGATGAAGAGGACGAGGAGCGCCCCCGTCGCGACGTGACCGACGGTGGATCCGATCGCGAGCGCGCCCGACCAGAGCAGTGAGGCCTGCTGCTGCAGGAACGACCACCCCTGCGCCAGGAGATCGTCGATCTGTCCGGAGGTCAGGTGAAGCGGCCCGTCGATGACGTACTGGCGCAGCTGTCCCACGGCCTCGACCGTGCGCGACTGCACCGACCGCCATTGCTGGCCGATCTGCCAGATCGCCACCCACAGGAGGCCGGTGATGACCGCGATGGTCGCCAGCACGCTGAGGACGATCGCCGCCCAGCGCGGCACGTGGCGCGAGAGGAGCCAGAGGAAGCCGGGCCACAGCAGCGCCGTGAGCAGGATCGCGATGAGGAGCGGGATGACGAGCAGCTTGAGCTGCATGATGATCCAGATCGCGACGCCGGCGGCGGCGGCCACGACCAGAAGGCGCCACGAGTACGCGGTAGCCAGACGGAGTCCCCGGGGAATGCCGGTCGACGTCTCGGTGGCAACGGTCCTGGTGCGGAGCGCGTCGAAGAACGACCGCCCCGGCTTCTCGTCGCTCATCCCGCCAGTCTAGAACTCGGCACGCGACGGCCTCGACCGGACCGCAGCGCGCCGGAGCGTCGGTTCAGAACTGCACCCGCGGAGGCTCCGCGATCGCGGCGCCTCCCTCGACCTCGAAGAACTCGCGTTCGGTGAAGCCGAGGCTGCGCGCGAAGAGGTTGTTCGGGAACACCCGGATCTTGGTGTTGAGCTCGCGCACCCCGCCGTTGTAGAAGCGACGCGAGGCCTGGATCTTGTCCTCGGTGTCGACGATCGCCTGCTGGAGCTGAAGGAAGTTCTGACTCGCCTGGAGCTGGGGGTAGGCCTCGGCCACCGCGAACAACGACTTGAGGGCCTGCTGCAGGTGCCCCTCGGCGACGCCCGCCTCGGCGGGACCGTCGGCCGCGAGGGTCTCGGCCCGCGCGCGCGTCACGTTCTCGAAGACGGCCTTCTCGTGGGCCGCGTAACCGCGGACGGTGTCGATGAGGTTCGGGAGGAGGTCGGCACGGCGCTTGAGCTGCACGGTGATGTCGCTCCAGGCCTCGTCGACCCGGACGTTGAGCGCCACGAGCGAGTTGTACGTCGCCCAGAGGTAGATGCCCACGACGGCGATCAGGCCGACGATGACGATGATCGGGATCAGCCACTCCATGGAAAGTCCCCCTTCTTCACCGCCATCCTAGTCGCCGGTCCGGGGCGACCATCGGAGGTGCAACGGAACTCGCAGGGGTTACCCACCCGCAGTCAGCCGCGACAGCAGCGCCGCGAGCGTCGCGCGCTCGTCGGCCGACAGAGCGGACAGCGCTTCCTGCTCCGTGGCGAGGTGGTCGGGCAGCACGCGCTCCACCACGGCGCGCCCGGAGGGGGTGAGGCGCACGATCTTGCCGCGTCCGTCGGAGGGGTCGGGATGCCGCGAGACGTAGCCGAGCGCCTCGAGGCGGTTGAGGCGCTGGGCCACCGCGCTCGAGGTGATCATGGCGTCGGCGGCGAGCCCGGCGGGCGTCAGCTCGTAGGGGGTCCCCTGGCGCGTCAGTGTCGCGAGCACGTCGAAGGTGGCCGCGTCGATGCCGTGGCGAGCGAAGGTCTCCGACAGACGCCCGTCGACGGATGCCGCCGCCCGCCCGAGCCGTCCGATCACGGCCATCGGGCTGACGTCGAGGTCGGGCTTCTCGCGGGCCCACTGCTCGAGGATGCGATCCACGTGGTCCATGTATCGACCCTACTAGCTCAGCACTTCGCTATATTAGCTAAGTGCTTAGCAATCGCGCTTTCCTCGTCATCACCACCGCGTTCGCCCCCGCCGTCTGGGGAACCACGTATCTCGCGACGACCGCATTCCTCCCATCGGGCCATCCGATGCTGACGGCCACGATCCGCGCCCTCCCCGCGGGCCTGGTGCTTCTCGCGATCGCGCGGCGGTTGCCGACGGGGTCGTGGTGGTGGCGCTCGGCGGTCCTGGGCTCGCTCAACATCGGGTTCTTCTTCGCCTGCCTGTTCGTCGCGGCGCAGCGCCTACCGGGAGGCGTCGCCGCCGTCGTCGGCGGCATCCAGCCCCTCATCGTCGCGGTGCTCGGATGGCGACTCCTCGCCGAGCACCTCTCCCCCGTGGCCGTCGCCGCCGGGGTCGGGGGCGCGATCGGCGTCGGACTCATCGTCCTGCCCGGCGGCGCCGCGCTCGACCCGATCGGCCTCGCGGCGGCGATGGGCGGCGCGCTCTCGATGGCGGTCGGGACGGTGCTCACCAAACGCTGGGGCGGGGGCCAGCCGCCGCTCGCGCTGACGGCGTGGCAGCTCCTCGCCGGCGGCATCCTGCTCGCCCTGCTGACCCTCGCCTTCGAGCCGCTGCCGTCGGAACCGCCGGCGCCGCCCGCACTCGCGGCCTACGCGTACCTCACGCTCCTCGGCACGGCGCTGGCCTACGTGCTGTGGTTCCGCGGCGTGCGACGTCTTCCGACGCGCGTGCCGGCGTTCCTCGGCCTGCTGAGCCCCGTCGTCGCCATCCTGCTCGGCATCCTCGTCGCGGGCGAGAGTCTCGCGGCGCCGCAGGTCGTCGGGCTCGCACTCGTCCTGGGAAGCGTGACGGCGGTCATCGCCGATGGCGGTCGACGCAACGTACCCCCGGTGGGACTCGAACCCACACTGAAGCGATTTTAAGTCGCCTGCCTCTGCCATTGGGCTACGGGGGCCCGCCCCCACGTTACCGGGCGGCCCGCGATGCCCCTGCGCGCGACGAAGCCCCCGTCACCGAGCGGTGCGGGGGCTTCGACGTCGGTCGCGGGAGGGTCAGCTCGCGGAGACCTTGTTGTCCTTCTCGGCGGGCGCGACGGCCTCGGGGCCCTCGTCCTTCGCGACGCTCTTCGGGTCGATCGGGGGCGCCTGCTTCTCGGGCTCGGGCTGCGCCGGGCGCGGCCGCGAGGCGAATTCCTCGAAGGTGGCGCGCGGGTTGAGCGTGGCCTGCAGCGAGACGTTGTCGCGGCCGAGCCACAGGTTCATCCACCAGTCGCCGACGACGCGCCACTTGCGCTCCCACGACGGCATGGCCAGGCCGTGGTAGCCACGGTGCGCGACCCACGCGAAGAAGCCCTTGATCGCGATCTTGCCCGACTGGAAGACACCGTTGCCGAGGCCCAGACCGGCCACCGCACCGAGGTTCTTGTGGACGTACTCGCGGGGAGCTTCGCCGCGGAGCACCGCGACGACGTTCTTCGCGAGGAGCTTGGCCTGACGGACCGCGTGCTGCGCGTTCGGGACGCAGTAGCCGCCGACGCCGCCGCCGGTCAGGTCGGGCACAGCGGAGATGTCGCCGGCCGCCCAAGCGCCCTCGACGATCTCCTCGGGGGTGCCCACGCGCAGGTCGGCACGGGTGCGGATGCGACCGCGCTCCTCGACGGGCAGGTCGCTGCCGCGCACGACGGTCGGGTTCGCCATGACGCCGGCGGTCCAGATGATCAGATCGGTGGGGATGACCTCACCGGTCGACAGGGCCACGTTGCCGCCCTCGGCACCCTGCACCTGCGTGTCGAGGTGCACGTTGGCACCCTTCTTGGCGAGGTCCTTGAGCACCCACTGGCTGGTCTCGAGCGAGACCTCGGGCATGATGCGGCCCATCGCCTCGATGAGGTGGAAGTGCGTGTCCTCGAAGCGGAGCTGGGGGTAGCTCTTGAGCAGCGAGGAGGCCATCGCGCGAAGCTCGGCGAACACCTCGATGCCCGCGAAGCCACCGCCGACGACGACGACGGTCAACAGACGGTCGCGCTCCGGACCGGCGGGCAGGTTCGCCGCGCGGTCGAAGTTGGTGAGGATGCGGTCGCGGATCGCCATCGCCTCTTCGACCGTCTTCAGGCCGATCGCGTTGTCGGCGATGCCCGGGATCGGGAAGGTGCGCGAGACGGCGCCGGCGGTCACGACGATCTGGTCGTAGCGGTGCTCCCACGGCTCGCCGTCGGCGGGCGTGATGGTCGCGACCTTGTTCGCGTGGTCGATCTTGGTGACCTTCGCGTTGACGACCTTGGTCTTCTTGAGGTGACGACGCAGGCCGACGACGACGTGGCGCCCTTCGATCTCTCCTGCCGCGACCTCGGGGAGGAACGGCTGGTAGGTCATGTAGGGCAGCGGGTCGACGATCGTCACCTCGGCCTCGCCCTTGCGCAGGTGCTTCTCGAGCTTCCATGCGGTGTAGAAGCCGGCGTAGCCGCCACCGACGACGAGGATTTGGGGCACGGAAGTGGACACGTTCGGAAGAACTCCTTGATCGGGGGGCTCGGCTAGCGCGACGCGCGGGGCCGATCGGATGCGCCGGACAGCAGCAGTGACGCCGAGCGCCACCAGTATAGCCGCCACCGTCCCCGCCCAGAAGCGGCACCGTGCCGTAGACCAACGTATCGATGCTCGGGAGGAACGGGTGGCGGCGACGAGGTCGGCTCGTCCGCGGCGGGCAGCTCCGGAAGGGCGATCTGCGTCATCGAGGGCTCGGGCTGCGGCTCCTGCTCGGCTCGGCGATACAGCCGGATCCAGTCCGCGAGGTCGCCCATCGGGTTTGCTCGACACGGCCGGGACGTTGGGTCGAGACGGCCGCAGCGGCGTCGATCAGTCCGAAGCCGTAGAGCGAGTCCGGCTTGGCTGTCACACCGGGGACCGCCCGCGCCGTCCTGATGATGCGGTTGATCACGTTGTTCGCATCCAGGCCCGGATGCGCCGCACGCACGAGAGCAGCCACCCCCCGCCACGATCGGAGCCGCACCGCTCGTGCCGTCCCACACGACCACACGACCGTCGGCCGAGACGCCGAGGAGCTCCTCGCTGGGGGCCGAGATGCCGATCGTGATGCCCTGCGTCGACGCCTCCTGGCTCGCGACGCCCGAACGGTCGACGCCGCCGACCGTCAGGACGCCCGGGATCGTGGGCCGGCGCGCCCACGCGATCGGTTCCGGTCCCCCCGGTTCCCGGCCGCGACCACGACGACGACGTCGTGGTCGTAGGCGTACATGAACGCGTCGTCCCACGACGGGTCCCACTCGAGCAGGTTCGTCGTGAACGACAGGTTGATCACATCGGCGCCGTGGTCCACCGCCCACACCATCGCCTCGGCGACCTGCGACGCGAACGGGAATCGACGAGCTGCCGCCGAACCCGATCGACAGCGACAGCAGCTTCGCCTCGGGGGCGACACCGATCATGCCGGTGTCGGCGCCGGTACCGCGGCTTCCCGCGAGCGAGGCCACCCAGCTGCCGTGATTGCCGTCGTCCCCGCCGACCGGCGTGCGCCCGTCCGCGCTCCCGGCCCCCGAGAAGTCGGCCCCCCGCCGCCACGGCGCCGTCGAACTCCGCAGGACCGCGGCCGATGCCGGTGTCGATGACGGCGATCGTCGCACCGGCGCCGCGCGTGGTCTGCCACGCCGTCCGGATGCCGTAATCGTCGAGCCAGTACTCGGCCTGCCGCGCCGGGTCGGCAGGCGGTGTCACAGCACCGGCGGTCGTGAGCACCCCGACGAGGATTCCGACGACGACCGTCCGGGCGATCCGGGCCGCGCGGACCCTCACGTGGCCGCCCGCGGGTTCGCGCACGAGCAGAGCGACGGCGACCACGTCGAACGCTCGAGCGCCAGGTCGCCGATCGGGTTGACGCCCGGCCCTGCGGCGAGGGCGTGCGCCGCGACCGCATGCAGGCACTTCACGCGCGTCGGCATCCCGCCGGCCGAGATCCCCGCGATCTCATCGACCTCGCCGTGGGTGGCGCGGTCGGCGAGGTACGAGGAATGGGCTTCACGATAGGCCGCGGCGATGTCGTCGTCCTCCGACAGGAGGTCGTTGAGCTCGCGCATGACGTGCGTGGCCTCGAGGGCCGACATCGCCGCCGTGGCGCCAGGATGAGTCAGGTAGTAGAAGGTGGGGAACGGTGTGCCGTCCGGCAGGCGCGGCTCCGTCGCGACGACCGTCGGGTTGCCGCATGCGCACCGCGCGGCGATGCCGACGACGCCGCGCATGGGGCGGCCCAGCTGCTCGCGCATGACCTCGAGGTCGGCGTCGGTCGCAGGCGTCAACACGGCAGTCACTCCCTCAGGGTACCGTCCGAGGCTGTCGACTGCCTGGATCGGGGCACCGAGCGAGGGGTCAGGGCAGCGGATCGGCGAGCCGGGCCGACCCCGACGTGACGATGGATCGCACGAACTGCGAGGACCAATCGGTGCGCGTGCGCTCGACCTCCTCCGACACGGCGGTCGGGTCGTCGGGAAGCGAAGACGCCGGCAGGTCGTCGTCGATGAGATAGACGACATCCCCGGGTCGCACGTAGTACAGCCGCTCGCGGGCCTGTGTCGTGATGAACGCCGGATCGCGCCACTGCTCGCGCTCGGCCTGCAGCTCGGCCACTCTGTCCTCGCCCACGCGCACCGATTCCTCGAGCGCGGCGATCTGGGCGCGCTGGTCGAGATAGGTGCTCACCGAGGGCACCAGGACGAAGGCCGCCAGGACGACCAGTCCCAACATGATGAACGCGAAGCCGGAGAGCCGGATGCCGCCGAACCAGGCGCGCACGTCGACCCGGCGGGTACGAGAAGAGGGAGCCGTCGTCTTGACCACGGCTCCCCCTCTCGTCACGTTTCAGCGCAGATCAGCCCTGGAATCGCGGGAAGGCTGCCCGGCCGATGAACTCGGCGGCGTCTCCCAGCTCTTCTTCGATGCGCAGAAGCTGATTGTACTTCGCGACGCGCTCGGAACGAGCGGGCGCGCCGCTCTTGATCTGACCGGCGTTGACGGCGACGGCGAGGTCGGCGATCGTCGTGTCCTCGGTCTCACCCGAACGGTGCGAGAGCATCGTCGTGTAGCCCGCGCGGTGCGCGACCGAGATCGCGTCGAGCGTCTCGGAGAGCGTGCCGATCTGGTTGACCTTCACCAGGAGCGAGTTCGCGGCCTTGCGACGGATGCCGTCGGCCAGACGCGCCGGGTTGGTGACGAACAGGTCGTCGCCGACGAGCTGGACCTTGTCGCCGAGCTTCTCGGTGAGGGCGGTCCAGTTGTCCCAGTCGTCCTCGGCGAGGGCGTCCTCGATCGTGACGATCGGGAAGTCGTTGACCAGCTGCACGTAGTAGTCGGTGAGCTGCTCGGCGTTCCAGTCCTCGTTGTCGAGGCGGTACACGCCGTCGTTGAAGAACTCGGTCGCCGCGACATCCAGGCCGAGGGCGATCTCGGAGCCCGGCTTGAAACCGGCCTTCTCGATCGCCTTGACGAGGAACTCGAGGCCCTCGCGGTTGCTGGGAAGGTCGGGGGCGAAGCCGCCCTCGTCGCCGAGACCGGTCGCGTAGCCCGCGGCCTTCAGCTCGCCCTTGAGGACGTGGTAGACCTCGGTGCCCCAGCGCAGCGACTCCGAGAAGCTCTCGGCGCCGATCGGCGCGAGGAAGAACTCCTGCATGTCGATGCCGTTGTCGGCGTGCTCGCCGCCGTTGATGACGTTGAACAGCGGGACGGGCAGCAGGTGCGCGTTCGGTCCGCCGAGGTAGCGGAACAGCGGCAGGTCGGCCGAGTCGGCCGCGGCCTTCGCGACGGCGAGCGAGACGCCCAGGATCGCGTTCGCGCCGGTGCGCGACTTGTTCTCGGTGCCGTCGGTCTCGATGAGGATCTCGTCGATGATGCGCTGCTCGCTGGCATCGATGCCCTCGATGGCCGGGCCGAGCTCGTCGATGACGGCGGCGACCGCCTTGAGCACGCCCTTGCCGCCGTACCGGCTCTTGTCGCCGTCGCGCAGCTCGTACGCCTCGAAAGCGCCGGTGGATGCGCCGGAGGGGACAGCCGCACGCTGGACGATGCCGTCGTCGAGGAGCACCTCCACTTCGACGGTCGGGTTGCCACGCGAATCCAGAATCTCGCGTGCGCCTACAGCCTCGATCAGTGCCACAGGGGTACTCCTTGCTTGTGGAGGGTGAGTCGTGGAGCGTCGTCGGTCCACTCTGAGTCTAGTGATGCGCGCCGACGACGCCAGCGGGCGGCCCGGGTCTAAGACGTCGGATCGACGAGGACGGCGACGGCGATGCCGTCCCACCCCTTGGCGTCGAGGGTCTGCAGGGCCGTCGCGTCGAACCTCGGATCCCGCGCGAGCATCTCGAGGCCACGGCGCGTCCCCGCCACCTGCTCGTCCTCCGTGGCCGGATCCCCGACGCGACCGGCGCGCACGACGTTGTCGACCACCACGATCGCTCCGGGTCTGCCCAGACGCGCGGCGTGGTCCAAGTAGACGGTGTTGGACTCTTTGTCGGCGTCGATGAAGACGAGGTCGAACGGCCCTTCGACGTCGGGCAGCACGTCGGCCGCGCGCCCGACGCGAACCTCGACCCGGTCCGCGAGACCGGCTCGGTCGATGCTGCGCCGCGCGACCTCCGCGTTACGGGGCTCGGCCTCGATCGAGAGCACACCGCCGTCGGCGGGGAGCGCGCGGGCCATCGCGATCGCGGAGTACCCGCCGAGCGTGCCGATCTCGAGCACGCGTCGCGCCCCGCTGATGCGGATCAGCAGCTGGAGGAGCTTGGCGCTGAGAGGCGAAACCTCGATCGCGGGCAGTCCCGCATCGCGCTGGTCCTGCAGCGCGGACGCGAGCCCGGGGTCGGGCTCGACGAGGACGCCGGTGAGGTAGGCGTCGGTGCGGCGCCAGGCTTCGGGGGTGGGATCGCTCATGGCCCCAGCCAACCGCACCGCATCGGCGTGCGCCAGGAGGTGCGAGGCGGCCGACGCGTCGAGGGCCGCGACGACCGCCGGCAGGAGCGCATCGGCCGTCCTCCGGTAGCCGAGGGCGCTCGGATGGAACCGGTCGAGGCTGAACATCTCGTCGGGTTGGTCGACGAACACCGGGCCGACCGTGCGCCGGAGCGAGACGACGCGCGCGCCGGCCGCGCGGGCCGCCGTTTCCTGCGCTTCGGCGAGGCTCCGGGACGCGCGCGATGCGAGGCTGCGCAGCGGCTGGGGCACGGGACGCAGGGCGCCGAGGTCGGGGCAGGTGCCCACGACGACGGCGCAGCCGAGCGCGCGCAGGCGTTCGACGGCGGCGGCGAGGCTCCGCGCGGCCTCGTCGACGGGGACCCGGTGGGTCACGTCGTTGCCGCCGACGACCACCACCGCGACATCGGCACGGGCATCGTCGCCGAGAGCGTCGATCTGCGCGTCGAGCATCGACGACTCCGCCCCCACGACCGCCCCGGTGCGCAGACGCACCGGTCGGTGCGCCCGGTGCGCCAGACCGCGCGCGAGCCGCCCACCGAGGGTGTCCTTGCGCCGGTCGGCGCCGAGCCCCGCAGCCAGCGAGTCCCCCAGCATCACCAGGCGCACCGGCTCACCCGCGTACGAGCGCCGCCAGAGCCGATCGGCGTCGACCGCCCGCTCCCCGAGCGGCTTGCCGATTCGTTCCCGGGCGAGAGCGGCCTGGTGCGACAGCATCGCGCGCGACGCGACCGCGACAGCCCCGAACGACAGCGCGACGCCGCCCACGGCCGCGACGACACGGGCCGTGGGCGAGCTCATGTCGCGAGCACAGCATGGGCCGGTGAACAGCACCCGTCGAGCGGGCGACGTGCGGACGAACGAGCCCCGGGCTCAGGACGAGGCGGGCGGCACGCCCCGATCGCGCACCGTCAGGCACGCTGCCGACCGGCTCGTGACGGGGTCAGCCGAGGTCGCGCACCTCGATGGCCGCGAGGTCGTCCCCCGCCCGCAGCGACGCGAACGACGTGTAGCCGTCGGATGCCGCACGCTCGAGGAGCGCCTTCAGGTTCTTCGGTCGCTGCTCGAGTCGTACGCGCGAGCCCCCGGCCACGAGACGGGCTTTCGCGGCGAGCAGCTCGACGAGCGGCACGTCGCGGTCGTGGACCAGCACGATCGCCGAGTCGACGCCACCGTCGGCGTCCGCGAGCAGGTCGACGAGACGTTCGAAGCCGAGCGAGAAGCCGACGGCGGGGACGTCCGAGCCGAGGAACCGGCCGATCATCCCGTCGTAGCGTCCGCCGCCTCCGAGCGAGTACGACACCGAGGGGTGTGCGAGCTCGAAGATGGTGCCGGTGTAGTACCCCATCCCGCGCACGAGGAACGGATCGAACACGAGCGGAACGTCGGCGCCTCCACCGCGCGCGGCACGCACGGCGTCGCCGATGCCCACGAGGTGCGCGACGACCTCGTCGGGCACGCCCTCGGGCACCCGGGCACGGATCTGCTCGACGCCGAAGACCGCGGCATCCGGCTGCGGGCGGGACAGGAAGCTCGCGAACGCGTCGACGGCCTCGGGAGTCGCGCCGCGGTCGCGCAACTCGGTCACGACGCCGTCGGCACCGAGCTTGTCGAGCTTGTCGATCGTGATGAGGATGCCGGGGCGCTCGGACTCGGCGAAGCCGAACCCGTGCAGCATCGCGTCGAGCACGCGGCGGTCGTTGACCCGGACCGACCCGCCGTCGAGGCCGAGCGCACCCAGCGCGTCGAGGCTCGCCGTGATCAGCTCCGCCTCGGCCCGTGCCGTCGCGTCGCCGATGATGTCGATGTCGCACTGGACGAACTGGCGGTAGCGGCCCTTCTGCGGTCGCTCGGCCCGCCAGACCGGGGCGATCTGCACCGCGCGGAAGACGGCCGGCAGCTCGGCCCGGTGCGAGGCGTAGAAGCGCGCCAGGGGAACGGTCAGGTCGTATCGGAGACCGAGGTCGGTGAGGCGCGCGGGGTCGTCGGCGGCGTCACGGATGGCGTCGGCATCGAGCCCGCGGGCGAGCACGTTGTAGGCGAGCTTCTCGTTGTCGCCGCCGATCCCGGCGTGGAGGCGACCGTACTCCTCCATGACGGGAGTCTCGATCTCGTCGAACCCGTGAGCACGGTAGCGCTCGCGGACGACGGCGAGCACGCGCTCGCGGCGGGCCTTGTCGGCGGGGAGGAAGTCGCGCATGCCGCGCGGCGGGTTCACGGTGGGCACCGTCCTATCCTTCCAGGTCGGCCGGCCGCCCCTCGGCACGCGCGACGTCCGCCGCAACCGCACGCACCCGCTCCCGCAGCGCACGCTCGGCGTCCCACCCGCGCTCGCGCGCGGCCACGACGAGCGCCATCAGCGCATCGCCGAGCGCTCCCTCGGAGTCGACGGCGCCGGCCGGAGAGACGGGCGCGACACCCACCTGCGCGGCGCGACCGATGACCTTCTGCGCGTGGGCGAGCGCGGGCATCTGCGGCGGGATGCCCTCCAGCACGCTCGCGCGCTGCTTCTTCTCCGCCGCCTTCGCCGCGTTCCACAGCACGAGGACCTGTTCGGGCGTCTCCGCCGTCTCGCCCGCGAACACGTGCGGATGCCGGCGCACCATCTTGTCGGTGAGACCGCGGGCCACATCGTCGATGTCGAACGGGTCGACGTCGGCCCGCGAGGCGAGCTCGGCGTGGAAGAGCACCTGCCACAACAGGTCGCCGAGCTCTTCGCGCAGGTCGGCGGGATCTCCCGCCTCGACCGCCTCGACGACCTCCGCGGCCTCCTCGATCAGATAGGGCACGAGCTCTCGATGACTCATCTGCGCCGTCCAGACGCAGCGGTCGCGGACGGCGCGCATCGTCTCGGCGGCCTCGCGGAGCGGATCGGTCATGCGGACTCCTTCGGACGGGCCGTCCCAGGCTAACCAACGCGGAGGCGCGCACGGGGGCTTGCGAGCACCGCTCGCGACATATGACGCCGCCGTGTCAAATGCGGATGCGCCGTGCCATTAACTTGGGAGTCATGCGCGAGCTGACCCGAACCGAAGCCATCGACCTCGTCGGCCGATACGAGGCCGAGCAGGAGATTCCCGAGGAGATGCGGGCCGACGTCCGCATGCTCGGCTCGATGCTCGGACAGGTGCTGCGAGAGAGCGGCTCCCCCGGCCTCTTCGACGACGTCGAGCGGCTGCGCGGCGCCACCATCCAGGCCTACACCGACGAATCGCCCGAGGCGTTCGAGCGCGCTGCGGCGATCGCGGAGTCGTTCACCGTCGCCCGCGCAGACGAGGTCGCTCGCGCCTTCACCGTCTACTTCCACCTGGTCAACCTCGCCGAGGAGCACCAGCGCGTGCGGCTCCTGCGCGAGCGCGCGGGCATCTCTGACAACGACAGCGCCGGCGACTCGATCCCCGCCGCGTACGCGCAGCTGGCGTCCGAGGTCGGTCAGGACGAGGCGGAGCGCCGACTGCGCGAGATGCGGTTCCACCCCGTCTTCACCGCCCACCCCACCGAGGCCCGGCGTCGCGCCGTCTCGGAGAGCATCCGCCGGCTCGTCACCCTCCTCGACACGCTCGAGAACTCCGCCGCGGGCGGCGCCGAGCATCGTCGCGCCCGTCGCCGCATGCTCGAAGAGATCGACACGCTGTGGCGCACCTCGCCCCTGCGGGCCGAGAAGCCGACCCCGACCGACGAGGTCCGGGCGGTCATGGCGGTCTTCGACGACACGCTCTACACGACGATCCCCCTCGTCTACCGTCGCCTCGACGACGCCCTGCAGGGCGATGCGGCCGGGAGCCGCGCACCGATCGTCGCGCCCTTCGTCCGCCTGGGAACGTGGGTCGGCGGCGACCGCGACGGCAATCCGTTCGTCACCGCATCGGTCACCAAGAAGGCGGCGGGCATCGCCGCCGAACACGTGCTGCTGGGACTCGAACGCAGCACCGAACGCGTCGGCCGTGGGCTGACGCTGTCGGGCGAGACGACGCCGCCGAGCGCGGCGCTCAAGGGCCTGTGGGACACGCTCGCCGCCGCCGACGACGACGGCGCGGCGAATGCGGTCACCCGCGCCCCCGACGAGCACCACAAGCGCGTCATGATGCTGCTCGCCCGCCGCATCCGCGCGACGCGTCTGCGCGACGCCGACCTCGCCTACGCCGACCCCGAGGAGTTCCTCACCGATCTGCGGGTCGTCCAGTCCTCTCTCGCGGACGCCGGGGCCGCACGTCAGGCCTACGGCGCGCTGCAGCAGCTGATCTGGGCCGTCGAGACGTTCGGCTTCCATCTCGCCGAGCTCGAGGTGCGCCAGCACTCCGCCGTCCACGCGAAGGTGCTCGCGGAATGCGAGGCGGGTGACGAGCCGAGCGAGCTCGCCGCCGAGGTGCTGGAGGTCTTCCGCACGATCGCGCAGGTGCAGAAGCGGTTCGGGCCGCGCGCAGCGGGACGCTACATCGTCTCGTTCACCCAGTCCGCCGGCGACCTCGCGAACGTGCACGCGCTCGCCCGTCACGCCGTCGGCCCCGACGGCACACCGCCCGTCCTGGACGTCATCCCGCTGTTCGAGACCTTCGCCGACCTGCAGGCCGCACCGGCGATCCTCGCCGAGATCGTCGACCACCCGGCGTTCTCGGCCCGCCTCGACGCCACCGGTCGCCGCCTCGAGGTCATGCTGGGCTACTCCGACTCCTCGAAGGACGTCGGTCCCGTCGCCGCGAACCTCGCGCTCTACGAGGCACAGGAGAAGATCGCCGCCTGGGCGCAGGAGCAGCGCATCGAGCTCACCCTCTTCCACGGTCGTGGCGGCGCCCTCGGCCGCGGCGGCGGACCCGCGAACTCCGCCATCCTGGCCCAGCCGCCCCACTCCGTCGACGGCCGGTTCAAGCTCACCGAGCAGGGCGAGGTCATCTTCGCCCGTTACGGCGACCCCGACATCGCGCTGCGGCACATCGACCAGGTGGGCGCCGCCGTGCTGCTCGCCTCGGCACCGTCGATCGAGCAGCGGAACAGCCAGGCGGCGGAGCGCTACGCGCACGTCGCGGCGACGATGGACCGTGCTTCGCGCGAGCGGTTCTTCTCGCTCGTGAAGGCCCCCGGTTTCGCGCCGTGGTTCGCCGCGGTGACCCCCATGGAAGAGATCGGTCTGCTCGCCCTCGGCTCGCGTCCGGCCCGGCGCGGCCTGTCGGTCGAGTCGCTCGAGGACCTCCGCGCCATCCCCTGGGTCTTCGCGTGGACCCAGGCCCGCATCAACCTCGCGGGATGGTTCGGCCTCGGCACCGCCCTCGAGGCCGTCGGCGACGAGGCGCTGCTGCGCGAGGCCTACGAGCAGTGGCCGCTGCTTCGCACCGTGATCGACAACGTCGCGATGAGCCTCGCGAAGGCCGATCCCCGCATGGCCCGCCGCCACCTGGGTCTCGCCGACCGCTCGGATCTCGCGGACCTCGTCCTCGACGAGATGCTCCTGACCCGCGACTGGGTCGTGCGCATCGTCGGCGGCGAGGGCCTGCTGGCGAACAAGCCGGTGCTCCAGCGCGCGGTCAAGATGCGCAGCCCCTACGTCGACGCGCTGTCCCTGCTGCAGCTGCGGGCTCTGCGCGTGCTGCGCTCGACCGACGAGGGCGCCCCGGCTCCCGCCGAGTGGCAGCGTCTGCTGCTCCTGACCGTCAACGGGGTCGCCGCCGGCCTGCAGAACACCGGCTGAGCGCGCACCCGCCTCGCATCACGATCCATCGCTTCAGCCGGCCAGAGAGCTCCACCATGACCGCACCCCTGCCCACCCTGCCCACCCTGCCCGCCGTCGTCCAGCCGGTGTTCTCGGCCGTGACCGATCGCGACCCGCACGAACCCGAGTTCCTGCAGGCCGTGCACGAGGTCCTCGACTCGATCGCCCCCGTGCTCGACGCGCACCCGGAGTTCGTGTCGGGCGGCATCCTCGAACGCCTCGTCGAGCCGGAGCGGCAGATCATGTTCCGCGTGCCGTGGGTCGACGACTCGGGTGTGCTGAGGGTCAACCGCGGCTTCCGCGTGCAGTTCTCGTCGGTGCTCGGCCCGTACAAGGGCGGTCTGCGCTTCCACCCCTCCGTCAACCTGTCGATCGTGAAGTTCCTCGGGTTCGAGCAGATCTTCAAGAATGCGCTGACCGGTCAAGGCATCGGCGGCGCGAAGGGCGGCAGCGACTTCGATCCCCACGGCCGATCGGATGCTGAGATCATGCGGTTCTGCCAGTCGTTCATGAACGAGCTGTATCGGCACCTCGGCGAGCACACCGACGTCCCGGCCGGTGACATCGGCGTGGGCGGACGCGAGATCGGCTACCTGTTCGGTCAATACCGCAGGATCACGAACCGGCACGAGTCCGGGATGTTCACCGGCAAGGGTGTGCAGTGGGGAGGCGCCGAGGTCCGCACCGAGGCGACCGGCTACGGCGCGATCTTCTTCGCATCGGAGATGCTGGCGGTGCACGGCGAGTCGCTCGCAGGCAAGCGCGTCGCGGTGTCGGGGTCGGGCAACGTCGCCGTCTACGCGATCCAGAAGGCCCAGCAGCTCGGGGCGATCCCCATCACCGCATCCGACTCGTCGGGAACCGTCGTCGACGAGGACGGCATCGACCTCGACGTCCTGCGCCGGATCAAGGAGGTCGATCGCGCTCGGATCTCCGCCTACCTCGAACATCGCCCGCACGCGCGGTTCATCGAGGGCGGTCGCCCCTGGCAGGTGGCGGTGGACGTCGCCGTGCCGTCGGCGACGCAGAACGAGCTCGACGCCGACGATGCGCGCTCCCTGGTCGCCGGCGGAGTACGGGTCGTGGTCGAGGGCGCCAACATGCCCTCGACGCCGGAGGCCGTCGCGGTCTTCCGCGAGGCGGGCGTGCTGTTCGGCCCCGGCAAAGCGGCCAACGCGGGCGGTGTCGCGACGTCGGCACTGGAGATGAGCCAGAACGCCGCGCGTCAGCGCTGGGGCTTCGCCGACAGCGAGGCCAAGCTCCGATCGATCATGAAGGACGTCCACGACGCAGCCTTCACGGCGGCCGAGCGCTTCGGCCGCCCGGGCGACTACGTCGTGGGCGCGAACGCCGCGGGCTTCGAACGCGTCGCGCGCGCCATGCTCGCGCAGGGCGTGATCTGACCCGCATCCCGCCTCGCGGGCGCGGAAGGGCCGACGCGGACGCGGACGGCTGCGACCGCGACTAGGCTTTCACCCCGTGCCTGCCGAGCTCGAGCCGTCCCCCGGCGCCGCCCGTCCCGCCTCGGCGCGACCGGCCACGGTGTCGATGCTCACCCTCTCGACGTTCGTCGTCGGGTCGATGGTCGGTGCGGGCGTGTTCTCGCTCCCGGCCGGGTTCGCCGCCGAGACGGGGGTCGCCGGCACGCTCCTCGCCTGGGCGATCGCGGGCGGCGGGATGCTGACCCTGGCATTCGCCTTCCAACTGCTCGCCACGCGGCGACCCGACCTCGACGCCGGCGTGTACAGCTACGCGCGCGCCGGCTTCGGGCGCTATCTCGGGTACTTCTCCGCGTTCGGCTACTGGGCGAGCGCCTGCGCGGGCAACGTCTTCTACTGGGTGTTCATCACCTCGACCCTCGGCGGCGTGTTCGCCGTCTTCGGTGCGGGAGACACCCTCGCCGCCGTCGCGCTGTCGTCGCTGGGACTCTGGCTCTTCTTCCTGCTCATCCGCCGCGGCATCCGCGCCGCCGCCGCCGTCAACCGCATCGTGAGCATCGCCAAGACCCTGCCGATCGTCGTCTTCGTCATCCTGTGCGCGACGGTGTTCGACCCGGAGGTGTTCGCCGCGAACTGGGCCGGCCCCGGCGGGGTGCCGCTGTGGGATCAGCTCCGGGCGACCATGCTCGTCACGGTGTTCGTCTTCATCGGGCTCGAGGGCGCGAGCGTCAATTCGCGCCACGCGCGTTCGCGACGCGACGTGGGGCGGGCGACCCTGCTCGGATTCCTCAGCGTGCTCGCGGTGTTCGCCTCGGTCACGATCGTCTCGTACGGCGTGCTCCCCCGCGAGCAGATCGCGGCGCTGGCCGAACCGTCGGTCGGCGGCGTGCTGGAGTCGATCGCCGGTCCGGCCGGTGCCGTGTTCATCGGCGTCTCGCTCATCGTCGCCGTCCTCGGCGCCTACCTGTCGTGGACGCTCATGGCGGCCGAGGTGCTTCTCGCCGCCGCGCGCGCCGGCGATCTGCCGCGCTTCCTCGCCCGGACCAACCGCGACGACACCCCGGTGGGTGCCCTCACCCTGTCGACGGTCCTCGTCCAGGCGCTGCTGGTGGTCGTGCTCTTCGCCGAGAACGCGTTCTCGGTCGCGCTCGACCTGACGAGCGTCCTCGTGCTCATCCCCTTCGTGCTGTCGGCGGCGTACGCGCTCAAGCTCGCGGTCACGGGCGAGACGTATCGGCGTGGCGAGCGCGCGCGCATCCGGGATCTCGTGATCGCTGCCGTCGCGACGGCGTACACGGCGTTCCTGCTCGTCGCGGCGGGCACGCAGTACCTGCTGCTGTCGCTCCTGATCATCGTGCCGGGCACGGCCCTGTACGCGACCGCGCGCCGCCGAGCCGGTGATCGGGTGTTCACCCGCGCCGAGTGGGTCGTGTTCTCCGTCGCCGTCGCCGGAGCGGTCGTCGCCGTCGTGCTGATCGCGAGCGGGACCGTCCGGCTCTGACGTCGTCGCGTCAGGCCGACGTGGCCGCGGTCGCGGGCGCCGGCACCGGGAAGAGCTGCTCGAGCAGCTGGCCCGTCCAGGCGATGAGGTCCGCGTCGGCCAGAACTGCACCGCCTGCCGTCGGCAACGGCACGACGAGGGCTTCTCCCCCCGACAACAGCTTCGCCTTGGGGTAGAGACGCTGCAGCCGGATCCGCATCGACTCGGGAAAACGGGCGGGGGCGACGCGCAGGTTGGGCCCCATCGCGACGACGTCGGTGAGTCCCGACTGCGCGGCACGGCGACGCAACCGCGCGACGGACACGAGGCCCGAGACCGCGGCCGGCGGAATACCGTACCGGTCGGTGAGCTCCTCGACGACGAGGTCGATCGCGTCGTCCTTCGCGCTGACGGCGGCGGCCGCCGACAGCTTCTGGTAAGCCTCGAGGCGCAGTCGCTCGCTGTCGATGTAGTCGTCGGGGATGCGGGCGGCGACCGGCAGCTCGAGTCGCAGCTCGGCGGGGCCGTCGACCTCCTCGCCACGGAAGGTCGAGACCGCCTCGCCGATCATCCGCAGGTACAGGTCGAATCCGACGCCGGCGATGTGGCCCGCCTGCTCGGCTCCGAGGAGGTTGCCCGCGCCGCGCAGTTCGAGGTCCTTCAGCGCCACCTGCATGCCCGAGCCGAGATCGTTGTTGACGGCGATCGTCTCGAGCCGGTCGGCCGCGGTCTCGCTCAGCGGCTTGTTCTCGTCGTAGAGGAAGTACGCGTACGCGCGCTCGCGGGCGCGGCCGACACGACCGCGCAGCTGGTGGAGCTGACTGAGGCCGTACTTGTCGGCACGGTCGATGATGATCGTGTTGGCGTTGGAGATGTCGAGCCCGGTCTCGACGATCGTCGTCGAGACGAGCACGTCGGCACGGCGCTCCCAGAAGTCGTCGACGACCTGCTCGAGCTGATGCTCGCCCATCTGGCCGTGCGCGACGGCGATGCGGGCCTCGGGCACGAGCTCACCGAGCTGAGCGGCGACGCGCTGGATCGACTGCACCCGGTTGTGCACGAAGAACACCTGTCCCTCGCGCAGCAGCTCCCGGCGGATCGCCGCGGCGATCTGCTTGTCGCTGCGCGGACCGACGTAAGTGAGGATCGGATGCCGTTCCTCCGGCGGCGTCGCGAGGGTCGACATCTCTCGGATGCCGGTGACGGCCATCTCGAGCGTGCGCGGGATGGGCGTCGCGCTCATCGCGAGGATGTCGACGCCGGTCTTGAGCTTCTTCAGGGCGTCCTTGTGCTCGACTCCGAAGCGCTGCTCCTCGTCGATGATCATGAGCCCGAGGTCCTTGAACGCGACCTTCTCGGTGAGGATGCGGTGGGTGCCGATGACCATGTCGACCGAGCCGTCGGCGAGACCGTCGAGGGTCTCGCGCGCCTGCTTGGCCGTCTGGAAACGCGACAGCGGCCGCACCTTGACGGGGAACCCGGCGAAGCGCTCGGTGAATGTCTCGAGGTGCTGCTTGGCCAGGAGAGTGGTGGGCACGAGCATGGCGACCTGCTTGCCCTCTTGGATCGCCTTGAACGCCGCGCGAACGGCGACCTCGGTCTTGCCGAACCCGACGTCGCCCGAGAGCAGGCGGTCCATCGGGATCGGCTTCTCCATGTCGGCCTTGATCTCGTCGATCGTCTGCAGCTGGTCGGGGGTCTCGGCGAACGGGAACGCCTCTTCGAGCTCGCGCTGCCACGGCGTGTCGGGACCGAAGGCGTGTCCCTTCGAGGCCATGCGCGCCGAGTAGAGCTTGACGAGCTCGACGGCGATGTCGCGGACGGCCTTGCGAGCTTTGCCCTTCGCGGCCGCCCAGTCGCTGCCGCCCATCTTCGACAGCACGGGCGCCTCACCGCCGACGTAGCGCGAGAGCTGGTCGAGCTGGTCGGTCGGTACGAAGAGCTTGTCGCCGGGGTAGCCGCGCTTGGCGGGGGCGTACTCGAGCACGAGGTACTCGCGCTGCGTCTTGACCGCGTTGCGACCGCCGCTGGAGACCTCGCGCTGCACGAGCTCGACGAACTTTCCGATGCCGTGCGTCGCGTGCACGACGACGTCGCCGGGCTTGAGCTGGAGCGGGTCGACGACGTTTCGGCGCCGCGACGCGAGCTTCTTCACGACGCGTCCGTCGCCGCCGATCGTGCGCCCGTAGAACTCGCTCTCGGTGAGCACCGCGAGCCGCGCCTCGGCGGACTCGAAGCCGCGCTCGAGCGAGGCGACGACGCAGACCGCCACCGGCTCGTCGTCGAGCCGGTCGATGCCGTCGCTCGTGCGCGCGGCGATGCCGCGCTCGGCGAGGACGTCGCGGGCCCGGTCGACGAGGCCCGCGCCCGAGGCGCACACCACGACGCGCCATCCCTGCGACAGCAGGTCGCGGATGTGCGCGGTCGCGCCGTCGACATTGCCCTGGTACGAGGGGACCGCGCTGCCGAGGACCCGCAGATCGCTGCCGTCGGCCTCGGCGAGACCCTCGTCCGCGGCATCCGCGGCACCGGAGTCGAAGGCGCTGAGCCCCCACCACACGCCGTCGCGCTCGCGAGCGGCGTCGCGGAGAGCGGGGAGCGTGAGGAAGTCGCCGGCGCCGAGGTCGACGGGGCTGTCGGCCCCGGCCGTCGCGGCGCTCCACGCGGCCTCGAGGAACTCGCGGTTCGTCTCGCCGAGGGTCCGCGCCCGGGTGCGCGACCGTTCGGGGTCGACGAGTGCGACCGCCGAGCCCCGCGGCAGGTAGTCCACAAGCGGCACGACGCCCGAGGCGAGTGCCGGCAGGAGCGACTCCATGCCCTCGACGGGGATGCCCTGCGACATCTTCTCGAGCATGCCCGTGAGACTCGGGAACCGCGGGGCCATGCCCGCGGCGCGCTCGCGCACCTCGGGGGTCAGCAGCAGCTCCCGCGCGGGGAGCAGAAGGGCATCGCCCACCTCGCCGGGGAGCGAACGCTGGTCGGCGATCGAGAAGGCGCGGATCTGGTCGACCTCGTCGCCGAAGAAGTCGATGCGCAGCGGGTGGTCGGCCGCCGCGGGGAAGACGTCGAGGATGCCGCCGCGCACGGCGAACTCGCCGCGGCGCGACACCATGTCGACGCGGTGGTAGGCCAGCTCGACGAGTCGCCGGACGACCTGCTCGAGATCGAGCCCGCGCTGGCCGACGACGAGGGAGACGGGCGCGGCGTCGGTCAGCCCCGCCGCGAGCGGCTGCAGGGCGGCACGCACCGACGAGGTGATGACGAGGGGCGATGCGCCGTCATGGGCGGCGGCGCGTCGGAGCACGTCGAGGCGACGCCCCACCGTCTCGGGGCTCGGGCTCAGACGCTCGTGCGGCAGGGTCTCCCACGCGGGGAAGTGCAGCACCGTGGCCGCGGGCAGCAGGCACTGCAGCGCGGTGCCCAGGGTCTCGGCGCGGCGACCGGTCGGGGCGATCGCGAGCACCACGGGCGCGCGTCCGTTGCGACGCCGCTCGTCGAGCAGGGCCGCGATCAGCGGTGCGTCGAGGCCGTCTGCGAGGGCGTAGTCGATGCTCCCGACGGAGCCGCTCGTCACCGCCTCCCGGAAGGAGTCAGCCTGCGAAAGGGCGCGCACGATCCCGGGAACTGTCACGGTACGAGCCTACCGTCGCCCGCCGACACGGCGGCTGCGCGCGGCCGGCCCGCGGCGCTCGGCGCGGCGAGTTCTTAGGATGACCGTGTGAGCACGAACCCCGGACCGTCTCGAGACTCCCCCGCCTTCGCGGCCCCGTACACGCTCGCCGCGCGCGGTGCGCTGCCCGAGGCGCCGCGGCCCGCACGTCGTCGCCGGACGGGTCTGCTCGCCCTGACGATCGCCGTCGTGGCCGGGCTTTCGGGGATCGCGGTGGCGGTGATGGTCGCGACCCGGCTCGGGTCGTCCGGGGCACTGCGGGCCTGGATCGACTCGGAGGGGGATCTGCGGTCCCTCACCCCCGTTCGCGATTGGATCCTCGTCGGCGAGGTCGCGTTCTGGACCTGCGGCGCGCTCGGCATCGCGAGCGTGGTGCTCGCGATCGTCGCGATCGCGCGCCGATCGGGACGCGCCACGGGGATCACGGCTCTCGTGATCGCCCTCGTCTCTCCCGTCGCCGCGCTCGGCGCGGCGGTCGTGGGAGTCGCCGTCACCACCTGACGACGAGCGGCCGGCGGCGGACCGACCGGGTCGACGCGTCAGCGCGGCGCGTGGAAGCGCTGCTGCGCCGCGAGCAGCCCCTCGCCGACGACGGTCTCGACGGCGTCGGCGGCATCCGAGACGAGGATGTCGAGCGTCTTGCGCTCCGCCGCGGAGAACGGGTCGAGCACCCAGTCGGCCGGATCCTGCGAACCCGGCGGGCGCCCGATCCCGACGCGCACCCGCACGAAATCGGGAGTGCTCAACGCCTTCGCGACGTCACGGACGCCGTTGTGCCCGCCGTGCCCGCCGCCCGTCTTGAGCTTGATGGAGTCGAAGGGGATGTCGAGCTCGTCGTGCACGACCACGATCCGATCGGTCGGAACGCCGTAGAACGAGGCGAGCGCGGCGGCCGGACCACCCGAGACGTTCATGAACGTCTTCGGCTTGGCCAGCACCATCTTGGCGGCGCCGGGACGCAGCCACGACTCGGCCGCCCATGCGTTGCCCTTGTGCGAGCGCAGCGTGTCACCACGGCGCGCGGCGAGCTCGTCGATCACCATCTGACCGACGTTGTGGCGCGTCGCCTCGTAGCGCGGCCCCGGGTTCCCGAGGCCGATGATGAGCCAGGTCTCCGCCATGGCGTCCCCCTTCGACGACGGAGCCCGTCCCCACGAACGTGAGAACGGGCTCCGATGATCCGACGGTCTTACTCGGACTTCTCGTCGCCCTCGGCCTCGTCCGACTGCTCGGCGGCGATCTCCTCGTCGGCGGCCTCGATCTCGTCGGCGGCGGCGATCGTGGCGGCGGGGATCGAGACGGCGACGACCAGCGTCTCCGGGTCGGTCAGCAGCGACGCGCCACGCGGCAGGGTGAGGTCGGCGGCGGTGATGCGCGTGCCGTCCTCGAGGCCCTCGACGTCGACCTCGACGGTCTCGGGGATGTGGGTGGCCTCGACCTCGAGCGACACCGACGAGGCGTCCTGGGTCGCGATGGTGCCCGAGAAGGGCTCGCCGGTGACGACGACGGGGACGTCGACGTGGACCTTCTCGCCCTTCTTCACCACGAGGAGGTCGATGTGCTCGATGATCTGGCGCACGGGGTCGCGCTGAACGTCCTTGACGAGGACGAGCTGGTCGGCACCGTCGACCGACAGCTCGAGGACGGCGTTGGCGCGACGCACGAGCAGCAGCATCTGGTGACCCGGCAGCGCGACGTGCACGGGGTCGGTGCCGTGGCCGTAGATGACGGCGGGGATCTGGCCGGCGGCGCGCAGACGGCGGGCGAAGCCCTTGCCGAAGTTGGTGCGCGTCTCTGCGACGACCTTGTTGTCGGTCTCGTTGGACATGCGTCTCTCCTTGTGGGCCTTCTCGGCCCTGCTAGCGGTATGCGGGTTCGACGCGAACGCGAGCGCGTGGAGAGGAAACGTCCTGCACACACCCTCGTCGATCACGGATCCCGGGCCCGGCCGAAGCGCGGGCACGCGGCATCCCTCGCCGAAGTACGGCACCACTCTATCAGCGCTGGGTAGGCTGGACCGAACGTCGTCTACGCCCGGAGGAAAAATGGAATACGGCTGGCTCTCGCACGTGCTTCTCTGGGTCATCGGTGCGATGACCCTCGGCTCGATCGTCTCGGTGTCGCTCGCACTGTTCTCCCTGGGACGCCAGGAGTACCGCAAGGGCTGACCCCGCTAGGCCGACGAGGCCTTGCGCATCGCATCGTCGGCCTCCGAGACGATGAGTCCCATCGCTTCGGCCGCCGCGTCGGGGCGGCCTCCGGCGATCGCGAAGGCGACGTCCTGATGCCACCGCACCGCCGAGGGGTTGGCGTCGTGCGGCATCAGGTCGTGGTGCGTGCGCCCGGTCAGCACCGCCTCCACGACCGAGCCCAGCGCCGCGAACATCGGGTTCGCCGACGCCTCGAGGAGCGTCCGGTGGAACCGCACATCCGCTTCCAGATACACCGCACCGTCGGCATCGTGCTCGGTGCGCGCCATGTCCATGACCGCGGCGACGAGCTCGCGTCGTTGCTCGTCGGTGGCCTTCGTCGCGGCCAGCCGGGCGGCGAGGGGCTCGATCGCACCGCGCAACTGGCTGAGCTCGCGCAGCTGCGCATCACGGCCGGGTCCGGCCAGACGCCAGCGGATGACCTCGGGGGCGTAGACGTTCCACTCCGTCGAGGGCTGCACCTCGATCCCCGTCTTGCGGCGCACGCGCACGAGGCCGAGTGAAGTCAGGACGCGCACCGCCTCGCGGCCGGCGCCGCGCGAGGAGCCTTCCGCGAGCTCGGAAGTGATCAACCGCGCGCCGGGAGCGTGCTCGCCGTGCACGATCGCGGCACCGACGCGCTCCACGAGCACATCGTGCAGGGAGGTCGGCGCCGATCGTTGCGTCATGCTCCGATTATGCCGGGCGCGTTCCCGGTCCGCGAGACGGATGTCGTGCAATTCGCGACCAGTTGTGCTTTTATGTACGACAAATAGATCCGCGGCTCGGATGCCGCCCGCCAGATCAAGGACGCTCATGGCCCTGTTCGCTCCCCCGACCCTCGTCGTCGCCGCCGCTGAAGCGGCATCCCCCGCTCCCGCGGGCCAGCTCATCGGCGGCGCCCTCATCGGCGTCGCGCTCATCGTGATCCTCATCACGTGGGCGAAGCTGCACCCCTTCCTCGCCCTGACGATCGGCGCACTGACGACCGGGGTCATCGCCGGGCTCGCGATCTCCGACACCGTCGGCAGCTTCACCGGCGGCTTCGGGTCGACCATGGGCGGTGTCGGCATCCTGGTCGCCCTCGGCGCGATCTACGGCAAGCTGCTCGCCGACTCCGGCGGCGCCGACCGCATCGTCGACACCCTCGTCGCCCGCGCGACCCCGCGCTCGCTGCCGTGGGTCATGGGCCTCATCGGTGCGATCATCGGCCTGCCGATGTTCTTCGAGGTCGGCCTCGTGCTGCTCGTCCCCGTCATCATCCTCGTCGCGCGACGCTCGGGTGTCGCCCTCATGAAGATCGCGATCCCCACGCTCGCGGGCCTCTCGGCGATGCACGGGCTCGTGCCACCCCACCCCGGCCCGCTCGCGGCGATCAGCGCCCTCGGGGCCAACCTCGGCATCACGCTCGCCTTCGGGGTCATCGTCGCCATCCCGGCGGTCATCATCGCCGGCCCGCTGTTCGCACCGATCGCGGCACGATGGGCGCCCGTCCCCGTACCCGAGCTGTTCGTCTCGGCCGAGGAGAAGGGCGATCAGCCCGTCCGCCGTCCGTCGTTCGCCGCGACCCTCGGCAGCATCCTCCTGCCTGTCATCCTCATGCTGCTCAAGGCCGTCGCCGACATCGTCGCTCCGGAGTCGACCGACATGTGGAAGGTCGTCGTCGACTTCCTCGGCATGCCCGTCATCGCGCTCCTCCTCGCCGTCATCGTCGGGTTCGTCGTGCTCGGCCGCGGCGCCGGGTTCGACCGTGAGCGCCTCACCTCGGTGGTCGGCTCGTCGCTGGGCCCGATCGCGGGGATCCTCCTCATCGTGGGCGCGGGCGGCGGTTTCAAGCAGGTGCTGGTCGACACCGGTATCGGCGGCGTGATCGCCGACCTCGTCGCGGGATCGTCCATCTCGGTCCTCGTCCTCGCCTGGGTCGTCGCGGTCGTCATCCGCATCGCCACCGGATCGGCCACCGTCGCCACGATCACCGCGGCCGGCATCCTGCAGCCGCTCACCGAGACGCTCGACGGCCCGATGGTCGCGCTCCTCGTCCTCGCGATCGGCTCCGGCTCGGTCTTCCTCAGCCACGTCAACGACGCCGGGTTCTGGCTCATCAAGGAGTACTTCGGTCTCGACATCCCGCAGACGCTGAAAACATGGACCGTGCTGGAGTGCACGATCTCGGTCACCGGTCTGGCCGGCGTCCTGGCCATCAGCGCGTTCGTCTGACCGGAACAGAAAGGCACGTCATGTCCGCATCCGCTCCCCCTGTCCTGGTCTTCATGGGCCCGTCCGGCACCGGCAAGTCCACGGTCGCCGCGATGCTGGCCGGCCGTCTCGGCTGGGCCTTCCAAGAGGGCGACGACCTGCACTCCGCCGCGAACGTCGCCAAGATGGCCGCCGGGCACGCCCTCGACGACGACGACCGACGCCCGTGGCTCGAGACGGTCGCGGCCTGGATCGACGAGAGCGCCGACGCCGGACGCCCGGGCATCATCACCTGCTCGGCGCTGAAACGCCGCTATCGCGACATCCTGCGTCGCGACAACGTCACCTTCGTGCTGCTCGACGGCGACGCCGCGACGGTGCGCGAGCGCCTCATGCGACGTCAGGGGCATTTCATGCCGCCGGCGCTGCTCGACTCGCAGTTCGCCACGCTCGAGGTGCCCGGCGCCGACGAGCAGGCGATCCGCATCGACCTCGACCAGACACCGCAGCAACAGGTGGCCGAGGTCATCGACCGTCTGCGACTGCAACCGTCGGCCTGAGCCGATCCCCAGCCGATAAAGTTGCCATGGTGCAGGAGCCCCGGCCCCTCGCCCGCAACGAATTCCACCCGCACGCGAACCTGGAGCTACGCATGGCGTCGACCCCCTCACCGACAGGACCCTCGACCGATCAGGATCAGGCGCCGCACGAAGCGGCCACCGTCCACGAGGGCGCCCCGCGTCCCGAGGAGGTCGAGCGGCCGACGCCCGACGCGAGCTCCGCACCCGCCGCTTCCGGCGCCGCCACCGCGAACATCGGCGTCGTCGGTCTCGCCGTGATGGGCTCGAACCTCGCCCGCAACCTCGCGAGCCGCGAGGGCAACACGGTCGCCGTGTACAACCGCAGCTCCGACAAGACCGAGCACCTCGTCAGCGAGCACCCCGAGGCCGAGTTCGTGCCCGCGTACTCGTACGAGGAGTTCGCCGCGAGCCTGCAGAAGCCGCGCACCGCCATCATCATGGTCAAGGCCGGCCGTCCGACCGACGCGGTCATCGACGAGCTCATGCGGGTGTTCGAGCCCGGCGACATCATCGTCGACGGCGGCAACTCGCTGTTCACCGACACGATCCGCCGCGAGAAGGCCGTCGGCGAGGCGGGGTTCAACTTCGTCGGCATGGGCGTCTCGGGCGGTGAGGAGGGTGCCCTCCTCGGCCCCTCGCTCATGCCCGGTGGGCCGGACGCCTCGTGGGTCACTCTCGGCCCGATCCTGAAGTCCATCGCCGCGGTCGCCGAGGGCGAACCGTGCGTGACCCACATCGGCCACGACGGCGCCGGTCACTTCGTGAAGATGGTGCACAACGGCATCGAGTACGCCGACATGCAGCTCATCGCCGAGGCCTACGACCTCATCCGCCGCGGCACCGGCAAGTCGCCCTCCGAGATCGCCGACATCTTCGCCGAGTGGAACCGCGGCGAGCTCGAGTCGTACCTGATCGAGATCACCGCCGAGGTGCTGCGCCAGACGGATGCCTCCACCGGCAAGCCGCTCGTCGACGTGATCGTCGACCAGGCCGGCGCCAAGGGCACGGGCGCGTGGACGGTGCAGACCGCCCTCGACCTCGGCGTCCCCGTCTCGGGCATCGCCGAGGCCGTGTTCGCGCGCTCTCTGTCGAGCCACCGCGAACAGCGCGACGTCTCGGGCGAGCTGCCCGGTCCCGACGACGCGTCGTTCACGGTCGACGACGTCGACGGGTTCGTCGAGCAGGTTCGCCTGGCCCTGTACGCCTCGAAGATCGTCGCCTACTCGCAGGGCTTCGACGAGATCCGCGCGGGCGCCGCGCAGTACGGGTGGAACATCGACCTCGGCGCGGTCTCGAAGATCTGGCGCGGCGGCTGCATCATCCGCGCGCAGTTCCTCAACCGCATCGCCGACGCCTACGACACCGGCGACGAGCTCCCCGTGCTGCTGACCGCGCCGTACTTCGTCGAGGCGCTCGGCCGCGCACAGGGCGCCTGGCGCCACGTCGTGCAGGCCGCGGCCGGTGCCGGCATCCCGGCTCCCGCGTTCAGCTCGTCGCTGTCGTACTACGACGGTCTGCGTGCCGAGCGCCTTCCCGCCGCCCTCATCCAGGGGCAGCGCGACTTCTTCGGTGCGCACACCTACAAGCGCATCGACAAGGACGGCACCTTCCACACCCTGTGGTCGGGCGACCGCTCGGAGGTCGAGGCCGAGGACACGCACTGACCTCGTCCGATCGATGACGACGGCTCCGGCGAGCATCGCTCCGCCGGGGCCGTCGTCATCCCGGCCGCGTGCAGCGCCGCGTCAGAGCCAGTCGTTGTGTTTGAAGATGCCGTAGAGCCCGACGCTCAGGAGCACCATGATCCCGATGGCCATGGGGTAGCCCCAGGGCAGATCGAGCTCGGGCATGAACTTGAAGTTCATGCCGTAGACGCTCGCGACGAACGTCGGTGCGAAACCGATCGCCGCCCACGACGAGATCTTCTTCACCTGCTCGTTCTGACGGACCTGCACCTGCGTGAGGTCGGCCATCTTCTCGTCGAGCCGCTGGTTGACGAGCGTCGCGTGGATGGTCAGCGCGTCGTCGAGGGTGTGCCGCATCGACTGCACCCGCTCGGCGACGTACTGGGCACGACCCCGCACGTCGTCCCACCCCGCCGGCTCCTGCGCCGTGTGGGCGTCGGCCAGCGCCGTGCCCAGGCGCGCGAGCACGTCGGGCAGCGGAGTCGTCGCGTGCGCGAGGTCGATCGCCTCGCGCTGCAGGTCGAAGATGCGCCGCGAGACACCCGGGTCTTCGCCGAAGAGCTGGTCCTCGATCTCGTCGATGTCGTTCTCGACGCCGTCGAGCACGGTGCGGTAGCCACCGGTGACCAGCTCGGCGAGCACCCACAGGACGGCGGGCACGCCCTTGCGCAGCAGGTCGGGATGCCCTTCGAGCTTCGCGCGGACCTCGTCGAGGTCGATCCGGTCCGAGTGGGTGACGGTGACGACGAGCGCATCCGAGACGAAGACGTCGATCTCGTCGCAGCGCACGGTCTCGGCGGCGTCGTCGTAATGCGCCGGCTGGAGCACGACGAACAGGTCGTCGCCGTACCGGTCGAACACCGACCGCTGGTGCGTCCGCAGACTCTCGCGGACGGCGATCGGGTGGATGCCGAGATCGCGGCCGAGCTGCTCGACGTCGTCGTCCGCGGCGTCGACCACCGAGACCCAGACGAACCCGCCGTCGTGCCGCGCGCGTTCACGTGCCGCCGTCGGGTCGAGGTCTTCGGGACGACGCACGCCGTCGACGTACACCGCGGTTCGAACGTCTGCCATGACGTCACTGTAGGACCATCGCGACGCTCACAGCTGAGGCATAGCACGTCCCATAGCTTTCCCATAGCAAACACCGCAGAATGAGCGCATGAGCTCAGCAGCACCCGCCACCCTCCAGCGCCCCGACGGCTCCCCCCTGCGCGTCCTCGTCGTCGACGACGAGCAGATGCTCACCGACCTGCTCTCGATGGCGCTGAAGATGGAGGGCTGGGAGGTCCGCTCGGCGGCATCCGGCTTCGAAGCGCTCTCCGAGGCGCGCGAGTTCGACCCGGACGCCATGGTGCTCGACATCATGATGCCCGACCTCGACGGGATGTCGGTGCTGCAGCGGTTGCGTCAATCCGGAGACGACGTGCCCGTCCTCTTCCTCACCGCGAAGGACTCCGTCTCGGATCGCGTGGCCGGGCTCACCGCGGGCGGCGACGACTACGTCACCAAGCCGTTCAGCCTCGAAGAGGTCGTCGCGCGACTCCGCGGCCTCATGCGACGCGCCGGCACCGCGACCGCCGGTGGCGCCGACCCCGTGCTGCGGGTCGGCGACCTCTCGCTCAACGAGGACTCGCACGAGATCGAGCGCGACGGCACCAACATCGAGCTCACCGCCACCGAGTTCGAACTGCTCCGCTATCTCATGCGCAACCAGCGCCGGGTCGTCTCGAAGGCGCAGATCCTCGACCGCGTGTGGAACTACGACTTCGGCGGGCGATCCTCGGTCGTCGAGCTGTACATCTCGTATCTGCGCAAGAAGATCGACGCGGGGCGCGAGCCCCTCATCCACACGGTGCGCGGCGTCGGCTACATGATCAAAGCGCCGCAGTGACGACTGCCGACACCGGCGCGCACGCTCAGAGCGCCACGACGCACACCGGTCGCCGCCGTCGCCACCGGTGGACTCTGCAGGCGCGCCTGATGCTCACGGTCGTCGGCGTCGTGGCGCTCACTCTCATCTCGAGCGCGGTGGGTTTGGCGACGACGATCGGCGGGGTACTCGTCGGCACGCTCGAGACCAACATCAAATCGCTGACGACCAGCCAGCTCAAACTCTTCGACGACAGCAGCTACGTCCTGCGGGTGCGCAGCGCCGACGAGGCCCTCGCCGAATCGTTGTACCTTCCCTACGGATACACCGTGCTGGTGCGCCCGCGATCGGGTGGCGAAAGCGCAGCCACCATCACGGAGGCCGACGGGATCCGCAATCTCACCCCGCAGCAGCTGGACGAGTTCGCCTCGGTCGACCTCAGTTCGGGCGCCTCGAACGTCGACGTCACCGGTCTGGGGACGTACCGCGTCATCGCGTTCAGCTCCGGCGACGTCAGGGTGCTCGCGGCGCTGCCGCTGCGGGACATCGACGCCACCGTCGCGAAGGTCGTCACGACGATCACCATCGTCACGGTCGGCGGTCTGTTGCTGCTGAGCGCGGCGATCGCCGTCGTCATCCAGCGATCGCTGCGTCCGTTGCGGGTCGTCGCCGACACCGCCGCCCGTGTCGCATCGCAGCCGCTCGCGCAGGGGTCGGTGTCGATCACCGAACGTGTGCCCGAAGAGGAGACCGACGACCACGACGAGATCGGGCGCGTGGGTGCGGCGCTGAACACCCTGCTCGACCACGTCGACTCGTCGCTCGTGGCGCGTCAGCGCAATGAAGAGCGGATGCGGTCGTTCGTGGCCGACGCGAGCCACGAGCTGCGCACTCCCCTGGCCTCCATCCGCGGATATTCCGAACTGTCGCTCCGAGCCATGCGCCAGGGAGTGCCGGGGGTCGAAGAGACGACGACGTCGGCGCTCGAGCGCATCCAGGCGCAGTCGCTGCGCATGACGAGCCTCGTCGAAGACCTCCTGCTGCTCGCTCGGCTCGACGAAGGCCAGGAACTCGTCTACGGCACCGTCGACCTCACCGCGCTCGCGGTGGACTCCGTCGCCGACGCCCAGGCAGCGGGGCCCGACCATGCGTGGCGTCTCGATGTGGGCGACGAGCCCGTCGTGGTCGCCGCGGACGCGACGCGCATCACCCAGGTCGTGGCGAATCTGCTCGCCAACGCGCGCGTCCACACGCCCGCCGGCACGACCATCTCCACATCCGTCCGGGTCGAAGAGGGTATCGCCGTGCTCGCCGTCCACGACGACGGGCCGGGAATCGACCCCGCCGTCGCCGACGAGATCTTCGAGCGCTTCTCGCGCGCCGACCGGTCCCGCGCCCGCCAGACCGGCGGCACCGGCCTCGGCCTCTCGATCGCCCGCGCGATCGTCGCCGCCCACGGCGGCTCTCTCACCGTCGACAGCGAGCCCGGTTCGACCACGTTCGAACTGCGCCTCACCGCTCGACCGGCGGACCCCGGCGTGGGCGACGACGATTCGAAGTCCGGCGCCGCCGATGGATCGGACGGGCGGGGGTCCGAGCAGGTCGGCGGAGCGGCGGGCGCGTAGAAACAGGTCTTCTCCACAGGGAGGCTCTCGCGCGTCGCTTCCTCAGGGGTCGCGAGATTCGAACAAATGTCCGACCCCCCGCGCTACCTTGGAGACATGCACGCGGAGTACGAAACGAACGACCCGGGCGGATCACCGCACGGGGCCGCGTTCGAGGCGTTCGACGCCGCGCTGGTCGCGCTGAATGCGAGCCAGGTCGCGTCGATCCGCGCGTTGGCCGCGCTCGGCCGGTCGGCGCTGCGCGAAGCTCGGCGCGACGGAATCCGTGGGATGGCGTCCGACATGGAGCTGCGGTCCGTCGCTGCCGAGGCCGCGGGTCTGGCCCGGCAGTCGGACCGGCGCTTGCAGTCCGACATCGATCACGCGATGACGGTCGTGGACGACTACCCCGCCGTGTTCGCGGCGTGGGAAGGGCGGCGGATCACCCGCGACCATGTCGATGTCGTGGTGAAGATGGGCGCCGGGGTGCCCGCAGATTTGCGGCCGGAGTACGAGGCTGCGGCCATTGTTCTGTGCGAACGCGACATCCATACGCGCGTGCGGGAGCCGTTGCGGGCGCTCGCGGAGAAGCTCCACGAGAAGCCGTTCACTCAGCGGCACCGGGAAGCCGCGGCGGGACGGTGCGTGCGGATGCTGCACGGCTCGGACGGTATGTCGACCGTGACCGTGGAGCTTCCGACGACCATCGCGGTGGGGATGCTGGACCGGCTCACCCAGATGGGACAGACGATCAAGGATGCGCGGGCGGATGCCGCCACGCCCGGCACCGTCGAGCCGGATACGCGAACGATGGATCAGATCCGCGCGGACGTTCTCGCGGACCTCGTCCTGGGTGGGGCACCCGTCGTCGACCCCACCTCCGGGCGCGACGGGGCTGGAGCACTCGGCGCGATCCGGGCGCGCGTGCAGGTCGTCATCACCGCCGACACCCTCACCGGAAAAGACGAACACCCTGCCGAAGCCGTCGGGGCCGCACTCGTCGACGCGGAGACGGTGCGGGCTCTTGCGGGGCAGGCGTCCACCTGGGACCGGTTGTTCATCGACCCCGTCACCCGCACCCCGGTCGAGATCGACACCTACCGGCCCACCGCCGCGATGGCGCGGCTTCTGAAGGCTCGGGATCAGCACTGCCGGTTCCCCGGATGCCGGAGAGCCGCCATCCGGTGCGAGATCGACCACACCATCGACCACGCCCTCGGCGGACACACCCACATCTACAACCTCGCCCACCTCTGCCAGAGACATCATTCGATGAAGCAGTTCACCGACTGGGGCGTGAGGCAGGTCGGCGGCGGGGTCCTGGAATGGACCTCACCCCTCGGACGCATCTACCGGGAAGACCTCCCGATACCGGCGGTCTGCTTCACCATCGACACCACCAACCCACCCCCACCACGGGCCGGCACCGGTGGACCACCGGAACCGCCACCCTTCTGATATCCATGGACATCCCCGAAAGACTGCGCATGTCAGCGCGAGCGCGTGCCTGCCTCCTGCTCGCTCCGTCGATCGGCGACGCATGGGCGGCGACGCATGGGCGGTGACGCATGGGCGGCGACGCATGCGCGGGAGAAGAACCCCGGCACCGCCGTCATCACGCGGTCGCCCGCTGTGTCAGTAGCCCGCGAAAGCGTCCGTCGTGAGGGAACGCGCTTTGGTGAGCGTCGGAGCGAGCTCGGCGATGAGTCGGGGCGGTCCCGACACGAAAGCATGGCGCTCCGCGAGGTCGGGCACGAGCGCGGCGAGGCCGGCCGCATCGAGGCGCGCTCCCCCAGCCCACCGCCACTGCGGCGGCATCGCCCTCGGTGCATCACGCGTCACGACAATCACCGGCACGCCCGCGGCGACGATGTCGTCTCGGAACGCCAGTTCCTCCGAGCCCGAGGCGACATAGACCATCACGACATCGCGCTTCTCGCCGGCGAGCCGCAACTGCCGAAGCTGCGACACGAACGGCGTCACCCCGATCCCCGCGGCGACGAGCAGCACCTTCGCATCCATCCGCGCCGGAAGCACGAAGTCGCCCCAGATTCCGGTCACCGGCAACTCCTGCCCCGGTTCGACCCGCGCGAGCGCCTTCTTGTAGCTCGACTGAGATCCTTCGCGAATCGCGATGCGGACGTCGGGAAGCTCTGCCGGCGCCGAGACGATCGAGAACTCCCGTCGTGTCCCCCGCCCATCGGCGTGACGGTGCGGCACCTCGAGCTCCAGATACTGACCCGGGCGGAACCGGAAACCGCGATGGGCCCGGAACGCCAACTCGCGGACGGAGGGCGTCAGCGCGACACGTTCGACGAAGGTCAATCTCACCGAAGCCCGCCATGCGAAGAAGAACGCCACGAGGTTGCCGACCAGCAGCGCCCGCTCCTGTCCGAGACTGACCTCGCCGATGAGAATCGGCCAGCCCGCCAGCACGCCCACCACGACCGCCACGAGATACTGCTGCCGACGGCGCGGCGGAAGCGTCAACGGCTCCGAGAGCATGAACGCCCCGAGGAACAGGAACGGCGACGACCACAGCACCTGGCCGATCACCGAGCCGTCGACCGGCGTCGAGGTCTGCCCGTACTGGACGACCGTCCGCAGGACCGCCACGCCGACCGCCACGACGAGGAACAACGCGACGACCCGGACCTTCTCCGTCCGCACCAGCACGAGTCCGCCCAGCACGACCACCGGGATCGCGAGCACCGGCGTTCCGACCCACCAGGCCGAGGCGCCGAGGTCGAAGAAGGGGATGCTCAGCACCGTCAGCACCGTCGCCCCCACTGCCGCCGGGTTGAAGATGTGCCGCCCGCGCCAGGCCAGAAGATACTTCGACGCCGACGCGGCGACGCCGGCGATCGCGATCCCGACGAGACCTGCGGGCTCGAGCGTCGGACGCAGCACGAAGAGCAGGATGAGCGTGGTGATGAGGGCGGACTCCAGCCGCCACGGCCTCCCCAGCAGCCGCTGGGCGAGCGCATCGACACCCGCGATGGCGACCACCAGCACGACGAGCGTGACGGGGAACGCGAGCGGATCGATCGACACCTGTCCGACGAGCGCGAGCACGAGGGCGATCACGGCGAGCAACGACAGGGCGCCCAGCACGGACCGATACATCGAGGCGCGTCCGAGGGCGCCGATGGCGCGGCTCCGCACCGCAGTGAGGGAAGTCATACGAACAGCTCCGCTTCGCAATCAGGTGACCATTCGACGGAACCGTCGGTGCGCATCCGCACCCACGACGCGTCCCGGTCCGCTGCGAACCGCGGACCCCCGTCGAAGAACAGGGCAGTGGCGACGGCATCCGCCGTCATGGCATCCGCCGCGACCGCCCACGTCGCCGCATATGCCCGCACCGGCTCGCCCGTGCGGGCGTCCAGAACGTGATGCAGACCTTCGCCCCACGCGCGACGATTCGTCGCAGACGCGCACAGCGCGCCGTCGGACAAGACCCACAACCCGATCGCCCGCGTGCGGTCGTACGGGTGCTCGAGCGCGACCCGCTGCGGCAGGCCCGACACGGCCAGATCGCCGCTCGCGTCGACCACGAGGCCGCCGTCGACACGGCCCCGCAGCTCGGCGAGGACGAGGTCGACGAGCCGCCCCTTGCCCACTGCGCCGACGTCGATCACCGCGGGGGCGCGCAGAGCGAGGCGTCCGCCCGTCGCATCGACGAGGGTCCGCCAGTCGGCGGGAGCCGCCGAGGGCCCGCGGTCGCGGAGCGAGATCGCAGCGTCGTACCCCCGCTTCGCGAGCGCCTTGCCCACGAGGGGGTTGACCGCGCCGCCCGTCGCGGAATCGAGCTCGGCATACAGCGCGAGCATCGCCTCGGTGTCCGGCGGTGCCGCCGCTGAACCGCCGCCGGAGATGCGACGAACGGTCGAGTCGTCGCGAAACCGCGACCAGTCGCGATCGAAGGCCTCCACCACGGATGTCACGGCCGCCCGATCATCCGCACCGAGCGGCGGCGTGCTGTCGATCCGCCACGACGTTCCGATGGCCGAGAAGTCCCATCGCTGCACCGGCACGGACGCCGCGATCATGCTGCGGCGTCGGTACGGATCTCCTCGACCGCCGCGTTGAAGCCGCCGCTCGTGAGCGACGACCCGGCGACGCGGTCGACCTTGACGTCGTCGAGGCTCTTGCCCACGACAGCATCCTTGATCCCGCCGATGAACTGACCCTGATACTGCTTGCTCTCACGCCGCGTCGGCTCGCCGGTCACGGTGACATCCGTCACGGCATCCGCGGCGACCGTCAACGTCACCGTGATCGTCTCGGGACCCTCGGGCGTCTGATAGGTGCCCTCGGCGGTGTACGAGCCGTCCTTGTACGTCCCCCCGGCGGTCTCGGTCGAGCCGGTCGAACCGGTCGAGCCGGTCGCGGCCGACGACGGGGTCGCGTCGGCGGCGGGCTGCTCGGCCTCAGCCTGGCCGGAGCACCCGGCGAGCAGGGCGAGACCGGCGACGGATGCCGCGGCGGCGGTGACGCGCAGCGAGCGGGGTACGGCAGTGGTGCGGATCATGACAGGTCCTCCTGTGTCGTGCCCCTCCGGGGGGAGGTGGGCTGCTGATCACGCTAGCGGGCCGATGCCGCCGTCACCCTCAGGGATTCCTATGCGTTCGCATCGAAAGTAGCCGCGGGGCGCAGCGCCTTGAGACCCTCCACGGCGAAGAAGATGACCAGCGCGAACCCGAGCGGGAGCAGCCACGCGACCGGAGCCAGCGGCCGCGACTCGAACAGCGCGTTCATGAACGGCACGTAGGTGTAGACGAGCTGGAGCACGACGAGAGCCCCCGCCGACCACCAGATGACCGGGTTGCCGCGCAGCACGTCGAGCGTGAGGCTCGAACGCCCCAGGAACCTGCAGTTGAGGAGGAACGCCAGCTGGCCGAGCGCGAGCACCGAGACCGCGACCGTCCGCGCACCGTCGAGGTCCGTCCCCGTCCCCCGCACGATCGCGAACGCCGCGAGAGTGGCACCGCCGATGAGGAGCGACACGACGAGCACGAACCCCAGTTCGCGGCCCGAGATGATCGACCCGCCGCTCGATCGTGGAGCGCGAGTCATGATGCCCTTCTCGGCCGGCTCGTAGGCGAGGGCGAGCGACAGCGTGACGGCCGTCACCATGTTGACCCACAGCACCTGCACCGGAGTCAGCGGGAGGGCCAGTCCGAACACGACCGCGACGAGGATCACGAGCGACTGCGCGCCGTTCGTCGGCAGCAGGAAGACGACCGACTTCCGCAGGTTGTCGTAGATGCGCCGGCCCTCGTGGATGGCCGAACGGATCGTGGCGAAGTTGTCGTCGGCGAGGACGATCTCGGCGGCCTCCTTCGTCGCCTCGGTGCCCTTGATCCCCATCGCGACGCCGACATCGGCTCGCGTGAGCGCCGGCGCATCGTTGACACCGTCGCCGGTCATCGCCACGACCTCGCCGTGCGACTGCAGCGCGCGGACGATGCGGATCTTGTGCTCCGGGCTCGTGCGCGCATACACGTCGACGTCGCGCACGACCTCCTTCAACCGGTCCTGGCTGAGCTCCTCGAGTTCGGCCCCCGTCAAGACGCGCGGCTCGTCGTCCGAGACGAGCCCCATCTCGCGGCTGATCGCGACGGCCGTGCCGGCGTGGTCGCCCGTGATCATCTTCACGCGGATGCCGGCAGCATGGCAGTCGGCGATCGCCTCGATCGCCTCCGGGCGGGGCGGATCGAGGATGCCCCACAGCCCCAGGAACTCGAGGTCGTCGACGTCGTCGATCGTGACCTCGTCGAGACGGACCGGCTTGCGCGCCGCAGCGAGCACCCGAAGGCCCTCGGCGCTGAGCTCGGCGACCGCCGCGTCCCAGAAGTCGCGGTCGAGCCCCTCGGGTCCGTCTGCGCCGCGCTGGCGCGACGACCGGTCGAGCAGGCGATCGGGCGCACCCTTGACGAGAAGAGCCCGAGCGCCGTCGCCGCCGGCGTTGAGCGTCGCCATGAACTTGTTCTCGGAGTCGAAGGGCAGCACGTCGACCCGCTCCACGCCGCTCGCCTCCCCGTCTCGACCGCCCTTCATCGCGACGACGCGGAGGGCGCCCTCGGTGGGCTCGCCGACGAGGCGCCAGCCGTCGTCGCCCGGTGCGACGTGGGCGTCGTTGCAGAGGTCGGCGACCGCCAGCAGCGCGGCGAGACCTCCGCCGGTGACGGCGTCGTCGTCACCGTCACCGTCACCGTCGGCGCGGGTGATGTCGCCCTCCGGCTCGTAGCCGAGCCCCGAGACGTCGTAGCGCGCGAGCGGGGTGACCATGCGGCGCACCGTCATCTCGTTCTTCGTCAGCGTCCCGGTCTTGTCGGAGCACACCGTGGTGACCGAGCCGAGGGTCTCGACGGCGGGCAGCTTGCGGGTGATCGCGCGCCGCCGGGCCATCTGCTGCACCCCGATCGCGAGCGTGATGGTCACGAGCGCCGGAAGCCCCTCGGGGATCGCGGCGACGGCGAAACCGATCGTCGCCGAGATCAGCTCGCCGAACGGCATCCCGTGGGCGAAGCGTCCGATCAGCATCATGACCGCGGCCATGCCGAGGATGACGAGGGTCAGTACCCTGCCGAACGCGTCGAGCTGACGCGTGAGCGGCGTCGAGAGGGCGCCCGCTCCGCCGACGAGCTCCTGGATCTTGCCGATCTCGGTGCGCCCCCCGGTGCCGGTGACGATGCCGCGGCCCTGACCGGCCGACACGATGGTGCCCGAGAACGCCATCGACGACCGGTCACCGACCCCGGCATCCTCGTCGACGGCTCCGGTCTGCTTCGACGACGGCACCGACTCCCCCGTCAGAGCGGCCTCGTCGATCCGCAGCTGGCTCGCCTGGACGAGCCGGACATCGGCGGGGACCTTGTCGCCCGGAGACAGGCGCACCACGTCGCCCGGGACGAGATCGGCCGCCGCGATGCTCTGCCACGAGCCGTCGCGTCGCACGCTCGCATCGGAGGAGAGCATGCCGCGAATGCCCGCCAGCGCCTTCTCGGCCCGGCCCTCCTGCACGAAACCGATGACCGCGTTGATGATCGCGACGGCGAGGATCACCCACACGTCGAGCCAGTCCGCCATCACCGCTTTGACCGCGGCGGCCGCCAGGAGGATGTAGATCAGGGTGTCGTTGAAGTGCGACAGGAAACGCAGCCACGCGGGCGTGCGCTTCGCCTCGGGCAGGACGTTCGGACCCACCACCTCGAGACGACGTGCCGCCTCGTCGGCGGAGAGACCGTCGTCTCCGGTATCGAGGGCCGAGGCCACCTCGTCGACAGCGAGCGCGAAGGGGCGGGGCGGGGCGAAGTCCGCCTCGGAGACAGGGGCAGCCATGACCCGATTTTATCGGGCCATGGCTGCGCAGACGCTCAGGCGGCGCCGTCGAACATGCTCGTGACGGAACCGTCCTCGAAGACCTCCTTGATCGCCCGCGCGAGCAGCGGAGCGATCGGGAGGATCGTCAGGCCGGGGAAGCGCTTGTCCTCGCCCAGCGGGATCGTGTCGGTCACCACGACCTCGTCGATCGCGGCATCCTGCAGCCGCTCGACCGCCGGGTGGCTGAAGACGGCGTGCGTCGCCGCGACGATGACGCGCTCGGCACCGTTCTTCTTCAACGCCTGGGCAGCTTTCACGATCGTCCCACCGGTGTCGATCATGTCGTCGACCAGCAGGCACACGCGGCCGCGCACGTCGCCGACGATCTCGTTGACGGTCACCTGGTTCGCGACGTTCGGGTCGCGTCGCTTGTGGATGATCGCGAGCGGCGCACCGAGGCTGTCGGACCAGGTGTCGGCGACGCGCACGCGCCCCGTGTCGGGAGAGACCACGGTGAGCTTGGCGCGGTCTTCGACGCTGAGCGTGTTCTCGAAGTGCTCGAGGAGAACGGGCTTGGCGAACAGGTGATCGACGGGACCGTCGAAGAAGCCCTGGATCTGGGCGGCGTGGAGGTCGACGCTCATGACGCGGTCGGCGCCGGCCGTCTTGAACAGGTCCGCCACCAGGCGGGCGCTGATCGGCTCACGCCCGCGCCCCTTCTTGTCCTGACGCGAGTACGGGTAGTACGGCGCGACGACCGTGATGCGCTTGGCGGATGCCCGCTTCGCGGCATCCAGCATGATCAGCGTCTCCATCAGCCACTCGTTGACGGGCGGGCCGAAGGACTGCAGGAGGAAGAAGTCGCATCCGCGGATCGACACCTCGAAACGCGTCAGGATCTCGCCCGAGGCGAAGGTGCGATGCTCGGTGGGCACCAGCTCGGTGCCGAGGGCGGCGGCGACCTCCGTCGAGAGGGCGGGGTGCGAACCGCCGGAGGCGACGACCAGCCGCTTCTTGGTCTTCGCGACCAATCCCGGGGCGATGCCCCGCGAGACGTCGAGATCAAACCGTTTTCTTCTTGCGAGCCATCGTCCGCTTCCTGTGAAGACCGGACGCGCGCCGCCGCAGCGGCCGCGCCAGTACCGGGTCTGTTCTTCTCGACCCACCCCGCGACGTTGCGCTGGGGTGCGACGCTGAGGGCGAGGGCACCGGCCGGGACGTCCTTGCGGATGACCGCACCGGCGCCCGTCTTCGCGCCCTCACCGATCTTAACGGGCGCGACGAAGACGTTATGCGAGCCGGCGTGCACCTCGTCGCCGATGACGGTGCGGTGCTTGGCGAGATCGTCGTAGTTCGCGGTGATCGCACCGGCGCCGAGGTTGACGGCACGGCCGATCTCGGCGTCGCCGACGTACGACAGGTGCGGGACCTTGCTCCCCTCGCCGATGACGGCGTTCTTCGTCTCGACGAACGTGCCGATCTTGCCGCGCTCCCCCAGCTGCGTGCCCGGACGCACGAACGCGAAGGGGCCTACGGTGGCACCGGCGCCGATGACGGCGAGCGTCGCATCGCTGCGCGTGATCGAGGCGCCCGCACCGACCTCGCAGTCCGAGAGCGACGTGTCGGGACCGACCGTCGCGCCCTCGGCGATCGTCGTCGCGCGCAGGATGTGCGTGTTCGGCAGCACCGTGACGTCGGGGGCGAGCGTCGCCGTGACGTCGATCCAGGTCGTGGCGGGGTCCTGCACCGTGACGCCCTCGAGCTGCCAGCGGCGCACGGTGCGGGCGTTCAGCAAGCGCCCGGCCTCGGCCAACTGCACGCGGTCGTTGACGCCGACGATGACGCCGGGATCGGCGACGAGCTGCGCGGCGACCGCGAGCGCGTCGGAGCGCAGCATCCCCACCACGTCGGTGAGGTACTTCTCGGCCTGCACGTTGGCGGTGCTGATGCGCCCGAGCCGCTCGCGCAGCGGTGCCGCCTGGAAGGCGTACACCCCCGCGTTGATCTCGTCGACGGCGCGCTCGGCGTCGGTGGCGTCCTTGTGCTCGACGATGCGGTCGACGCCGCCCGCCGTGTCGCGGATGACGCGCCCGTATCCGGTCGGGTCGTCGAGCCGGGCGCTGAGCATGGTGGCGGCGGCGCCCGACGCGCGATGCGTGCGGAGGAGGTCGCCCAGGGTGATGTGGTCGAGCAGGGGCACGTCGGCGCTCAGGACGAGCACGTCCCCGGTGAACTCCGGGAGCTGCTCGAGCGCGACCTCGACGGCGCGCCCGGTGCCGGGGACCTCGTCCTGGTCGACGACGACGACCTCGGGCGAAACGCCGAGGACCGCCTCGGCGACCCGATCGCGCTCGTGCCGGACGACGACGAGGACGTGGGCGGGAGCCAGATCGCGCGCGGTGTCGAGGACGTGGCCCACGAGCGGCCGTCCGCCGATGCGGTGGAGCACCTTCGGCAGCGAGGACCGCATCCGCGTGCCTTGTCCTGCGGCGAGGATGACGACGGCGAGGCCGGGATCGAGAGGGGTGTCGCTCATGCTCCGCCGCCAGGACTCGAACCTGAACCTCACAGCTCCAAAGGCTGTCGTGCTGCCATTACACTACGGCGGAACGCCGCACCGAAGTGCGGCCCGACAAGTCTGCCAGAGCCCGCGCCGTGCCGCCCGCACCCCGCCCGTCGCCATCGGGATAATGGGGCCATGGCACACGAGAGCGACGAGGTCGACCGGATCGTCGGGGCGTGGTCGCTGCAGCGTCCCGACCTCGACTTCTCGCCGCTCGAGGTGCTCTCGCGCGTCGACCGGCTGTCGCGGCACCTCGACCGCGCCCGCCGCGAGGCCTTCCGACGGAGCGACCTCGAGCCCTGGGAGTGGGACGTACTGTCGGCGCTCCGGCGGGCCGGCGAGCCGTCTCAGCTCAGCCCGAAACAACTGTTGCAGCAGACGCTCGTCTCGAGCGGCACGATGACCAACCGCATCGATCGGCTCGTCGGCCGGCGCCTGGTGCGGCGCGAGGCGGACCCGGGTGACGGACGCAGCATCCTGGTCACCCTGACCGACGACGGCCGGGTGCGCGTCGATGCCGCCATCACGCGGCTCGTCGACGCCGAGGCCCTGCTGCTCGCGGGCCTGTCGAAGGGCGACCGGGATCGCCTGGCGTCGCTGCTGCGCAAGCTGTCGCTCGGCTTCGACACCTGATCCCCCGCCGCGGCATCCCGCCGGCGGCATCCGGGTCGGCCGCCCCGTGCGCCGTCCTGGCCTAGCCTGGAGGGAATATGGCGCATCTTCTGGGAGCCGAGGGCCTTCGCCTCGAGTATCCGACCAAAGTGGTGTTCGACGGGGTCTCCCTCGGTGTCGACGAGGGCGACCGCATCGGCATCGTCGGTCGCAACGGCGACGGCAAGTCGAGCCTCCTGCGCATGCTCGCCGGACTCGTCGAACCCGACTCGGGCCGTGTCACCGTCCGCGGCGGCGTGCGGGTCGGAGTGCTCTCGCAGTCCGACGACCTCGACGACGACCTCCGCATCCGCGACGCCGTCGTGGGCGACCTGGCCGACCACGAGTGGGCGGGCGACCCGCGCATCCGCGACGTCATCGCGGGCCTGCTCGGCGACCTCGACTGGGAGGGGACCATCCGGGGCCTCTCGGGAGGTCAGCGACGGCGGGTCTCGCTCGCGGCCCTGCTCGCCGGCGACCACGACGTCGTGTTCCTCGACGAGCCCACCAACCACCTCGACGTCGAGGGAATCTCGTGGCTCGCCGAACACCTCAAGCGCCGCTGGTCGGCCGGTTCGGGCGCGCTGCTCGTCGTGACGCACGACCGGTGGTTCCTCGACGAGATCTGCACCGCGACGTGGGAGGTGCACGACCGCATCGTCGAACCCTTCGAGGGAGGGTACGCCGCGTACATCCTCCAGCGCGTCGAACGCGACCGGCAGGCCGCGGCGATCGAGGCCCGACGCCAGAACCTCGCGCGCAAGGAGCTCGCGTGGCTGCGACGCGGGGCGCCGGCCCGCACCGCCAAGCCGAAATTCCGCATCGACGCGGCCAACGAGCTGATCGCGGACGTGCCCGAGATCCGCGACCCCGTCGCCCTCCAGTCGCTCGCCGTCGCGCGACTCGGCAAGGACGTCGTGGACGTCCTCGACGCCGGGGTGTCGTACGGCGACCGCGTCGTGCTCGAGAAGGTCGAGTGGCGGATCGCCCCCGGGGAGCGCACCGGCATCCTGGGCGTGAACGGCGCCGGCAAGTCGACGCTGCTGGGGCTCGTGTCCGGCACCGTCCTCCCCACCACCGGCCGCGTCAAGCACGGCAAGACGGTGAAGGTCGCGACGCTGTCGCAGCGGATGTCGGAACTCGACGAGCATCTGGACCAGCCCGTGCGGGTCGTCATCTCGCAGTTGCGCACGAGCTACACGATCGGTTCGGGCTCGAAGGCGCAGGACCTCACCCCCGGCCAGCTCCTGGAGCGGATGGGCTTCAGTTCGGCGCAGCTGTCGACGCCCGTCAAGGACCTCTCGGGCGGGCAGAAGCGACGCCTGCAGCTGCTGCTCATCCTGCTCGATCAGCCCAACGTGCTGATCCTCGACGAGCCGACGAACGACCTCGACACCGACATGCTCGCCGCGATCGAGGATCTGCTCGACTCGTGGGCTGGCACCCTCATCGTCGTGTCGCACGACCGGTACTTCCTGGAGCGGGTCACCGATCAGCAGTACGCCATCCTCGGCGGGCGCCTGCGCCACCTGCCCGGCGGCGTCGACGAGTACCTGCGCCTGCGGCGCGAGCAGCCCGGGCGCACCGGAGCGGCCTCGTCCGCGAACGGATCGGGCGCCGGCACGGGTGCCGCGGGAGCGTCATCCGGTGGACGGGCGCAGGATGCCGGGCAACCGGCGCTGAGCGGCGCCGAGCGGCGGGCCGCCGAGAAGGAGCTGTCGTCGATCGACCGCCGCCTCGAGAAGATCCAGCGCGAGATCGCCGACGTCGATGGTCGACTCGCCGAGGCGCACGACGACTACGATCGCCTTCTCGGTCTGCAGCGGCAGCGCGACGAGCTCGTGAACGAGACCACCGAGCTCGAAGAGCGCTGGCTCGAGCTCGGCGAGGCCCTCGGCGGCTGATCCGCCGGGATGAGCCCCGCGAGAATGCACTTTCGCGCCGAGACCCGGGCGTGAACCCAGGGTCTCGGCGCGAAAGTGGGGTCTCGCGGTTCGGGGGTCAGACCAGACCGTTGTCCTCGAGCCACTTCTTGGCGATCGCGGCGGGCTCGAGCTTGTCGACCGTGCTCTGGACGTTCAGGGCGACCAGGGCCTCGGGCGTCAGCTTCGCGCTCACGGCATTGATCGTGTCGGCGACCTCGGCCTCCTGATCCTTGTTCACGACCGGAACGACGTTCGAGGCGAGGAAGAGGCCCTCGGGGTCCTCGAGCACGACGAGGTCGTCGGTCTGGATGCGCGGGTCGGCGGTGAACACGTTCGCGACGTTGACCGTGCCGGCGACGAGGTCGTCGACCGTGGTCTCACCGGTCGCCTGGAACCCGACCTCGACGCCGTACGTGTCGGCGAGGCCCTTGGGCCCGTAAGGACGCTGCTCGAGCTCGGCGGGGCCGCCGAGGGTGAGCGGGTCGGTGACCTTCGCGAGATCGGCGATCGTGGTGAGCCCCCACTGCTGCGCGAAGGCGGCGGTGACGGTGTACGAGTCCTGGTCGCTCGCGGTGGCCTGGTCGAGCACCGTCAGGTTCTCGGGCAACGCTTCGGCGAGGGCGGCGTAGACGTCGTCGGAGGTCCGCGCCGTCGTGCTCTCGTCGAAGTACTGCAGCAGGTTGCCGCTGTACTCGGGGAACAGCGTCAGCTTGCCGCTCTCGAGCTCGGGCAGGTACGCCTCGCGCTGACCGGTCGTGAACTGGCGATCGACGGTCTTGCCGGCGCCCTCGAGCGCCTGCGCGTAGATCTCCGCGATGATCTCGTTCGAGTAGTAGTCCTGCGAGCCGATGACGATCGTGCCGTCGGAGGGCGCGGCGGACTCTCCGCCGCCCTCGGCGAGCGGGTCGGAGCTCGCGCACCCGGCGAGCAGGGCGGTGGCGGCGATCACGCCGACACCGGCCGTCAGCAGACGGCGAGTGGTGAAGCGGGACATGGTTTCCTCTTTCTGGTGGTACCGAAGGGACGGTGCTGTGATCGGGATGGGGTCGGGAACGTCAGGGGCGGCTCACGCCGTCGCGGCCACGGGTCGGCGGCGGCGTTCGGGCACGACGACGGTCGCCCGCACGCCGCGGGGCACGCTCATCCGCTGCAGCAGCGCGAAGATCGCGTCGAGCGCCAGGGCGAGGAGCGCCAGGATGAGCGCCGCGCCCAGCACCTGGTCGATCGCCCGCAGGTCGATGCCCTGGATGATGCGGAAGCCGAGTCCACCGAGGTCGGTGTAACCGGCGATCGTCACGGTGGCGACGACCTGCAGCACGGCCGAGCGCAGGCCGCCGATCAGGAGGGGCAGACCGAGCGGGACCTCGACCCGCCAGAGGATCTGCCATTCGGTCATGCCCACGGCGCGCGCCGCGTCGATCGTGCGCCGGTCGATCGCCTGCAGCCCGCTGTACGCCCCGGCGAGGAGCGCAGGGATGGCCAGGACGACGAAGGTGATGAAGGCCGCCTCGACCTTCTGCGTCACCCCGAGGAGCAGGATCAGCAGGATCAGCAGGCCGAACGACGGGATGGCTCGTGCCGCCCCCGAGACTGCGACGGCGAACTCGCGCCCCTTGCCGGTGTGACCGATGGCCCAGCCGATCGGGACGGCGATGACCGCAGCGATCAGGACCGACACGAAGGTGTAGAACAGCTGCTGGCCGATGAGGGCGGGCACCGAGTTGCTGCCCGAGTACTGCGCGGGATCGAGCACCCACGCGATCGCGTCGACGAAGACGTTCATGCGGTCGCCTCCACCCGGCGACGCGCCCGTCGGGTGCGACGCGGCGAGGCGGTCTGCGCCCAGGGCATGACGAGGCGCCCGAGGAGCACGAGCAGCGCGTCGATGACGAGGGCGATGACGGCGACGGCGACGATGCCGGCGAACACCTCTTCGAGGAGCCGGCGCTGGATGCCGTTGGTGAAGAGGTAGCCGAGGTTCGTGACCCCGACGAGGATGCCGACGGTCGCGAGCGACACCGTCGAGACGGCCATGACGCGCAGCCCGGCCAGCACGACCGGTCCCGACAGCGGCAGATCGACGGCCCAGAAGCGGCGGAACCCGCCGTATCCCATCGCCGTCGCGGCCTGGCGGACGCCGGAGTCGACGGAGTCGAAGCCGTCGGCGACCGAGCGCGTCTGGATCGCGATCGCGTAGATCGTCAAGCCGACGACCAGGTTGGTCTCGGTGCGGATGCCGTAGCCGAGCGCGCTCGGGAGCAGCACCAGCAGCGCCAGCGAGGGGATCGTGTAGAGCAGACCGGTGAGGGTGATCACCCAGCCGCGGAGCAGGCGGTAACGCCACGCGACCCAGCCGAGCGGCACCGAGAGGACGAACCCGAGCACGATCGCGATGACGCTCTGCCGGACGTGGTCGAGGGCGAGCGAGAAGATGAGGTCGAGGTTCGACCAGATCCACGACACGTCAGGAGCCGCCCTCGATGTCGCCGCGGGGGCCTTCGACGAGCGTTCCCTGCGTACGACCCTCGGAGTCGACGAGAACCGCGCCGCGATCGGTGCGCTCGACGCGGAGCGCACGCTTGCCGCGATCGACGCCGATGAAGCTCGCGACGAAGTCGTCGGCGGGTTCGCGGATGATCTCGCTCGGAGAGCCGACCTGCAGCTTGCGTGCCCCGGCGGCCAGGATGACGACCTGATCGCCGAGCAGGAACGCCTCGTCGATGTCGTGCGTCACGAAGACCACGGTCTTGCCGAGCTCGCGCTGCAGGCGCAGCAGCTCCTGCTGCAGCTCGTCACGCACGATCGGGTCGACGGCGCCGAACGGCTCGTCCATGAGGAGGATGTTGGGATCGGCCGCGAGACCACGCGCGACGCCGACCCGCTGCTGCTGCCCGCCCGAGAGCTGGCTCGGGTATCGGTCGGCCATCTTGGTGTCGAGGCCGACGGTCTCCATGAGCTCGAGGGCGCGACGGCGCGCGTCACGTCGGCTCGTACCCGTCAGGACGGGGACGGTGGCGATGTTGTCGGCCACCGTGAAGTGCGGCAGCAGGCCGGAGTTCTGCATCACGTAGCCGATGCGGCGGCGCAACTGGACGGGTGAACCGTCGGCGACGCTCTCGCCGTCGATCTCGATCGTGCCGGAGCTCGGCTCGACCATCCGGTTGATCATGCGCAGGAGGGTGGTCTTGCCGCAGCCCGACGAGCCGACGAAGACCGTGGTCTGATGCGACGGGATGACGAGCGAGAAGTCCTGCACGGCACGCGTGCCGTCGGGGAACTCCTTGCCGACGCCGCGGAACTCGATCACGGGTCAGCTCTCGATCACGACCGAGCGGTCGAACGCGACGTACCCGGAGAAGTCGGTGCCGACGCGCTCGATCGCGGTCGGGAAGGGCTCGGGGTAGGACCACGCCTTGTCGTGGTCGCCGTCGACGTCGAAGTACTGCGCGTCGCCCTTCCACGGGCAGTGGTAGGCGGTGTCGCTCTCGGCGAGCACCCCGGCCGTGATGCTGCGCGGCGGGAAGTACCAGTTCCCCTCGATGCGGACGAGGTCTGCCTCGTCGGCCTCAGCGATGATCGTGTCGCCCAGTCGTGCACGCATGGCGCCGCCCTCCGTTGTGGACTCTCACGGTAGCGTCCGGCTCCGACACCGGGCCGCGTGTTGCGTCATTCCGCGAAATGGACTATCGGCGAGCCGTCCCGGCGCGGCGCCTCGTCAGTACCAGAACCCCAGGCGGGGCGTGACGGCCGACGCGAACATCGCGGCGCACGCCGCGGCATCCGACACCCTGATCCGCCCCGCGCGGGCGAGGGCGACCGGTGAGACGCCGCCCAGGTAGAGCATCGACAGCTCGACGACCGACAGCTCGACCTCGACCTCGTCACCGTCGCCGAGGGCCGCGGGGGTTTCGCCGTCCGCGTCCGCCGTCACGCGCGCCGCGCCGGTGTGGTCGATGTCGACGCGGACGTCGCCCGCGGCGATCCCGAGCGGGTCGCTCACCCGCAGCCGCAGCCGGCCCGGCGCGCCCCATCGACGCGCCTCGAGCGAGGCGACGACGTCGAGGATGCGCAGGTACTGGTGGTCGTACACCGAGACCGACGCCGCCCGCCGGTCGCCGATCATCCACAGCACCGGTTCGTCGGTGCCCAGCAGTTCGGCCTCTACCCGCGAGACCAGGTCGAGCTCGAGCACGAAGCGCCAGAGCGCGGCGTACGCGTCGTCGGTCTCGGCGAGCAGGAGGTCGACCTTCGCGGTGCCCTGCACGATGACGTGCTCGTTCGCCGTGACCCGGTACGTCAGGACGCCGCGGATGTCGCCCGACTCGTCGCGGTAGACCACGCAGCGCACGTCACCGCCGTCCTTCTCGTCGGGCGCGGTGCCGGTGAACCGGTCGACGTGACCGCCGGGCAGCGAGATGTCGCCGGGGGTACGCCGACGGAGTCGCTCGTGCAGCATCACGACGGCCTCCTGGGCGGCCGCGCGCTCGACGAAGTCGATCCGGCCCGCCACCGCTGCGGGCCCCGTCCAGCGCACCCGCCGCGTGTCGATGGTCACGGACGCGGCATCCGCCGCCGCGCCGAATCCGTATCGTCCGTAGAGCGTCGACTCGGTGACGGTCAGCATCGCGATCGGCACGCCGGCCGCGGCGCTCGTCCGCAGCTCTCCCTCGAGCAGCGCCCGGGCGATCCCCCGGCGCCGGTGGGTCTGCGCGACGGTGACGGCGCTGATCGCGGACGCCTCGACCGCGCCACCGGGGACGGTCAGCTCGGCGGGCCAGGAGGCGACCGTGCCGACGGCGACCGCCGGCATCGCTCCCGAGGGGTCGAACACGCCCGTCAGCCGCTTACCGGTGTTTCGTGCGGCGCCGGCCGTCACCTGCTCGGGTGTGCGCTCCCCGTCCTGGAAGCCGCGGGAGACCGCGTGCAGCCAGCCGGCGAACTCGTCGGACGCGGCGTCCACCGTGCGGTACTCGAGACCGCGCGAGGCCAGAGCCGTGCGCGAGGCCTCGTCGACGTCGTGTCGTTGCCACAGGGATGCGGGAGAGCTCATCGGGACACCACTTTCGCGCCCGTCACCGGGCCGTAGACGTGGCGGGCACGGCGGCCCGCGGCGGACAGATCCTCTTCGAGTCGCCGCGCCTCGTCGGCACCGGCGGCGAGGAAGGCGACGGTCGGGCCGGAACCCGAGACGATCCCGGCCACGGCCCCGGCGTCGGCGCCGAGAACCAGGAGATCGGAGAGGTCCGGCCGCAGCGCGCAGGCTGCGTCCTGCAGATCGTTGCGCAGCGCGCCGGCGAGCAGGTCGGGCGATCCGGAGCGCAGGGCCTGGAGGATCACGGGATCGACCTCGGGGACGGTGCGCTCGGGCGAGATGTCGGGCCGGTTGCGGTCGCGCAGACGGTCGAGCTCGCCGTATACGGCGGGCGTCGACAGGCCACCGTCGTCGGTGACGATCACCCAGTCGAAGCGCGCCCGGGCGAGCGCGGGGCTGAGGCGATCGCCGCGGCCCGTGCCGACAGCGCTCCCGCCCAGGAGGGAGAACGGCACGTCGGCCCCCAGACGCGCCGCGAGCTCCTGCAGTGCCGCCGATGTCAGGCCGGCGCCCCAGAGGGCGTCGCAGGCGACCAGAGCGGCCGCGGCATCCGCCGACCCGCCCCCCATCCCTCCCGCGACCGGGACGGCCTTGCGGATCTCGATGCGCACCCCGCCGAGGTAGCCGACCTCGCGCGCGACCAGCCGGGCGGCGCGCAGCGCCAGGTTCCGACCATCGGTCGGGACCCCGGCGACCGGGACGCCGCGCTCGTCCACCACGCGCACGGAGAAGTCGTCATCGGGCGTGGCGACGAGATCCTCGAACAGCGACACCGCCTGGTACACCGACGCGACGTCGTGATAGCCGTCCGGCTGCACCTCGCCGACCTCGAGGAACAGGTTGATCTTGCCGGGTGCCCGCACGCGTACGCGGTCGGGTGCGGCGTCGGGGTTCATGCGCCGTCCGGCCCGGTCCACAGCTCGCCGATGCCGGCGGCGATCTCGTCGATACGGCGCAGCTCGTCGTCGTCGAAGTCGGGGGCGTCGAGCGCGGCGAGGTTCTCGTCGAGCTGTGCGGTACGCGAGGCTCCGATGAGCGCCGATGCCACCACGGCGTCGCGCAGCGTCCAGCGGATGGCCAGCTGCGCGAGACTCTGGCCGCGCTCACGGGCGATGTCCGCCAGCGCCCGCAGGCCGTCGAGCGCCGATTCCGAAAGCCGACCGTCCTCGGGCAACGAGAAGCGCTGCATCGAACGCCCCGAGGTGCCGTCGTCGAGGTAGCGCCCCGTCAGCAGCCCCTGCTGCAGCGGCATGAAGCCGATCGCGCCCATGCCGTCGGCGCGGAGCTGCTCGGTGAGGCCGCCCTCGATCCAGCGGTTGAGGATCGAGTACGACGGCTGGTGGATGACCAACGGCGTCCCGAGCTCGCGGGCCACGGCCGCGGCCCGCGCGGAGTTCTCGGCCGAGTACGACGAGATGCCGACGTAGAGGGCCTTGCCCTGGCGCACGAGAGTGTCGAGCGCCCCGATCGTCTCCTCGATCGGCGTCGTGTCGTCTTCGCGGTGCGAGTAGAAGATGTCGACGTAGTCGATGCTCATGCGCTGCAGCGACTGCTCTGCGCTGGCGATGAGGTACTTGCGGGACCCGAGGTTGCCGTAGGGGCCGTCCCACATGTCGTACCCGGCCTTCGACGAGATGGTCAGCTCGTCGCGATAGGGCGCGAAGTCCTCGCGCATCATCCGGCCGAAGTTCGTCTCGGCCGATCCGTACGGCGGGCCGTAGTTGTTCGCGAGATCGAAGTGCGTGATGCCGCGGTCGAACGCGTGACGCAGCACTTCGCGCTGCCGGTCGAAGGGGATGTTGTCGCCGAAGTTCCACCACAGACCCAGCGAGATGGGCGGCAGGTAGAGGCCCGACGCCCCGACCTGGCGGTACGCCGTGGCGCTGTAGCGATCGGCGGCGGCGGTGTAGGGGCGGTGGAGGTCTCCGCCGCGCGCGGCGGGGAAGCGGGGCGAGGCGGTCACGACACGAGCCTATCGATCCGATCGTCCGACGACGACGCGCCCGGCGATCCCGACAGCCGGGAAGAAGACGGCCGCCATCCGCGTTGTGGGGAGTGAGGCGCACTCTCCGGTTCGTCGTCCGCATCCCCTTCTCGAGGTCGAGACCGGCGAGGACGGTCGAAACACCGATGTAACGGAGAATGTCTAGTCTGCCTACCGAACGATTCCCCCGAGGAGGAACCCCTGGCCCTTTCTGCTCTGCCCCGACGCGAGAACCCCTGGATCGACCTGCCCGCCCGCCGCGACGACGTCGTGCTCGACGAGGGCGTGCTGCGCCTCGTCCACGACGACGCGACGCCCGAGGCGGCGCGGACCGCCGACCTGCTGCTCGTCGCGGACGCGCTCCAGGCCGCCGGCATCCGCGTCCTGCTGATCCGTCACGATCTGCACACGCCCGCCATCGCGGTCGACCTCGCCGAGGCCGACGCGGTCGCCGCGGTGCTCGCGGGAATCGCCCGGGACGAGCCCCTGTATCTCAAGGCCAAGGGCGTCGCACCCGTCTTCGCCTCCGATGGGGTCCTGCCCAGCGCGGCACCGCACGCCGTGCGGGTGTACCGACCGCGCGTGAGCGTCGGCGGCGGGCGACGATACGACCACGAGTACGGTCTCCGGCTCGAGTTCTGGCGGTTCACCGACACGAGCGTCGAGACCCCGCAGGCGAACGCCCTGATGCGCCGGGTCACCCCCGCCCAGGACGTGCGGGTCGTCTCGGCCACGCGGTACGACCGCGAATGGGCGACGGTGGCGGGGATGCTCGACCCGCATCCGCGCGAGGTCACCCACGACATCGACATGGTCTTCTCGTGGGTCGACGGCTCGGCCACCGACTTCCAGCGTCAGCGTGCCGCACAGCTGTCGCAGTACGTCGTGGGCGAGGGGGACGACGGCCCCGCCCGCTACCGCCACGTCGACGAGCTCCGCTACGCGCTGCGCAGCGTCCACATGTACGCGCCGTGGGTGCGCCGGATCTTCATCGCCACAGACTCCCCCGCCCCCGCGTGGCTCGCCGAGCACCCGAAGGTGACGATCGTGCGCAGCGAGGAGTTCTTCGCCGATCCCTCGACGCTCCCCACGCACAACTCGCACGCGGTGGAGGCTCAGCTGCACCGCATCGAGGGGCTCGCCGAGCACTTCCTCTACTCGAACGACGACATGTTCTTCGGACGACCGGTGCACCCCGAGCTCTTCTTCTCGCCGGGCGGCGTCTCGTCGTTCGTCGAGTGCGACGTGCGCATCGGTGCGGGCGCCGCGCGGGTCGAGCGTTCGGGCCACGACAACGGTCTGCGCGTGAACCGCGCGCTGCTCGAGGAGCGGTTCGGCCGCGTCATCGTCCGCGACCTCGAGCACTGCGCGACGCCCCTGCGCCGCAGCGTCATGGCCGAGCTCGAGGAGACCTTCGCCGACGACTTCCGCCGGACGGCCGGGTCGCGTTTCCGCGCCGCCACCGACATCTCGGTGACCAACTCGCTGTACCACTACTACGCGATGTTCACGGGTCGGGCCCTGCCCACCTCGACGCCGCGCACGCGGTACGTCCAGACCACTCTCGCGCGCTCGCTCGCGGGCATGGAGCGCCTCGCGAAGCGCCGCGACATCGACATGTTCTGCCTCAACGACGGCGGCGAGACCGAGGTGCCCGAAGAGATCCGGGTCGCCTCCCTGCGCGACGTGCTGGAGCGGATGTTCCCGCTCCGCGCGCCGTGGGAGATCCCCGCGGTCAGCGAAGGACGGGCACGGGACGTGTCGGCGGCGCGCTCCGGCGCGAAGCACTGACCGGCCCGACACCCGCCTCGGCGAGCAGGCGCTGAGCCTCGCCGGCGTCGGTGTACTCGAGCGTGACCGGCACGTCGACGGGCACGACCGAGTGGACCACCGTCTCGTCGTAGACGTGCACGAAGTTGAACGACTGCGCGCCGTCCTGCGGACGCGTGCCGCCCACGGGCACCGTGAGGTCCTGCGCGTAACAGGTGGACGACGCCACCGACACCGGGATGCCGGCGAAGGTCGCGAACGTGGAGTAGTGCAGGTGCCCGGCGATGATCGCGCGCACGTCGGACCCGGCGAGGACCCGCGCGAGTGAGCGCTGATCGCGCAGCTCGACGCTCGCGGCGAGGGGTAGGACGCTCGGCACCGGCGGGTGGTGCATCGCCAGGATCGTGCCGAGCGGCGCGGGGGTCGCGAGGACGTCGGCGAGCCAGGCGAGCTGGTCGGGACGCACCTCGCCGTGGTGCGCGCCCGGCACGCTCGTGTCGAGCGTGATGAGGCGCAGCCCGTCGATCTCGTCCACCCGGTCGGCCGCGGCGTCGCTGGCGGGCTCGCGCCACAGGGTCTCGCGGAAGCCGGCCCGGTCGTCGTGGTTGCCCATGACCCAGAACACGCGCGTGCCGAGCCGCTCGGCGAAGGGCTCGACGAGGTCGCGCAGCTCGGCGTAGGCGTCGTGCTCACCGAGATCGACCAGGTCGCCGGTGAAGACGATGCCGTCGGGACGCAGGGACGCGGCCTCGATCGCGTCGAGGGCCCGGCGCAGGTGCGCAGCCGCATCGACGCGGTCGAAGAGCTGGGAGCCCTCGGCTCGCAGGTGGGTGTCGCTCAGGTGCAGCAGCACCCTTTCGGGTGCCGGGTACTCGGCGGTTCGCATCGTCTCTTCCGGGTCGGGTGATGCTCGCCGCGGCGCTCACGGCTCGCCCGAAATGTTACCGGCATGTTTCGGGGGAACCCGATGACGCGCTGATGACGGTTCAGTGAACGGATGCCGCGAGGCGCACGAAGTCGTCGACCGTGAGCTGCTCGCCGCGCAGCGTCGGGTCGATGCCGGCCGCCTCGAGCGCCGCCGACGCCGTCGCCGCCGCGCCGCCGAACAGCGGGGCGACGGCCTGGCGCAACATCTTGCGGCGCTGCCCGAAGGCGGCATCGACGATCTGGAAGGTGCGGCGACGCAGGTCGTCGTCGCCGCGCTCGTCGGCGCAACGCTCGAACGCGACGAGGAGGCTGTCGACGTTCGGAACGGGCCAGAAGACCTGTCTCGAGACGGTTCCCGCGAGGCGCCAGGAGCCGTACCAGGCCGCTTTCACACTCGGCGACCCGTAGATCTTCGACCCCGGCGCCGCCGCGAGCCGCTCCGCCACCTCGGCCTGCACCATCACGACGCCGCGCTGCAGGTAGGGGAACGTCTCGAGGAAGTGCAGGAGGACCGGCACGCTGACGTTGTACGGCAGGTTCGCGACCAGCACCGTCGGCTCGCCCGGCAGCTCCGTCACGCGCAGCGCGTCGGCGTCGACGACGGTCAGGTCCCCGTCGGGCACGCCGTGGGCGGCGGCCGTCGTGGGCAGGTGCGCCGCGAGCCGGTGGTCGATCTCGACCGCCGTGACCCGGGCTCCGGCCTCGAGGATCGCCAGGGTGAGAGATCCCAGCCCGGGCCCGATCTCGACGACGCGCTCGCCCGGCTGCACGCGTGCGGCGTGCACGATCTTGCGGACGGTGTTGGTGTCGACGACGAAGTTCTGCCCGAGCTTCTTGGTCGGCGTCACGTCGAGCTCGGCCGCGAGGGCGCGGATCTCGGCGGCACCGAGCAGGGTCACAGGCATGAGGACCAGCCTAGTTGGGGCATCGTCTCCGGCCCGCCGCACGCGGCCGCGCCCCGCTCGCGACGACGACGGAGCGGGACGAGACGGAGCGGGACGAGACGGAGCGCGACGAGGCGGAGCGGGATGGGGCAGGTCAGGACGCCCCGGCCGCCGCGCGCGCCGCGGCCGGCAGCGCCCCGAGGATGCGGTCGAGCGCGGCCTCGTCGTGCGCGGCGGTGAGGAACCAGGCCTCGAACGCCGACGGGGGCAGCGAGACCCCCGCGTCGAGCATCGCGTGGAAGAACGCGGCGTAGGCTGCGCTGTCCTGCGTCGTCGCCGTCTCGTAGTCGGGGACTCCCCCCGCCACGGTCTCGCCGAAGAAGACGCTGAAGAGCGTGCCGGCTCGCTGCACCGCGTGCGGGACGCCGGCCTCGTCGAGCGCCCGCGACGCCGCCGTCGACACGGTGTCGGCGGCATCCCCGATGCGGGAGTAGACGTCGGCGTCGGCCAGACGCAGGGTCGCGAGGCCCGCCGCCACGGCGACCGGGTTCCCCGACAGGGTGCCGGCCTGGTAGACGGGGCCGAGCGGCGCGAGCAGGTCCATGACGTCGGCGCGTCCCGCGATCGCCGCGACGGGCAGCCCGCCGCCGACGACCTTGCCGAAGGTCAGCAGGTCGGGGGCGACATCCTCCCCCGCCTCGCGCAGGACGCCCCAGTAGCCCGAGGCGCCGGAGCGGAAGCCGGTGAGCACCTCGTCGGAGATCAGGAGCGCGCCGTGGCGGGAGGTCAGCTCGCGCAGGAACGTCGTGAAGCCCGGCGCCGGGGGGACGACGCCCATGTTGGCGCCGGCGGCCTCGGTGATGACGGCGGCGATGTTCTCGCCGTGCTCGGCGAAGACCGCCTCGAGCGCCGCCTCGTCGTTGTAGGGCACGACGAGGGTCTGCGCCGCGATCGCGGCGGGGACTCCGGCCGAACCCGGCAGCGCGAGCGTCGCGAGGCCCGAGCCCGCCTGCGCGAGCAGCCCGTCGGAGTGCCCGTGGTAGTGACCCGAGAACTTCACGAGCAGGTCGCGTCCGGTCGCGCCGCGGGCGAGGCGGATCGCGGTCATCGTGGCCTCGGTGCCGGTCGAGACGAGGCGGATCTTCTCGGCGATCGGGACGCGCCGGCGGATCTCCTCGGCGAGCTCGGTCTCGGCAGGCGTTGATGCGCCGAACGACAGGCCGCGCCCGGCGGCCTCCACGACGGCGGCGATGACCTCGGGATGCGCGTGGCCGACGAGAGCCGGCCCCCAGCTCGCGACGAGATCGACGTAATCGCGGCCCTCCGCGTCGGTGACGTGGGCGCCGGCGGCCGAGACGAAGAACCGGGGTGTCCCGCCGACGGAGCCGAACGCGCGGACCGGCGAGTTCACACCCCCGGGGATCACGGCGCGGGCACGCTCGAACAGGTCGTCGTTGCGGGTCATGCGAGGTCCTTTCCGGCGCGGATCCAGTCGGCGACCTCGCGCGCCCAATAGGTGAGGATGACGTCGGCGCCCGCCCGGCGGATGCCGAGCAGCGACTCTCCGATGGCCCGCTCGCGGTCGATCGCCCCGGCACGGGCGGCCAGCTCGATCATCGCGTACTCCCCCGACACCTGATACGCCCACACCGGCACGGCGGCGGCGTCCGCGACGTCCGCGAGCACGTCGAGGTAGGGCCCGGCGGGCTTGACCATGACGTAGTCGGCGCCCTCGGCGACATCCTGCAGCGCCTCGGCGACGCCCTCGCGGCCGTTCGCGGGGTCGAGCTGGTAGGTGCGCCGATCGCCCTGCAGCGTCGACTCGACCGCGTCGCGGAAGGGGCCGTAGAACGCCGAGGCGTATTTGGCCGAGTACGCCAGGATCGCGACGTCCGTGTGCCCCGCCTCGTCGAGCGCGGCGCGGATGACTCCGACCTGGCCGTCCATCATGCCCGACAGCCCCAGGATCTCGGCCCCCGCGCGCGCCTGCGCGAGCGCCATCCGCGCATAGACCTCGAGGGTCGCATCGTTGTCGACCGAGCCGTCGGCGGCGAGCAGCCCGCAGTGTCCGTGGTCGGTGAACTCGTCGAGGCACAGGTCGGCCTGCACCGTGATGCGGTCCTGAGCCGCGTCGCGGGCGACGCGGATGGCCCGATTGAGGATGCCCTCGTCCGACACGGCGCCCGAGCCCTCCGCGTCGCGGACGGCGGGCACGCCGAAGAGCATGATGCCTCCGACGCCGGCATCGGCGGCATCCGTCACGACGGCGGCGATCCCCTCGAGCGGATGCTGCATGACGCCGGGCATGCTCGCGATGGGCTGCGGCTCGTCGATGCCCTCCTTCACGAACACGGGCAACACGAGCTGGGCGGCGGCGAGGTGGTGCTCGGTCGACAGACGGCGCATCGCCGGGGTGCGGCGGGTGCGGCGCAGGCGCCGCTCGGGAAAGCTGCTCATGGGGAGTCCTCCGGTGCGGGTCGCGCGTCGAGCTCTGCGAGGAGGGCGTCGACGCTCTGCGAATGTGCGGTGTGGTGCACGGTGTAGCCGAGCTTCTCGGCGTCGCGCGTGGTGCCGGGACCGATCGAGGCGATGAACACCTCGGGACCGGGGATGCCGACCTGACGGCGCAGTTCGCGCCCGACGCTGAGCGAGGTCAGCAGCACCGTGTCGATCGCGCCGGTGCGGACGTCGGCCGCTACGACGGGGTCGAGGTCGACGCCGACGGTGCGGTACGAGATGCACACGTCGACGTCGTAGCCCTGCAGCTCGAGCTCGTCGCTGATGACCGCCATCGCGAGATCGGAGCGCAGCACGAGGCACCGGCCCGTCGAGCGCGGCGAGCGTCCGGCGCACCACTGGGCGATCATGTTCGTCGCCGACGAGGTGCCGACCGGAACGAACTCGACCTCGAAGCCGGCGTCGGCGACCGCTCGGGCCGTCGGGCGGCCCACGGCGGCGATGCGCGTGCCGATCGGGATCGACACGCCCTGCGCGACGAGCTGTTCGACGGTCGCCGCGCTCGTGATGAACACCCACGCGTAGTCGCCCGCGGCCAGGCGGGCGAAGGCGGCGTCGCGCGCGTCGGTGTCGCGCGGCGGCCGCGACTCGATGAGCGGGGCGATCACGCCGGTCGCCCCGCGTCGGGTGAGCTCGTCGCGCACGCGCTCGCCCCAGGCGCCGCCGCGCGGGATGAGCACGCGGTGTCCGCGCAGTCCGCCGGTCATCGGCTCGACCCCGGCAGATCGGCGATGTCCGCGGCACCGCCGTCCAGCAGCTCCGCGACGACGTCGGCCGCCAGCTCCTCGCGGGTCGCGGAGGTCGTCACCGCGGCGTCCAGCGTGCGCTCCGCGCGGACCGTGCGCTCCCCACCCGGCGCGTAGACCTCGGCGACGAAGACGACGCCGGTGCCGGTCTCGCTGACCGAGATGCCGACGGGGGCGGCGCACCCCGCCTCGAGACGGCGCAGCACGGCGCGCTCGAGCAGCGCCCGCGACGACGACGGTGCGTCGTCGATGACGGCGACGGCGCGTCCGATGGCACCGTCGAGGTCGCCCGAGCGCGTCTCGACCGCCAGGGCGCCCTGCCCCGCCGACGTCGGCCACGCGTCGAGGGCGAAGACCTCGCCGATCGCGCCGTCGCGCTCGATGCGGCGCAGGCCCGCCTCGGCCAGCACGATCGCGTCGTACTCGCCGCCGCGCATCTTGCGCAGCCGCGTGTCGATGTTGCCGCGGATGTCGCGCACCCGCAGGTCGGGACGTCGGCGCAGCACCTGCGCGACACGGCGGGGCGAGCCGGTGCCCACGACCGCGCCGCTCGGCAGCGCGTCGAGACTGGTCGTGGCCTCGGGCCCGCACAGCACGTCGCGTTGCGGCGCGCGAGGAGGGACGGCCGCGATCTCGAGCCCCGGGTAGGGCGCGGTCGGTAGATCTTTCATGGAGTGCACCACGAGGTCGCACTCGCCCCGCAACAGCGCCTCCCGCAGCGCCGTCGCGAACACCCCCGTCCCACCCATCTGCGCGAGTGAGCCGGTCAGCACGTCGCCGTCCGTCGTGATCTCCACGAGCTCGACCGGCGTTCCCGTCGCCGCGGTGATCGCGTCGGCGACGTGCCGGGACTGCGTGGTCGCGAGCAGGCTCGCGCGGGTTCCGAGTCGCAACGCCGGGGCGTCGGTCACGGCGCCACCCCCGCGAGCGCCGGCTGGAAGCCGAGACGCTTGTTCTCACAGCATCCGGGGCGGCACACGTCGTACCAGGGCCCGAGCGGGGTCACCGCGGGGCGATCCTCGACGGGCGTGGCGTTCACACGCTCCTCGACGAGGTCGACGAGCCCGGAGACGTAGGCCGGGTGCGTGCTGGGCGACGCGGTTCGGACGGCGAACAGCCCGTGCTCCTCGGCCGTCTCCATCGCCTCGGTGTCGAGGTCCCAGAGAACCTCCATGTGGTCGCTGACGAACCCGAGCGGCACGATGAGCACGGCCCTGCGGCCGGCGGCGGGCAGCTCGGCGATCGCGTCGTTGATGTCGGGCTCGAGCCACGGCACGGACGGCGGGCCCGAGCGGCTCTGGAAGACCAGCTGCCACGGGCTCGTCGTGCCGAGCTCCGCGACGATCGCCTCGGCGACCGCGGTGTGCTGCGCGACGTATGCACCGCCGGGACCGAAGCCGCGCTCGGGCGGACCCGACCGGTCGGCGTCGGAGTCGGGGATCGAGTGGGTCGAGAAGAGGATCTCGATGTCCTCGGGGGCGATGCCGCGCTCGGCGACCTGCGCGAGCCCGTCGCGGATGCCCTCGACGAACGGCGCCACGAACCCGGGGTGGTCGAAGAACTGGCGCACCTTGTCGATCTGCACCTCGTCGCCGAGCCCCGTCGCCGCCATCGCGTCGGCGAGGTCTTCGCGGTACTGACGGCACGACGAGTACGAGCTGTAGGCGCTCGTCGCGATCGCGATGACCCGTCGGTGTCCGTCGGCGTGCAGCGCGCGCAGCGCGTCGTCGACGTACGGCATCCAGTTGCGGTTGCCCCAGTAGACCGGCAGATCGAGCCCGCGCCCGGCGATCTCGGCCTCGAGCGCGGCCTTCAGCTCGCGGTTGTGCTGGTTGATGGGCGAGACGCCGCCGAAGTGACGGTAGTGATGGGCGACCTCCTCGAGGCGCTCGTCGGGGATGCCGCGGCCCGCCGTGACGTTGCGCAGGAACGGCAGGACGTCGTCCTGACCCTCGGGACCGCCGAAGCCGAGCAGCAGCAGGGCGTCGTAGGTCGTGGGCTCGCTGACGTGCGGCGCACCGCCGCAGGCGGCGGGGCTCGCGGCGGGGACGGCGCAGCCCGGCGCGCAGGCGGGCGCGCTCTCGGCGCGCGGGGGCTTGGGTCGGAACTCGCTCGCGCTCATCAGGACAGGACCTCCGCCAGCTCGGCGACCGCGACGCGGCGGCCGGTGTAGAACGGGACCTCCTCGCGCACGTGGCGCCGCGCGTCGGTCGCGCGCAGGTCGCGCATGAGGTCGACGAGGCTGATGAGCTCGTCGCTCTCGAGCGGCAGCAGCCACTCGTAGTCGCTCAGGGCGAACGTCGACACGGTGTTGGCGATGACGTCGGTGAACTGCGCGCCGCGCCGGCCGTGCTGGGCGAGCATCGCCGAGCGCTCCTCCTCGGGCAGGAGGTACCACTCGTAGCTGCGCACGAACGGGTACAGGCACAGCCACTCGCGTGCGTGCTCGCCGCGGAGGTAGCCGGGGACGTGACGCTTGTTGAACTCGGCCTCGCGGTGCACGCCCATCGCGCTCCACTCGAGGTCGAAGGGCGCCAGCGCCGGGGTGCGACGGAGCTCGCGCAGCGCCCGCTGCAGCGCGGCGGGGTCGTCATCGGACCCGGGCGCCGAGTGCAGCCAGACCATGAGGTCGGCGGCGCCCCGCATCCCCGTCACGTCGTAGAGGCCGCGCACGGTGACACCGGCGCCCGGCAGGCCGTCGACGACGCGCTCGAGCTCGGCGATGTCGGCCTCGGTGAGAGCCTGCGGACGCGGTCGAGGGCCGGCGAGGATAGCGAAGAGGGTGTAGCCGAGCGGGATCTGTTCGGTCATGAGGGCTCCTTTCGTGGGGAGGATGCGGCGACGAGCTGATGAGCGAGGGCCCGGGCGTGCGGGATGACCGAGGCCAGTCCCGTCCCGGCGGCGACGGCACCCGTGAGATGGATGCCACGGGCCGCGGCATCCATGACGGTCGCGGTCCAGGCGTCGGATTCGGCGGGGACGACGGCGTCGCGCCAGCGGGTGGTGATGATCTCGCCGATGTCACCGCGCTCGACGCGAGCGCCCGTGAGGTGGGAGATCTCGCGGGCGATCGCCGCGGCGGAGTCGAGACCCGCGGCGTCGTCCGAGCGCGCGGACAGCCGCACGAGGTGGGTGCCGGCCGCGAGCGACGCGCGCGCCCACGCCCACTTCGCGTCGATGTGCGTGAGCGCTTTCGCTGCCGTGCGCGCATCGGGCGAGACGATGACGCCCGAGCCGACGGGATCGGCGTCGAGTTCCGTCGACGTCACCGCGGCCGTCAGCAGGCGGACGGCGGGCTCGATGGGAGCGGAGGCTGCGCCGTCGATCTCGGCGACACCGGCCCCGAGGAGGCGGGCGGCCCCCCGGGGACCGGTCGCCACGACGGCCTGAGCGGCGCGGACGGTCTCGCCGCCGGACGTGCGGACCTCGACGCCTCCGGCCGCGGACGCGAGCGCATCGACGACCACGGCGGTGCGGATCACCGCGCCTCGCTGCGCCGCGAGCGACGCCACGGCGTCGGCGAGTCGCCACATGCCGCCGGCGATGCCGCCCACCGCGGTGCCGCCCGGCGCGTGCGGGGCGACCTCGGCGGCAGCCTCGAGCAGCGATCCGGTGCGCTCGAACGCCGACCACATCTTCGGGTGCAGGCGCGGCAGCGGCACGGCGGCGGCCGGCTGCGAGTAGATGCTCCGGCAGAGCGGGTCGACCAGGTCTCGGACGAGCCCCGCCCCCAGACGCTCCTCGACGACGTCGGCGAGCGAAGCGGTCGGGTCGATCGGGGTGCTGCGGTCCTCGGCGGCGGCGCGACGGGCCGCCCGTTCGCCGACGATGGCCACCACGTCGGCCGCGAGCGGGTCGGCGGGGATGCCGATGACGGTGCGCCTCGGCAGCGGGAGTCGGCTCCACATCCCCGGCAGACCACCGCGCTGCGAGACCAGGTGCGCGGGCCCCGACTGCGGGGTCACGACCTCGAGGGGCAGCGAGAAGTCGGAGATGAGACGCGGGACCGCGTCGGTGCGCCGGGCGAACGACTCGGCACCCAGGTCGACGTCGACACCGGCGATGCGCCCTCGGCGCAGCATCCCCCCGGGCTGGTCGTCCGACTCGAGCACGACGACCCGCGCGCCGGCCGTCGCCGCCTCGAGCGCCACGACGAGACCGGCGATGCCGCCGCCGACGACGACGAGATCGGTGTCGACGGTCATTTCGCCCGCCAGGCGTGCACCGTGCGCACGACCGACCCGATCGCGTCGGGGTCGGCCTCCATGGGCACGCCGTGACCGAGGTTGAACACGTGGGCGCGCGCCGCGCGCCCGGCCTCGAGGATGCGTCCGATCGCGGCGTCGCGGACCTCGGCGGGCGCGAACAGCAGCGCGGGGTCGAGGTTGCCCTGGAGCGTCAGATGCGATCCGACCCGGCGGGCGGCCTCGTCGAGCGGGACGCGGTAGTCCACACCGAGCGCGTCGATGCCGATCGAGGCCATGTCGACGAGGATCTCGCCCGTTCCCACGCCGAAGTGCACAAGCGGGATGTGGTCGATGCCCGCGCCGGCGGGCACCGGCAGAGCGCGCACGGCTTCGAACGACGCCGCGGAGGCGGGCAAGGCGGCGGCGCGGTAGTCCTCGGGCGGGAGACCGCCGGCCCATGAATCGAAGAGCTGCGCCGCGCTCGCGCCGGCGTCGACCTGCAGCGCGAGGAACTCGCCCGTGACCTGCGCCAGCCAGTCGGTCAGCGCGCGCCAGGCCGCGGGGTCCTCGTGGATCAGGCGGCGCGCCGCGAGGTGGTCCTTGGAGGGTCCCCCCTCGACGAGGTAGGCGGCGAGCGTGAACGGGGCTCCCGCGAAGCCGATGAGCGGCAGGGGCTCGCCGCGCTCCTCGGACTCCTCGGCGAGCATGCCGGTGGTCAGCTCCACGGCGCGCGTGATCGCCTCGCCGCGCTCGCGCACGAGAGCGGGGTCGATCTCGACGGCGCGGGCGATGTCGGCCGCGGTGCGCAGCGGGTGCGCGAAGACCGGGCCCCGGCCGGGCGCGATCTCGACCTCGATGCCGAGGATCGCGAGCGGCACGATGATGTCGCTGAAGAAGATGGCCGCGTCGACGCCGTGCCGCCGGACCGGCTGCAGCGTGATCTCGCTCGCGAGCTCGGGGGTCAGACACGCATCGAGCATGCTCCCCTGCGACCGCAGCGCACGGTACTCCGGCAGCGATCTGCCGGCCTGGCGCATGAACCAGACGGGGGTCGTGTCGACGCGTTCGCCGAGCAGGGTGCGCACGAGGCGGCTCGAGCCGGTGGCGTGCGAGACGAGAGGGTGGGCGGATGCCGGAATGATGATCTCCTCGAATGAGTTAATCGATATACTAGTCACGATTCCAGGGGGTTCTTCCGCACGTGCTCGTCGCTCTCACCGCGCATCAGCGCTCTACACCGCTCGCCTCGCTCGAGCGGCTCTCCGTCATCGGAGACGAAGTCGGCACCCGGTTGACAGAGGCCCACGACGCCATCCAGGGCGCCGTCGTGCTGGCGACCTGCAACCGCTTCGAGGCGTACTTCGACCTGCGCGACGACGCCGACTTCCCCTCGACGATCCCCGCCATGGACGCGGCCATGGAAGAAATCGCGAAGCTCAGCGAACTGCCCTACCGAACCGTCCGCGAGACGGTCGACTTCGCGCACGGGAACAAGGTCGCCCATCACCTCTTCTCGGTCGCCTCCGGACTCGACTCCGTCGCGGTCGGCGAGGACGAGATCGCCGGCCAGGTCCGGCGCGCCCTCGACGACGCGCGCCGCGGCGGACTCACGACCGCGCCGCTCGAGCACCTCTTCCAGCGCGCCACCGAGACCTCCCGCGCCGTCAAGAACAGCACCCGCATCGGCGAGTCGGGCCGCTCGCTCGTCCGCCTCGCGCTCGAGCTCGCCTCCTCCCGCGTCGCGGACTGGTCGACGGCGCGCGTGCTCCTCGTGGGCACCGGTCGCTACGCCGCCGCCTCGCTCGCGGCCCTCCGGGACAAGGGCGCGACCGACGTACGCGTGCACTCCCGCTCGGGACGCAGTCGCTTCGCGCAGCGCGAGCATCTCGTGGCCGTCGATGCCGAGCACTACGCCGACGAGGCCGCGAGCGCCGATGTGATCATCACGTGCACGACCACGACCGACACGTTCGCCCTCACGGCCGCAGAGCACGCCCGCCGCCGCGCCGGCGCCGAGAAGACGCAGCTCATCATCGACCTGGGCCTCCCCCGCAACGTCGATCCCGCGCTGCGCGACGTGCCCGACATCGAGCTGCTCGATCTCGAGACGATTCGCGTGCACGCACCGATCGACGAGTTCGCGACCCTGGGCGAGGCTCGAGAGATCGTGGCGGGGGCCGCGGCCCGCCATGCCGCCGCCCGCCGGGTCCACGAGGTCGCACCGGCGGTCGTCGCGATGCGCGGCTACATCACGGGCATCCTCGACGACGAGCTCGAGCGCGCCCGCCTGCGCGGCGAGTCGCCGCAGGTCGAGGCCGCGCTGCGGCACTTCTCGGGCGTGCTCCTGCACCGCCTCATCGCCCAGGGGCACACGCTCGCCTCGTCGGGGTCGGGAGCGGCGTGGTCCGATGCCGTCGGCACGGTCTTCCCGGTGCCGCCCGCGTCGAGCGGCCCGGCCGTCCCCACCGAGCACGCCCCCGCCGCAGACCGCGCGGAGGTCTCCCCGTCATGAGCCGGCAGGTGACCCTGAAAGACATCGCGCTGCGCGCGGGAGTCTCGACGGCCGCCATCAGCCAGGCCCTCAACGATCGGGGCAGCCTCCGCCCCGAGACGCGCGAGCGCATCAAGGCCATCGCCGCGGAGCTGGGCTACCAGCCCAACAAGTACGCCGCCGCCCTGCGCAGCGGCCGCACCATGTCGGTGGGCTTCGTCGTGCCCGAAGGCGCCGAGCTCGACCTGTCCCGGCGGAGCGCCCTGCACCGCAGCCGCCACATCGGCGCCCTCGTGAGCGCCGCGGCCGACCAGGGCTTCACCGTCACGATGCTCCCGGCCTCCCGCCCCGACCTGCTGCGGGGCGCGCAGATCGACGTCGTCTACTTCGCGGAGGTCGCGGCCGACGACCTGCTGCTGCGCGAGGCCGTGGCGCGCGGCATCCCCGTCGCCACCAACGACCTCTACGTCGACACCGAGCTGTCCATCACCGTCCGCACCGGGTACGACGAGGCCGTCCGGGCGGCCCTGGGCCTGCTCGAATCGGCCGGCGCCCGACGCATCGGGTTCCTCGTCGACGACGCCGGGTCGCCGCGCGACGAGATCGGCGAGACGGCGTACCGCGCGTGGACGACGGTGCGGGGGCGCGACCCCCTGGTCGCGTACGTCGACGCGGAGCACGGCGCACTGCCGCGTCGGGTCGGCGAGCTGCGCGACGCGGGCGCCGACGCGATCTTCTCGTTCGCCGAGGAAGGCCCGGCGATCTACCTGCAGCTTGAAGAGATGGACTTCGTCATCCCCCGCGACATGCAGTTCGTCGCGCTGTGCACGACCGACTGCGCGGTCAACGCGCGCCTGGGGGTCACACACGTGTGCGTGCATCCCGAGCTCGCACCGGCGGCCATGTTCGAGGCGATGAGCACGGTGCGCGGCGCCGGCTCGCCCGACGTCGTCGATCTGCCGTGGGAGCTCGTCCGCGGCTCGACCACCCGCTAGCGCGCGCTCAGAACGATCCGTAGACCTCGAGCGTGTTGGCGGCGACCTGCGCGGCCAGCTCGTCGACGTCGACCCCGAGTTCGGCCGCCAGGAAGCGGAGCGTCACCGGGATCAGGTACGGCGCGTTCGGCCGCCCGCGGTGCGGGGTCGGGGTGAGGAAGGGAGCGTCGGTCTCGACGAGGATGCGCTCGCGCGGCGTCACCGCGAGCGCGTCGCGGAGGTTCTGGGCGTTCTTGAACGTGACGTTGCCGGCGAAGCTCAGCCAGTAGCCGCGCTCGGCCGCGATCCGGGCCATCTCGGCGTCACCCGAGAAGCAGTGGAACACCGTTCGCTCGGGCGCACCGACCCGCTCGAGCGTCTCGAGCACCGCTTCGTGCGCGTCGCGATCGTGGATCTGCATCGCCACGTCGTGCTTCTTCGCGAGCGCGATGTGCGCCTCGAAGCTCTCGAACTGCGCCGGAAGGCCGTCCTCGCCCGTGCGGAAGAAGTCGAGCCCGGTCTCGCCGATCGCCCGCACGCGCGGCTGCGCGGCGAGTTCGTCGATGACGGCGATCGCCTCGTCGAGGCGTCCGGCCGCGGCGTAGACGGGAGCCTCGTTCGGATGGATGGCGACGGCCGCCAGCACGCGCGGATGGTTCGCCGCCGCCCACGCGGACCAGCGCGAGGACTCGATGTCGCCGCCGGCCTGCACGACGCCGACGACGCCGACGGATGCCGCGAGCTCGAGCTGCTCGTCGAGGGAGCGTGATTCGTCGCCGTCCTCGATCTCGAGGTGCGTGTGGTTGTCGTAGACCCGGCACGGCGAGGGGGTTCGGGCGCCTCGGGCCAGCGCACGTCGCGGGCCGCCTGCGACCGCTGCCGCACATATCCCGCCGCACCCTGCGTCGACTCGCCGGAACGGCGGGTTCCGGCTGCCCGGGATCAGCGCTTCGTGGCGAGTCGACCATGGGGTCAGGCCGTCTGGTCGACGCGGGGGAAGAGCGGAGCCAGGCCGTTGACGCTCGTGCCGGCGGGCAGACCGCCCCACGTGCCGGCCTCGCGCAGCGGCTGGTCCTCGAGGCGCCCGTCGATGCCGAGCGCGACCCACAGCTTGCCGGTCGACTCGGGCATCACCGGCGAAAGCAGCACCGCGAGCGCGCGGAGACCCTCGGCGGCGGTGTAGAGCACCGTGCCCAGGCGACCGCGCTGCGCGTCGTCCTTCGCGAGCGCCCACGGCTCGTTCTCGGTGATGTAGCCGTTCAGAGCGTCGACGATCGTCCAGATCGCGGCGATCGCCTCGTCGGGGCGAAACCGCTCCATCGCGGCATCCGCCGCCGCCGCGGCATCCGCGACGATGCGCTGGATCGCGAGGTCGCCCTCGGTGTACTCGGCCGCGGGGGGCACGATGCCCTCGAAGTAGCGCTCGATCATCGCGACGGTGCGCGACGCGAGGTTGCCGAAGCCGTTTCGCGAGCTCGGCCTGGTAGCGGGCCGAGAGGTCCTCCCACGAGAACGACCCGTCCTGGCCGAACGCGATCGCCGAGAGGAAGTAGAACCGGTACGCGTCCGACCCGAAGACCTCGGTGATCTCGGTCGGGGCGATGCCCGTGAGCTTCGACTTCGACATCTTCTCGCCGCCGACGAGCAGCCAGCCGTGCGCGAAGACGCCGCGCGGCACGTCGAGCCCGGCAGCCATGAGCATGGCGGGCCAGATGACGGCGTGGAAGCGCAGGATGTCCTTGCCCACGACGTGGTAGGCCGGCCAGCGCCGTTCGAACTGCTCGGGGTCCGCACCGTAGCCGACGCCCGTGGCGTAGTTCAGCAGGGCGTCGATCCACACGTAGAGCACGTGCGAGGTGTCCCACGGGATCGGGATGCCCCAGTCGAAGGACGATCGCGAGATCGACAGGTCTTTCAGACCCGAGCGCACGAAGGAGACGACCTCGTTGCGCGCCGACTCCGGGCGCACGAAGTCGGGCTCGCCCTTGTAGAGCTCGAGAAGACGGTCCTGGAACTCGCTCAGCTTGAAGAAGTAGTTCTTCTCGTGCAGGAGCTCGAGGGGCTTGGAGTGGATGGCGCACACCTTGAGGCCCTCGAAGGCGCCGGT
>JAQIJE010000033.1:0-118713 GCA_036946435.1 Microbacterium arborescens | reverse complement strand
GATCGCCACCATGCTCTACTGGTCGTTCTTCCCCGAGCTTCCCTTCCTCGTGAGCCTCTACCGCCGGTGGAACACGTGGCTGCACTACGCCGGCGCGGCCCTGATCGGGGCCACGTACCCGATCTTCGCGGCGCAGTCGTTCGATCTGTGGAGCATGGCCGCGCCCGTGCTCACCGCGTTCATCGTGCTGTGCGTCGCGAGCTGCCTCGCGGCGACCTGGCTCGGCATCCTCATCGCCGACCGGCTGCGTTCGGCCGGGGTCGCGACCCTCGCCCGGCGCCGCTCCCCCCGCTGCATCCTGAGGCCCGCTCGCGCAGCCACCCCGCGGCGTCGAGTCGCCAGGAACGGCGGATGCCGCATCCCCGGTACGCGCTGTTATTGGCGAGTCGACGGTGAAGAGGCAGGAGCCGCTTCGCAAGCCCGCGTCCGGGCCCACCGCGTCCGGGCCCACCCACCCCGTCGAGTCGCCAGAAACGGCGGATGCCGCAGCGCCCGCACCCGCACTTCGTGGCGACTCGACGCGGGCGGGTCAGCGCTTGCCGGCGATCTGGCGGCCGACGATCTCGCGCATGATCTCGTTGGATCCGCCGTAGATGCGGTGCACCCGCGCGTCGAGGAACGCCTGAGCGATCGGGTACTCGGTGATGTACCCGTAGCCGCCGTGCAGTTGCACGCAGGTGTCGAGCACCTCCCACTCGCGCTCCGTCGACCAGAACTTGACCTTCGCGGCCTCCTCGGCCGTCAGCGTGCCCGCGTTGTAGGCGAGCACGGCACGATCGACGAGCGCCCACAGCGCATCCACGGTCGCCGACACGTCGGCGAGCCGGAAGCGCGTGTTCTGGAAGTCGATGATGCGCGAGCCGAAGCCCTCGCGTTCGCGCGTGTAGCGCACGGTCCAGTCGAACGCAGCTCGGGCGGTGGATGCCGCTGCGACGGCGATCGACAGTCGCTCGAGGGGCAGGTTGTGCATGAGCTGCACGAAACCGTGGCCCTCTTCGCCGCCGAGGAGGTTCGCGTCAGGCACGAACACGTCGGTGAACGACAGCTCGGCGGTGTCGTGGCCGTGCAGGCCCATCTTCGACAGCTTCTTGCCGTGATCGAACCCCGCCATGCCGTCCTCGATGAGCAGCAGGCTGAACGCGTCGGGGCGATTGCCCTCACCGGTCTTGACGAAGGTGACGACGACGTCGGCGGTCGCCCCCGTCGAGATGAACGTCTTCGCGCCGTTGACGACGTAGCCCCCGTCGACCTTCTTCGCGGTCGTCGAGATGCCGCGCAGGTCCGAGCCGGCACCCGGTTCGGTCATGGCGAGGGCACCCATCGCGTCGGCGGTCGCCATCTGCGGCAACCACCGCTGCTGCTGTTCGGGCGTGCCGAGATGCACGAGGTAGGGCACCGCCAGGTCGTCTTGGATGCCGAGGGCGCTCACGAGCGACCCGCCGCCCGCGGCGATCAGCTCTTCGTCGACGATCATCCGGAAGCGGAAGTCGTCGATCATGCCCGCGCCGCCGAACTCGTCGGGCACGGTCAGTCCGAGCACCCCCGCCTCGGCCGCGGCGCGCAGGGTGTCGCGATCGATCTGCCCGTCGGCGTCCCACCGTGCGCGCGCCTCGTTCGTGACGTGACGCTTGCCGAACTCCCGGACCACCTCGCGGAACGCCTCGTGGTCGTCCTCATAGATGCCGCGCTCCATGCGCTGACCCCTTTCTGTCGCGCGACGGTGCGCTGGGATCGCCGGCTCCGTCGCCTGAGGCGAGTCTAGGACGACGGCGGGACGCGGTGCCGGACGATCCGGCACTCGATCTCGTTAGTCGGCGTAGTCGGGCGCCGCAGGCAGGCCGAAGAAGTCTTCGAGAGTGCGATAGCCGCCCTCGGCGTACAGACCCGACAGCTCCGGGCCGATGTAGCGGAGATGCCAGGGCTCGTAGTCGTACCCGGTCGTGGCCGTGTCGCCGTCGTCGTAGCGGATGATGAACCCGAAGCGGTGGGCGTTGGCGGCGACCCAGTCCGACTGGGCGGTGCCGCCGAACTGCTCGATCGCGCCGCATCCGGGGTTGCACGCGACGACGTCGACGGCGAGCCCCGTCTGATGCTCGCTGTGCCCGGGCCGAGCGCTCGTGAGGTCGGCGCCGCGCTGGCCGAGTTGGCCGACGTAGCCGCGATAGGTCGAGACCTGCAGGTCGTACGAGCGGAAGCCGCTGTTCACCCCGATCGTCCCGGCGCCCTCGTCGCGGGCGGCTGCGACGAGCTGAGACAGCGCCTGCGCGACATCCGCCCGCATGTGGCCGCCGCTGGTGCGCTCGACGTTCTCGGCGCGCGCCTGCGGTTCGGGCCAGTAGTCGATGGGATCGAGGGCGTTGAGCTTGTTCACCACGACCCAGATGCGACCGGCCGAGTGCAGGTCGATGCACGGGGCCGTGCCCGCGGCGATCGCCGAACGGAACACCTCGGCGCCTCCGGCGGCGGCGATCGCATCGGCGTCGGAGCCCGATGCGAGAGCTTGCTGGAATGCGGGATCAGCGCAGTAGTCGCCGGCCGCGGTCGTCTCGGGCGCGCTGTCGTCGACCGACGGCTCGTCCGCCGTGCCCGACTGCGCGGGGGCAGGGAGGATGGACGCGCGCGGCGCCCCGGCCCCGGCGTCGCCGACGAGCGCCGCGACGGGATCGACCGGGTCGGATGCCGTTCCACCGAGGGCCGACCCGATGCCGACGGCCGCCACGGCGGTCACCCCGACCACGGCGAGCGCGGCCGCTCCGGCGATCAGACGGCGACGGCGGAACGCTGCGGCACCCTCGCGGCGCGATCGACGCGTCTCGGGCTGGGTCGGGTGCACCACCCCACCATTGTGCCCTGCCGACGAGGCGGCATCCGGTGCAGCGCGCGGCCGGTTGACTTGTGTTCGAATCTCTGTTCGAATCTACTCATGCGGTGGCAGGGGCAGCAGGTGGGCGTGGCGGATGCCGCCGCGCTTCCCGGCATGGAGCGGATCGACGGGCTCGTCCGATCGGTCACCACGCCCGAGTTCGCCGGGGTCACCTTTCACGAGGTGATGTCACGGTCGGCACTGAACCGGGTTCCGGGGCCGTCGGCGATGCCCTTCGACTGGACGGTCAACCCGTACCGCGGCTGCACGCACGCCTGCGTCTACTGCTTCGCTCGGGGCACCCACGAGTACCTCGACCTCGACGCCGGCGCGGACTTCGATTCGCAGATCGTCGTGAAGCTCAACGTCGCCGACGTGCTGCGACGCGAGCTCGCGAAACCGGGCTGGGCGCGAGAACAGGTCGCTCTCGGGACGAACACCGACCCGTACCAGCGGGCAGAGGGACGCTACCGGCTCATGCCGGGCATCATCTCCGCGCTCGTCGACAGCAGAACCCCCTTCTCGATCCTGACGAAGGGCACCCTGCTGCGGCGCGACCTCCCGCTGCTGCGTGAGGCTGCGGCGTCCGTGCCGGTCGACCTCGCCATGTCGATCGCGGTCCTCGACGAGCCGCTGCGCCAGTTGCTCGAGCCCGGGGCGCCGACGTTCGCCGCTCGTCTCGAGACGGTGCGCGCGGCGAGCGCGGCGGGATTCCGGGTCACGGTCTTCCTGATGCCGATCGTTCCGCACCTCACCGACTCGGTCGACGTGCTCGACGCCGCGCTGAGCGAGATCGCGGATGCCGGAGCCGCCCGCGTCGTCTACGGCGCGATGCACCTGCGACCGGGCGTCAAGCCGTGGTTCCTCCAGTGGCTCGCACGCGAGCGCCCGGATCTCGTCCCGGCGTATCGCGGCCTCTACCCCGGCGCGTCCGTGCAAGCACCGCAGGGGTATCGGCGCATGCTCGCCGCCCGCGTTCGTCCGCTCCTCGCACGGCACCGCATGCGCGGCGGACTCGAAGAAGAAGAGGCGCAGCCGAGCACCCGGCGGTTCCGCCCCGGTCCCGTCGTGACGACTGCACGCGGTCGCGCGGCGGCGGCATCGGCGGCGGCATCCGCCCCGACCCTGTTCTGACCGTCCGCTCGAAGGCTCGACCGCACCGTGCGCGCGCACGTCGTGTCGAACCGGTCGGCGCCGAGGCGGTCAGGACGTGAGGCCGCCGTGGACGGCGAGAGCGACCTCTCGAGTCGCCTCGGGGGTCGCGAGCTCACCTCCGCCGACGCTGATCCACGCCGCGCCGTCGAAGACGTAGGTCACGGCGGTCGTGAGGTCGCCCGCCTCGAGGTCGTCGCCGGTGAACACGAGCGCAGAGCCGACCTGCTCCTCCGAGAAGGTCGTGGCGGCTTCGCGGAGTGCCGCAATCAGGTCAGGCGCCTCATTCGGGTCCTTCGCGACCGCGATCGTCACCGCTCGTCCTGAATTGGGCACACCCCAGAGGCACGCCACCGACTCCTCAGCGCCGGCGAGAGCGTCTTGAGCCGCCGGCCCGACCGGTTGCCAGGTGTCCGTGGTGTCGGCGATGAAGGCGACGTCGGCGCCGAAGGCCGCCTGAACGCTCGCCGCATCGACCTGCTGCTCGCAGGCGGGGATCGTGAACGACGCCGGGACCCCGCTCGGCGAAGGCGAGGCCGGCGCCGTCGTCGGCTCGCTCGGAACCGGCGGCGAGGACGACGCCGCACCGGTCGGCTCGTCAGCGGGCTGCGACGCGCATCCGGCGAGCAGAATCGACGCCGCGACACTCACCCCCGCGACGCGGAACGCTTGCGTAGGAGACATGAGTCCAGCTGAGCGGCATCCGCTGCGGTTGTGAACCCCGTCGCGCGTCACCGCTATCGCCGCTAGCGCGTGCGCCCGCCCCCGCGCACGCGCACGCGCGCGGAGGCGGGTCGAGCGATCAGGCGTCGACGTTCGACAGCTGGCGACCCGAGATCTCCTCGAGCACGTCGTCGCCGGGACGGACGTCGTCGAACGGCGCCTCGATCTCGGCGCGCTCGAGCATCTCGGTCATACGGCGGCGGCGCTGGCGGGTGATCAGCGTGACCACGGCGCCCGCGCGACCCGCCCGACCCGTGCGGCCGGAGCGGTGCAGATACGTCTTGTACTCGTCCGGCGCGTCGGCCTGGATGACCAGGTCGATGTCGTCGACGTGGATGCCGCGGGCGGCGACATCCGTCGCGACGAGCACGCTGACCTTGCCGTCGGTCAGACGCTGCAGGTTGCGGGTGCGGCGTCCCTGGTTGAGGTCGCCGTGGAGCGCGACCGCGGCGATGCCCTGGTCCTCGAACTGCTCCGCGAGCATCTCGGCGTACGCGCGGGTGCGGGCGAAGACGAGGGTCTTGCCGTCGCGGTCGACCAGCGAGTTGAGGATGTCGGCCTTGTCGCGGTGGTCGAGCACGAGCACGCGGTGGTCGATGGTCGAGGTGTCCTGGCTCTCGCCGGCCACTTCGTAGACCGCGGGCTCGACCAGGAACTCGTCGACGAGCGCGGCGACCTCGCGGTCGAGGGTGGCCGAGAACAGCAGCTTCTGCGCGCCGTCCTGCACGAGGCGGAGGATGCGCTGCATCGGCTCGAGGAACCCGAGCTCGCTCATGTGGTCGGCCTCGTCGAGGACGACGATCCCGACCTCGGACAGGTCGAGCTTGCCCTGGTTCTGCAGGTCCTCGATGCGGCCGGGGGTGCCGATGATGATGTCGACGCCCTTCTTCAGCGCACCGACCTGGCGGGCCTGCGGCACGCCGCCGTAGATCTGGGTCGTGAAGAGGCCGACGCTGCGCGCGAGCGCCTGGACGGTGCGGTCGATCTGCAGCGCGAGCTCACGCGTGGGGGCGAGGATCAGCGCCTTCGGCGACCGACCGAACTCGCGCCGCTTGCCCGCCTGGCTGCGCAGGATCGACTCGACGAGCGGAGCGCCGAACGCGATGGTCTTGCCCGAGCCGGTGCGACCGCGTGCAAGGACGTCCTTGCCCTCGAGGATCGGGGGGATCGTCGCCGCCTGGATCGGGAAGGGGGACGCGGCACCGAGCGCCGCGAGCTGACGGACGATGTTGTCGCCGAGTCCGAGGTCGGAGAACGACGACTGTGCGACGGATGCCGCATCGACGGCCTCGGCCTGCAGACGCTCGTGCACGGTGTCGACGTGGTCCTCGTGGGCCTTCGACTTCGTCTCGGCGGTCCAGTTCGACCGGCTCGGACCGTCGTTGCGACGCGGGCGGTCGTCGCGGTTCGGGCGGTCGGAGAAGTCGCGACGCGGACGGTCGGAGAAGTCGCGACGCGGGCGGTCGTCGAACGAACGCGCCGGACGGTCGTCACGGTTCGGGCGGTCCGAGAAGTCCCGGCGGGGCCGGTCATCACGGTTCGGACGGTCACCGAAGTCACGACGCGGCCGGTCGTCGAACGAACGCGCCGGACGGCCGTCACGGTTCGGGCGGTCCGAGAAGTCCCGGCGGAGCCGGTCATCACGGTTCGGACGGTCACCGAAGTCACGACGCGGCCGGTCGTCACGGAAGTCGCGACGCGGGCGGTCGTCACGGTTCGGACGGTCGGAGAAGTCACGACGCGGACGATCGTCGAACGAACGCGCCGGACGGTCGTCGCGGTTCGGACGGCCGCCGAAGTCGCGACGCGGACGGTCGTCGCGCTGCGGACGGTCGCGGTCGTCGCGACGCGGACGGTCGTCGCGGTAAGACGGTCGGGCGTCGCCGAAGGTGCGGCGGTCGCCACGCGGCTGCGCCTCGTAGGGACGGCGTCCCTCGGCGGCCGGACGACGCTCGTCGCGGGGGGCCCGGTCGTCGCGGAACGAGCGATCGCCACGCGCTCCACGGTCGTCGCGGGCGTTCGAACGGATGCCGCGTGCCTCGTCGCGTCCGGCACGGTCCGAAGCGGACCAGCGGTTCTTGCGCGGCGTCTCTTCGCTCTCGGCGCGGTAGCCGCGGTGGCCGGGGCTCTTGCTGCCGGGGGTTCCGGCAGACGACTGACCCGGGCGGCGCTTGGCATCCTGGTACGGGGTCTTCTTGCCGTAACGGGGCTCGAAGTTCTGAGCTCGACCGCCGGCCGGCTTCTTGTTCTTGGGCATGGGTGTGTCCTTCGGGTTCTCTGCACGAGAACAGCGCCCGCGCACGCGGGCATACCCGGACTCTCGTCGGCCGGGGCCATTCACATGATGGTCATGCGCGCCGATCGGCGCTCACCATCGGCCCCTTGGACTCACAAAACCTGTCGCGATCACGCGGTGTCCAGAGCCGACCCCGACACGATACGGCATGCGCCTGGGAATCCGGCGAGTCGGCCGCGCCGCGCTGCAGCCCGTCCCGCGACGCCACGCCGCCGCGCCGCCGCGTCCCGCGATCAGGCTGGACGCCGACGTCGGGGCCCGCGAGACGGCCCCGGAATGCGCTGAGCCTGACGACGGGACGGCGAGCCCGCCGAACCTCCCGCCACGCCACCGCGCTCCCGCGTCCCGCGATCAGGCTGGACGCCGACGTCGGGGCCCGCGAGACGACCCCGGGATGCGCTGAGCCTGACGACGGAACGGCGAGCCCGCCGAACCTCCCGCCACGCCACCGCGCTACCCCCGCTACCGCGCCCCCGCGTCCCGCGCCGCCGTGTCCCGCGATCAGGCTGGACGCCGACGTCGGGGCCCGCGAGACGACCCGGGGATGCGCTGAGCCTGACGACGGGACGACGAGCCCGCCGAACCTCCCGCCATGCGACCGCGATCAGGCTGGACGCCGACGTCGGGGCCCGCGAGACGACCCGGGGATGCGCTGAGCCTGACGACGGGACGACGAGCCCGCCGAACCTCCCGCCATGCGACCGCGATCGCCGGCATGGCCGTCGTCCCCGGCGTGGTCGTCGGCCGCGACGGGGATGACGAGGTGGGTCGGAGCATCGGGCGAGCCGTCGACCGGGACGACGAGATGCGTCGGCTCGGCCGTCGCCGCTTCGGCGAGACGTCGTTCGCGACGGGTCATCGGGACCGCGGCCGGCTCGGCGTCGGCATCCGCGGCGCCGTCCGCGCCCACCTGGCCCGCGGCCTCGGCACGTCGCCGCCGCCGCTCGGCCCGGCGCTCGCGGAAGCCCTCGACGAGGTTGTAGAGCGTCGGCAGCACGACGAGGGTCAGCACGGTCGACGAGATGAGGCCGCCGATGACGACGATCGCGAGCGGCTGCGAGATGAAGCCGCCGTGGCCCGTGATGCCGAGCGCCATCGGGGTGAGCGCGAAAATCGTCGCCAGCGCCGTCATGAGGATCGGCCGGAGGCGTCGCGACCCGCCCGCGATCGTGGCGTCGTGGGTCGACAGCCCCTTCTCGCGGTACTGGTTGACGAGGTCGATGAGCACGATCGCGTTGGTCACGACGATGCCGATGAGCATGAGCACGCCGATGAGCGAGGGCACGCTGAGCGGCACGCCGGTCGCGATCTGCAGCAGCACGGCGCCCGTCGCGGCGAACGGCACCGAGACGAGCAGCAGCAGCGGCTGACGGAGTGACTTGAAGGTCGCGACCATCACGATGTAGACGATGAGGATGGCGGCGAGGGCCGCGAGCAGCAGCTGTCCGAAGGCGTCGGACTGCTGGGTGAGCACTCCGCCCACCCGGGCGTCGGCACCCTGGGGCAGGTCGACGGAGGCGAGGGCGTCGTTGACGATGCCCGAGGTCGCCGAGAGGTCGTCGCCCGCGGGGGTCACCGTGACGGTGGCGGTCCGTTGTCCGCGCTGCGTCGTGATCGAGGTCGGCCCTTCGCTCTGCGCGACGGTGGCGACGTCGCTCAGCGGGATCGCGCCGCCCGCCGTCGGGATGGTCAGCGCCTGCAGCTCGTCGATGCTCGCGGGTGGCTGCGACGCCGCGAGGTAGACCGTGAGCGAGGTGTCGTCGATCTCGACGGTGCCGATCGACTGGGGCTGCATCGCCGCCGAGACGATGCCGCCGACGGCGACCTCCGACAGTCCGAGCTGCGCGGCGCGGTCGCGGTCGACCGTGACGGCGATGTAGGGCAGCGAGGCCGAGAGGTTCGACTCGACCTGGCTGACGCCGTCGAGTCCGGTGAGCGCGCTGACCACGGCATCGGTCGCCTCGCGCAGCACGCCCTGGTCGGGTGCGGTGACGTCGATCTCGACGTCACCCGAGCTGAGTCCCCCGCCGCCCGCGGCGATCTGGATCTCACCGACGTCCGACAGGTCGGCGACGGCACGCTGCATCCGGTCGCGCACGTCCAACTGGTCGGCGTCCTGGTCGGTGGTGATGGAGTAGGTGATCCCGCCGCCACCCCCGGTGAAGGCGTCGCGCAGCTGCGAGCCCGACGACCCGATCGACGCCTGCACGGCCTCGACCCCTTCGAGGTCGACGATCGCCGCCTCGACGCGCTGCGCCGCGGCATCCTCCGCATCGAGGGATGCCGCGGGACCGAGCGACTGGGTCATGGTGAAGGTGTTCTGGCCGGAGTCGCCGATGAAGTTGGTCTTCATCAGCGGCACGGCGGCGGCCGTCCCGCCGAGCGCGAGGGCCGCGAGCACGAGGGTGACGACGGAGTGACGCAGGGTCCAGCTCAGCACCGGCAGGTAGACGCGCTGCAGTCGCGAGGGCGGCGCGTCGGGGTGCTCGGGGTCGATGCTGCGGCCGTCGGCCGTGACGACGGGCTTGCCGGGGCGCAGCAGCCAGTACGCGAGCACGGGGACGATCGTGAGCGAGACGAACAGCGACGCCGACATCGCGATCGTGACGGTCAGCGCGAACGGACGGAAGAGCTCTCCGGTGAGGTCGCCGACGAAGGCGATCGGCAGGAACACCGCGACGGTCGTGACGGTGGACGCGGTGATCGCGGCGGCGACCTCGCGGACCGCGAGGGTGATGGCGGCGAGCTTGTCGGCGCCGACGACGTAGTGACGTTTGATGTTCTCGATGACGACGATGGAGTCGTCGACGACACGGCCGATCGCGATCGTGAGGGCGCCGAGGGTGAGGATGTTGAGCGAGTACCCGAACGCCTGGATGCCGATGAAGGTGATGAGCACGCTGGTCGGGATCGAGATCGCGGTGACGATCGTCGAGCGCACCGAGAGCAGGAACACCAGGATGACGAGCACGGCGAACACGAGGCCGAGCAGTCCCTCCTGCGTGAGCGCTTCGATGGACTGCTCGATGAAGGGCGCCTGATCGAAGACCACCGTGAACTGCGCGTCGCCCCCGAGCGCGTCGGTGAGCGTCGGCAGGATGGCGAGCACTCCGCGCGAGACGTCGACGGTGTTGGCGGCGGGGAGCTTGGTCACGGCGATCGTCAGCGCGGGCTGGCCGTCGACGCGCGAGATCGAGGTGATCGGTGCGGGTTCGCGCGTGACGGTGGCGACGTCGGCGATCGTCGTGGTGCCGGCGGCGAGCTGAGCGGCATCCGTCGGCACGAGCGGCAGCGCCGACAGCTCGTCGACCGAGGCGATCTTCGCCCCCGTCTGCACGGTCAGCGACTGGTCGCCCTCGGTGATCTCGCCGCCGGGGAACAGCCGCCCGTTCTGCTCGAGCGCGTCACGGATCGCCTGCTGCGAGAAGCCGCGCTCGGCGAGCCGGGCCTGGTCGGGGGTGATCGTGACCCGCTCGATGCGTCCGCCGACGACCTGCGCCGAGTTGACGCCGTCGACGTCCTCGAGGTCGGGGATGACGCTGCTCTCGAGCCGCGCCTGCACCGTCTCGGGGTCGTCGAACCCGGTGACGGCGAGCTGGATGGCCGGGAAGTCGTCGAACGAGAAGCTCAGCACGTTCGGCTCGATGCCGTCGGGCAGCTGGCTCTTGATGCGGTTGATCGCCTGCAGGATCTTCTGCTCGGCGGTCGCGAGGTCGGTGCCGTAGGTGAAGGAGGCCTGGATGATCGATGCGTTCGTCGAACTCGTCGCGGTGGTGGACTCGAGGCCCGGCACCCCCTGGATGGCGGTCTCGATCGGGGTCGACACGTCGGTGTTGACGACCTCGGGGGCCGCTCCCGGGTAGGTCGACACGATCGACAGCTGCGGCAGCTCGATCGAGGGGATGAGCTCCTGCTTCAGGCTCGTCAGGGCGAGTCCGCCGAAGACCGCCGCGACGATCGTGATCAGGGCGATGAGCGCGCGGTTCTTCAGGCTCAGGATGGCGAGTTTCGACACGGGATCCCTCGGATGCGCCGGGGCCGGCGCGCAGTCGATGTGGTGCAGGCCGGATGCGGTGTCGCACCCGTCGATACAGGGATGTATCGAGCCCAGTATCCCACGCGCACGGGGCCGGTCGGGGGCGCGGCGACCGCGCCGCCCGCGGCGGACTCACCGCGGCAGCAGGCCTCCGAGCGTGAGTCCGATCGCGGCGGCGAGGACGGCGGCGACCAGCGTGCCGGCGAGGTTCAGCACGGCCCAGTCGCGACGTCCTCGACGGGCGAGCAGCACCGAGTCGACCGAGACCGTGCTGAAGGTCGTGTAGCCCCCCAGGAGCCCGACGCCCAGGACCGCCAGCCAGTCGGGGGCGACGATCGTGCCGAGACCGGTGACGAGGCCGAGCAGCGCCGAGCCGCTGATGTTGACGAGGAGGATGCCGGTGGGGAACGCATCGCGCCGGCCGCGCATCACCACGACGTCGATGACGTAGCGCGCCCCGGCACCGAGCCCGCCGGCGAGCACGAGCGCCAGCAGCATCCCGCCGTCGATGGGGGTCACGTCCGCGGCTCCCGCCGGGTCGCGACCGAGATCCCCGCCGCGGCGGCGAGCAGCCCGCCGACGACCGACACGGCCATGAGAGCGAGGCCGACGACGGGCGCGTTCGTGGCGACCTGGATCGACTGCACGGCGAACGCGCTGTAGGTGGTGAACCCGCCGATGACGCCCGTGCCCACGAAGGCCCGGAGCCGCGGCCGATGGTCACCCCACCGCGCCACGACGACGCCGAGCAGGAACGATCCGACGAGGTTGCACGCCAGCGTGACGGCGGGGACGACGAGCGGATGCGTCCATCCCGTCACCGGGAGAGTCAGGGCGGCGCGCACCGCGACACCCACCGCCCCGCCGATCATCACGATCAGCAGCGTGAGCGGCGAGATCCTCGCCCGTTCGACCACGACGCCACCGTATCCCTCCGGCCGCGCCGCTGGTCGCCGCCACCCCGCTCAGCAGTGAGCCGGCTGCGCCCACCCCTACGGATCGAACCCGCCCCCTCCGCGACACAAGGCGGGTGGGTCAGACCTCGAGGCATTGACGCCGCATCCGGCCACGGCGATCCGCACGCTCACCCCAGGACGAGCGTGCGGATCGCCGATTCCGGCGACACCGTCGTGTCGAGCAGGATGCCCGACCGGTAGCGCTCGAACACGCGGGGGTCGATGTACGAGCTGCGTGCGACGGCGGGGGTGTTGCCGAGCGCGAGCGATGCCGCCCGCACCGCCTCGACCTCCGCCTGATGGATCGCCCGAGCCGTCTCGGCGAGACCGACCCGCGCCAGCGCGTCGGCGGCGACGACGGTGCCGCGCAGCGTCCGGAAGTCCTTCGCGGTGAACGGTCCGCCGGTCAGCGCCCGGACGTACGCGTTCACCTCGGTCGGCGTCAGGGGCACGCGGCGGCGGGCGCGCTGCCACGCGAGCAGCGGCGACGACGGACGCCCCTCGATGAGGAGCAGGATCGCGACCGCGAGATCGGGGTCGGAGATCTCCAACGCTTGACGCTGACCGCTCTTGCCCGAGAAGGCGAGGCTCACGATCTCCTCGGCGACCGAGGCATCCCGGCGGCGGAGCGTCGTCAGCCCGCGGCTGCCGTGCTGCAGCAGGTACCGCTGCGACCCGATGCGCAGCGCCGACCGGTCGAGCAGACGGAAGGCGGCGGCGAGCACGCGCTCGCGGTCGAGCTCCGCGCGGCGCAGCGAGGCGGTCGCCCGCGAGCGCGCCCGCGGCAGCGCCTCGGCGAGCTGCAGCGCCCGGGCGTACTTGCCCTTGTCGCGGCGGCGCGTCCAGTCGGGGTGGTAGATGTACTGGCGCCGGCCGGCGTCGTCGGTGCCGACGACCTGGATGTGCCCCTGGGGGTCGGCGCAGATCCAGACGTCCTGCCAGGCGGGTGGGATCACGATGGTGCGGATGCGGGCGAGATCGCGGCGGCCGATCGCGGCCCCGTCGGCGTCGGTGTATCGGAAGCCCTTGCCCGAGCGGATGCGACGGATGCCGGCATCCGCATCGGGTCGGACGCGGACGAGCCGGGGCACGTCAGTGATCGCGCAGCATCGAGACGATCTGCGCCTTGTTCTTGTTCGAATAGCCGGAGATGCCGAGCTCCTTCGCCCGCTTCTTCAGCTCGTCGACCGTCCACTCCTCGTAGTCGCCGGACTCGCCGCCGCGCCGACCCAGGGCCTTGCGTCCGTCCCGCGCCGCCGCGTTCGAGATCCGAGCCGCTTTCTCCTTCGACGCGCCGTCGTCGCGGAGCTCTTCGTAGAGCTCGGGGTCCTTCAGACTGTTCGAGCCGCGCTTCTGTGCCATGGCTTCTCCCCTCTTCGCCCTGTCACGCTACGACCACCACCCCCCTCCGTACACGCGCTTGACACGCCCCCGACCCGCGAGACCCCGACCCGCGAGACCACATTCGCGCGCCGAAACGATGGGTCCGCCCCACCCTCTCGGGGCGCGAATGGCGTCTCGCGGCAGGCGCAGGTTCGCGCGACCGCGTGGCTACCACCGCGGGCAAGCGATCGTCAAGGGCTCGCGGCACACACTCGGCGTTCTTTAACGTCGCAGTGCGCTCACCGGCGTCACCGTCTCGCAGTGGGACGAGCAGTGGGAGACAGACAAGGAGCCCCCATGAACATCTTCCTGGTCATCATCATCGTCGTGGCGATCGTGCTCGCGATCGTCAGCGGCCTGAACAGCGCCCTGAGCTGGCTGCTCTGGGTCGCCCTGATCGTGGGAGTGATCGCGCTCATCGCGTTCCTCTTCCGAGTGATCAGCGGCAACAAGCGCGCCTGACCGTCGCGCCGCTCGAACGCCTCCGCCTCCGGGTGGGGGCGTTCGCTGGTTCTCCGACTCGTGACAGACGCGATATATCGTGTTACTGTTCCCACACGCGATATATCGCGATGAGTACGCGGCCGAGCGTCGCCGAGAAGAGGGATAGCCATGACACTCCAGAAGTGGATCGTCCACCCGGACGAAACCCGGGTCATCGACATCGACGACATCCGCAAGCTCAAGGTCAGCATGGTCGGCGGCCAGATCGACATCGTCGCGCACGACGAGCCCGGCGTGCGCATCGAGGTGCACGCCGTCACCGGCAAGGACCTGCGCATCGAGGCGACCGGCGACACGGTCGAGATCGACCACCCCCAGCTGCGATGGGACAACTTCCTCCAGGTCTTCCGCAACTTCGGCTCGGTCGGGCCGAAAGCCGAGGTCAGCGTCGCCGTCCCCCGCGGCACCGATCTGACGCTCGGCGTCGTGAGCGCGAGCGCCCTCGTCTCGGGACTCGCCGCCGACGCGCGGGTGAACACCGTGTCGGGCGACATCATCATCGACGGCATCTCGGGCGACGTCAGCGCCAACGCCGTCTCGGGCGACGTCCAGATCCGCGAGCTCGACGGCGCCCTGAGCGCGAACTCCGTCTCGGGCGGCGTCGCCGCCACCGGCTCTCTGCGCAAGGCCACGATCGACACCGTCTCGGGATCCATGCTCGTCGACTCCAGCGGGCCCGTGCAGTCGATCTCGCTCCACACGGTCGGCGGCGATGCGACGGTCCGCCTCGACGAGGACCTCGCCGCGAACTATCAGGTGCGCAGCGTGAGCGGACGCGTCCTCATCGACGGCGTCGTGCGCTCCGGTCAGGGCTCCGGACCGCTGACGAGCTTCTCGGGGTCGACCGGCGAGCTCAGCGGCACGTTCGTCGACGTCCGCACCAACTCGGTGTCGGGCGACCTGACGGTGCTCCGCCGCCCTGCCCGCGGCACCGACGACATCACGGCGTCCGACGCGGCCGCAGTGAGCGCCGACGCCGATCCCGCCGATCCCGCCGACGACCGCGGTTCCGAGGAGCACTGACATGCCCCCCGTCTTCTCCCACGGCGACCTGCGGCTGTACCTGCTGTCGCTCCTCGACGAGGAGCCCCGCCACGGCTACGACCTCATGCAGGCCCTCTCCGACCGCACCGGCGGGACCTACTCCCCGAGCGCCGGCACGATCTACCCGCGACTGGCGAAGCTCGAGGACGAAGGCCTCGTGACCAAGAGCGTCGACGGCCGCAAGACCGTCTACGAGATCACGGATGCCGGGCGCGAGCAGCTGCACGCCCGCCGCCACGACCTCGACGGCATCGAGGCGGGTCTCGCCGACAGCGTCCGACTGATCGCCGACGAGGTGCGCGGCAGCGTCCGCGCCGCGATGAAGAGCCTGCAGGCGGACCTCGCCGCCGCCGCCAACGTCGACCGCGAGTCCGCCTCCCGCGCGCCGCAGCCCGACAGCCCGCGCGCCGAGGCTCGCGCGCAGGCGCATCGGGCGGATGCCGCCGTCAGCGAGTTCCGCGCGAACGTCAAGGCCGATCTGCGCTCGCACGTCGCGCGGAACGGCGAGGTGCCGGCATCCGCGGTCGACGAGCTCGCGGCCGCTCTCGAGCGCGCCCGCGCCGATCTGCTGCGGGCCCTCCGCGGCTGAACCGCCCCGACCGCGAGGACCTCTCGTCGACCCTCAGGGGATCGGCCAGAGGTCCTCGTCGTCGGGGACCACCTGTCCCTGCGGCACGACGAGGACAGGACGCTGCTGCCGGTGCGCGAGTCGCGCGGCGACCGATCCGGTGAAGAACTCCCGGATGGACTCGCCGAGACCGCGGCGCCGCGTACCCACCACGAGAAGACGCGCATCGAGCCGATCGGCGAGATGCTTGATGGCCAGCGCGGGGTCGCCGACGAGCTGATGGACCGCCCAGTCCACAGCGCTCGTGGCGAGCGCCTCCGATGCCGCCGCCCGGATCTCCTCGAGCTGCGACGCGCTCGACACGGCCCCGAGGTCGATGGGCGCGGTGTGGACGTACCCGTCCGGATCCTCGTACGTCACGAAGCGCGTGACGTCGACGTGGGCCACGACCAGGCCGACGCCCAGCATTCCGGCGTACCGGGCGGCTTCGACGACGACGCGCGGCGACTGTCCGGGGATGACACCGACGATGACCGGCGTGCGCGGAAGCGCGTGCTCGTCGTCGACGGAGTGGAGTTCGGCCATGATCGCCCCCTGTCTCGACGGCCGGACCGCGAGGGCGCGGGGCCACCGTGTTATTCTGAATGCTACTCTTCCCCGGCGCAGCGCCGGATCGTGAAATGCTCCGGGCATCGCTGAACAGCCCGTGACTCAGAAATGAGGGGGTCTCGCATGGGGCGTGGCCGTCAGAAGGCGAAGCACACCAAGATCGCGCGTGAGCTGAAGTACGACACCTACAATGTCAACTTCTCCTCGCTCGAGAAGGAGCTCGGCCACACGGACGACGATCAGTACGTCGACAAGTGGGCCGACCAGTACTCCGACGAGTACGAGGACGAGAAGGCCTGACCGGGCTCATCACCAGGCGCCGTGGCGCTTCTCCCACTCGTCCTCGACGGTTTCGGAGCGCGTGACGACGATCCCTGCGGGGATCGCCGCCAGCATCAGGACGCCGACCATGATCAGTGGCGCCGTCCAGTCCCCGGTCGCCTCGTGCAGCAGTGCGAACGAGATCGGGAAGACGGCCGCCACGCCGTAGCCGACGCTCTGCGCGAACCCGCTCAGGGCGATCGTGCCCTCGTGGGTGCGGGTCTTGAGCTGGATGAACACCAGGGCTGCCGGGAACAGCATCTGCGGCGTGCCCAGGAGCACGACCCACAGCACCACGGCCGACCCCGGCGCGATGAGCAGCCCGGCGACCGCGACCAGGCCGGCCGTCGCGGCCACCGCGTAGATCGCGCCCAGTCGCTTGTACCGCGTGATCACCAGGGGCACGATGATCGACCACGGCAGGCCCATCCCGCCGAAGAGCGCCAAGAGCGAACCGGCGGCCGCGTGCGACACCCCGGCGATGTCGACGAGGATGATCGGCAGCCAGGCGAACGACGCGTACACGCTGGATGCCGACACCGCGAACGTGACCGCGATCGCCCACGCCATCGGCAGCCGCACGAGGCGCCCCAGCGCTCCGGGAGCCGGAGGCGGCGCAACGGCCGCACCCTCCGCGGCGGCGGCGACGCGGGAGCGACGCAGCGTCACGACCCACGGCACGATCGCGAGCGCGGCGAACACCGCCCACAGGCCGAGCGACAGCCGCCAGCCGGCGGCGTCGGCGATCGGCACCGCCACCAGCGGAGGCACGAACGCGGCGACCGCGAGCATCGTCGAGTAGATCGAGGTCATCGTGCCGACGCGGTCGGGGAAGTAGGTCTTGATCAGCGGCGGCAGCACCACGTTGCCGATGCTGATCGCGGCGAACAGCACCGTGGTGGCGATCAGCAGGGTCCCCGCGTCGGGGGCCAACGCGCGCCCGAGCAGCGCCGCAGCAGCGACCCCCATCGCCGCGACGGCGAGTCGCTGCAGGCCGAAACGCCGCTCGAGCAGCGGCGTCACGACGCCGAAGACCGCGAAGCAGACCGGTGGAGCGGCGCCGATCAGTCCCGCCACCCACGACGGCACCCCCAGGTCGGCGTCGATCTCGGCGAGGATCGGCGAGAGCGACGCGACCGCGGAGCGGAGCGAGAAGGCGACGAGGACGACACCGAGGAAGGCCAGCAGGCGCCCCCGCCAGAGCGAGCTCACGACTGCTGGGTGCCTTCGACCCAGTTGAGGTACTCCTCGGTCACCGTTCCGGTGACGTAGCGGCCGTCGAAGCAGCTCATGTCGAGGTCGGTGATGCCGGTCCCCTCGACGATCGCCGCCTTGAGGTCGTCGATCTCCTGGTAGACGAGATAGTCGCAACCGAGCTCCTCGGCGATCTCGGGGATCGTGCGTCCGTGCGCGATGAGCTCGTGACGCGACGGCATGTTGATGCCGTAGACGTGCGGATACCGCACCGGCGGGGCGGCAGACGCGAACGTGACGCTCTTGGCACCGGCATCCCGCGCCATCTGGATGATCTCCTTCGACGTCGTGCCGCGCACGATCGAGTCGTCGATGAGGAGCACGTTCTTGCCCTTGAACTCGCTCGACATCGCGTTGAGCTTCTGGCGCACGCTCTTCTTGCGCACCGCCTGGCCCGGCATGATGAACGTCCGGCCGACGTAGCGGTTCTTGTAGAAGCCCTCGCGGTACTCGATGCCGAGCTTGCGCGCGACCTGCATCGCGGCCGGGCGGGACGAGTCGGGGATCGGCATCACGACGTCGATCGCGTCGCGCGGCGTGTACTTCGCGATCGTGTCCGCGAGACGCTCGCCCATGCGCAGGCGGGCCTCGTAGACCGAGATGCCGTTCATGATCGAGTCGGGACGGGCCAGGTAGACGTACTCGAACGAGCACGGGGCGAGCTGCGTCGACTCGGCGCAGCGGCGGGTGTGGAGCGTGCCCTCCGCGTCGATGAACACCGCTTCGCCGGGCTCGACATCGCGGACGACGTCGAAGCCGCCGTTCTCGAGCACGAGCGACTCCGAGGCGACCGTCCACTCGTCGCGGCCGTTCTCGGCACGCCGGGTGCCGAGGATCAGCGGACGGATGCCGAACGGGTCGCGGAACGCGAGCAGCCCGTGCCCGGCGATGAGCGCGATCGCCGCGTACGAGCCCTCGACGCGCTCGTGGACGCGCTCGACGGCTGCGAAGACCTGGTCGGGGTCGAGATCGAGTCCCGAGATCGTCGTCTGCAGCTCGTTCGCGAGCACGTTCACCAGCAGCTCGGTGTCGGAGCTGGTGTTCAGGTGCCGGCGGTCCTTGCTGAAGAGCTCGTCGGTGAGCTCGCGCGTGTTGGTCAGGTTGCCGTTGTGCACCAGCACGATGCCGTAGGGGGCGTTGACGTAGAAGGGCTGCGCCTCTTCTTCGCTCGACGCCGTGCCCTTCGTCGCGTAACGGACGTGTCCGAGGCCGATGTTGCCGAGCAGCGAGCGCATGTCCCGCGTGCGGACCGCCTCGCGCACCTGGCCGTTGGCCTTGAAGATGTGGAAGACGCCGCTGCTCTCAGCGGTCGCGATACCCGTCGAGTCCTGGCCGCGATGCTGCAGCAGCAGGAGGGCGTCGTAGATCTCCTGGTTCGCCGGGGACTGCCCGACGATTCCGACGATTCCGCACATGGGGTGTTAGTTCGCTCCTGCTTCGCGATTCGCTCCTGCGCCGAGATAGGTGCCGACCAGGCGGACGGCCCCGCCGTCGACGCCCTTCGCGCCCTGTTCGTACTCCCCCTCGGGGCGGGGGCCGGACGAGACCGTGCCCACCGGCCAGGTGTCGATGCCGTCGGCGCGGAGGGCCGCGACGGCGGCATCCGCGGCTTCGGACGACACGACGGCGAAGAAGCCGATGCCGAGGTTCCACGTGCCCTCGGTGCGCTCGATCTCGAGCCCGCCGAGATCGGCGAGCACGCGGAACACGGGCGAAGGAGACCACGTCGAGCGGTCGACGTCGACCCAGGTGCCCTTCGGCAGCACACGCGCCAGGTTCGCCGCGATGCCGCCGCCGGTGACGTGGCTGAGCGAGTGGACGCCGTCGCCGAGCTCGGCGATCAGCCGCAGCAGCGGCGAGGTGTACAGACGCGTGGGCTCGAGCAGCTGCTCCCCCCACGTCCGGCCGAAGTCGGCGGCGTAGTCTCCGTAGCCGATGCCCGCGCCCGTGACGATGTGCCGGATGAGCGAGTAGCCGTTCGAGTGCGGACCGCTCGAGGCGAGCGCCAGCACGACGTCGCCGTCGCGCACGCGGTCGGCGCCGAGCACCTGCTCCGACTCGACGACGCCCGTCGCGGCACCCGCGACGTCGTAGTCGTTCACCCCGAGGAGTCCGGGGTGCTCGGCCGTCTCGCCGCCGACGAGGGCGGTGCCGGTGGCCGAGCAGCCGTCGGCGATGCCGCGGACGATGTCGGCGATGCGCTCGGGCACGACCTTGCCGCACGCGATGTAGTCGGTCATGAACAGCGGCTTCGCGCCGACCACGACGATGTCGTCGACGACCATGCCGACGAGGTCCTGGCCGATCGTGTCGTGCTTGTCGATCGCCTGGGCGATCGCGACCTTCGTGCCGACGCCGTCGGTCGAGGTCGCCAGCAACGGCTTCGTGTACCCCAGCAGGGCGGACACGTCGAAGAGGCCGGCGAAGCCGCCGACACCGCCGAGGACTTCCGGGCCGTGGGTTCGTCGGACCGCCGACTTCATCAGTTCGACGGCGAGATCTCCCGCCGCAGTGTCGACGCCGGCTTGGGTATAGGGATCAGCGGGACTCGAGGCCACGGAGACCAGAGTACCGGCACGTACGGCCCCCGCGAGCCGCGCGTGTCGCGCCCGGCCCCGCGGCGGCTCGCGGGGCCGCCGGACCGCGGGCCCGTCGGCCCCCGGCACGTCGGTCATCGTGTGCCGTGCTCAGGCTCAGCCGCCTCGAACCGGCCGGGGGCGGCGCCGCGGCAGCGCACAGCCTGATGACGGGACGGGTCGCGGCCGCGAGTCCGGGCCGAAGCCCGGCCCGAAGCCGTGGCGCCCGGGCCCGGGCCTGGGCCGGAGCGACCTGCGGGTCAGATGCCCTGCCAAGCGGGCTTGTTGGCCCAGGCGTGCCGGTAGTAGGCGGTCTGGGTCAGCGACGCGGCGGCGGCTTCGTCGACGATCACGGTGACATGCGGATGCAGCTGCACGGCCGACCCCGGCGCCGACGTGCTGACCGGTCCTTCGACGGCCGCGGCGACCGCCTCGGCCTTGGCCTCGCCGAAGGCCAGCAGCACGAGATGCCGGGCGCGCAGGATCGTGCCGATCCCCTGGGTGATGCAGTGCATCGGCACGTCGTCGGGCGCCGCGAAGAAGCGCGCGTTGTCGGCACGGGTCTCCTCCGTCAGCGTTTTCACGCGGGTCAGGGACGCGAGCGAGCTGCCGGGCTCGTTGAAGCCGATGTGCCCGGTGCGGCCGATGCCGAGGATCTGCAGGTCGATGCCGCCCGCCTCGCGGATCGCGGCCTCGTAGCGCTCTCCGGCGGTCTCGATGCCGTCGAGGTCGCCGCTCGGAACCCGGATGCGGGAGGGGTCGAACCCGACGGGCTCGACGACGTCGCGCTCGATGACGCTGCGGTAGCTCTCCGGGTGCCCGGCGGGCAGTCCCACGTACTCGTCGAGCGCGAAGCCGCGCACCTGCGAGACGTCGATGCCCTCGCCGCGGACGCGCTCGGCGAGGCGTCGGTAGACCGCGAGCGGGGTCGAGCCGGTGGCGAGCCCGAGCACCGCGTCGGGCCGCGCGGCGATGAGGTCGACGATCGCGTCGGCGGCGAGGCGTCCGCCCTCCTGCTCGCTCGGGACGATGATCACTTCAGCCATGGGGTTCCTTCCGGATTCGGGTCGTTGGGGTTCGGGTCGATGGGGATGTCACGAGATGCCGAGCGTCTCGGCGAGCACGAGCGCGACGGCTCCGCGCAGCCGCAGCCGCAGATCGCCGTCGCCCTCCGCGCGGCGCACGGTGAGTCCGTCGAAGACGATCGGCAGCACGCGGACCCCGATCGCCGCACGGGCGGCGTCGACGAGCACGCCGTCGATGAGGTCGGCCGGCCCGCTGAGCACGACATCGGTGAGTCCCAGGGTCGCGACGAGCGGCGCGAGCGCGATGCCCAGGCACCGCCCGGCCTCGCGGCGCACCTCCGCCTCGGCCGCGGCGTCGGGCGCCTCGACCAGCCGCGCTCGGAGCTTCGGCACCGAGAGCCAGGCTTCGAGGCATCCGGTCCTGCCGCACGCGCACACCGGTCCCGAGCCCTCGGTCACGACGACGTGGCCCAGCTCGCCCGCGGTCCAGTTGCGTCCGTGCACGACCTGACCGTCGATGATCGCGGCGGCGCCGACACCCGTTCCGATGCGGACGAGCAGCAGGTCGTGGTCGACCTGCCCGTAGCTCAGTTCGCCGATGCCGCTCGCGTTGAGTCCGTTGACGACCGACACCGCGAGCCCGGTGCGCTCGCGCAGGATGTCGCGCAGCGCGACATCCACCCACGCGAGATGCGACGACTCGCGCACCACTCCCGACCCGTCGATGACGCCGGGCGTCGACACGCCCACGCCGAGGACGGGCGCGGGGGCGCGGGCGACGAGCCGGTCGACGAGGTCGCCGAGCAGCGCGATCGCGTCGTCTCCGGTCGCCCCGCCGCGGTCGACGACCTCGCGTTCGAGCACCGTGCCGCCCATGTCGACGACCGCGCCGTCGAACGCATCGCCGCTCGAGATCGAGACGGCGACGACGTTGCGCGCGCCCCGATCGAGGGCGAGGGCGCGCGAGGGTGCCCCGGGGCCGGAACGTCGCCCGCGTCCGCTCTCGACGACGAGCTTCTCGTCGACGAGGCCACCCACGAGGTCGGAGATCGTCACCTGCGACAGTCCGGTCGAGCGGGCGAGGTCGGCGCGCGAGAGACCGTCCTCGCGGTGGAGGGCCTGGAGCACCAGTCGGCGGTTGTTGCTGCGCGCATCTTCGGGACGGATGCGGCGACCGCGCGACCGCATCGAGCCGGGTCCTGCCGCTGACGCCGTAGTCATCTGCTCTCCGATCGAGTACAGTTCCCGAGAAATAATTCGGAAACGTTCTTAACCAATACTGTCAGAACCGCCGTTCCCCTCGCATCCCGCGCACATCGGAGTGACCCGTGAAATTCTTCCAACGACTCGGCCGGTCGATCATGCTGCCCGTCGCCGTCCTACCCGTCGCCGCCATCCTCAGCGGCATCGCCTTCTGGATCTCGTCGGTGGCGGGCGTCAACGTCGTCTCGAGCTTCCTCGCCGCCGCCGGCAACGCCCTGCTCGGCAACATGGCGCTGCTGTTCGCGATCGGCATCGCGATCGGCATGGCCAACAAGTCGGACGGCACCTCGGCCCTCGCGGGCCTGGTCTCGTGGTTGACGGTCACGACGCTGCTGAGCCCCGCGATCGTCGCGGGCCTGTTCGGCATCGCCGAGGTGGACGACGTCGACCCGGCGTTCGGCAAGGTGCAGAACGTCTTCGTCGGCATCATCTGCGGCCTCATCGGCGCCTGGGCGTACAACCGGTTCAAGGACACGAAACTGCCCGACGCGCTGTCGTTCTTCTCGGGCAAGCGCTCGGTGGCGATCGTCACCGCCGGGGTCTCGCTCGTCGTGGCCGTCGTCCTGCTGTTCGTGTGGCCCATCGTCTACGGCGGCCTCGTGACGTTCGGCGAATGGATCTCGACCCTCGGCCCCGTGGGCGCCGGCATCTACGGCTTCATGAACCGCCTGCTCATCCCCTTCGGGCTGCACCACGCGCTGAACTCGGTGTTCTGGTTCGACGTCGCCGGCATCAACGACCTCAACAATTTCCTCGCCGGCTCCAACGGCGACGGCGTCTTCGGCGTGACGGGCCAGTACATGACCGGCTTCTTCCCGATCATGATGTTCGGCCTCCCCGGCGCCGCGCTCGCGATGTACGTCACCGCCAAGACCACGCGCAAGAAGATGGTCGCGGGCATCCTCCTCTCGGCCGCGGTCGCGTCGTTCTTCGTCGGCGTGACCGAACCGCTGGAGTTCGCGTTCATGTTCCTCGCGCCCTGGCTCTACCTCGTGCACGCCGCCTTCACGGGCATCTCCGTGTTCATCGCCGCGCTGCTGCCGACCCGTATGGGCTTCGGGTTCTCGGCCGGATTCATCGACCTCGTGCTCGGCTGGATGAACCCCCTCGCGCAGAACCCCTGGATGATCCCCGTCATGGGCGTGTTCTGGTTCGCCGTCTACTTCGTGGTGTTCCGCTTCCTCATCCTGAAGTTCCGGCTCAAGACCCCCGGGCGCGAGGACGACGACGAGCTCGCCGAAGACATCGGCCCCGGCGCGGTGCGCGACACCGGCTACGGCGCCACCGCCGAGAAGTTCATCGCGGGTCTGGGCGGCAAGGACAACATCGTCCAGCTCGACAACTGCGCGACGCGGCTGCGCCTCGAGGTCGCCGACACCGCCCGCGTCGACCAGAAGGCGCTCCAGCGCGCCGGGGCGGCCGGCACGATGATCTCGGGAGCGAAGTCGGTGCAGGTCGTCTACGGGCTCAACGTGCAGTTCGTCAAGGACGCGATGGACGACGTCATGGCCGGACGCTCGGTCGCGCCCGTCGACGCCGACGCACCGGCATCCGGCGGCACGGCCACCGCGACGACGACCGCCCCCGCGGTCGTGCGGCTGCGCAAGCCGGTGGCCGGCGACGTCGTGCCCCTGGCCGACGTGCCCGACCCCATGTTCGCGCAGGGCACGATGGGTCCCGGTCTCGCGATCGACCCGACCGGCGACACGATCGTCGCTCCCGCGGACGGCACCGTCACCACCGTGTTCCCCACCGGCCACGCGGTCGGCTTGACGCTCGCCGACGGCACCGAGCTGCTCATCCACGTCGGCATCGACACCGTCGACATGAAGGGGCGCGGCTTCCAGCCGCTCGTCCAGCAGGGCGAGGCGGTGCGCGCCGGCACCCCCGCTGCTGCGGTTCGACGCGGCGGCGATCCGCGGCGCCGGGTACTCGGCGATCACCCCCGTGATCGTGCTCAACAACGAGCACGCCACCGTCGAGTTCGGATGAGGTCGCGCCGGTGCCGGCGGCACTCCCCCGCCCCGGCACCGGCCGCGTCCCGTCCGCGCCGCTCTAAACTGACGCCATGAACGCGGCGGGGGCTCCCGAGTGGGTGGTGCGGGAGGATGCCGCGCCTCCCGCGATCGTCGCGCTCTACCTGCGCCAGGTGCTCGGCATCCGCTCGCCCGAAGAGCTGCCCCATCTGCGCGGGATCGACGCGACGGCGCCCGAGCGCTCCGCCGACGAGCAGAGCGAGCTCGAACGGCAGTGGCGGGCGTACTGGGCGATGACGGTCGAGCCGCTCGCGCACCCCCTCTCCCGTGCCGCTCGACCTCGTCGCCGGGTTCGACACCCTCGTCGCCCTGCCGACCGAGGGGTTCGACCTGCTCGAACGCGAGATGCTGCCGCACGCGGCATCCGCCGTCGCGTTCGCCCGCGACGTGCAGTCGCGCTACAACGCGCGCACCGGCGCCGCCGGCGGTGTCGCTTACCGCGCGTACGCGGGGGCGCTCGCCCAGCATGAGCGACGGGTGGGGCGACGCGCGCACTCGTTCGAGCTGAACGTGCAGGTGCTGCCGCTGAGCCAGCGCGGCGTGTGGTGGATCGGGTCGTTGACGATCGCCGTCACCGACGGACTGCGCAGCGACGTGGTCGCCTTCGACGCCGCGATCGCGCCGATCATCGCCGAGATCGCCTGAGCCCGCGCTCGCTCGGCCGCTCGCGCGCTCGCGCGGCGCTCGGTCAGATGAGGCGCACGAACCCACGACAGGCGCAGCTCGAACCGCGCGCCACGTCAGGGTGTGCGCGCGTCACGGATGCCGCGGAGCGCGGCGGCGCTGCGGATGCCGCGGGGCTCAGACCGCGTCGTCGACCGTGCGGACGCGCTCGTGCAGGATGCGCACGTCGCGGGTGCGGCGACGGGCGGCGCGATCGAGGACGAGCGCCACGATGCCGCCGAGCGCGATGCCGGCGGGGATGGCGCCGAGCGCCACGAACCCGAAGACCTGACCCGCGGAGTACTCCAGACCGGTGCTGGTGCTGATGCCCTCGTCGGGGATGCCGAAGGTGAGGGCGAGGGCGGCGATGATGCCGACGGCAGCGCCGAGCAGAAGGAAGACGCTGTACTTGGGCACGCGACGCACGCGCGCCGACTCGACCCGTTCGGTGATCTCCTCAGCCATGCGTCCATTGTCGCACCGCCCGCGACCGGTGCGGGCGGCGCGACGGTCACGATCCGCGCTGCCAGGGAAGCAGCTGCATCATGCTCAGCACGGCGATCACCGCGAGCCCGAGCGCCGAGCCCGATGCGAGCAGCGGCAGGACGATCGGCGACAGCGCACCGGATGCCTCGGGCACGAGGCCCGCAGCCTGGGGAACCGTCGACAGGGGGGCGTTCGCGACGACGATCGGCGCCGGCGCGTCGACCGCCGAGGCCACGGCCGCCGGAACGCGGAGCGGATTCGACGGCGAGCCGCTGGCGGGAGAGCCGCCCGCGCCGACGGGCGGCGGGGTCTCGACGGGCGCGCTGGCGTCGAAGCTCACCGTGAGCGGTGCGGCCGGCTTGGCGGCATCCCGGACGCCCTTCGTCGTCAGCCAGTAGCCCTGCTGCCCGGTGAGTCGATGGAAGTCCACGAACGACTGCGGGAAAGACCCCCAGTAGCCCGCGTTCGCCGAGGTCCGCGGTGCCTGACCGGCTCCGGTCGTGGCGACCCCGAGGTACTCGGGCGTCGTGGTGAAGCCCCGCTGCCCGGCGGCGCCCCGGATCTCGGCCAGGACGACGGTGGTGTCGGCGAGACGCTCCCACTTCGTCATGTCGTCCATCGAGGTGCCGAAGCCGCTCGCGGTGCCGGTGAGGCGCCCCGAGCCTGAGGCGTCGAGCGCGAGCACGGGGTCGGTGACACTCCAGTACGTCATGCCGCCGTAGAAGGCGACCGTGAACGATCCGGACCAGCGGATCTCGAGCCCCGCGTCGGTCCGCCGCCCCTGCCCGCCGTCGATGACGACCTGATTGCCCGTCGCGCTCGCGGTCGACGAGGTCGTGACCGCGGCGCCGCGGGGGTCGAGGCACTTGGTGTCCCACGTGGCTGTGGTCCAGCCGCCGTCGGCCGTCGGCTTCTCGATGCGCACCGAGCCCGCCGTCGATGCGTAGAACCCGTCGGCGGCGCTCCACACGCGCGCACTGCCCGTGTCGCCGGCCCGGCCCGCACTGAGGAAATTGCATCCGCCGGCGAAGGCTCCGCCGCCCGATTCGGCGTTCAACCCCCAGCGCAGCTGCGCGTCGGTGATGCGGGAGTCGCCGCCCGGGGTCACCGGCGGGTTGCCGTCGGTCTCGGGGATCGTGACGATGACGTCGTCGGGCCCGTCGGCGAGCGCCACGGCGGGGGCCGCGGCGAGCCCGCAGGCGAGGGCGAGCGCCACGGCGATCCGGCCGATCGCCCGTCCGCGCGGGCCGCGGACCGGGCGGACGGCGGGCGCCGACGGGGCGTTCACCGTGCACCTCCGGAATGCGTCGCGAGCTCGGGGGCCCGCGCGGGCATCACGGGCGCCGCAGGCGCCGCGGCGGCCCGTCGCTCCCGTCGGCGGGCGCGCGCACGCACGATCGCCGCGACGATCGAGGTCGCGATGAGCACGGCCGAGACGAGCATCGTGACGAGCATGACGACGATCGACCAGGTCGGCGGGGCGGTCGAGGCCGCCGCAGCCACGGTCGCGGTGCCGCCCGTGACGGTGACCTCCGCCTCGGCGACGGCTCCCGAGGCGGCACCGCGCAACGTCACCAGATGCGTGCCGTCGCGGATGTCGCGAGGCACCGCGAGCGCGGCGGCGACCTCGCCCTGCGTACCCGCGGTCAACGGGCCCACCGCGGTCAGGCCGCCGTCGAGCGACGCGACGACCTGCTCGCCCGGGGTGAAGCCCTGGCCCGTGAAGACGATGGAGGTGCCGGCGTCCACGCGCGCCGACTCGACGCCGACCCGCACCGCGCCGACGCCGGCGGCCGCGGTCGCCGTCTCGTCCGCCGCCGCCGCGGGCCCGGACGCGGCACCGAAGGAGAGCGGTGTGAACGTCTCGTTGTTGGCGTTCTTGACGCCGTGCGCGCCGATCGTGATGATGCCGCACGTCACCTGGCGGCAGTCGACGGCCGACACCGCTCCCGAGCGGTCGGTGCTCTCGAACGTCGCCCCGGGCACGACCATGTCGATCGACCACGATCCGTCTGCCGCGATCACGCCGTTGGCCGAGCTCTCGGTCTGGCTGCCCGGAAAGGCGATGAACCGCTGGAAGCCGTTGTTGTCGGCGGTCTCGGCGTCGGGGACGTAGCGGTAGTCCTCGCCGACGGCCCCGCCCGCGCTCGGTCGCCACGAGCCTCCGGCGGCGTCGTCGACCCATCCGAACAGGACGTAGATCCCGCCGAATCCGCCGCGGATCGACTGGAAGCCCGAACCCGACACGGTGACCGCGGTCGCACTGTCGGCGGCCACCGTGCCGGAGCCGTCGCCCGTGGCGACCGAGACGGATGCCGCAGCCCACGCGGGCGGGGCCGCGACGAGTCCGGCGCCGCAGGCGACGAGGACGGCGGCGGCCGCCGCGGCGAGACGATGCAGAGGGGTCATGACGTGCACTCCTGATTCGGATGCCGGGTGGAGATGTCGGTGTCGGCGGTGTCGCCGCCCGGACCGCTGCCCGCGATGACGAGCAGCGCACCGCCGGGGCCCTCGATGATGTCGATGGGGTGCCGGTAGACGCGGGTGAGGATCTGCGGGTCGAGCACGTCGCGGGGCGTGCCGTGAGCGACCAGCCGCCCGTTCTCGAGCAGCGCGATGCGGTCGCCGTACGCCGCCGCGAGGCCGAGGTCGTGCAGGACGACGATCGCGGCCCCCGCCGTCCGCGGCGCGCTGCCGGGTGCGGTCGAGCACGCGGTGCTGATGGCGGATGTCGAGGCTCGCCGTCGGCTCGTCGAGCAGCGCGATGCGGCACTCCTGGGCGTAGGCGCGGGCGAACGCGACGCGTGCGCGCTCCCCGCCCGAGAGCCCGGTCACCGGCCGGTCGGCGAAGCGCTCGACCTCGCCCGCCGCGATCGCGTCGACGACGGCGAGGTCGTCGCGATCCGCCTCGGGCCGTCGCCGCCACGGCGCCCGTCCCATGCGCACGACCTCGCGGGCGACGAAGGGGAACGACACGTCGTTGCTCTGGGTGAGCACGGATCGACGCCGCGCGCGTTCGGCGACCGGCCACGTCTCGAGGGCAGCGCCGTCGAGCTCCACCGACCCGCTCCGCGGCGCGCGGTCGCCGGCGAGCACCGACAGCAGTGTCGACTTGCCGGCGCCATTGGGCCCGACCAGTACCAGCACCTCGCCCGACCGGAGCTCGAGGTCGATCCCGGCGAGGACCGTGCGGCCGCCGATCTCGACCGAGACGTCCCGCGCGCGCATCACGATGCTCATCCCCATCCCCCCGAACGACGACGCGTGCGGCGGAGCAGCCAGAAGAAGAACGGCCCGCCGATGAGCGCCGTGAGCATGCCGATCGGCAGCTCCGACCCCGGCACAGCCGTGCGCGCGACGAGGTCGGCGGCCAGCAGCAGCACCGCGCCCCCGAGGGCGCACGCGGGAAGGAGCAGCCGGTGGGCGGGGCCGAGGACCATGCGCATGAGATGCGGGACGACGAGCCCCACGAACCCGATGATCCCGACGAACGCGACGGCCGCACACGTCAGCAGGGCGATGACGACGATCGCCAGGACGCGCAGGCGCTCGACGCGCACGCCGAGGTGCTCGGCCTGCCGCTCGCCCAGGGCGAGCAGGTCGAGGCTCCCGGCGAAGAAGAAGCACGCCGCGACCCCGACGACGGCCAGGGGCGCGACGATCGCGAGGTCCTGCCACCGGGTGCCGTTGAGCGAGCCGAGCTGCCAGAAGACGATCTGCTCGCGTTCCTGCGTCGACCCGAGGAACGTGAACAGCGCGATCGCGGCGCCGCCGACCGCGTTGACCGCGATGCCCGTCAGCACGAGCGTGACGACCTCGGTGCGCCCGTCGGCCCGCGCCGACGAGTAGACGATCACCGTCGCGAGGAGTCCGCCCGCGAAGGCCAGCAGCGGCAGCGTGAGCGGGCCGGCGAACGAGAGGCCGAACACGATCGCGGCGGATGCGCCGACCGCCGCCCCCGACGAGATGCCGATCACGCCGGGCTCGGCCAGCGGGTTGCGGAAGACGCCCTGCATCACGACACCGGCGGTCGCGAGCGCCGCCCCCACCAGGACGGCCATGACCAGGCGCGGCATCCGGATGAGCCACAGCGTCGCCTCGCCGTTGACGTGCGTCATCGGCGCCCCGTCGGGCAGCGTCAGGACGCCGAGACCGAGCGAGCCGACACCGTCGTTCCAGGCCCGCACGAACGCCCCGACGACCTCGTCGGGCGGGATCGAGAGCTGGCCGCTGCCGGCCGAGACGACCGCGAGGGCGACGAGGGCGATCGACATGCCCCCGAACACGCTCCCGGCGAGCACGGGTGCCCGCAGGCGCCGCCGCTTCGTCGGCGCCGCGCCTGTGGATGGGAGCGGCGGATGCGACGGGGGCGGCGGGCCCGCCGGATCGGGGCCGACCGCGTCGGGGGCGACGACGCTCATCCGGCCGCCTCGGGAGCGTAGACGGCGACGGCGAGCGCGTCGAGCACGCTGGCGGCGGCGGGGCCGAAGCTGAGCACCGTGGTGTCGGACATGTCGACGACGCGTCGGTGGCGCCCGGCATCGGTCTGGGCGACGGCCGGCAGATGCTCGACGAGTCCGTCGACCCCGCCGACCGACTCGAGTCCCTTCGTCATCATGATGAGCAGGTCGGGATTGGCGTCGACGAGTGCCTCGTCGGTGACCGGACGCATTCCCTGCCACCCGATCTCCCCCGCGACGTCGATGCCGCCGAGGGCCTCGATGAGACTGTCGGCGCCGGACTCCTCGCCGAACAGGTAGTACACGCCCGACTGGCCACGGACGTAGAGGAACATCATCCGCAGCTTCCGCGCCGGGTCGGCGGGAGCGACCGCCGCGATCTCGGCGATCTTGGCGTCGACCGCCGCCGTGGTCCGCGCCGCGAGCGCGGTGCCCCGCTGGGGGACGCCGAGCGCATCGGCGACCTGCTGCACGAGGTCGCCGATGTTCTCGAGCGAGCGCCGCGAGTCGACGACCACGACGGGGATGCCCGCGTCGCGCATCTGCAGGACGGTGTCCCAGGGTCCGAGGCTCGTGTCGGTGATGATGACCGACGGCGCGGCGTCGAGGATCGCCTCGGCGTTGAGATCGTGCCCGTTCTCGGTGACCACCGGCAGATCGGCCGCTTCGGCGAAGCCGCTCGACGTGTCGCGCGCGACGACCGAGTCGCCGAGCCCGAGCTCGAACACGATTCGAGAGAGCGAGCCGTAGATGTCGAGGGTGAGGATGCGGGAGGTGTCGGACACCGTCACCGAGGTCTCCTGCGCATCGATCACGGTGGCCGGGAGCACCTGTCCGCCGTCGGTGATCGGGTCGACCGCCGCCTGCCCCGCGACGGCGGTGGACGGCCCTCCCACGCGGCGGGATCGGTCAGCGGGGTGACCTCCGACAGCGCCGGGGTCGTCGGGGCGTCTCCCCCGCCGAGCACGCCGACGGCGTCGCACGAGGCGAGCATCAGCGCGGCGGCGAGCGCCGTGGCGAGCGCGCCGAGCGCGCGCGGCATCCTTCGGCCCATGGGTCCCCCTCATAGTTAGGTAAGCCTGACCTACATCTTGCCCCATCTCGCCGATTCGTGCTTAGGTAAGCCTTGCCTACGCCTCCGAAGTCGCGAAAGCGTGCCGGTGGTACCCGTCCGCCCGGCAGCGGGAGGCAGCCAGATCACGAAGGGATCACCCATGGAATCTCCGACCCCGCGTCGCGGGCTCCGAGGTCGGCCGATCGCCGCCCTCGTCACCGCGAGCGCACTCGCGCTCGGCGGCGTCCTCGCCGCCGCACCCGCCCACGCCGCCGAGACGACGGTCTCGGACGCCGTCTTCCGGTGGGGAATCAACGCCGAATCGAACGCCGCCGCGTTCGCCCCCGGTACGTACAACCTCTTCAGCGCCGGCGTCGTGACGGCGACCTCCTCTTCGGACCGCGTGACGAGCGCGAACTGGAAGCAGTCCGAGGGCAACGTCGACATCCTCAAGCTCCAGTCCGACGGCAGCTATGCCGACGCGACCTTCGCGGGCCTGAGCACCGACGTCAACGGGACCCGTCTCACCACCGGCGCCGGCAACAACTCCGGCCACGTCGTCGAGATCAGCTCGGGAACCGGAACGGTAGACCCCGTCGCGGGCACCGCCGAGATCCAGTGGACCGGCACCTTCACCTCGGCCTACTACTCGGGCATGACCCGCTCGTGGATCACCGACCCGCACCTGAGCGTCGCCTCCGACGGCACCGGCACCATCACCGCGACCCTCGGGGGATACGGCACGTCGATGGACGACCCCGACCTGTTCGAGCAGATCGCCCCGGCCAGCGACGTCGTCATCGCGACGCTCACGGGTGTCGAGGTCGACGCCGACGGCTTCACCGTCACGCCCGACTACCTCGGGAAGACCGTGAGCACGGGGGTCGGGCAGCCCCCAGGTCACCTCGGGCGCGTACGCCGGCGCCTTCCCTCAGCCGTTCGTCGACTTCCAGGTGCTGACCGGCCAGGGTAGCTACTGGTACTCCTCGGGCGGGGCGGCGGACGCCCGCAAGCCCACGACGCCGCTCTCCGTGTCGTACACGGCCGCGGCCCAGCCCTCGGCACCCACCGTCACCGTCTCGAAGACCGCGGGCATCGACCGCGCCGGTGAGACCATCACCGTGACCGGTTCGGGCTTCCTGCCCGCCGGTGCCGCCACCAGTGGCAGCCGCCCCCCGCTCGCCGGGCAGTTCGTCGGCGCGTACGTCACGTTCGGCAAGTTCGCGGATGTCTGGAAGCCGTCGGCCGGAGCGCCCGCCTCGGCCCGCGGCGAGCGCGGCGACACCAAGTGGGCGCTGCCGGCCGAGAGCCACAACGCCGTCGGCGGTGCGGCGGCCGGGGCGATCGAGCTCGCCGCGGACGGCACGTTCATGGCAGAGCTGAACGTGTCGACCACCGAGGCGCGCGACCTGCTCACGGGCAACTACGGCATCTACACCTACGCCGGCAGCGGCGCGGCCTACGCTCCGTTCGAGACGTTCACGCCCCTCACCTTCGCCGGCGCGAACGACGTCGTCGTCGAGGTCCCGACGCAGGTCGAAGGACCGAGCGGCTCGTTCGGCTGGAGCTTCGCGGGCTCGTCCCCGGCAGACCTCGGCACCGCCACCGCGCAGGGCGGCAACTTCGTCGCGAGCGGCTCGCTGACGAACATCGTCGTCACCGACACCCGCACCGGCGGCACCTCCCCGTACACGTGGAGCATCTCGGGGCAGGCGAGCGACTTCACCTCGACCGGCGGCGGCTCGTTCTCGGCCGACCTGCTCGGGTGGACGCCGAAGATCATCGAGGGGGCGACCTCGGTGACCCAGGGCGCCGACGTGCCCTCGTCGCGCCTCGGCGGAGCCGGGCTGGGCGCCTCGCGCGTGCTGGCTTCGTCGACCGCGGCGGCCGCGGCCGTCGTCGGCGCCGACCTGTCGCTGGTCATCCCCCGGCACCACGCCCGCCGGTTCGTACACCAGCAAGCTCACCGTCACCGCCCTGCAGTGACACCTCGGGGCCCCGGCACCGCGCCGGGGTCCCGACCCTCCGCTCGACGCACGAAAGACGCCCGTGACCGCACGCCGCCGCATCCGCCCGCTCCTCGCCCTGGCCCTGGCCGGGGCTCTCGCCATGTCCGGCGCGCTCCCCGCCGCGGCATCCGACGACACGACCGGGTGGAGCGTGGAGACGGCAGACAACGACAACGGCGTCGGCCGGGGCAACTTCACCTACGACGTCCAGCCCGGCACCGTCATCGACGACACGATGGTCGTGGTCAACACCGGGACGCAGCCGCTGCCCCTGTCGGTCTACGCCGCCGACGCCTTCACGACCTCGAGCGGCGAGATCGACGTCCTGGTCGACGGCACGCCCTCCCAGGGCGCCGGAACCTGGATCGCCATCGGCACCCCCACGATCGAGCTCCTGCCGGGGCAGCAGGCCGACATCGCGTTCACCATCTCGGTTCCCGCCGACGCGCGACCCGGCGACCACGCCGCCGGGATCGTGAGCTCGCTCGTCTCGACCGACGCCTCGCAGTCGCTGTCGGTCGACCGCCGGCTGGGCACACGCGTCAACCTGCGCGTCGCGGGCGCGCTGGAACCGGCCGCCGCGATCGTCGACGTGACGTCGGAGTACTCGCCGTCGTGGAACCCCTTCGGCGCCGGAACCCTCACCGTCTCGTACGCCCTCGAGAACGTCGGCAACACGCGCGTCACGGGTCTCGAACTGCTCTCGCCCTCTGGACCGTTCGGGCTGTTCGGTGCGGATGTCGCGACCGCGCAGCTGGGCGAGATCATCCCGGGCTCGGTCATCGAGGTCACGCGTGAGCTCCCCGTGATGTCGCTCGGCTGGATCGGCGGCACCCTCGTCGTGACTCCCGAGGGCGTCGGCCTCGGAGCCGGCTCGGTCGAGCCGGTGGGCGTCGAGCTCGGCGTCGTCGCCGTGCCCTGGAGCCTCTACGCGCTCGTCCTCGTCGTGCTCGGCCTCGTGGCCGCCGGGCTGCTCGCGATCCGCCGCCGACACCGCCGTCAGACGTCGCACGGGGTCGGCGACGGGACGCGGGACGAGTCGGCGCCGGCCGACGTGGTGGCATCCCGACACTGACGCGCGCGGCCGTCTTACGCTCCGCGGCCGTCTCCCGCGACGAAGTCCGGCGCCGAGGCCGGTCAGGGGCGCAGCGGCAGCAGTGCGGCGAGGTCGGCGCGGGTGCCCGACGCCGTCAGCCGGCCCGCCGTGGCGGCATCCGCCCACGCCAGCTCGCCCGTCGCGAGCGCGATCCAGGTCGCGGCATCCGTCTCGACGACGTTCGGCGGGGTGCCGCGCGTGTGACGCGGCCCCTCGACGACCTGCACGGCGCCGAACGGTGGAACGCGCATCTCGACCGAGTTGCCCGGCGCCTTCTCGACGAGGAGTTGCAGCAGGTAGCGCACCGCCGTCGCGTGGTCGGTGCGGGCGGGCTTCTCGCCGGCAGCCTCGGCGGCCGCGACGGCGGCCAACGCGGCGCGGCCGTCGGCGGTGAGGATGCTGCGGGCCATGGGTCCTACGCTAGTCCGGTCGGTAGGCTGGCCGGGTGAAGATCCTGGTCCTCGGCTCGGGCGCGCGCGAGCACGCCATCATCCTCGCCCTCGCCGCGGAAGGCGCGGGCCACGAACTGCTCGCCGCCCCCGGCAACGCCGGCATCGCGCACGACGCCGAGATCGTCGCGGGCCTCGATCAGAACGACCCCGCCGGCGTCACCGAGTTCGCCGGCAGCGCCAACGTCGACCTCGTCGTCGTCGGGCCCGAGGCGCCGCTCATCGCCGGTGTCGCCGACGCCCTCCGCGAGCGCGGCATCCCCGTTTTCGGACCGGGTCGCGTCGCCGCGCAGCTCGAAGGATCGAAGGCGTTCGCCAAGCGGGTCATGGACGAGGCGGGCGTGCCCACCGGCCGCGCCGTCCGCGCCCGGTCGCACGCCGAGGTCGCGGACGCCCTCGACGAGTTCGGGGCCCCTTACGTCGTCAAGGCCGACGGTCTCGCCGCGGGCAAGGGCGTCATCGTCACCGACGACCGCGACGCCGCCCTCGACCACGCGAACGCCTACCTGCCGAGCGGACCGGTGCTCATCGAGGAGTTCCTCGCCGGCCCCGAGGTCTCGCTGTTCTTCGTCTCGGACGGCGACACCGTCCGCGCCCTGAGCCCCGCGCAGGACTACAAGCGCGCGCTCGACGGCGATGCCGGCCCCAACACCGGCGGAATGGGCGCATACTCGCCGCTCCCCTGGCTCGCCGAACGGTTCGGGAGCGAGGAGGCGTTCGTCGCCGAGGTCACCCGCACCGTCGCCCAGCCCGTCATCGGCCACCTCGACGCCGAGGGCACGCCGTTCATCGGTCTGCTCTACGCGGGCCTCATCCTGACCGACGCGGGCGTGAAGGTCATCGAGTTCAACGCCCGCTTCGGCGACCCCGAGACGCAGGTCGTGCTGCCGCGGCTCACCTCGCCGCTGTCGGAGCTGCTGATGGCCGCCGCGAGCGGACGCCTCGAGGCCGAGCCGGCGCCGACCTTCTCGCCGGAGGTCGCGGTCACCGTCGTGCTCGCGAGCGAGGGGTACCCCGAGAAGCCCGTGACCGGTCGGTCGATCACGGGGCTCGACGCCGCCGCGGCGGTCGAGGGCGTGCACCTCGCGCATGCCGCGACGGCCGAGACCGTCGACGGGCTCGTCGCGACTGGCGGCCGCGTGCTCAACGTCGTCGCCCGGGGAACCGACTTCACCGAGGCGCGCGACCGCGCCTATCGCGCCCTCGCGGAGATCACGCTCGACGGCTCGCAGCACCGCACCGACATCGCCGCCCGCGTCGCGGACTGACCCGCATCGCGGACTGACCCGCGTCGCGGACTGACCCGCGTCGGCGCCGCCACGACGGAGGCCGCCGATGCTGCAGGAGTTCTGCACCACCGACGGCCCCGACCGCGGAACGGGATGGACGGATCAGCGCTGCGCGAGGTGCGCGGGGCGCTTGAGGAACACGACGGTGATCGCGGCGAGGGCGATGACGACGGCCGGCAGGATCATCGCCTGGGCCATCGCCGACGAGAAGCCCTCGGCGACGGCCGGGGGCATGCCGGCCCCGCCGCCTCCGAAGTCGCCGCCCGCGTCCGCGGCGCCGGGCAGGTTCGCCTCGAGGCGCGACTGCATGAACGCGGCGATCGCGGCCGAGCCGATGACCGACCCCACGGTGCGGGTGGTGTTGTATATGCCCGAGCCGGCACCGGCCTGACGCGGCGGCAGGTTGCGGGTCGCGGTCGTCGCGAGCGGACCCCACATGCCGGCGTTGGCGATACCGATGATCGCGGCGGGGATGAGCAGGAGCAGCACCGGCGCCTCGGTGTTCATGAGCATCGCGTAGCCGGCGAGGCCGACGACCATGAGCGACAGGCCGGGAACCAGCAGCAGGCGGGGGTCGACACGGTCGAGGATGCGTCCGGCGAGCGGCGCGAGTCCGCCCGAGAGGATCGCCATCGGGATGAGCAGCAGCGCCGACTGGGTCGGCGTGAGGCCGCGGGCGAGCTGCGTGAAGAACGCCATCGGCAGCGCCATGCTCGTCACGGTGAAGCCCACGGCCGCGATCGCGAGGTTCGAGATGGCGAAGTTGCGGTCGCGGAACAGCTCGAGGGGGACGAGGGGCTCGCTGCGGGTGCGGCCCTGCGTCCACACGAACACGGCCATGACGACGACGCCGGCCGCGATCATGCCCCAGACCCAGGCGGCCCAGTCGTAGTGCTCGCCCTCCTGCAGGCCGAAGACGATGAGGAAGAGGCCGACGGCGCTCAGCACGACGCCGACGACGTCGAAGCGGTGGGGGTGGGTCTCGAGCTGCGGAACGAGGCGCCAGGCGAGCACGAAGGCCACGACGCCGACGGGGATGTTCACGAAGAAGATCCACTCCCAGCCGAAGCCGTCGACGAGCAGGCCGCCCGCGAGCGGTCCGACGAGGGTCGCGACGCCGGCGGTCGCACCCCAGAGGCCCATCGCCGCGCCGCGACGCTCGGGCGGGAAGGTGCGGGTGATGACGGCCATCGTCTGCGGCGTCATGAGCGCGGCGCCCAGGCCCTGCACGGCGCGGGCGATGATGAGCACCTCGAGCGAGCCCGACAGGCCGCAGGCGAGCGAGGCGAGGGTGAAGATCGCCAGGCCGATGAGATAGATGTTCTTCGGGCCGAACCGGTCGCCGAGACGCCCGGTGACCAGCAGCGGCACGGCGTACGCCAGCAGGTACGACGACGTCACCCAGACGACGTTGTCGAGATTGCCGGTCGACGGATCGAGTGCCGCCTTGATCGCGGGGTTCGCGACCGAGACGATCGTCGTGTCGACGAGGATCATGAAGAACCCGATGACCATCGCCCACAGGGCGGGCCACGGGTTGACGGCGGAGGGTGCGCCCCCGGGGGCGCGGACGGTGGTGGTGTTCTCGCTCATGAGCGGGCGGCTTCTCTCTGTGCCAGGTAGCGATCGGTCGCGGTGAGGTCGGCGACACCCCAGACGGTGTCGGGACGACGGATGTACTCGACCGCTTCGTCGAGCCAGGCCACATCCGCGGCCAGCAGGGCCGTCTCGCGGTGGACCTCGATGAGGAACTGGGGGTACGACCCGCGCTCGATGGCATGGTCGCGCGCATTGCGGTGCGATTCGAGGGAGGCCGCGAGCGCGTTGCGTCGCTCGCTGAGCAGTGCGACCACTTCGAGGCGTTCGAGATTGTGGGCCTCGGCGAGCGCGACGCGGAACCGATCGGGACGCTCGACGGAGGGCAGCTCGCGGCGCACCCAGGCCACCAGCATCGCCGCGCCGGCATCCGTCAGGGAGTAGGTCGTGCGCTCGGGGCGGTTTCCGTCGCGGTCGGTGCCGATCTCGACGATGAGGTCCTGCCGTTCGAGGCGGGCGACCGTGTGGTAGATCGTGCCGTGCGTGAGGGCGACGAGGCGGTCGGCCTTGCGGTCGCGCAGCAGCCGCACCATCTCGTAGGCGTGCATGTCGTCCTCGTGCAGCAGCGCGAGCAGCATGAGCCCCAGGGGGGTCAGGCGATCGACGGCGTCGGGCACGGCTCCCCCTCTCGATTAGTCCATGTGGACTATACGCCTTTTTTCACGGGGCGTGCGACATCGTTCACCAGCCGCCGAATCGCACTCGGCGCCAGTGGGCGCACGGCTGTGCGGAGCCGTGCCCGACCGTGGCGCAGGGTCGCAGCTCGGCGGGCTCGCCGCCGCTTTCGGCGCCCGCGTCGAGATCGGGCGCGACGGTCGTCAGCCCCGGCAGGCTGAGCGGACGGGCCGGCGTGTATACCTTGAGGAACACCCGGCAATCGCAGTCGCCGCCCCGCGCGAGCAGTCGACGCTCGAGCGTGGTCGCCCGCGGCGTGCGGAGGTCGCGATAGTGACGCGCGAAGCGGAGTGTGTCGGCACAGCCGAATGCGAGCAGCATCCGCTGCAGGTAGCAGACCAGGCATTCGCGGGCGGTGGGCGCAAGCAACGATGCCGCGAGGTCGCGCAGATAGTGCTCCGCCTCGTCGTCAATCGCGGTTTCCATGCCGACATGATCGCGCGGGCCTCCGACATCGGACCCACGGCCCTCGGCATCGCCCGCGCTCCGGGATAATGGCCGGGTGAGCGCCCTCGATCTGCCCGGCTGGAAGCACGTCTACTCCGGCAAGGTCCGCGACCTGTACCGCCCCGCCGACGGCGCGAACGACCGGATGCTGGTGGTCGCGAGCGACCGCGTCAGCGCGTTCGACCAGGTGCTCGAGCCCGGGATCCCGGGCAAGGGCGAGCTGCTGACGCGCCTCAGCCTCTGGTGGTTCGCGCAGCTCGCGGGCGCCGACGGCGGCCGCGCCATCCCGAACCACATCCTCGGCGGAATCGAGCCGCCGGCCGCGGTCGCGGGCCGGGCGATGGTCGTGCGCGAGCTCGACATGCAGCCCATCGAGTGCATCGTGCGCGGGTATCTGACCGGCACGGGATGGGCCGAGTACCGCGAGAACGGCACGGTCTGCGGCATCCCGCTGCCCGCCGGCCTCGAGAACGGCGACCGCCTGCCCGAGCCGATCTACACGCCGGCCTACAAGGCACCCCTCGGCGAGCACGACGAGAACATCCCGTTCGAGCGGACCGTCGAGCTCGTCGGCGCCGACACGGCCGCCGCCCTGCGCGACGCGTCGCTCGAGATCTACACGCGCGCCGCCGCCCTCGCCGAGGCGAAGGGCCTGATCCTCGCCGACACGAAGTTCGAGTTCGGCCTCGACGAGGACGGCACCCTGGTGCTCGCCGACGAGGTGCTCACGAGCGACTCATCGCGGTACTGGGATGCCGCCGCGTGGCGCACGGGCACGACGCCCGCCGAGCGCATGGCGAGCTACGACAAGCAGATCGTGCGCGACTGGATCGGCGCGGCATGGGACAAGACCGGCACGCCGCCCGCCCTGCCCGACGACATCGTCGAGCGCACGGCCGCGAAGTACCGCGAGCTGCTCGGGACCCTCACGGGCTGACCCCGCGGGGCACCGGCACGACGGCTCGTCGGAGCGCCGACCGGGCGCCCAGGGATTTCACAGATAGGGTGGGGCCGCTCTCGCGCTCCATCCCGAATCCCTCATCCTTCCGAGGAGCCCCATGCCCATCTGGTCCCTCCACGGCGACGGTCGCACCGTCGCGCGCGGCGCCGTCGTCAAGCCCGGCGAGCGCCTGAACTGGCCCGGCACGATCGCCATCGGCGCACAGCACGTCGTCGCGATGTTCGGTGCGACGTTCCTCGTGCCGATCATCACCGGTTTCCCGGTGTCGACGACGCTGCTCTTCTCCGGTCTCGGCACGCTCGTCTTCCTGCTCGTCACCCGCAACAAGCTGCCCAGCTACCTCGGGTCGTCGTTCGCGTTCATCGCCCCCATCACGGCGCTCAACGGCGGCAACCGCCTCGAGACGCCCGAGCAGATCACGCAGGCCCTCCTCGGCGTCGTGGTCGCGGGCGTGCTGCTGGCGGCGGTCGGCTTCGTCGTGCAGGCCTTCGGCACCGGCTGGATCGAGAAGCTCATGCCGCCGGTCGTCGCCGGCGCGATCGTGGCGCTGATCGGCTTCAACCTCGCCCCCGCCGCGTGGGGCAACTTCCAGGAGCAGCCCGAGATCGCGACGCTGACCCTGTGCGCCGTCATCCTCTTCAGCGTGCTGTTCCGCGGGTTCCTCGGACGCATCTCGATCTTCCTCGGCGTGATCGTCGGCTACGTCGTGGCCGCCGTCACCGGCCAGGTGAAGTTCGAGGCCGTCGAGGCCGCGGCCTGGTTCGGTCTGCCCGACTTCCATCTGGTGGCGATCGGGGATGCCGCGGCGTGGTCGATCGTGCCGATGTTCCTGCCCGTCGTGCTCGTGCTCATCGCCGAGAACGTCGGGCACGTCCGCGGGGTCGCCACGATGACCGGGGACGCCTCGATCAACAAGCACACCGGACGCGCGCTCATCGCCGACGGCGTCGCCACGACCCTCGCGGGCGGCTTCGGCGGCTCGGGCACGACGACCTACGGCGAGAACATCGGCGTCATGGCCGCGACGCGCGTGTACTCGACGGCGGCGTACTGGGTCGCGGGCGTCGTCGCGATCCTGCTGGCCTTCTCGCCCAAGGTCGGCGCGGTGTTCAACACCATCCCGGCCGGGGTGCTGGGAGGTGTGACGACGGCGCTCTACGGCCTGATCGGCGTCATCGGCATCAAGATCTGGGTCGACAACCGCGTCGACTTCTCGCGGCCCGTCAACCAGTACACCGTCGCGGTGTCGTTCGTCGTCGCGATCGCCGGGTTCGCGATGAACCTGGGCTCGCTCCAGTTCGGCGCGATCGTCCTCGGCACCATCGCCGCGCTCGTGATCTACCACCTCGGCAACGCGATCGCCCGCGCCCGCAAGACCGGCGCCGACGACGGCGGTCCCATCCCCGCCGTCGGCCAGCTCGGCGGCGACCCCCAGTAGCCCCCGCCCCGCCCGCCGCCCGCCCGGCGGCTCCGAGCCCACCCGGAATCACCGAGCCCACCCCTCGCGCACCGCGCGCGGCGGGTGGGCTCGGTGCTGAGGGGTGGGCTCGGCGCGAAAGCGGGGGCGGGTCAGGCCGAGCCGCGGACGATGAGCTCGGTCTCGAGGATCGTGACCTCGGGGGGAGACTCTCCGGCGAGGCGGGCGATGAGCACGTCGGCCATGCACTCGCCCTGCGCGAACGAGGGCTGGCGCATCGTCGTCAGCTGCGGGTCGGTGCTGAGCGCGATCGGGGAGTCGTCGAAGCCGACGACCGCGACGTCGTCGGGAACACGGATGCCCGCGGCGCCCAGCACCTGCATGGCGCCTCGGGCCATGAGGTCGCTCGCGACGAAGAGACCGTCGACGGTCTCACCCGTCGCGAGGATCTCGCGCATCGCGGCGGCGCCCGACTCGACGGTGAAGTCGCCCTGCGCGACGGGTGCCTCGGCGAGACCCGCCTCGGCGATAGCGAGCCGGTAGCCGTCGGCGCGGTCGACGCCGGCGGGCATGGACGGCGGGCCCACGATCGCTCCGACCCGGGTGCAGCCGCGACGGATGAGGTGGGCCGTGGCGTCGCGCGCTCCGGCGACGTTGTCGACGTCGATGTAGTAGTCGCCCGGGCGCGAATGCACGGGGCGTCCGCCGTAGACGACCGGGACCGCCGCGGCGATCCGGTCGATGAAGGTGTCGCTCGTGTGGTGCGAGACGATGATCGCCCCGTCGACGGCGCCGCTGCGCACGTATTGCGCGGTCTTGTCGCCGGGGTCGGGGTCGGCGCTGGCCATGATGAGGTTCAGCACGTAGTCCGAGCGGCTGATGCGGGCGTTGATGCCCGAGACGACGGATGCGAAGAACGGATCGCCGAACAGCCGGTTGGTGTCTTCGGGCACGACCAGGGCGATGGCGAGCGTCGACCGGCTCGCGAGCGACCGCGCGGCCCGGTTGGGAACGTAGTTGAGCTCGGCGATGGCGCGGCGCACCGACTCGAGCGCGGTCGGGCTCACGGCCGTCGACCCGTTGACGACGCGCGAGACGGTCGAGCGCGACACACCGGCGACGGCCGCGACCTCTTCGATGGTCGCGGCCGTCCGGTTCTGGTCGGAGATCACAGGTGCGGCTACCTCGGGACGATGGTCCGGGCGGCGTCCCCGGCGGCGGGAACGTCGATCGCACGGTCTGCGATGACCCGACGATACTCCTTCGCGCTGTCCTTCAGCGTGCGCTCCTGCGTCTCGTAATCGACGCGTACGATGCCGAAGCGCTTCTCGTAGCCCCAGGCCCATTCGAAGTTGTCGAGCAGCGACCAGTAGAAGTAGCCGCGCACGTCGACCCCGGCGTCGCGGGCATCGAGGATCGCCCCCAGGTGCACGCGCAGGAACTCGACGCGCTCGGCATCCGGGACCGTCTTCTCGCCGCCCTGCTCGATGAGCTCGTCGTCGTACGCGGCGCCGTTCTCGGTGACGTACAGGACGGTCCCGACCGGCTCGGCGTACTCCGTCCAGACGCGCTCGAGCAGCTCGGTGAGCCCGGCGGGCTGCACCTCCCAGTGCATCGACGTTCGCGGCAGTCCCCGCTCGTGCCAGTAGATGTCGTCGCCCGCAGGCCACGGCGTGCCCGTCGCGCGGTCGGTGGGCGCGTCGCCCCCCTGGGGCGGGTTCGCGTCGGGCCGGCCGCCGACGAACTCGCCGTGGTAGTAGTTCACGCCGAGCGCGTCGAGCGGCTGCGCGATGACCTTCTCGTCGCCCGGCCGCACCGCGTCGCGCCAGCGCGCCACGGCCGCGGCATCCACTTTCTCGATGTCGGCGACGATGTCGGCGGGGTAGGCCGCTCGGAAGATGGGGTCGAGGAACCAGCGGTTGAACTGGCCGTCGATCCGGCGGGCGGCGTCGAGGTCGGCCGGCTCGGACGGGTCGGCGGGGTCGGCGACGGTGAGGTTCAGCGTGATGCCGAGCGAGAGCGATGCGTCGCGGGCCCGCAGCTCGCGCACGGTCTGACCGTGGCCGAGCAGCAGGTGGTGCGCCGCGAGCATCCCGTCGCCGATGTCGAACCGGCCCGGGGCGTGAATTCCCGCGGTGTAGCTGAGGAACGACGAGCACCACGGCTCGTTGAGGGTCGTCCAGTGGTGCACGCGGTCGCCGAGCGCGTCGTGCATGTCGAGGGCGTACTCGGTGAACCGGTCGGCGGTCTCGCGCGCGGTCCAGCCGCCGCGCTCTTCGAGCGCCTGAGGCAGGTCCCAGTGGTAGAGCGTGAGCCACGGGATGATGCCGGCGCCGAGGAGCTCGTCGACGAGCCGCTCGTAGAAGTCGACGCCCTTGGGGTTGAGCGCTCCCCCGTCGGGCCGGACGCGCGACCACGAGGTCGAGAACCGGTAGGTGTCGAGGCCGAGGTCCTTCATGAGGGCGACGTCGTCGCGATACCGGTGGTAGTGGTCGCAGGCCACGTCGCCGTTGTCGGCGTTGATCACCGCACCGGGCACGCGGGCGAACGCGTCCCAGATCGAGGCGGTGCGGCCGTCCTCGAAGGCGGCGCCCTCGATCTGGTAGGCGGCGGTGGCCGCACCGAAGAGGAAGCCGGTGGGGAAGGGACGCGCCGTGTTCATGGTCTCCTGCTCGGGACGGTCGAGGTGCAGGGTCATCCCTTCACCGCCCCGGCCATGATGCCACTGACCAGCTGCTTGCCCGCGAAGATGAACAGCAGCAGCAGCGGGATGGTGGCGAGGATGACGCCCGCGAGCACGATCGAGTAGTCGACGAAGTAGTTCGACTGCAGCAGCGACAGCGCCACGGGCAGGGTCGGGTTCTGCCGGTCGAGCACGATGAACGGCCAGAAGAAGTTGTTCCACGCGCCCACGAAGGTGAAGAGGAACAGCATCGCCGCGGCGGGCCGGGCGGCGGTCATGCCGACGGTCCAGAACGTGCGGATCATCGACGCACCGTCGACGCGCGCCGCCTCGATCAGCTCGTCGGGCACGGCCTGACGCAGGTACTGGGTCATCCAGAACACCCCGAACGCGCTCGTGAGCGCGGGGATGATGATGGCGCCGATCTGACCGGTCCAGCCGAGCTCGGAGAACAGGATGTAGAGGGGCACGACGCCGAGCTGCTGCGGCACCGCCATCGTCGCGATGACGAAGACGAGCAGCGCCGGGCCGCCGTGGAAGCGCAGCTTCGCGAACGCCCACCCGGCGAGGGTCGAGGTGATGACGACGGCCGCCGCGATGAGGAACGAGCTGTAGATCGAGTTCCACAGCGCCGGCCAGAAGTTGACCGCGGGGTTCGAGATCACCGAGATCGCGTTGTCGACGAAGTTGCCGCCGGGGACCCACGGGAACGACCCCCGCAGCGTCGAGGAGTCCCCCGACCCGATGACGAACGACCAGTAGAGCGGGAAGACCGCCGAGAGGAAGACGGCGCCGAGGATGCCGTACGTCCAGAATCCGGGACGGCTGCCGCGGATGCGACGGGCGCGGGCTCCGCGCCGCTGCTGACGCGCGGTGGGGATGCCCTCTTCGACCGTCGCGAGCGGGGTGGGCGTGCCGATGGTGCTCATGCCTGCGTCTCCTTCAGCGCGCGCTGCGCCTGCTTGGCCTGCTTCTTCTGCTCTCGTTTGCTGAGCTCCCGTCGCAGCCCCTCGTCGCGCACGAACGTGCGGGTGACCACGAGGTTCACGAGCCCGATCATGACGATGATGATGAAGAGGATCCACGCCATCGCCGCGGCGCGGCCGAAGTTCCACTGGCCCCAGCCGACGTCGTAGAGGTAGAGGGTGATGGTGAGCCACTGCTGGGCCGCTCCCCCGCGGCCGAACTGGTCGAACACGCGCGGCTCGTCGAAGATCTGCAGGCCGCCGATCGTGGCGGTGATGATGACGAAGATGAGCGTCGGCTTGAGCGAGGGCAGCGTGATCGAGAAGAACTGGCGCACGGGACCGGCGCCGTCGACCGTCGCGGCCTCGTAGAAGTCGCGGTTCACCGCCTGCATCGCGGCGAGGAGGATGAGGGTGTTGTAGCCCATCCACCGGTAGTTGACCATCGTGGCGATCGCGATGTGGCTCCAGAACGGCTCGACGTGCCACGGGATGGCGCCGATGCCGACGGCCTGGAGGATGCCGTTGATGAAGCCCGACTGGTCGGCGAACATCGCGTTGAAGATGAGGCCGACGGCGATGGGGGCCACGACGTAGGGCACGAGCACGGCCATGCGCCAGAACGTCTTGGCGCGGATGTTGCGGTCGAGCACGGCGGCGATGAAGATCGCGAGGATCAGCTGCGGCACGCTTGAGAGCAGGAAGATGCTGAAGGTGTTGCGCAGCGCCGTCCAGAAGTGGGGCTGCGTGAGGATCCAGATGTACTGGTCGAAGCCGATGAACTCGCCCTCGCCGCGGATGAGATCCCAGTCCATGAAGGAGATCACCGCGGTGTACGCGATGGGGAAGAGACCCACGATCGCGAACATGATGAAGAAGGGCGAGATGTAGAGGTACGGCGAGAAGCGGATGTCCCACTTGCTGAGCTTCTGCGAGAACGAGATGACTCGCGGGGGACGACCGCCGTCGTCGTTTCGGGGGGAGCGCGTCGCCGGGCGCTGCTGGGTCGTGGTCACGATCGTCCTTCGAGTGCGGAAGCGGATGGGGCGCCGGGGCGCACCGGCGATGCGGCGCGCCCCGGCTGGTCGGTCAGAAGCTTCCGACCTCGTTGACCCACGTCTTCCACGCGGTCTCCTTGTCTTCGATGCCGTCGAAGACCCGGGTGATCGCGTTGCCGAGCGCGTCGTGGAACTGGAAGTACTTCGGTCCCTTGAAGGTCGTCACGGTGATCGCGTTGGCGCGGTCGATCCCGATCTGGCCCGTGGGGGCGTCGTTGAAGTACGCGCTGACGAATCCGGTCAGGTCGGGGCTCGACTGCGCCTCGGGCTGGCTCGGGAAGGTGCCCGCGTTGTTGAAGGCCTGGATCTGCGTCTCGGGCGAGGTCAGCCAGTCGGCGAGCTTCTGCGCGTTGGTCAGGTTCGCGCCGTTGGCCGGGACGACGAGGTACGAGCCGCCCCAGTTGCCGCCGCCCTCGGGGAACGCGTTGGCGACGTCCCAGCCGGCGATGTCGGGCGCTTCGCCCTCGATGATGCCGTGCATCCACGGCGGGCACAGCATCGCGGCGAACTTGCCGCTGGCCATGGCCGCGTACCAGTCGTCGGTCCACTGCCCGGGGTACGCCGAGATCGGGATCGCCTTGTCGACGACGGTGTCGTAGGCCGCGCGGATGTCGGGGTTCTCGGTCGCGATGACCGTGCCGTCCGGCTCCTCGTAGGCGACGTCGAGCTGGTTGACGACACCCTGGAGGACGGAGTTGGCCGAGTCGATGAACGGCTGACCCGTCTTGGCGACGTAGTCGCTGCCGACCTGGAAGAACGCGTCCCACGTCGGGAAGAGCTTCGCCACTTCCTCGCGGTCGCTCGGCAGGCCGGCGGCCTCGAAGAGGTCGGCGCGGTAGCAGATCGCCTGCGGGCCCACGTCGGTGCCGTACGCGACGAGGTTGCCGTCGGCGTCGGTCGCGGCCTTCTCCTTCCAGTCGAGCCAGCGGCCCTTGAGGTCGGTCGGCACGGGGGCGACGAGGTCGGAGTACTGCATCATCTCGGGGAACCAGTCGACCTCGACGCCTTCGACGTCGGCGAGACCGGTCTTGCCGAGCTTCTGGAAGAAGTTGGTGCGGGCGTCGTTCGAGGTCGCGGCCTTCGTGTGGACGACCTTGATGCCGGTCTCCTCCGTGAACTGCGCGAGCAGCTCGTCGGTGTAGCCGAAGTCGTTGAACGTCGCGAGGGTGACGGTGTCGGAGTCACCACCGGATGCGGCCGGGTCACCTCCGCCCGAGCATCCGGCGAGGACGAGGGCCGAGGTGGTTGCGACGCCGGCTACGAGGCCGATCCGCCGCAGTGCGCGTGAGTTCACGTGTCACTCCTTCGTGATTGCGGGTATCTGGTGCGCGGCGGTGCGAACCCGAACGTGGGAGCGCTCTCACCGATTGACCATGACCATACGGGAGCGCTCCCATGCGCACAAGGGAGCGCTCCCACGACGGCGGTCACGATCCGATCACGGAACCGGCCGAACACGGCATCCGTTTCGACCGCGGACGGCGCGCTCCCGCCGGACGGGCCGGGAGGCGCGGCCCCTCTAGACTGGTCGCGCACCCATCCCGCGACCTCCGGAGCGAGCAATGCCCACCATCGTCGTCGACGTCATGCCCAAGGCCGAGCTGCTGGATCCGCAGGGCAAGGCGGTATCCGGAGCCCTCGCCCGCCTGGGCGTCGACGGGTTCTCGGACGTCCGCATCGGCAAGCGCTTCGAGCTCACGGTCGAGCGCGCCGACGACGAGACCCTCGCCGCGGCGCGGCGCATCGCTGACGAGATCCTCTCGAACTCGGTCATCGAGGACGTCGTGAACATCGAGGTCGTGGAGTGACCGCCCGCATCGGAGTCATCACCTTCCCCGGCTCGCTCGACGACCGCGACGCCCAGCGCGCGGTGCGTCTGGCCGGAGCCGAGCCCGTCGCGCTCTGGCACGGCTCGCACGACCTCGACGGGGTCGACGCCCTCGTCCTTCCCGGCGGCTTCAGCTACGGCGACTATCTGCGTGCGGGTGCCATCGCCGCCCTCGCTCCGATCATGACCGAGGTCAAGGACGCCGCGGCGAAGGGGATGCCGATCCTCGGCATCTGCAACGGCTTCCAGATGCTCGTCGAGGCCCACCTGCTGCCCGGCGGCCTCATCCGCAACGCGCACCAGCAGTTCATCCGTCGCGACCAGCGCCTCGTCGTCGAGAACGCCGACACCGCGTGGACGAGCGGGTTCGAGGCGGGCCAGGAGATCGTGATCCCGCTGAAGAACGCCGACGGCGGGTTCACCTGCTCGGCCGAGACGCTCGAGCGCATCGAGGGCGACGGCCTCGTGGCCTTCCGCTACCGCGGCGTCAACCCGAACGGGTCGCTCGCCGACATCGCCGGGCTCACCAACGATCGCGGCAACGTCGTCGGTCTCATGCCGCACCCCGAGCACGCCGTCGAGCCCGGCTTCGGCCCGAACACCCCCGACGCGATGCGATCGGGCACCGACGGACTCACGTTCTTCACCTCGGCCGTCTCGGCGGTACTCGCCCGGGTCTGAACCGCGGCGCGCACGCGAGCGTCGGAGAATCGCGAGCGTCGGAGAATGACGCGAGCCTCGGACGGATGCCGCGGATGAGTCCGACTTCGGCGACATCCTCCGACGTGGATCCGACCTGGAGCCCGCGTCGATAGCGTGGGGGCATGAGCGAATCCCCCCGCAGCATCGTCGTCAGCGTTCCCACCGACCAGCTCGCCTCCGACATCGGCGAGCTGCCCGACGGCGTCGACCTGGTCGTCTGGGACCTCCGCTCACCCGCCCCGCGCGACGCCTTCGACATGGTCGTGCCGCCGTACATGTCCGGCAAGCGTCTGCTCGCCGCGCTCGAGGGCGTGCGGGTCGGCCTGCTGCAGAGCCAGTCGATCGGCTACGAGGGCATGGCGGCGTTCCTGCCCGAGGGCGCGCGACTCGCGAACGCGTCGAGCGTGCACGAGACCGCGACCGCCGAGATCGCGGTGGGGCTGACGATCGCCGCGCAGCGCGACCTCGCCGACTACGTGCGCAACCAGGAGCACGCCCGCTGGGCTCCGCAGTTCAGCGCGAGCGTCGCCGACCGCACGGTGCTCGTGCTCGGCTACGGCGGGGTCGGCAAGGCCGTGGCATCCCGCCTGCTCCCGTTCGAGACGACGATCGTGCCCGTGGCCTCGCGCGCCCGCGACGAGGACGGCGTGCACGTCCACGGCATCGACGAGCTCGGCGAGCTGCTGCCGCGCACCGACATCCTCATGATCACCCTCCCCGGCGGCGACGCGACGCGCGGCCTGATCGGCGCGGACGAGCTCGCCCTGCTTCCCGACGGGGCGCTCGTCGTCAACGTCGGACGCGGCACCGTGCTCGACACAGACGCCCTGGTGGCCGAGCTCGAGGCCGAGCGGCTGCGCGCCGCGCTCGACGTCGTCGACCCCGAGCCGCTGCCCGAGGACCACCCGCTGTGGCGCGCGCCCGGCGCCCTCGTCGTGCCGCACGTCGGCGGAGCGGCCGACGCCATGCGACCGCGCATCGCGAAGTTGGTGCGCACGCAGATCGAACGCCTCGCCGCCGACGAGCCCCCGCTCAACCTCGTCACCCCCTGACGCGCCCAGCTCCTCCAGCTCCGGCTCCAGCCCCAGCTCGCGAGTCAATGCGTTCTGCGCGAGTCAATACCCTGCAGGGGGTTGACTCACGCGCAGCGCGTTGACTCGCGGGCTGTGGGGCGGGCGCTGTGGGGCAGGGGTCAGACGCGGAAGACCGTGTGGACGGGCCCGCAGACGTCCTGCCCGCCGAGATCCGACAGCTCCATGAGGACCGCGGTGCCGACCGTGCGGTGTCCGAGCCCTTCGAGCAGGCGCTGCGCGGCGCGCAGGGTCCCGCCCGTGGCGAGCACGTCGTCGACGAGCAGCACGCGGGTTCCGCGCGGCAGGTCGTCGGCCATCTCGATCGTGGCCTGACCGTACTCGAGGTCGTACGAGACGGATGCCGCGGGGCGCGGCAGCTTGCCGGCCTTGCGGATCGGCACCATGCCCACACCGCTGGCGGCGGCCACGGCGCCGGCGATGAGGAATCCGCGCGCCTCGACCCCGGCGACGACGTCGAACTCGCGGGCGAAGGGGGCGACGATCGCATCGACGACGGTGCGCAGGGCCGTGGCGTCGGCGAGCAGCGGGGAGATGTCCCGGAAGAGGATGCCCGGTTCGGGGAAGTCCGGGATGAGCGCGATGAGCGACTCGGCGTGCTCGAGGGGTTCGGAGGTCACCGAACAACCCTAGGCCCGATCCGAGGTCCCGATCGCGCCGGGTATGACGCGGCTACACCCGGCCGGAGTGGGACCTCGCCTCGCCGCAGGGCGGGTGCAAGCGCTTGCATTAGGCTGGCGGGCATGACCTCCACCGCCCCCGGCACCGCGGCATCCACCCTCTCGCCCGTCGGGACCTCGCGTCCCGGCGCGGAGTGGTGGCGCACCGCGGTGATCTACCAGATCTACCCCCGCTCGTTCGCCGACGCCTCGGGCGACGGCATCGGCGACCTCGCCGGCATCACCGCCCGCCTCGGTGAGCTCGGAGAGCTCGGCGTCGACGCGGTATGGCTGAGCCCGTTCTTCCGCTCGCCGCAGAAGGATGCCGGCTACGACGTGTCGGACTACTGCGACGTCGATCCGCTGTTCGGCACGCTCGCCGACTTCGACACGATGCTCGCCGAGGCCCACGACCATGGCATCCGCGTCATCGTCGACCTCGTCCCCAACCACTCGTCGGACCAGCACGCCTGGTTCCGGCAGGCGCTCGCGGCCGAGCCGGGCAGCGCCGAACGCGCACGCTACATCTTCCGCGACGGGCGCGGCGAGAACGGCGACGAGGCGCCGAACAACTGGGAGTCCGTGTTCGGCGGCCCCGCCTGGACCCGCACGACGAACCCCGACGGCACCCCGGGGCAGTGGTACCTGCACCTGTTCGACACGACTCAGCCCGATTTCGACTGGGACAACCCCGAGGTGGGCGACGAGTTCGAGCGCATCCTGCGGTTCTGGCTCGACCGGGGCGTCGACGGATTCCGCGTCGACGTCGCACACGGGCTCATCAAGGCCGACGGGCTGCCCGACTTCATCCCCGACGAGGACGCCGGTTCGATGGGCGGCGACAGCGCCGACGTGCCGTACTGGGGTCAGGACGGCGTGCACGACGTGTACCGCCGCTGGAACCGGGTGCTCGCCGAGTACGACGGCGACCGGGCGCTGTGCGCCGAGGCGTGGCTGCCGACCGTCGACGAGACCGCCCTCTGGGTGCGCTCCGACGAGATGCACCAGGCGTTCAACTTCCCCTACCTCCAGACCGAGTGGGATGCCGCGCACCTGACCGAGGTCATCTCCGAGTCGCTCCGGGCGTTCCCGGCCGTGGGCGCGCCCGCGACCTGGGTGCTGTCGAACCACGACGTCGTGCGTCACGCCTCGCGCCTCGCGCTGACGGCCGAGAACCCCCAGGGCCACGGCCTCGGTCCCGACTCCCCCGGCCAGCCCGACGCCGTCGTCGGACTCGCGCGGGCCCGCGCCGCGACGACGCTCATGCTCGCTCTGCCCGGGTCGGCCTACCTGTACCAGGGCGAGGAGCTCGGCCTGCCCGAGGTCGTGCACCTGCCCGACGACGCCCGCCAGGATCCGACCTGGTTCCGCACCGACGGCGAGCGCTACGGGCGTGACGGATGCCGCGTGCCGATCCCGTGGGAAGCAGACGCGCCCGGCTACGGGTTCAGCCCGACGGGAGAGTCGTGGCTGCCGCAGCCGGAGGAATGGCACGAGCTCGCGCGCTCGGCGCAGCGGGGCGACGGCGGATCGACGCTCGAGCTGTACCGGACCCTGCTCGCGGCGCGGCGCCGGCACGACCTCGGCGCCGGGACGCTGGCATGGGTCGACCTGGACCTCGGCGACGACGTTGTGGCGTTCCGCAACGGCGACGTGCTCGTGATAGCCAACACCGGCACGAGCCCGGTCGCGCTTCCCGCCGGCGACATCCTGGTCTCGAGCGTCGCCGGCCTCGGCGCGGGCGACGACCTGCCCGTCGACAGCGCGGTCTGGCTGCTGACGGACTGACGCGAGGAGCGGGAGATGGTCGGCATCGACGACGTCGCGCGACGCGCGGAGGTCTCGACGGCGACCGTCTCCCGCACCCTGAGCGGGCGCGGTCCCGTGTCGCCGGCGACGCGCGAACGCGTGCTGCAGGCGGCATCCGACCTCGGCTACGTCGTGTCGTCGGCGGCGTCGAGCCTCGCGACGGGACGCACCCGCAACATCGGCGTGCTCGTCCCGATCCTCGACCGCTGGTTCTTCTCGCGCGTCCTCACGGGGATCGCCGCGACCCTCCAGCGCAGCGGCTACGACGTCGCCCTGTACGCGCTGACGGCCGAGGCCGACGAGCGCAGCCGCGTGTTCGAGACCTCGCTGCGACGGCAGCGCGTCGACGGGGTCATCGTCGTGTCGATGGCGCTCGCCCGCGCCGAGATCGCGCAGCTGGGCGACCTCGGGCTGCCGGTGATCGCGATGGGCGGTCGCCTTGCCGGACTGCCCTCGCTCACGGTGGACGAGGTCGCGGTCGCGCGCACGGCGACCGAGCATCTGCTCTCGCTGGGTCACCGCGACATCGCGCACATCGGACTGCGCCCCCAGTTCGAGGGCGACTTCCACATTCCGTCGCAGCGGCGTCGAGGTTTCGAGGCGGCGCTGGCCGAGGCCGGCCTGCCGCCGACGAGCGCCCGGTTCGCCGCCGCCGACTTCACGATGGCCGGCGGATACGCGGCCGCCGGCGATCTGCTGGCCGATGCCGCCGCGCGACCGACGGCGATCTTCGCGGCATCCGACGAGATGGCGATCGGGGCGATCCTCGCGGCGCGCGAGCTCGGACTCCGCGTGCCCGAGGACCTGTCGGTCATCGGCGTCGACGGGCACGACCTCGGCGCCTTCTTCGGCCTGACCACGATCGACCAGTTCCCCGGACGCCAGGGGGAACGCGTCGCGGCGGCGATGATCGCGGCGCTCACCGGGGTCGGGGCAGAGAGCGGGGCCGGGCACAGCGCTGAGCACGGGGACGACGAGCTGGGTCTCGGGTTCGAGCTCGTCCTGCGCTCGAGCACGGCGCCGTCGCCGTCGCCGTCGCGCTGAGGCGGCTCGGGGCCGGGGCGTGTCGGCGGGCCGGGTCGTGTCGGCGGGCCGGGTCGTGTGACGTTCGTCGGGCGCGTGGTGCTGGTGGGGCGCACAGGCGGGTCGGAGGCGACTTCCGCACCACCGGCCCGACGAACGTCACCATCACCACCCCGGCGACGGCGCGCAGCGGCATCCGGGCGCCGCGCAGGCGCCCTCCCGTAGGCTCGGGACATGGCCTTGGATCTCGACGCCCTCTACACCGACCTGCACCGGCACCCCGAGCTGTCGTTCCAGGAGACGCGGACGGCCGCCGTCATCGGCGCGAAGCTGTCGGAGCTCGGCCTCGCGTACGAGGAGGGCATCGGCCGCACGGGCCTCGCCACCGCCGTCCGCAACGGCGACGGGCCCGCCGTGTGGCTGCGCGCCGACATGGACGGGCTGCCCGTGCCCGAGCAGACCGGCCTCGATTACGCCTCGACCGCCCGCGGCGTCGACCCCGCCGGCAACGACGTGCCCGTCATGCACGCGTGCGGCCACGACATGCACGTCACGGCGCTCCTCGGCGCGCTCGAACGCCTCATCGCGACGCGCGACGAGTGGTCCGGCACCGTCGTCGCCGTGTTCCAGCCCGCCGAGGAGTACGGCGCGGGATCGCAGGCGATGATCGCCGACGGCGTGCTCGACCGCTTCCCGAAGCCCGACATCGTGCTCGGCCAGCACGTCACGCCGCTCCCCGCGGGGGTGATCGGCGTGCGTCCCGGGACCCAGATGGCGGCCTCCGACGGGCTCAGCGTCGTGATGCACGGTCGCGGCGGACACGGCTCGCGCCCGCACTCGACGATCGACCCCGTCGTCATGGCCGCCGCGACCGTGATGCGGTTGCAGACCGTCGTCTCGCGCGAGGTCGACCCGCGCGACGTCGCCGTCGTCACGGTCGGCTCGATCCACGCGGGCCTGAAGAACAACATCATCCCCGCCGAGGCGAAGCTCGAGCTGAGCCTGCGCTACCCCGACGACGCGGCCCGCGAGCGCGTGATGTCGAAGGTCGAGCGGATCGTCCGCGCCGAGGCGGCGGCATCGGGCGCCGAGACCGAGCCGACGATCACGGTCGACCACACGCTCCCCCCGACCATCAACGATCACACCGCGACCGCCCGCCTGACCACCGCCTTCGAGCGCGCGTTCGGCGAGGGCAGCGTCGTCGACCCCGGCATGTTCACGGGCAGCGAGGACGTCTCGTGGTTCGCGCGCGAGGCCGGCGTTCCGCTCGTGTTCTGGTTCTGGGGCGGTGTCGACCCGCAGAAGTTCGCGGATGCCGTCGCCGCGGGCACCGTCGAGCGCGACATCCCCACAAACCACTCGCCGTTCTTCGCGCCGGTCATGCATCCCACGATCGAGCGCGGCGTCGAGAACCTCGTCGTGGCCGCCCGGGAGTTCCTGGCATGAGCGACCCGAACGACCCGTTCGCCGACTTCGAGCCCTACGAGCCGCCACCGAAGCCCGAACGCGCCAAGCGCGAGAAAACACCCCGCGAGCCGAAGCAGCCCCGCGAACCGCGTCAGCCGCGCGAGCCGAAGCAACCCCGCGAGCCGCGCGAGAAGACCCCGCGCGAGCCGCGTCCGAAGCGCGAGAAGCCGGTCCCGATGGCCGAGTGGCCCGAGGCGCCGCCGGCGCGAGTCGCGGCCGCATCGGGCGGCGACGGCTCCGGTGGCGACCGCCGCACCATCGTCGTCCTCTCGAGCATCGCCGCGCTGCTCGTGGTCGCGGTCGTCGTCGTGCTGGCGATCTACCTCGCCCAGCAGTCGCAGCGGCAGGAGCCGGCAGCCGATCCCGTCCCCTCGGCCCCCGCCACCCAGCCCGTTCCGCAGCAGACGCCGTCCGCGCCCGGTGCATCGCCGTCGCCGAGCGCGGATGCCGCGACCGCCGGCCTCGCCGTGAACGCCGACGGCTTCACGATCGCCGACGCGAGCGGGCGCATGACCTTCACCCACGCGTGGGCGGACGACGCGGCCCCGGCCGTCGCCGCGCTGAACGAACTGTTCGGTCAGGCGCCGAGCGAGGACTTCCAGAACGGCGACGCCGAGAACTACGCCTACAAGATCTACGCGTGGGAGGGCTTCCGCCTCTACGACGTGTTCTTGAGCGAGGGCAATCGTCCGCGATCCGAGGTGCCGGCGCCGACCTACGTCTCGTTCGACTCCGACATCGACGTCCCCGTCACCGACGACTTCGGCGTCGACCTCGACATGACGTCGGCGGAGATCGCCGCGCTGGGGCCGGAGTCGGGGGCGGGCGGATCGTTCGTGTTCGGGTCCGATCGCAACACCTTCTACCAGGACGGACAGCGCCGCTTCGGCGCCGCCGTCACCGTCGAGGGCAGCAAGGTCTCGGTCACCTACACCTTCCGCGCCGGTCGCTGATCGCGTCCGTCCGGCGACCGCCGGACGGCGCTTCGGCAACGCTCTGGTGACGGTCGGCGCGGCGAGATTGCGCAGGATGCCGCGGCAGGCGTAATGTCGCCCGCCGTGACTACTGACAGTCGCGAACCGGGCGACGATTCGACGCCGATCGCGAAGCGCATCCTCATCGGCGATCCGTTGGACTCGGAGGAGCTCGACAACCAGCTGCTGCCCAAGCGGCGCGCGCTGCCGATCTTCGCCTCCGACGCCCTGTCGTCGGTCGCCTACGCGCCGCAGGAGCTGCTGATGATCCTCGCGATCGGCGGCACCGCGATGCTCGCGTTCAGCCCCTGGGTCGCCCTCGCCGTCGTCGCGCTGCTGATCGTCGTCGTGCTGAGCTACCGGCAGCTCATCAAGGCCTACCCCTCGGGCGGCGGCGACTACGAAGTGGCCCGCACGAACCTCGGCGAGAAGGCCGGCGTCGTGGTGGCGGCCGCCCTGCTGGTCGACTACATCCTCACCGTCGCGGTGTCGGTGGCATCCGGTGTCGACAACATCATCTCGGCGCTCCCGTTCCTCGACGCGTGGCGCGTGGAGCTCGCGGTCGGCTTCGTCGTGCTGATCATCCTCGTCAACCTCCGCGGCGTGCGCGAGGCGTCGTCGGCGTTCGCCGTCCCGACCTACATCTTCATCGGCTCGGTCGGCGTCATGATCGTCACCGGCCTCGTCCGCGTGGTCCTGGGCGACGCGCCCGTCGCCTCGAGCGCCCAGTACGCGATCCACGGCGAGAGCCTCACCCAGGTCGCGCTCATCCTGCTGGTGCTCCGCGCGTTCTCGAGCGGCTGCTCGGCGCTCACCGGCGTCGAGGCGGTGTCGAACGGCGTGCCCGCCTTCCGGGCTCCCAAGGTCGGCAACGCGCAGAAGACCCTCGTCATGATGGGCACGATCGCCATCCTGCTGTTCTCGGGCCTCACCGCGCTCGGGCTGATCGCGGGCGTGCACTATGCCGAGAACCCCTGCGCGCTCGTCGGCTTCGACTGCGCGACGCAGCCCCAGCCGAGCCTCATGGCGCAGATCGCCGCGGCGACCTTCGGGATGAACTCGATCCCCTTCTTCGTCATCCAGGCGGCGACCGCGTGCGTGCTGCTGCTCGCCGCGAACACCGCCTTCAACGGCTTCCCGCTCCTGGGCGCGGTGCTCGCCCGCGACGGCTACGCACCGAAGTCGCTCAACACGCGCGGCGACCGTCTCGTGTTCAGCAACGGCATGATCATCCTCGGCCTCGCCGCGATCCTCGTGCTCGTCGTGTTCCGGGCGCAGCTGACGACCCTGATCCAGCTGTACATCATCGGCGTGTTCGTGTCGTTCTCGCTCGGGCAGATCGGCATGGTCAAGCACTGGCGTCGCGAGCTGCGGCTGCTGCATCCGACCGCCTCCGCCGAGCGCGCCGAGGCCCGTCGGGGGCTCGTCATCAACGGGGTCGGAGCGACGTTCACGGTCGCCGTGCTCGTCATCGTCACGATCACCAAGTTCACCCACGGCGCGTGGCTCGTCTTCCTCGCCATCCCGATCCTCGCCTTCCTCATGGTCGGGGTGAGCCGCTACTACCGGGACGTCGAGCACGAGATCGAGATGGACGACGACGTGCACTTCGGCTCGACCGGCGACGTCGCGCTCGTGCTCGTGAACCGCCTGCAGAAGCCCGTCGCGAAGGCGGTCGACTACGCCCTCTCGGCCAAGCACGACAAGACCATCGCGGTGCACGTGGCGGTGTCGAAGGAGTCGGCGCAGGAGGTGCAGACCGACTGGGAGGTGCACCGGATGCCGGTGCCGCTCGTGATCATCGAGTCGCCCTACCGCCAGTACGCCGCGCCCCTGGCCGCCTTCATCCGCAAGTACCGCGAGAAGCACGGGTCGTCGGTCGTGACGGTGTACCTGCCGCAGTACATCGTCGGCCACTGGTGGGAGACGTTCCTGCACAACAGGCGCGCCCGCCGGATCGGCCAGCAGCTGATGATGGTGCACGGCGTGCAGATCACGCTCGTGCCGTGGCTGCTCGACTCGTCCGAGATCGTCTACGGCCGCCGGTCGCGCCCGCTGCCCGGTGACGACCGCGCCGGACGCGCCTCGGCGACCTACGGCCTCGTGGCCCACACCGAATCACCCGACGAGCGCTGACCCCCGAACCGGGCGCGAGAACGCACCCTCTCGGCGAGCGCGTGCCTTGCACGGTGCCCTCTCGCGGCAGCGGTACGCGCTCGCGCGCCGGATCGCAAGGGTCAGGGGGTCAGGAGGAGGCGCTCGCGGCGGGTGACGAGATCGGCGGTGCGGGCGGTGACGGCATCCGCTCGCTGGGCGAGATGGCCGTTCAGACCGCGCAGGCGCAGATCGAGGTCGGATGCCGCGGCCTGCGCGTCGGCGATGCGCTGACGCACCATGAAGTCGGAGATCACGTTGTCGAACAGCACGTCGAAGACGGCGAGCGACTCCGAGATCTGCACACCCGCGACGGGCGCCGCGTCGATGTCGGCGAGCTCGGTGGCGAGAGTCTCGAGGGCGCGGTTGACGGCCGCGAACGCACGCGCGGAGCGTCCGATCCGGTCATGCTTCATCCAGTCCGCGACCATGCCGCCGCCGAAGAACGTGTCGTAGGTCGACCAGCCTCCCGCGGAATCGAGCGCCTGCTGAGCGGCGTCGAGTGCCTCCTGAGCCCCCTCGAGCGCCGCCCGCGCCTCGGCGATCTCACGAGCCTCGGCGCTGAGCTCGCCGGCCTCGGCGTCGAGTCGGGTGAGCTCCGTCGCGGCATCCCGGCCGGCCGCACGCAGTTCCTCCTCCCGCCGTCCGAGAGCAGCCGAGTACACGGCATCCACATCTCCCAGCGCGGCGATCTCGCCCTCGATGCGAGCGAGGTCGGCCCGGGCGTGCGCGAGCCGCTCGGTCGCGCCGTCGACGGCGTGCTCGGCCGCCAGCTGCTCCGCGCGCTCGACGGCGAGCTTGTCGTCGATGTCGCCGCGGAGGAGGCCCCACACCTGTGCCGGCGAGAAGCGCTCGAGGCGACGGACGTCGGACGTCTCGACCCGCAGCTTCTGCTGCATCTCGGCGAGCTCGCTCTCGCGTTGCTCCGCGAGGCGGCGCGCGGCGTCGGCGTGGACGGCCAGCTGGTCGCGCCGGGTGCGGTCACGCGCCGCGTCGTGCAGGCCGTTCGGGTCGGGAGTCGTGTCGCTCATGCCCCCATCGTGCCAGCGCTCCCCCTCCGGCGGGCCCGGCCCTGCCCCCGCCCCGCCCCGCCCCGCCGCGAGCGCATACCGTCGCGGCGAGCGCGTACCCCGCACGGTGCGTTCTGGTGGCGGCGGTGCGTCCTCGCGGCCGGCCAGCGCCGCCGGCCACCCGCCGCCTGAGCCCGCGCCGGTGCGCGGGCGTAGCCTAGAGGGGTGAGTTCTCCCGCCGTTCCCGCCGCTCCGCCGCGCGTCAGCCCGCTCGACGCGGTGAGCCTGCGCGCCGACTTCCCGATCCTGTCGGAAGAGGTCAACGGCCACCGACTGGTCTACCTCGACTCGGCCGCGACGAGCCAGAAGCCCACCGCCGTGCTCGACGCCGAGCGCGACTTCCTCACGCACGCCAACGCCGCCGTCCACCGCGGAGCGCACACCCTCGCGGCCGAGGCGACCGACCTGTTCGAGGACGCGCGCGCGGCCGTCGCCGGGTTCGTCGGCGCCCAACCGGAGCAGCTCGCGTGGACCAGCGGCGCCACCGCGGGCCTCAACCTCGTCGCCTACGCGATCGGCAACGCCACCCTCGGCCGCGGCGCGCCGGCCTCGGCCCGGTTCGCCCTCGCGCCCGGCGACGAGATCGTGACGACGGCGATCGAGCACCACGCGAACCTCATCCCCTGGCAGGAGCTCGCCGCCCGCACGGGTGCCGTGCTGCGGCACATCCCGGCGCGCGCCGACGGCACGCTCGACCTGGATGCCGCGGCATCCGTCATCGGCGAGCGCACCCGTGTCGTCGCGTTCACGCACGTGTCGAACGTGCTCGGCATCGTCAACCCGGTCGCCGAGCTGGTCGCCCTCGCGCAGGCGGTCGGCGCGACCACGGTGCTCGACGCCTGCCAGTCGGCCCCCGCATCTGCCGCTCGACCTGCCCGCGCTCGGCGTCGACCTCGCCGTGTTCAGCGGCCACAAGATGCTCGGACCGTACGCGATCGGCGGGCTCTACGGCCGCGCCGACGTGCTCGAGGCGCTGCCGCCGTTCCTCACCGGCGGCTCGATGATCACCACCGTCACGCTCGACCACGCCGAGTACCTGCCGGCACCGCAGAAGTTCGAGGCCGGCACGCAGCCGGTCGGCCCCGCGATCGGGTTCGCCGCCGCCGTGCGGTACCTCGACGCCGTGGGCCTCGACGCCATCCACGCGCACGAGCTCGCCCTCGCCGATCGCATGGGCGCGGGGCTGCGCGAGATCCCCGGCATCCGCCTCCTCGGCGACGCCCCCGGCGTCGACCGTGTGGGCCTGTGGTCGTTCGACGTCGCCGGCGTGCACGCTCACGACGCGGGTCAGTTCCTCGACGCGCAGGGCATCGCGGTGCGGGTCGGGCACCACTGCGCCGCGCCGCTGCACCGGCAGTTCGGGATGACGGCATCCGTCCGCGCCTCGACGGCGCTGTACAACACCGAGGACGACGTCGACCTGTTCCTCGACGCGGTGCGCGGTATCCGCGGGTACTTCGGCGTCACCGACCAGCCCGAGGAGGCTTCGGCATGACCGGTCTGGACTCGCTGTACCAGGAGCTCATCCTCGACCACTCGAAGCACCCGGTGGGCAACCCACTGCACGACGTCGGCTCCGCCGCGCACGCCGACTCGCACCAGAAGAACCCGGTGTGCGGCGACGAGATCACCCTGCGGGTCGCCGTCGACGGCGACCGCATCACCGAGGTCTCGTGGGAGGGCACCGGCTGCTCGATCTCGCAGGCCTCGGCCTCGATGCTCGCCTCGCTCGTGGCCGAAGAGGTCGAGGGCGACGGGATGACACGCACCGACGCCGCCGCGCTGATCGAGGGGTTCCGCGAGGCGCTGCGCTCGCGCGGCACCATCCCCCTCGACGAGGAGACCTTCGGCGACGCGGCCGCCCTCTCGGGGGTGTCGAAGTTCTCGGCGCGGGTCAAGTGCGCGATGCTCGCGTGGGTCGCGCTCGAGGACGGCCTCGGGCGAGCGTAGCTCCCGGCCCGCCGGCCGAGCCCGGCCTGCGAGCTGAGCCCGCGAGTCAATGCGCTGCGCGTGAGTCAACCCGCTGCGGCGCATGGATTCGCGCGCAACGGGTTGATTCGCGGGCTGGGGGGCCGGGGCGGGGTCAGGCCGCGAGCACCTCGGACTCGAGTCGGGCGTACGACGCCTCCATGCCGTCGGCCATGCCGGTGGCGAGGATCATGTCGCGCGTCTCCTTGTCGGGGTACTCGACGAGGAGGGTCAGCAACGTCGCGCCGTCCTCCTCGTACAGCTGCAGATCGTTGACCGTCGTGGGGCCGTCGGTGCCCGACATCCGCTCGGTCGTCACTGCACGACGCGGCTCGTCGGACTGCAGCAGCTCGCCCTCGAAGCCGAACGCGGTCTCGGGGGCGCCGTCCTGCTCCCATGCGTACCGGTAGGTCGATCCGACCTCGGTCGCGGGCTCGACGACGGTCATCGACCAGCCGTCGGGCCCCAGCATCCAGCGCTTCAGCAGGTCGGCGTCGTGGTGCGCGCGCCACACGAGCTCACGCGGACCGTCGATGAGGCGCGTGATGCGCACGTGGGTGTCGGTGACCAGCTCGGTGCGGGTGCCCCGGCCCTGCGCCCACGACCGGAGATCCTGGACCACGGTGTCGAGCTGCGACATCGCGAGGCGCGAGCCCTCGACGGCGCCCATCGCGACGACCTGCTCGAGCCCCTCGGCGGAGGTGAAGTAGGTCACGTTGGTGAGGCGGGAGCGGTGTCGGTGGGCTCGAACGTGAAGACCATCCGCATCGCCGGGAACTGCTCCATCGGGTCGCCGTTCTCGTCGGCGAACGCGTCGAGCACTTCGAAGCCCCGCCCCTCGTCGATAGAGAGGAACTCCCACGTGCCGCGCGACTTCTCGCCCTGCGGGCTCGACATGGCGTACTGCGCGCGACCGCCGGGCGTGAAGTCGAACCGGGTGAAGGTCGCCGGCCATCCCGGAGGGCCCCAGAATCGCTCGAGCTGAGCGGGCTGCGTGAACGCGCGCCACAGCCGCTCGACGGGCGCCGACACCTCGGCGACGAGCGTCATGGTCAGGTTCTCGGTATCGGTGGTGATGTCGGTGACGGGCATCGGATTCTCCTTCGAACGGATGGTGCGCGGGGGCGGGCGGTGGTAGCGGTGCGGTGCGGGCGGGGGTGGGCGGTGCGGGCGGGGGTCAGTCGTCGGGTTCGGCGAGCAGGGCGTCGAGGCGGTCGATGCGTGCGCGCCAGAGGTCTTCGTACTGCGCCAGCAGCGCGCGGGCGCGGGCGATCATGGCCGGGTCGGCGCGCACGAGCCGCTCGCGACCCTCGGCGCGCTTGACGATGAGTCCCGCCGCCTCGAGGACGCCGACGTGCTTCTGCACCGCCGCGAACGAGACGTCGTAGTCGGCGGCGAGGGCCGAGACCGACTGCTCGCGCTCGATCGTGCGGCGCAGGATGTCGCGACGCGTCGCCGCCGCGAGCGCGTGGAACAGCCGATCGACGTCGTCATCGCTCAGCTCGCTCTCGCTCGGGCGTGGGCTCGTGGAGCCCCTGAAGTCGTTTCGTGCAACCATTTGGTTGTACGTTAGGCCTCGCGTTGCCCGGTGTCAACGCTTTAGCCGAGCGAAAATCTGAGATCGGCGCGAACGTCGGAGCGAAACAGCAGATGCGTCCGACATCCGCGCTTTTCTCCGAAGTTCGGATGCCGCGTGGGACGCACGCGCGGCGGCACGGCGGCGCAGCGGCGCGGTCAGCGCGAGGCGCAGGCGACGCAGCGGGTCGCGTGGGGGCGCACCTCGAGCCGGGCCGCCGGGATGTCGCGTCCGCACGATTCGCAGACGCCGTAGGTTCCGGCGGCGACGCGGGCGAGCGAGGCCCCGACCTCGGCGAGTTCGACGCGCGCACCGCGGCGCAGGGCCTCGACGCGCTGCCACTCGCCCGACAGGGTCGAGCCCTCGGGGTCGTGCTCGTCGTCGGCCGTGGCATCCGCCCGGTCGTGGCGCAGGCTGTCGTCGTCGGCGTCCAGGCGGGCGAGCAGCGCCGTGAGTTCGCGCTGCCGCTCATCGAGTCGTGCCTTCGGGTCCATCCCGCGACCCTACGCCCGCCGGAGGTCGTCGTGGCGACGCGGCTGCGACCACCGCTCCCGGACGACGACGCCCACCAGGAGCAGCGTGAAGGCCGCCGCGCAGGATGCGACGACGGTCGGGCCGACGCCGGGTGCGATGCGCACCGACTCGCCGTTCGGGGCGACGTAGCGACACTCGACGCCGAGGGGAAGGAGCTGCCAGGCCCCGCGCACGGCGACGCTCTCGGGGATGACGTCGGCGTCGAAGGCGACCCGATCATCCCAGGCATCCACACATGCGCCGGTGGGCCCGTCGTTGATGCCCGCCGGGATCGCCAGCATCAGAGCCCCGGCCCACAGCAACGCGCCGATGCCGGCGAACGCCAGCGTCAGCGGGCGGGAGCCGGCTCGGGTCGTCATCCCGGCACCCTACCGACGCGAAGGCCCGGCGACGACCCCTCCCTCCCCCGCGTCGCCGCGTCAAGCCGGTGACGCGGCGACGCGGATCGGCGCAGGCTGGACGTGGAAGGGAGAACACCATGACCGATCACCACGACAACGCCGACGAGCACGCGGACGAGGGCGCGAACGAGGGCACCGAGCACGCACCCGACGAGGAGCCCACGACCGACGAGCTCGAGGAGCCGAGCGTCGCGAAGGAGCCGGGCGAAGAGCCCAAGGCCCCGGAGAAGAAGAAGGACGAGGAGCCCAGCCACCGCGCGGTCGGCATCGGCGTGATCGACGACGACGCCCCGCCCATGATGCCCTGAGGCACCCGGCATGACCCGCGACGCGTGACGTTCGTCGGGCCGGTGGGGCTGGAGTGCACTGCACGTCCTTCGGAGACGACTCCAGCCCCGCGCGCCCGACGAACGTCACCCGCACCCGCGGCGTCTGGATCCCGTGAGGGGCGGCGCCGGGGGCGTATGGATTCCGTGAGGACCGCGGCCGCGGCATCCGCCCGGGTGTTGCATCGGATCTCGTGCTCGATGTCATCTTTGTCGCCGCGGTCCTCGCGCTCTTCGCCCTCGTCGGCCTCGCCGCCCGGGGGGTCGAGAAGCTGTGATCGTCTTCTCGCTCCTCGCGGCGCTGCTGGCCGTCGCCGCCATCGTCTACCTCGTCGTCGCCCTCGTGCGGCCCGAGAGGTTCTGACGTGGATGCCGCGCAGATCGCGTTCGCGTCGCTCCAGATCGCGACCCTCGCCCTCGTCCTCGTCGTGCTGTATCGCCCGCTCGGCGACTACATCGCCCGCGTCTACACGTCGCCCCGCGATCTCGCCGTCGAACGCGGCACGTATCGCCTGATCGGCGTCGACCCGCGTGCGGGGCAGACGTGGCAGGCATATGCGCGCGGCGTGCTGCTGTTCTCGCTCGTGGGCGTCGTGCTCGTCTACGCCCTGCAACGGCTGCAGCCCTTCCTTCCGTACAGCCTCGGGCTGCCCGCGCCCAGCGAGCACCTCGCGTTCAACACCGCGATCTCGTTCGTCGCGAACACGAACTGGCAGTCGTACTCGCCCGAGACGACGCTCGGCTACGCCGTGCAGGCCGCGGGCCTGGCCGTGCAGAACTTCGTCTCGGCCGCCGTGGGCATGGCCGTCGCGATCGCGCTCGTGCGCGGCTTCGCCTCGCGCCGCTCGGCCACCATCGGCAACTTCTGGGTCGACCTCATGCGCGGGGTCACCCGCATCCTGCTGCCGATGTCGATCGTCGCGGCGGTCGTCCTGCTCGCGGGCGGGGTGATCCAGAACGTCGCCGGCTTCACCGACGTGCAGACCCTCGCCGGGTCGACGCAGTCCATTCCGGGCGGCCCGGTCGCGAGCCAGGAGGCCATCAAACTGCTCGGCACGAACGGGGGCGGCTTCTTCAACGCCAACTCGGCCCACCCGTTCGAGAACCCGACCCCGTGGACGAACTTCTTCGAGATCGTGCTCATGCTCGCGATCCCCTTCGCGATGCCGCGGACGTTCGGCCGCATCGTCGGCGACGACCGGCAAGGCACCGCGATCGTGTCGGTCATGGCGACGCTCTTCGTCGCCTCGCTCGCTCTCGGCACCTGGGCCGAGGCCTCGGGCGGCGGCACGGCCACCCAGCTCGCGGGCGCCGCCCTCGAGGGCAAGGAAGTGCGCTTCGGCATCGGCGGCTCGACCCTGTTCGACGCGACCTCGACGCTCACCTCGACCGGCGCCGTCAACTCGATGCTCGACAGCTACACGCCGCTGGGCGGCCTGCTGCCGATGCTCAACATGATGCTCGGCGAGATCGCGCCCGGCGGGGTGGGGTCGGGGCTGTACGGGATGCTGGTCATCGCCGTCCTCGCGGTGTTCATCGGCGGCCTGCTGATCGGACGCACGCCCGAGTACCTCGGCAAGAAGATCGGCCCGCGCGAGATCAAGCTCGCGAGCCTGTTCATCCTCGTGACGCCGGCCCTCGTGCTCGCCGGCACGGCGGTGAGCTTCGCGATCCCGGCCGTCCGCGCCGACGTCGAGGGCACGTCGATCCTCAACCCCGGCGTGCACGGCCTGAGCGAGGTGCTCTACGCGTTCACGTCCGCCGCGAACAACAACGGCTCGGCGTTCGCGGGCCTCACCGCCAACACGCCCTGGTTCAACACGGCGCTGGGCGTCGCGATGCTGCTCGGACGGTTCCTGCCGATCGTGCTCGTGCTGGCCCTCGCCGGATCGCTGGCCGCGCAGGACGCCGTTCCCGCCGGCGCCGGCACCCTCCCCACGCACCGCCCGCAGTTCGCGGGGCTGCTGGCGGGCGTCGTGGTGATCATCACCGCCCTCACCTACTTCCCGGTCCTCACCCTGGGCCCCCTCGCCGAAGGACTCTCCTGATGTCTGCCCCTCTGTCTCCGACCCTCCCGGCGCCCGCCGATCCGTCCGCGATCGCGGGCCCGCCGCGAGGCCGCAGTCGCGGCGCCTTCAGCACCGACCAGGTCGTCGCCGCCCTGCCCGGAGCCCTGCGCAAGCTCAACCCCGCCGCGCAGTGGCGCAACCCCGTCATGTTCCTCGTGTGGGTGGGAGCTGCGCTGACGACCCTGATCGCGATCGCCGAGCCGTTCCTCGGCGGCCCGGAGTCGTCGGGCGGCACCGCCGTTCCCGTGGGCTTCACGTGGGGCATCGCGGTCTGGCTCTGGCTGACGGTGTTCTTCGCGAACGTCGCCGAGTCGGTCGCCGAAGGGCGGGGCAAGGCCCAGGCGGCGACGCTGCGGACGACCCGCACGACGACGACGGCCCGGCGGGTCGCCGCATACGACGCCCGGACGGATGCCGCGGCACGGGCGACCGCGATCGACGAGGTCGCCTCGGGCGATCTGCGCCTCGGTGACGTCGTCGTGGTCGAGGCGGGCGAGCTCATCCCCGGCGACGGCGACATCGTGCACGGCATCGCGACGGTGGACGAGTCGGCGATCACGGGCGAGTCGGCGCCCGTCGTGCGCGAGTCCGGCGGCGACCGCAGCGCCGTCACCGGGGGAACCCGCGTGCTGTCGGACCGCATCGTTGTGACGATCACCTCGAAGCCCGGCGAGACGTTCGTCGACCGCATGATCGCCCTCGTCGAGGGCGCCGCACGCCAGCGAACGCCGAACGAGATCGCCCTCAACATCCTGCTGGCGAGCCTGTCGATCGTCTTCGTGGTCGTCGTGCTCGCGATGAATCCGATCGCGTCGTACAGCGCCTCACCCGTCAGCATCCCGGTGCTCGTGGCCCTCCTCGTCTGCCTCATCCCCACGACGATCGGCGCGCTGCTGTCGGCGATCGGCATCGCGGGCATGGACCGGCTCGTGCAGCGCAACGTCCTGGCGATGTCGGGGCGCGCGGTCGAGGCGGCGGGCGACGTCACGACGCTGCTGCTCGACAAGACCGGCACCATCACGTACGGCAACCGGCGGGCGTCGGAGTTCGTGCCCCTCGCCGGCGTCGAGCGCGAGGAGCTCGCCCGCGCGGCGTCGCTGTCGTCGGCGGCGGACCCGACGCCCGAGGGCACCTCGATCGTCGAGCTCGCCGCCGCGCAGCGCGTCGTCCCCGAGCTGCCCGCGGGGGCGGTGACGGTCGCGTTCACGGCGCAGACCCGCATGAGCGGGGTCGACCTGCCCGGCGGGACGCAGCTGCGCAAGGGCGCCGCGGGGTCGGTGCTGGCGTGGCTCGATGCCGAGGCGGGGCCGGTCTCGGCCGAGGCGCGTGCACAACTCCTGCAGAACGCCGACGCCATCGCGCAGTCGGGCGGAACCCCGCTGGCCGTCGCGACCCTCGACCCTCACGGGGCCGGAGTCCTGCTCGGGGTCGTCCACCTCAAGGACGTCGTGAAGGACGGTCTGCGCGAGCGGTTCGCCGAACTGCGGTCGATGGGCATCCGCACGGTCATGATCACGGGCGACAACCCGCTGACCGCCGCCGCGATCGCCGCCGAGGCGGGAGTCGACGACTTCCTCGCCGAAGCGACGCCCGAGGACAAGCTCGCGCTCATCCGCCGGGAGCAGGAGGGCGGCAATCTCGTCGCGATGACCGGCGACGGCACGAACGACGCCCCCGCCCTGGCGCAGGCCGACGTCGGCGTCGCGATGAACACGGGCACCTCGGCGGCGAAGGAGGCCGGCAACATGGTCGACCTCGACTCCGACCCGACGAAGCTCATCGACATCGTCCGCATCGGCAAGCAGCTGCTGATCACCCGAGGCGCCCTGACGACGTTCTCGCTCGCGAACGACATCGCCAAGTACTTCGCGATCATCCCCGCGATGTTCATGGGGGTCTTCCCCGGGCTCGCGGCGCTCAACGTCATGCAGCTGTCGTCGCCCGCGTCGGCCGTGACGAGCGCGATCGTCTTCAACGCGATCGTCATCGTCGTCCTCATCCCCCTCGCCCTGCGCGGCGTGCGCTACCGGGCGGCGAGCGCGTCGGCGATCCTCAGCCGCAACCTCGTCGTCTACGGTCTCGGCGGCGTCGTCGCCCCCTTCGTCGGCATCAAGCTGATCGACCTGGTCGTCAGCCTCATCCCGGGCTTCTGAGCCCGCGTCTGGAGTCCGCTCATGTCCATCGCCCGTTCCTCGCTGCGTACGACCGGTGTCGCCCTGCGCGCCATGATCGTCTTCACCCTCGTGCTCGGCGTCGGTTACACCGCGCTCGTCTCGCTCGTGGGGCTCGCCCTCCCCGCGCAGGCGGGCGGCTCGCTGCTGCAGAACGCCGGCGGGCAGACGGTCGGCTCGTCGCTCGTCGGGCAGTCCTTCACGGATGCCGCCGGCGAGGCGCTGCCGCGATACTTCCAGTCCCGCCCGTCGGCCGCCGGCGACGGCTACGACGCCGGAGCGTCGAGCGGGTCGAACCTCGGCCCGAACAACGCCGACCTCGTCTCGGCGATCGAGGAGCGTCGCAGCGCCATCGCCGCACGTGAGGGCGTCGACGTCTCGGCCGTACCGGCGGATGCGGTCACGGCGTCCGGCTCGGGACTCGACCCCCACATCTCCCCCGTTTACGCCGAGCTGCAGGTCGCGCGGGTCGCGGCGGCACGAGGACTGTCGGATGCCGCGGTGCGCGACCTCGTCGCCGCGCACACGACCGGCCGCGACCTGGGCTTCCTCGGCGAACCGCGGGTGAACGTCGTCGAGCTGAACCTCGCCCTCGACGGCCTCGAGGGCGACGGCCGCTGAGCGGGCACCGAGGCGAACTAGGGTGATGCCGTGAAACGGGGACGGCTGCGGGTGCTGCTGGGTGCGGCACCGGGCGTGGGCAAGACCTACGAGATGCTCGAGGAGGGCCGGCGCCTGCGGGAGGCCGGGGTCGACGTCGTCATCGCGATCGTCGAGACGCACGGCCGCGCTGCGACGGCCGCCCTCACGGCCGGGCTCGAGACCGTTCCGCGTCGAACGCTCCGGCACCGCGGGGTGACGCTCGACGAGATGGACCTCGACGCCGTGATCGCGCGCGCCCCGCGCGTCGCGCTCGTCGACGAGCTCGCCCACACCAACGTCGGCGGATCGCGCCACGACAAGCGCTGGCAGGACGTGGAGGAGCTGCGGGACGCCGGCATCGACGTCATCACGACGGTCAACGTGCAGCACATCGAGTCGCTCGGCGACGTCGTCGAGCAGATCACCGGGGTCGCGCAGCGCGAGACGGTGCCGGATGCCGTCGTGCGCTCGGCCGATCCGATCGAGCTGGTCGACCTCGCCCCGCCGTCGCTGCGCGACCGCCTCGCCGCCGGTCTCGTGTACCCCGCCGAACGCATCGACGCGGCGCTGTCGAACTATTTCCGCCTCGGCAACCTGACGGCGCTGCGCGAGCTCGCGCTGCTGTGGCTCGCCGACGAGGTCGACAGCGCCCTGCAGGACTATCGCGCCGAACACGGCATCCGCGGCACCTGGCAGGCTCGCGAGCGCGTCGTCGTCGCGCTCACCGGCGGGCCCGAGGGCGAGACGCTCCTGCGTCGCGGCGCCCGCATCGTCGACCGGTCGGCGGGCGGCGAGCTGCTGGCCGTGCATGTGTCGGGGCAGGACGGCCTGCGCACCGCCGACCCCGCGGCCCTCGCCGCGCAGCGCGAGCTCGTCGAGTCGCTCGGCGGCAGCTATCACCAGGTCGTCGGCGACGACATCCCCGCCACCCTCGTCGAGTTCGCGCGCTCGGTCAACGCCTCGCAGCTCGTCGTCGGCGTCAGCCGGCGCGGTCGCCTCTCGGCGGCACTGACGGGACCGGGCATCGGGGCCACGGTGATCCGCGAGTCGGGCGACATCGACGTGCACGTCGTCACGCACGCCGCGGCGGGCGGACGCTTCACCCTGCCCCGCATCGCGGGCGGGGCGCTGAGCGTGCGGCGCCGGGTGCTCGGATTCGCGGTGGCCCTGACCGGCGGACCGCTGCTGACCTGGCTGCTCGTGGCGATGCGCAACTCCGAGTCGATCACGAGCGACGTGCTGACCTATCAGCTGCTCGTCGTCGTCGTCGCCCTCGTCGGCGGGCTCTGGCCCGCGGTCTTCGCCGCCGTGATGTCGGGGATCACCCTGGACTACCTGCTCGTCGAGCCGCTCTACGACGTGAAGATCTCCGACCCCCGGCACGCGTGGGCGGTGATCCTGTACGTCGTCATCGGCCTGCTCGTCAGCGTCATCGTCGACCGGGCGGCTCGTGGAACCCGAGCGGCCCGCCGGGCGACGGCCGAGGCCGAGCTGCTGGCCGCCGTCGCCGGCAGCGTGCTGCGCGGCGACGGGGCGGTGCCCGCCCTCGTCTCCCGTGCGCGCGAGGCGTTCGGCATGGCGGGGGCGCGCCTCGTGGCATCCGACGGCACCGTGCTGGCCGCCGACGGCGAGCCGGTGCGCGACGAGCGTCACGTGAGCGTGGCCGTCGGCGACCGCGCCGTGCTCGAACTGCACGGCGCCGAGCTCGGCGGATCGGAGCGACGGCTGCTCGACGTCGTCGTGGCGCAGCTCGCCGCGGCCCTCGAACAGGCCGACCTCGCCCAGACGGCCCGCGCGGCGACCGTGCTCGCCGAGACCGACCGGGTCCGTAGCGCGCTGCTGTCGGCGGCGAGCCACGATCTGCGGCGCCCCCTCGCCGCCGCCGTCGCCGCGGTCGGGGGGCTGCGCGCGGCCGGCGGCGCCCTGAGCGAGAGCGACCGCGCCGAACTGCTCGACACCGCCGGCGAGAGCCTCGACGCGCTCACGACGCTCGTCACCGACCTGCTCGACGTCAGCCGCATCGAGGCCGGCGCCCTCGCGGTCGCGATCGAAGAGGTGGATGCCGCCGACGCCGTGCTTGCCGCCGTCGACGAGCTCGGTCTCGGGCCGGGCGACGTCGAGCTCGCGCTCGACGAGACGATCGCGCCGATCGCCGCCGATCCGGTGCTGCTGCAGCGGGTCATCGTGAACGTGCTCGCCAACGCGCACCGGCACGCACCCCGCGAGAGCCCGGTGCGCGTGAGCACGAGCTCGCTCGGCGACCGCGTGCAGATCCGCATCATCGATCACGGCCCCGGCATCCCGCTCGATCGGCAGGGCGACGTCTTCGCGCCGTTCCAGCGACTGGGCGACACCGACAACGCGACGGGCCTCGGGCTCGGGCTCGCGCTGTCGAAGGGGTTCGTCGAGGGGATGCACGGCTCGCTCGCCCCGGAACAGACCCCCGGGGGCGGGCTGACGATGGTCGTCGAGCTGCCGAGCGCCGGCTCGACGACCCCGGAACGCGAGAGGATCGACGAGTGAAGGTCCTGCTCGCCGACGACGACCCGCAGCTCGTCCGCGCGCTGCGCATCACTCTCGGCGCGCACGGCTACGACGTCGTCGCCGCCGCCGACGGGGCCGCGGCGATCGCGTCGGCGGCATCGGAGCATCCCGATGTGATCGTGCTCGACCTCGGGATGCCACGCCTCGACGGCGTCGCCGTCATCGAGGCCGTGCGCGGGTGGAGCGAGGTCCCGATCATCGTCGTGTCGGGCCGCACCGGGTCGGCCGACAAGGTGACGGCGCTCGACGCCGGGGCCGACGACTACGTCACGAAGCCGTTCCAGATCGACGAGCTCCTCGCGCGACTGCGCGCCCTGACCCGGCGCACCGCGGGGGCGGCATCCGTGCCCCTCGTCCGGTTCGGCGACGTCGAGATCGACCGCGCGGCGAAGACCGTCACGCGGTCGGGCGAGCGCGTGCACCTCACGCCCACCGAGTGGCGGATGCTCGACTACCTCGCCCGCAGCCCGGGCGCCCTCGTCACCCGGCAGGACCTGCTGAAGGAGCTGTGGGGCACCGAGCAGGTCAACGACACCGGCTACCTGCGGCTGTACGTCTCGCAGCTGCGGAAGAAGCTCGAGGTCGATCCCGCCCACCCGGAGCATCTGCTCACCGAGGCCGGCATGGGGTACCGGCTCGTCGCCGGCTGACACGCCGGCGTGCCGCGGGCCGCCGCCATCGACTCCACCGCTTCGCGGGAGTCGTGCACGGGGTCGATCCGCTCCCGCCCGGTCATCCCGCCCGGTCAGAGCGAGGCGCGCAGCACGGGTGGGCAGGCGATGACGACCCGGCCGGAGTCGCCGACGGGGTCGAGCCCCAGCAGCGTGCGCACACCGGCGACGCCGAGCTCGTAGTGCGGCAGCGCCACCGTCGACAGCGGCGGGCGCAGGTGCGCCGCGATCACGTCCTGATTGTCGAAGCCGATGACGGCGACGTCGTCGGGGATGCGCAGACCGCGCTCGCGCAGTCCGTCGTACAGCCCCATCGCGACACGGTCGTTGTGGCAGAAGACCCCCGTCGCGCCCGAGTCGACCACGTCTCCGGCGCTCGCGTACCCGCCCTCCTGAGCGGGCTCCGCGTCGAAGACGAAACCCGGATCGAATCCGATCCCGGCATCCTCGAGGGCGGCTCGGTAGCCCGCGAGCCGGCCGTCGCGCGCGGGTGACGGCGAGGTGGTGTTCACGAACGCGATGCGGCGGTGCCCCGCCGCGAGCAGCTGTTCGGTCGCGGTACGGCCGCCCTGCTCCTCGTCGGGGACGACCGCCGGGGGCACGGCGCCGGCGGCATCCGGGTCGGCGAAGCAGTTCACGAGCACCGCCTCGGTGTCGTGCAGGCCCGCCGGCACGGCGATCTCGCGGTGGTACCAGGTGGAGTAGAGGATGCCGCGCACCTGATGCTCGAGCATCATGGCGATCGCGTCGTTCTCGGCCGCGGCGTTGCCCTCGGTGTTCGCCACGAGCAGCACGTAGCCGTGCCGCCAGGCTTCATCCTGCGCGCCGTGGATGATCTGACCGGCGAAGGGGGTCGTGGCGATGGCGTCGGCGACGAGGCCGATGAAGCGCGAGCTGCCCTCCGACAGCGTCTTGGCCAGCGCGTTGGGTCGGTAGCCGAGCTCGGCGACGGCGGCGAGCACGCGACGCCGCGCTTCGTCGCCGATGCGCGCGCCCGGCTTGTCGTTCACGACGTGCGACACCGTGGCGACCGAGACCCCCGCCGCTTTCGCGACGTCGCGCATCGTCGTGCTCATCCCTTGGTCGCTCCGCTCTCGAGGCCGGCGATCATCGCCTTGTTCAGCACGAGGAAGACCAGCAGCAACGGCGTCACCGTGACGCACACGGCGGCGAACGTCGCTGTCCAGTCGGTGTTGCCCATCGCTCCGATGTAGTTTTGCAGGCCCAGGGGGATCGTCTTCAATCCATCCGACAGCACGAACGTGTTGGCGAAGATGAAATCGTTCCAGATGAAGATGCTGTTGACCAGCACGACGGTGATGATCGTGTTGAGCGAGAGCGGGAACGTGATCTGCGCGAAGATGCGGTACGGGCCGGCGCCGTCGAGCGAGGCGGCCTCGTACATCTCGCGGGGGATGTACTCGTAGAACGACGAGAACAGGTACACCGCCATCGGCAGGGCGAACGCGGCGAGCGGCAGGATCATCGACAGATGGGTGTCGAGCAGACCCACCTGCGAGTAGTCGATGAACAGCGGGACCAGAGCGATCTGCACCGGCACGATGATGCCGAGCAGGAACAGCGATCGCACGAGGGCGCTGAAGCGGAACCCGAGCACCTGCAGCGCGAAGGCCGCCATCATGCCCGCCACGACGATCAGCGCACTCGCGCCGAGGGTCACGATGAGGCTGTTGACGATGTTGAGCCACAGGTTGCCCGTCTCGAACGCGCGGGCGTAGTTCTCGAGGGTGAACTCGCTCGGGATGGCGAAGGGATCGCCGCCGGCGAAGTCCGATGCGGTGCGGAAGCTCGTGAGGAACAGCCACGCCAGGGGGTACACCTGCACGATCACCACGAGCACGACGGTGACGCTCAGCAGCGTGCGCTGCACGCGCAGCCGCGGCGACCGGTGCGCCCGCGACGCGGGGCGGGGCGGTTCGGATGCCGCGGGGGGCGGCGGGGCGGGTGAGGACGGAGGAGGTCATGCGCGGTCCTTCCGGCGCAGCAGCAGGAGGATGAGTCCCACCGCGACGAGGCACTCCACGACGATGAACACCGAGATCGCACTGGCATAGCCGTAGTCGGTGTGCACGAACGCCGTCTTGTACATGTAGGTCGTCAGCAGCTCCGACGCCTGGCCGGGGCCGCCGTTGGTGAGCAGATAGGGGATGTCGAACCCGCGCAGAGCGAAGGTCGTGGCCATGATCGTCGTCGTGATCCAGACCGGGCGGATGTGCGGAAAGCGCACCCGCCAGAAGATCTGCCACCACGAGGCGCCGTCGAGGCGGGCCGCCTCTTCGAGCTCACGCGGCACCGAGATGAGCGCCGCGTAGATGATGAGCATGTAGAGCCCGGTGAAGCGCCATCCCTCGGGGATCGACACCGCTGCGAGCACCGTCTGCACGTTCGAGAGCCACGCCGTCTGCAGGCCCTCGAGCCCGACGGCGGCGAGCAGCTGGTTGACGAGGCCGACCGGCTCGAGCGAGTAGATGCGCACGAACAAGAACGCGATCGCGACGGTCGAGATGATCGCCGGCAGCAGGTACAGCGTCTTGACGAGCTCGCGGGCCCGCGGCAGCGCGGTGAGCAGTCCCGCGACGGCGAGCGCGCCGCCCAGCTGCAGCACGAGACAGATCGCAAGGTAGCCGAGGGCGTTGCCGAACGCCGTCCAGAACACGTCGTCGCGCAGGAACATCTTGACGTAGTTGTCGAGGCCGACGAAGGCCATCCGGGTGATGCCGTCCCACGAGAAGAAGCTCAGGACGAGCGACTGCACGATGGGCAGGAGCACCGCGGCGCCGTAGAGCACGAGGGGCGGCACGAGGAAGACCGCCACCGAGAGACCCGAACGACGCGGCAGCATCGACGAGCGCATCGGAGCCCTCCCCCGCGCGTGGCGTCTGGTGCCGGCGGGGCGCCGGGGCGCGCGCTGGATGTCGGCGCGCGCCCCGGCCGTCGCGATCTCAGCCACCGACGTTCTCCGTCAGCGCGGCATCCATCGTCTGGATGAACTGGTCGGGGGTGATGTCTCCCTGCACGAGAAGGGTGAGCTCCTGCTGCAGGCGGGTGTTGGTGGCGGGGTCGAGCTGCGTGTCCCACGGCATCGCGATGGCCGAACCGACATCGCCCGCCTGCTGCACGGCCCGGTCGTAGAGCGCGGTGGCGCCGGTCGGGATCGTCGGGTCGACGGTCGTCGTCGGCGAGAGCGCGCCCGAGGCGGCGTACACCGCGGGGTACCGCTCGAGGGCGAACCCCAGGAAGTCGCGCACGAGCGGGTCGTAGGTTCCGGCGTTGACGGCCATGCCGATGCCCGACGGGGTGACGTACTCGTTGTCGGCGGTCACCGCGCCCGCCACGGTCGGCAGCGTGAAGTAGTCGACCGCATCACGGACGGCGGGGTCGAGCTTGTCGGTGGCGAGGTTGCCGAGCTCCCATGTGCCGATGTTGTAGACGGCGGCGCGGCCCGAGGTGAACTGCGCCTGAGCGTCGGCGTATCCCGTCGACGAGAACCCCTCCTGGAAGCATCCGGCCTGGCCGAGCCCGTACAGCCATTCGACCGCCGCACGGCCGGGTGCGTCGCCGAAGCTCGCCTCGCCCGCCTTGAGCTTCTGCACGTACTCGGGGCCGGCGAGACGGAACGGGTAGTACGCCATGTAGCGCTCGAGCGGCCAGCCGTCCTGTCCGTCGAGGGCGATGGGGGTGATGCCCTTCGACCGCAGCGCCTGGCACATCGGGGCGAAGTCGTCGAGCGTGGCCGGTACCCCGACGCCCGCGTCGGCGAGCAGGTCGGTGTTGTACCAGAAGAACTCGAGCTGGAACTCGAACGGCACCATGTAGAGCGAGCCGTCGTCGAAGCGCTGGTAGTTCAGCGCCGCCTCGCGGTAGTCGTCGGCCAGGCCCAGGTCGTCGAGCAGCAGGTCGACGTCGACCATGCGGCCCTGGCCGGCGAGCTTCTGCGCGAACGGCGTCGCATCGGTGTCGAAGAGCTCGGGCAGCTTGTTCGCCGCGGCGAGGGTCTCGTACTTCTGGATGTACGAGGGGCGGTCCGGGGTCGTGATGAGGTTGAGCTTGAATCCCGGGTGGTCGGCGGCGTACTCGTCGGCGATCTGCTGCATCGCGGTGATGACACCGCCGTCGGCGGGCCGCGAGAGCAGCCACGATATCTCGCGGGGGACGACCTCGCCCTCGGGGTCGACATCGGTGGGGTCGCCGCCGGCGGCGCCTCCCGCGCAGCTGGTGAGCGTGAGGGCGGCGGCGACGGTGAGGGCGACCAGGGCCGCCGTGCGCTGGGTGTGGACCATTGACGTAATCTCCATTGATCGGTGGTGCGGTGGTGGGTCTTCGGACGGATGCGGCGTGTCAGCCGGCGGCGATGAGGTCGGTCTCGCGAGAGCCGTCGGCCCGGTCGGCCCGCGGGTCTCGCGTCGAGACGGCGAACTCGGTGACGACGACCGAGCCCTCGCCCACGAACGCTCCGACACGGCCGGCGCGACGGTCGTACAGGCGCGTGCTGAGCACGACGGATGCGTCGACGGTCGCGACGCAGATGTCGCCGTCGACGACGACGTCGAGCACGTGCTCGCCGGGCCCGAGCGCGACGGGACGTTCGAGCTCGACGGCGAACGGCACGTCGCCGGAGATCTCCCACTGCTCGCCGCCGATGCGCCGACGCGGCCAGCGGTCGAAGACGAGACGCCCGCGTCGGGGTTCGAGCCGGAGCACGTAAGCCTGATCGCCGTCCTCGCTCGCCCGGAGCAGCACGCCGCACTCGGTCGTGTCCGCCGCGATGTCGAAGCGCGCGACGATGCGGAACGCGTCGGGGGTGGGAGCTGCGACGAGCGCATCGGCGTAGCCGTCCGGCGCCGTGAGCGTCGTGCCCGCCGCGAGCCCCGGGAGCGGGCGGCCGAAGGTCTCGGCGAGCTCGCGCGGCGGGTGGAAGCGCAGCGTGCCGTCGGGCCGCTGCTCGGCCTCGAGCACCGAGAGCGTTCCCGCCCACTGCCACGCGCCGTCGTCGGTTCCGCCGGCGCGCGAGGAGATCCAGCCGAAGAAGAAGCGGCGGCCGCCCCGCTCCGCCGACTTCGCCGCGTAGTACGCGCGACCGTCGAGGGTGTCGTCGGCGGGGACGATCCACGGACCGTCGAGGTGTCGTGACATCCGGTAGCGCGTCGTGAACGACTCGCTGAACTCCGAGAAGACGAGGTACCACCAGCCGTTCCACTCGAACACCTCGGGGCACTCGTGGGCGAGATAGCGCCGCGGGTCCCAGAACGGTGCGACCGCGTTCCACGTGCGCAGGTCGGTCGAGACGCACTGGGCGATCACGCCGCGGCGGCGCTCGGGGCCGTCGGCGTGACGTGCGGTCACCAGCATCCGCCATCCCCCCGACTCGGGGTCGCGGAAGACGAAGGGGTCGCGCCAGTCGGCGGTCTCGTACCCCGCCGTCGCGCCGAAGGTGTCTTCGGGGTGGCGCTCCCACGAGCGCATCCCGTCGCGACTCGTCGCGTGCATGACCAGCTGCAGCGGCAGGCCGTCGGCGCCGCGTCGCTCGGGGTTCTGCCCGGTGTAGAAGACGTGGTGCACGCCGTCGTCGTCGAGCACGATGCTGCCGGTGTAGATGTTGAAGTCATCCGCGTCGGGTCCCCCCGACGCGACGGCCGCTCCGTCGTCGCGGAACTCGACGAGGTCGTCGGTGACGACGCGGTGCCACGGCATTCCCACCTTCGGGACCTGCCGCGACTCGTGCAGGTAGAACAGGTGGAACTCGCCGTCCTGCTGCCACGGGATGACGTCTCCGACCCATGCGCCGTTCGGACGGAAGAACCCTCGATGGTCCATGCTTCACCTCTTCGTCGAGTGCCACCGTCGATCCGGTGGTCTCCGATCGACCGTTCTGGTTAATCGGTTACGCAGAAGCTAGCAACAGCTCGTTGATTTGGTCAAGCGGTTAATCACTCGATTCTGAGACGCAGGGGTACGTCCGGCCGTGAGCCGTGTCCGCGCCGCCGGGCGATCAGTACGCTCGACGGGTGTCCGCCGTTGTTCGCCTCGCCCGCCCTGACGATCTCGCGCATCTGGAACGCATCGAGAACGATGCCGATGCGCTGCTGCGCGACCTGCTCGCCCCGCCGACGTGGTGGCCCGCGCCGACCGGAGATGAGCGCGCCGGTGAGCCCGGCTTCCTCCTCGTCGCGGACGCCGGCGATGCAGCCATCGCCGGCGGTGACGCGATCGCCGGTTTCGTCCACGTGCTCGAGACCGGCGGGCACGCGCACCTCGAACAGGTGTCGGTCGCGCCCGCGCACGCAAGGCGCGGTTACGGCCGGCTGCTCGTCGAAGGCGCGAAGGATCGTGCGCGGGCGCTCGGGTACGCGCGGCTGACGCTGCGCACCTTCGCCGAGGTGCCGTGGGACGCCCCGTTCTACGCACGTCTCGGGTTCGTCGAGACTCCGCCCGACACCGCCTTCCTCCGTGGGCTCGTCGACCATGAGGCCGAGCTCGGCATCGACGCTCTCGGCCGGCGTGTGCAGATGACGGCGCAGCTCTGACCTGGTCTCCGGGTAGCCGGCAGCTCGCGGCACTGAGCGGCCGGTAGCGAGCAGCCAGCCGAGGGGCGTCGCTTTCTGTGCCGCGATCAGGATGGATCGGCCCGGTCGGCGCATCGGCGGCCGGATTCGTCGCCTCAGCCTGATGGCGGCACGGCAAGCAGCGGGCACGACAGGTAGCGCGCTCGGCCTGCGAGACTGACGGGATGGCAGGGTTTCATCACGTCGAGGTCTGGGTCGCCGACATCGCCGCCGCGCGCGCGGAGTGGGGCTGGCTGCTCGGACGGCTCGGATTCGCGCGCGAGAGCTCGTGGCCCGAGGGGGAGTCGTGGAGCACCGGCGGCGCCTACCTGACGCTGACGACGTCGCCGAACCTCTCCGCGACCGAGCACGACCGACGGCGTCCCGGGGTGAATCACCTCGCCTTCCACGGCGGGACCCCGGCCGATGTCGACGCGATCCTGGCAGACGCCGTGGCCGCCGGATGGCAGCCGCTCTACGCCGACCGCTACCCGCACGCCGGCGGCCCCGACCACTACGCAGGATGGATCGAGAACTCCGCCGGCTTCAAGGCCGAGATCGTCGCCTCAGCCTGATCGCGGCACGCTCGGCTTGCCCTCCGCCATCGGGGAGAACGAGACGTTGATCACGAACGACAGCGGCACCCGAGGCTCGTTCCCCGGATGCCGCTGAGTTCGGCCACCACGTGAACGGGCGACCGGTCATCTAGTCCACGACGTGGAAAGTGGTGTAGCTGCAGTAGTTGAAACCGCATGAGGTGTAATCGACGCGCACGCGCTTGTCCTGCCAGTACGCCTGTTCGATAGCCTCTGCCGGCGCAAAGCCCGCGCACGCGATACTGACAGGCCACGGAATAGGCGCGACGGAACACAAAGATCCCGTAGCCTTCATTCCATCGTAAATTCGGCGCACTTCGGCGTTCGAAAGATACGTGGCTGTCGTCGTTGTCGACTGTGTCGACTGTGTCGACATACCCGCGGCAGCGGCGGCGCTCGAAGAAGCAGGGGTGACTGCGGGGACCTCGGCGGCGACCGCAGGAGTTGAAACGAGCACCGAAGCCGCGAGCGCGAGAGCACCCAATCCGGTAGCAACCTTTTTCGTCAGAAACATTCACATATCCTTCGCATTGATCTCCGCATCTACGAATGAAGCCATTCGGGTTGATGCATTGGCGATAATGTCACGATACCGATGATGCAAATGACTGGTAACCCCCCTCGCATACAGAATTGTGAGTATCCGCTCATTTTCTTATCGTCTTCGACGGGGGTTTCCTGAATTGCCGGAACGCGCGTTCTTCCGCTCCAGGCGGGGGCTCGGCCTCATCGCGGGACCGAAAGCTCGTTGAGCTCGCCGTAGTCGACGCCGCCCGCGAGCGCGCTGTACGTGCCCGCCGTCATCAGCTCGTGCGCGGCGCGGCGAGCGACCGCGTAGGCGGCCTGGGCGACGGCGGAGCCCAGGCTGATGCGCGCGACTCCGAGAGCTGCCAGCTCCGCGACAGCGGGCGAGCCGGGTCCGGCCATGACGTTGACGGGGCCTGCGATCGCCTCGACGAGCGATCCGATGATGGCGGCGTCAGCCACCCCGGGGATGAACACGCCGTCGGCGCCCGCCGCGAGGTAGTGCCCGGCCCGCGCGACCGCTTCGTCGAGACGCCGCTCGCCGGGAACGGCATCCGTCAAGAAGACGTCGGTTCGCGCGTTGATGAACACAGGCACCCCCGCGCGCTCCGCACCTCGACGAGCGGCGCGGATGCGTGCGACGGTCTCGTCGACGCTCCGCGCTCCATCCTCGATGTTGACGCCGACCGCGCCGGCTGCGACGACGGCGAACACGGTCTGCTCGACGGCGTCCGCGTCCGCGCCATAGCCGCCCTCGATGTCCACCGTGACGGGCAGGTCGACGGATGCCGCGATGCGGGAGACCGCACCGACGACCTGGTCGCGCGTGAGCCCTTCGCCGTCGCCGACGCCGTGCGCCCACGCGAGGCCCGCGCTGGTCGTGGCGATGGCGGCGGCACCGGTGGCGGCGATGAGGCGGGCGCTCGCGACATCCCAGGCGTTGGCGAGCAGGAGCGGCCGGTGCGGCGCGTGGTGGAGGGAACGGAAGCGGGCGGCGTGCGAAGAGCGTGCGTCGGTCATGACTCGAGTCCACCAGGCGTCCTCGCGGCGGTCTGGCCGTTTTCGGACGTCACCGTGACCCCCGATGACCTGCCCGTCAGCCGCACCCGCCCGCACCGAGCTGTCCGAGCTGCCGCCCGCCGTTCTCGCTGTAGATTAAATATACGAAATTGCTCGAGGGAGGGTCGTGATGCTCTACAAGCGCGTGTACGAGTCGCTGCGCCAGGCGATCACGACCGGTGTGTACGCGGTCGGCGACCGGCTGCCGTCCGAAGCGGACCTGTCGAAGCAGTTCGAGGTCAGCGCGATCACCGTCAAGCGTGCGCTCGACCTCCTGCGCAACGAAGGCATGATCGTGCGGCGTCCCCGGATCGGCACCGTGGTCACGAGCGCGACGGCGACGACCGTGCCGCCCGCCGGCTCCGACGTGTCGGCGCGCCTGCTCGGGTGCGTGCTGACGAGCTTCGACGACACGTTCGGCAACAAGATCATCGAGGGGATCCTCGCCGCCGCGGGCGCCGACGTCCACGTCATCTTCAAGCGCTCGGGCGGCGACCTCGCCGAGGAGGACGCCTGCATCCGCTCGCTCGTCGACGCCGGCGTCGAGGGCCTCATCCTGCTGCCGAGCTCGTCGGAGTACATCCCGCCGGCGGCCCTCGAGCTGGTGGCACGACGTTTTCCGCTCGTCATCCTCGACCGGCTCTTCGACGGCATCCCCGTCTCGGCGGTCTGTTCCGACAACCTCGGCGGCGGCCGCGCGGCGACCGAGCATCTGCTCGAGCTCGGGCATCAGACCGTGGGGTTCATCGGGCCGACGAGCCACGTCTCGTCGAGTGACGACCGGCGCAACGGCTACATCCACGCTCACGCGACGAACCACCTGCCGCTCGAGAACCGCGCCGAGCTGCAGACCATCGAGTCGACGGTCCCCGGGAGCACCGACACCGTCGAGGACGACATCGAGCGCCTCATCGCCTTCGTGCGCGAGCACCCCGACATCACCGGCTACGTCGCAGCCGAGTACAACATCGCCCTCATGCTGCGCGAGGCCTGCTCGCGCCTCGGGCTGAGCATCCCGGACGACATCTCGGTCGTGTGCTTCGACCACCCCGACGCGTCCTTCGACAGCGGGCTGTTCCGCTTCACGCACATCCGGCAGGCGCAGTCTGATCTCGGCGCCACGGGCATCGCATCGCTGCAGCAGCAGATCGCGCACCCGATGACGATCGAGAAGGTCGTGCTGCCCACCGAACTGGTGCCGGGCGCGTCGGCGGCGCCCCCTCGGAGCTGAGCGAGCGCCGTCGGATCGTGCCGCGCCGGCACGCGTCGGATCAGCCGGCGGATGCCTCGAGCCGGGCGCGCTGCTCGATCGCGAAGATCGCGCTGACCATCGTCGAGTAGGGGATCCACTCCCCCGCCGGCTGCGACCAGTCGTTGCCGGGCCGGAAACGGCCGTCGACCATGCCGGTGCGCCACAGCTCATCGGTGCTGGCGCGCAGGAACCGTTCGAGCTCGGTCCGCTCCTCCTCGAAGCCGGCACTGCGCCCGAGCACGGCGAGCACCTCGCCGAGATAGCGGTAGTAGACGCCCTTGAACAGGCCTTCGTCGCCGCCGTCGCCCTCGTCGCGGAACACCGACCCGTCGCTGAGCTCCCGCACCGCGGTCACCGCCGTCTGCACGGCTCGCGCCAGCTGCTCGCGGTCGCCTTCGGAGAGGAAGAGCTCGAGCGCCGCGCCCGCGTACAGCCCCTGGTTGTAGGTGAACCGCCACTGCGTGTCGATCGCGCCGTCGTCGTTGCGGTTGACACCGTCCTCGACGAAGCCGTCGGGGCCCACGAGGTTCGCGGTGAGCCAGTCGAAGGCGGCCCTCGCGCGATCGAGGTAGTCGCGTGAGCCGTCGTGGCGGGCCAGACGGGCGCCGAGGATGACGAGCGGGCCGTTCGCCGGCGTGTTCTTGTACGCGAGCTGCTGCTTGCGCCAGGCGAGGCTCCAGCCGAGGGTCTCGTTCCATCCGTGTTCGACGACGTGCTCCCAGATGCCGACGGCCTCGTCGAGGTAGCGCTGCTCGCGCGTCGCCGCGTGCAGCCGTTCGAGCGCGAGAGCGAACCAGAGCATGTCGTCGAAGTAGTCGTTGAACAGAGACCCGCCGTTGCGTTCGACGATGTTGTCCCGCGTGGCGACGGCGGCGTCGAGCCAACGGGTGTCACCCGTCCGCAGCCACGCGTCGAGCCGGGCGTCGATGACGTGCGCGAGCCACCAGTAGTTGAACACCTCGGTGTCGCCGCGGTCGTGCGGGTGGCTGTTGGCGAGGAACTGGATGCCACCGACCCCGAAGAAGTGATCGAGGCCATCCTGCGCGGCATCCGCTCGCGTCGACCATTCGGCGGTGAGGGGACGGACGTCGATGTCGGTGTCGGTCATGCGGACGCTGCCTTTCGCGGGCTGATTGCCGGGTTGGGGGTCATCGGTTCTTCGCCAGGATCTGATCGCCCTGCTCCTGCGCATCGCTCAGCGCCTGCTGTGCCGAGATCTCTCCCGACATGAAGCGCTCGAGCGCGGGGACGAGCGCTTTGCCCTCGACATCCGAGAACCCCTGGACGTTGGGTCGGGCGCCGGCGTAGTTCATCGTCTCGATGAAGGCCGCGTAGTGCTCGTCGTCGGTGAAGAAGGGGTCGTTGGCGGCCTCGATGTTCGCGGGGATCCATCCCGAGATCTCGCCGAAGGCGACGCCGTTCTCGGCCTCGGTGGTCCACCACTTCATGAACTCCCACGCACCCTCGGCGTTCTTCGCCCCCTGCGGGATGACGAGCCCGAAGCCGCCCATGTACGCACCCGTGTCGCCCTTCGGCCCGGCGGGAGGCTGGGCGACGCCGTAGGTGAGGCCGTCGACCTTGTCGAGCGTCGACAGAGCCCACGGCCCGTCGAGCTTCATCGCGGTGCGTCCCTCGGCGAACGCGTCGCCGGTGTCGCCGAATCCCTGGCTGTACACGCCTGCGTCGAGCATGCTCTGCCAGAGCTCGAGCACCTCCAGACCTTCAGGGCTGTTGAAGGCGGTCTTCGTCTCGTCCGCGTTGAGGAGCTCGCCGCCGGCCTGTTTGAGGTACATGCTGAACAGGCCCGGATCGCTGAGGTCGAAGCCCGACTGCACCAGCTTGCTCCCCTCGCGCACCGTCAGCGCTTCGGCCGCGCTCTTCAGCTCGGCCCACGTGGTCGGCGCGGTGACGCCGGCGTCGTCGAGCAGCTTCTGGTTGTAAACGAGCGAACGGTTGTCGACGAGCAGGGGCAGGCCGTAGAGCTTGTCGTCGACCTCCATCTCACCGAGGGCCGGCTCGTAGAAGACGCCCGTGTCGACGGCATCCTCGGCGACGAATTCGTCGATCGGAGCGAGAGCGCCCTTCGGTGCGTAGAGGGAGGTCTGATAGCGGTCCCAGAGCACGATGTCGGGCACCTGACCTCCGGCGAGAGCGGTCAGCAGCTTCTCCTCGACGAGCTCCTGCGGAACGTAACTGACCTCGTAGTCGTCCTGCGACTCGTTGAAACGGGCGGCCTGAGCCTCGAGCTGCGCGACCTGGTCGCCCGACCACGAGCCCCACATGACGACGGGCTCGGGTCCGTCGCCGCTCGCGCCGGCGTCGTTCCCCCCGCATCCGGCGAGGGTGACGGTCAGGGCGGCGACGCCGAGCAGGGCGAGGGATCGCGGGTTCTTCTTCATCGAAATCTCCTGGGATCGGATCGGTGTGATGGTGCGGATCGGTGTGATGGTGCGGAAGGGAAAGCGGATGCGGCTACTTGCTGCCGACGTGAGCGACGCCCTCGATGATGTAGCGCTGGGCGAAGAGGAAGACCAGCAGCACGGGCAGGCTCGCGACGACGGTGCCGGCCATGAGCGGCCCGTAGGCGGTCTCGTAGTTGTTGACGAAGGAGGCGAGCCCCACCTGGACGGTCATCATGTCCTGGCTGTTCAGGACGATCAGCGGCCACAGGAAGTTGTTCCATCCCGCCTGGAAGCTGATGATGCCGAGAACGGCGAGGCCGGCGCGTGCGAGCGGGAAGTAGATCATCGCGAAGATGCGGAACTCGCCCGCGCCGTCGATGCGGGCCGCCTCGCCGAGCTCGTCGGGGAGGGTCTCGAAGAACTGCTTCATGAAGAACACCGCGAAGGCTCCCGCGGCGCCCGGGATGATGACGGCCCAGTAGGTGTTGATGAGCCCGAGACCCCCTTGTCCGAGAACATCGTTGCCGCCGGCGAAGGGGATCGAGCGCAGGATGAGGAACGACGGGATCATCGTGATGATGCCGGGGATCATGAGCGACGACAGGAACACGGCGAACACCGCCGCCCGGCCACGGAACCGCAGCTTGGCCAGGGCGTAGCCGCCGAGGGCGCCGAAGAAGATGTTGGTCGCGGCGCCGCCGATGCCCAGCACCAGCGAGTTGACGAAGTAACGCCCGAAGGGCACCTCGTCGAAGACGCGCGTGTAGTTCTCGATCGTCGGGTTCGCCGGGATGAGCGACAGGGCGCCCGAGAGGATCTCGGTGGCCGGCTTGATCGACGTCGAGATCGTCCACACCAGCGGGGCGACGGTGACGATGCTGATCAGGACGACGCCGATGTACCACGCGAGCGTCGACACCCGCTTGCGGGTGGTCTTGCGGCGCGGGGCCGGGGGCGGGGGCGGGTCGACCGTCGTCCGCGCGGCGAGCGAGGCCTCGACGGCGCGGCCGTCGTTCAGGGTGTTCGTCATCGTGTATCCCCTCGGTTGGTGAGCCGGGCGTTCACGAGCGAGAACACGAGGATGATGAGGAAGAGCACGAACGACAGCGCCGACGCGTACCCCATCTCGAGGGCCCCGAAGCCGGTGTTGTAGATGTAGTAGACCATCGTCACCGTCGAGTTGCCGGGCCCGCCCTTGGTGAGGACGTACGCCTGGTCGAAGACCTGGAATGCGCCGATGATGAGAAGGGTCGAGACGAGGAACGTCGTGCGGGTCAGCGACGGCAGCGTCACGTAGCGGAACTGCTGCCAGGCGTTCGCGCCGTCGAGCCGGGCCGCCTCGTAGAGGTCGCCGGGGACCCCCTGGAGCCCGCCCAGGAAGATGATCATGTTGGCGCCGAAGCCGGCCCACACGCTCATCATGACGATCGCGATCATCGCCCACTGCGACTCGTACAGCCAGGCCGGGCCGTCGATGCCGAACCAGCCGAGCGCGACGTTGAGCAGTCCGTTCTGCGGGTTCAGCATCCAGAACCAGATCGTGGCCGTCGCGACCGTCGAGGCGACGACGGGGATGTAGAAGAGCGTCCGGAAGATGCGCACCGCCCGGTGGCGGCGGTTCAGGAGCATCGCGGTGCCGAGGGCGACGACGAGCCCCGCCGGGACGTAGAGAACGGTGTAGTACGCGGTGTTCCGCAGCGCGATCCAGAAGAACGGGTCGACCGCGATCTCGGCGTAGTTCTCGAGCCCGAGCCACTGGAACTCGCCCACGATGGCGTAGTCGGTGAAGCTCATCACGAGCGCGATGACGATCGGCAACGCCATGAAGACCAGGAACAGCACCCCCGGAACGAGCAGGAACAGCCACGCGCTGCGGGTCATCTGCCGAGCCGACGGGTTGCCGGCCCGGCGCCGGGGCGATGGTGCGGGATGCTGCGGCGGGCTCGGGCGCAGCGCGGTCGACGCGCTCATGCCGACCGCGCCTCGGACGGGATGCCGCGTACGAGCACCCGCAGGCCGGCGAGGTCGAGGACGAACTCGCAGAACATCGCGTTAGCCCACGAGAACCATTCGCGCGTGTAGATCTCGGGGTCGGTCGCGAGGAACGACTCGTGCATCAGCCCGGTGCCGGCGTCGGTGTCGAGCAGCAGGCGCAAGATCCGGCGTCGGTCGCCCTCGTCCGCGGTCGTGAGCCCCTCGATGCACAGTCCGATCGGCCAGATGTGCCCGGCGGGGGTGTGCGGACTGCCGAGCCCGCGGGCCTCGTCGCCGTTCGGCAGCAGGCCGCGGACGAACGTCGGGTTCGCAGTGCTGAGGACGAAGCGTCGGGTCGCGAGGTACCGCTCGTCGTCCGGCCCGCACCACCCGATGAGCGGCAGCGAGAGCAGGCTCGGGACGTTCGCGTCGTCGAGGAGCAGGATGCCGCCGCGGCCGTCGACCTCGTAGGCGTAGAGCCCGCCGTGCTCGGGGTCGTCGACGAAACCGTGGTCGGCGATGCCGCGTTCGATCTCGTCGCGCAGAGCGCGCGCGTCGTGCGCCAGTTCGGGGTCGTCGAGCACCGTCTCGGCGAGCTCGGCGATGTGGCCGAGTTCGACGGCGGCGAACATGTTGCCGGGCACGTTGTAGCCGTAGGCGCAGGCGTCGTCGCTGGGTCGGAACGCCGACCACGTCATGCCCGTCGGCACCGTCTCGGAGCCGCGCCCGCCGCGCACCAACGTATCGCTGGGAGGGCAGTCGAACCGCTCGAAGCGGTAGGGCGAGCGCGCCTCGTGCTCCTGCTCGACGCGCCAGAGCGCGATGATGCGGCGGGCGGCTTCGGCGAAGTCGCGCCTGAGATGGTCGGTGCGACCGGTCACCGTCCAGAGGTCGTGGGCGAGCTGGATCGGGTAGCAGAGCGAGTCGACCTCGTACTTGCGCTCCCAGATCCACGGCGAGCCGTCGGTCCGGTCGTCCTGGTGTCCGTTGCCGTTCGGCTCGGCGTTGAAGGCGTTCGCGTACGCATCGGTGAGGACGAAGGCGATCTGGCGACGCGAGACGGCGGCGATCATGTCGGAGAGCGCGGCATCCTCCCCCGCGAAGTGCAGGTACGGCGCGAGCTGGGCGGCCGAGTCCCGGAGCCACATGGCGGGGATGTCGCCGGTCAGCATGAACAGCGTGCCGTCGGGCATCTCGGTGAGCGTGGTGCCCAGGGTGTTCTCGAAGCACCGCTCGAAGACGGTCGCGACCTCGTCGTCGAGGCGATCGCGCACACGGTCGGTGACGGATCGGATGAAGGCCGAATGCACGTGAGCCACGTCGCTCCTCGGGTGTCGTCGGGTGCCGTCCGACGTCGGACGGTGAGGCCGAGTATAGGACGGATCGAGCAATCCGTCTATTGAAACCTATAAATATGTGCAATGCTCTCCGCATCCAGTCGGCCACCGGACGTCGACCGTCGATACAGGTCTGACTCCCGGGCAATCAATATGTTTTTTCAGTGAGGAGAGAACGATGAAGAGATCCCTGACCCTGGTCGGAGCCGCGGTGCTGGCCGCGGCTCTGCTCGTGCCGCAACCCGCCCAGGCGCTCACGACGTCGCAGGCCGAGAACGCGTTCGACGACTTCGTCGACGTCTACTGGGATGCCTCGGCGAACTACTTCTTCACCTACAGCGATCACCAGATCCACCCCGAGCACGCTCACGGACCGCAGGGCGGTCTGTACACCGACTACTGGTGGGAGGCGCAGCTGTGGGAGATGGTGATGGACGTCTACGAGCGCACCGGTAGTGCCGAGTCCCGTCAGATGATCGACGACGTCTACGACGGCTTCCAGACGCAGTACCCCGACTTCCGCGACAACGACTGGAACGACGACATCGGCTGGTGGGCGCGCGGCGCGATCCGCGCGTACGAGCTGACGGGCCAGACGGAGTACCGCGACGACGCGATCGAGATGTTCGACTTCGTCGCCCAGTACGCCGACACGACCTACGGCGGCGGCATCTGGTGGAAGAACGTCGACATCGGCGACGGCGAGCGCAACGAGAAGAACGTCGCGACGAACGCGACCGCCGTCTACACCGCGATGCGCATCTACGCCGCGACCGGCGACACCTCGTATCGCGACACCGCCCGGACGCTCTTCGACTGGCTCGACGCGAACTTCTACGTCGACGGCAAGCTTCGCGATCACATCGAGGGCACCGGCCAGTTCGTCGACTGGGACTGGACCTACAACCAGGGCAACTACGCCGGGGCTGCGTTGGAGATGTACCTCGACTCGGGCGATCCGGTCCAGCTCGATCGCGCCGTCGCGGCCGCGGACTGGGCCGTGGCGAACCTCACGTCGTCGGGCACCTTCCTCTTCGAGGGCGTCGACGACACGGGAGGCTTCAAGGCCATCCTCACGCGCAACATCCGTGCACTGATCGACGAGGCCGGGCAGAGCCAGTACGAGCAGGTCCTCACCGACAACGCGACCCAGGCGGCGAACCACTTGAACTCCGCCGGGATCGGCGCCTACGACTGGACGGGCCCGGCCCCCGAGCTCGGGACCACCGCCATTCAGAGCCTCGCCGCCGCGGCCAGCGTCGCGATCATGCACCAGGCCGCGCCCGACGGATACACCGGGGTCGTCGAGGGCACGCGGGTCTACGAGGCCGAGAACGCCGAGCGCTCGGGTGTGATCTCGGAGAGCGGCGAGGCGGGGTACAGCGGCCGCGGCTACGTCGGCGGGTGGATCGGGGACGGCAGCGGGGTGACGTTCCACGTCAACGCCGCCGCGGCAGGCACCTACGACCTGGCGTTCCACTACGCCGCCGCGGCGGGGGACGCGACGCGCTCCCTCACCGTGAACGGCGTGGCCTCGCCCGTGTCGTTCCCCGCGACCGGCGGCTGGGGAGACTGGCAGACCCGCACCGTGAGCGTCACGCTCGAACCCGGCTACAACCGCGTCGACCTCCGGGCGGCCGGCGGCGGGGCGAACTACCTCAACCTCGACCGCATGAGCGTCGTCGGCTGAGCCCGCGGAGGGGATGGGCCCCTGTCGACCCGTCCCCTCCGCAGGCTGGATGGCCGAAACGGGGTCTCTTGCGGCCTCGGACGGCGACTCAGCCTGATCGCGGGACGCGGTCGGACGGCTACGGTGGGCGGATGCGATCGACAGCGGCCCGCACGTCCTGGATCGTCGGCGCGGTCGCCTGCCTGCTCGTGTCGGTCGCCGTCGTCTCGGTGTGGACGGGCTCCTGCGTCGACGGAGCGAACGGTGACGGCCGGTGCGTCTACGAACCGGCGATCGGAGGCCCGCAGAGCGTCGTCGTGGTGGTCCTGGGCCTCGGCGCGGCCGCGATCTGCGTCACGAAGGCGATCCGCGGCGGCCGCCGCCACGGCGACGGGCCGCGCGCCGGGCGGCGCTGACACGCGCGCGAGTCATGCCGCGCACGTCCGTGCTGGCGGGCGGACCTGTGCCTTCCGCAGGCTGGATGGCCGAGACGGGGTCTCTTGCGGCCTCGGACGGCGACTCAGCCTGATTGCGGGACGGCCGGCCCCGCACCACCGCACCACCGCACCGCCGCACCGCACCGACGCACCGCCGCACCACCGCCCCGCACCACGGCACCACCGCGCCGCGCCGCGCCGCGCACCACCGCCGATAATGGGCGGATGGAACCGTGGGAGCTGCACGAATGGTTCGGGCAGTTCCTCGATGCGTGCAACCGCCACGACCTCGACGACATCCGGGCGTTCGTCGCCCCGTCCGTGCGGCGCGCGCATCTGCCGGGCGGGGCGGATGCCTGGATGGACGACGTCGTCGAGCTGCTCGACGCCTTTCCGGACTGGCAGGTGCGCCGCATCCAGCTCGTCGTCGAGGACGACCGCATCGCCGCGCACGTACGCGCGAGCGGCACGCACACCGGCACCTTCCGCGGCATCCGAGCGACCCGGCGCCGCGTCAACGTCGCCGAGTTCGGCTTCTACCGGATCGAGCACGGGCGCATCGTCGAGTTCGCCGGCACGACCGACCTCGCCGAGCTCCTGGCGCAGCTGTCGTAGCGTGAAGATGACGGGTCGCGCACCTCGCCTCCGGCCCGAGCGTGGGAGGACCCGCATGACGGACATCGACTGGTCGACCGGCACCTGGACCAACGAGCCCGAGCGCGTCGAGCGCGACGGCGCCGATCTGCTGGTGACCGCCCGCGAAGGCAGCGATGCCTGGCGGGTCACCTCGTACGGGTTCGTGCACGACGACGAGCACGCGCTTCTCGCGCCGATGGCGTCCGGCACCGCGGTCGAGGTCGCGTTCCGCCTCGACTTCGCCGCGCAGTTCGATCAGGCGGGGGTGTTCCTGCGCGTCGACGACGAGACCTGGATCAAGGCCGGTGTCGAGCGCAGCGACGGCGCGGAGAGTCTCGGCGCGGTCGTGACGCACGGCTCGTCGGACTGGTCGCTCGCCCCGGTCGACGGCTGGTCGGGCCGCGTCGTCACGGTGCGCGCGAGTCGTTCGGGCGACGCGGTGACGATCCGGGCGCGCGTCGACGGCGAGCCGTGGCGGCTCGTGCGCGTCGCCCCGCTCGACCCGGCGGCATCCGTCTCGGCCGGACCGTTCTGCTGCGCGCCCACCCGTTCGGGACTGACGGTGCGGTTCACCGCGTGGCGGAGCGTCGCGGCGGACGCTTCGCTGCATCCCGAGGACTGACCGGCGTCGACGCCCCGAGGACGGACCGGCGTCGACACCCCGGCGGACGGACCGGCGTCAGCCCGCCGCGGACGGGACCCGGCGGCGACGCACGGCCCGGTCGATCGCGACCGCGGCCCAGACCGCGCCGAGCCCGCCGACGATGACGATGCCCTGCATCGCGAGCGCGTAGCCGCCCGTCGTGACGTTCGCCTCGACCAGACGCGGGCCGATCAGCGGCGGCACGAGCGCGACCAGCACGACGAGCCACGAGAGCGGATGCCGCCCCCGCGCGATCACCCACCCGCCGACGCCCGCGAGCAACGCGACGAACCCCTGGTTCAGCACGACCGACCACAGGCCGTCGAGTTGCGTGAGGTGCCCCGCGCCGCGCAGCAGCCCGAAGGTGGCCCACAGGAACAGCGAGACGCACGCGAGGGTCACCGCCCCGACGCGCAGCATGCCGGGTGTCGGCAGCATCGCGTAAGCGGTGACGAAGGTCGCGACGACGAGCACGAACTGCGCCGCGTCGACGAACGGGAGGTCGTTCGTGACGGTTCCGGCGTAGGTCTCGGACTGCACGATCGCCGAGAAGTCCGTCGCGACGGCGAGGTAGGTCGCGAAGAGCGCGGCGACGATCGCCGCGCCGTAGCGCGCGTCGCGACCGAATCGCCGTCCGTCGTCCATCCTGCGAGGCTAGTGGGTCGGGGCGGGCCTACAATCGCCTGCAACGCTGATCGAGGGAAGGGCGGCGCAGCATGGCCGGTCCCGACGCGAACGACGCGGCGCCCGACGAGACGGATGCCTCGTGGGTGAGCCGCAAGCAGTCGCGGCGCGACTTTTTGCGTCGAGCGGGCCTCGGCGCGGCGGGCTTGGCGATCGGCGGATCGGGTGCGGCCGCGGCGACCGCGGCGCTGACGACGCATCCGCCCGAGTTCGCGCCTCTCGCCGCGCGTCGCATGCCCGGGTTCGATCACGTCGTGGTGGTCATGTTCGAGAACCGCAGCTTCGACAACCTGCTCGGCCACCTCTACTCGGCCGAGGAGAAGGCCGCCGCCGACTTCGACGGCATCCCGCAGGGCCACTACGCCAACGACGCACCCGACGGCACCCGCGTCGCCGCGCACGTCTATACGGGCGCGACCGACCACATCATGCAGCAGCCGCAGCCCGACCCGGGTGAGACGTATCCGCACGTCAACACGCAGCTGTTCGGCACGATCGACCCGGCGGGCAACGCCGACATCGACGCCCACGGCATCCAGCCGCCCTACAACGCCCCCGGCGCCGGGGCGGCGCCGACCAACGGCGGGTTCGTGCGGGACTACGTCGTCAACTACCGCGCGGGCAAGAAGCGCGAACCCACCCCCGACGAGTACGCGACCGTGATGGGCGGCTTCTCGCCCGACATGCTGCCGGTGGTCTCGACGCTGGCTCGCGAGTTCGCCGTGTACGACCGGTGGTTCGCGGGCGTGCCGTCGCAGACGTTCTGCAACCGCAGCTTCTTCCACGCCTCGACCTCGCACGGCTTCGTCGTCAACCACACCGGCGACGACTACGACAAGTGGATCGACGCCCCGCCGGCGCCGACGATCTTCAACCGCCTCGAGGACGCCGGCCTCACGTGGCGCGTGTACTACGACGCCACGCAGCTCGTCTCGCTCACCGGGATGATCCACGCCCCCGTGCTCGAGCGGTACTGGAAGACCAACTTCCGGGTGATGGAGCAGTTCTACGAGGATGCCGCGAACGGCACGCTGCCCGACTACGCCTTCATCGAGCCGCGCATGGTGTTCAACCACAACGACATGCACCCGCCGTGGGGTGCGACGCGCGACGGTGAGCTCGAGCTGCCCGACGGCACCCGCATCCGCCTGGCCAACAGCGCCGACAGCGACGTGCGGGCGGGCGACAAGCTCGCTCAGGACGTCTACGACGCGATCCGCACCAGCGCGTCGGCATCGGGGTCGAACGCGATGAACACAGCGCTCGTGATCACGTTCGACGAGCACGGCGGCACGTTCGACCATGTCGCGCCGCCCGCCGCGGTACCCCCGGACGCGAGCGGCGCGGGCGAGATGGGCTTCGCCTTCGACCGGCTCGGGCTGCGCGTTCCCGCGATCGTGGTGAGCGCCTACACCGCCGCCGGCACGGTCGTGCACGACGAGATGCACCACGGGTCCGTGACCAACACGCTGTGCCGGCTGCACGGGCTCCGCCCCCTGAACGTCCGCGACGAGACGGCCAACCCTATCTTCAACGCCGTGAACCTCACGACGCCGCGCCAGCCGTACTCGTGGCCGCAGCCGCAGTCGCTCTACGCGCCGGCCAATCCCGAGAAGGGCGCGCGCAAGTCCGCGGACGAGAAGCACCACAAGCGCCCGCTCACCCCGCCCGCACGGGGGCTCCTGGGTCTGCTCACGGCGCGCTTCGACCCCGGTCGGCCCATTCCGGCGACCTACGGCGACGCATACGACGCCCTCGTCGAACACGGCACCGGCCTGTTCGGCGCGTACGACGCCGACGCGCCCCGCTGACCCTGCCCTCCGTCGAGTCGCCACACTCTGCGGATGCAGACTCACCCGGACCCGCAGAATCTGTCGACTCGACGGGGCGGGCGCGGGAGGAGCGTACGGATGCGGGCTGAGTAGACTGAGCGGGTCCGGCATCCCGAGTCCTGGAGTCCAGCCGCGTGAGCACCCCTGTCGCAGATACCGTCGAGAACGCCACCGCCACTCCGGAGCGTGATCAGCCCTACGGCGCCCTGGGCCTCAAGCCCGACGAGTACGCCAAGATCCGCGAGATCCTCGGCCGCCGCCCCACCTCGGGCGAGCTGGCGATGTACTCGGTCATGTGGAGCGAGCACTGCTCGTACAAGTCGAGCAAGAACTACCTGCGCCGGTTCGGCCAGAAGGTCTCCGACGAGATGAAGACGCGCCTCATGGTCGGCATGGGTCAGAACGCGGGCGTCGTCGACGTCGGCGAGGGCTGGGCGGTGACGTTCAAGGTCGAGTCGCACAACCACCCGAGCTACATCGAGCCTTTCCAGGGCGCCGCAACCGGCGTCGGCGGCATCGTCCGCGACATCATCTCGATGGGCGCGCGCCCCGTCGCGGTCATGGACCAGCTGCGGTTCGGCGCGATCGACCACGCCGACACCGCCCGCGTCGTGCACGGCGTCGTGAGCGGCATCTCGTTCTACGGCAACTGCCTCGGCCTGCCGAACATCGGCGGCGAGACGGTCTTCGACGCGGTCTACCAGGGCAACCCCCTCGTCAACGCCCTCGCGGTCGGCGTCATGCGCCACGAGGACATCAAGCTCGCCAACGCCACCGGCGCCGGCAACAAGGTCGTGCTGTTCGGCGCGCGCACGGGCGGCGACGGCATCGGCGGCGCCTCGATCCTCGCGTCCGACACCTTCGCCGACGGCGGACCCACCAAGCGCCCCGCGGTGCAGGTCGGCGACCCGTTCGCCGAGAAGGTGCTCATCGAGTGCTGCCTCGAGCTGTACGCGGGCGAGCTCGTCGAAGCCATCCAGGACCTCGGTGCCGCCGGCATCTCGTGCGCCACGAGCGAGCTCGCGGCCAACGGCGGGTCGGGCATGCGCGTCGACCTCGAGAACGTGCTGCTGCGCGATCCCTCGCTCACGCCCGAGGAGATCCTCATGAGCGAGAGCCAGGAGCGGATGATGGCGATCGTCGCGCCCGAGAAGCTCGACGCGTTCCTCGCCGTCGTCGGCAAGTGGGATGTGGAGACGAGCGTGCTCGGCGAGGTGACCGGCGACGGCCGCCTGCAGATCTTCTGGCACGGCGAGCAGATCGTCGACGTCGACCCCTCGACGGTCGCGGTCGACGGCCCCGTCTACGACCGCCCCGTCGCCTACCCGGCCTGGATCGACGACCTGCAGGCCGCGTCGGCGGCATCCCTCCCCCGCACCACCGACGGCGACGCGCTGCGCGACGAGTTCCTGCAGCTCGTCGCGAGCCCGAACCTCGCCGACACGAGCTGGATCACGAACCAGTACGACTACTACGTGCTCGGCAACACGGCGCTCAGCTTCCCCGACGACGCCGGCATGATCCGCGTCGACGAGGAGTCGGGCCTCGGCTTCGCGATCGCGACGGACTGCAACGGCCGCTACTGCCAGCTCGACCCGTACGCGGGCGCGCAGCTGGCCCTGGCCGAGGCGTACCGCAACGTCGCCGTCACCGGCGCGACGCCCACCGCCGTGACCGATTGCCTCAACTTCGGCAGCCCCGAGAACCCCGAGGTCATGTGGCAGTTCGGCCAGGCCGTCGACGGCCTCTCGGACGCGTGTCTCGAGCTCGGCGTCCCCGTCACCGGCGGCAACGTCTCGTTCTACAACCAGACCGGCGACCAGCCGATCTTCCCCACGCCCGTCGTGGGCGTGCTCGGCATCGTCGACGACGTCGCCCGCCGCATCCCGTCGGGCTGGCAGGATGCCGGCGAGAACATCTACCTGCTCGGCACGACCGCCGAGGAGCTCGACGGCTCGGCGTGGGCCGACACCATCCATGGTCATCTCGGCGGCCTGCCCCCGAAGGTCGACCTCGCGGCCGAGAAGCGTCTCGCCGGACTCATCCAGGCGGCGTCGCGCGAAGGCCTCGTCTCGAGCGCGCACGACCTCTCGACCGGTGGCCTCGGTCAGGCCCTCGCCGAGGCGACGACGCGGTTCGGCGTCGGCGCGCGCGTGTGGTTGAGCGAGATCATCGAGCGCGACGGGGTCGATGCCGCGACGGCGCTGTTCAGCGAGTCGACCGGACGCGTCATCGTCTCGGTCCCGCGCGAGGAGGACGTGAAGTTCCGCGGCCTCTGCGAGGGACGCGACTACCCCGTCATCCGCATCGGCGTGACGGATGCCGCCGAGGGCGTCGAGTCCACGCTCGACGTGCAGGGTCTGTTCACCGTGCCGGTCGCGGAGATCCGCGCGACCTCGCGCGCGACGCTGCCCGCCGCGTTCGGCGAGATCGTCGACGAGGTGCCGACCTCGTGAGCGGCACCGACCTGACGCCGCGCGGGGACGACGACGAGTACGCCGGCTTCGCGCGCGGCCGCTCGCGACGCATGCGGGTGACGGCCTGGGTCGCGATCGTCTCGCTCATCCTCGTCGGCGGCGGGTCGACCGTCTTCGCCCTGCTCTTCGGCTGACCCGGCGCGCACGGTGTTCCCAGGGCTCTCGGCGCTCTCGGCGTGACGTTCGTCGGGCCGGTGGGGCTGGTGAGCACGGCGCGGGCCGTCCCGGCTGCATGCGCACCGCGCGTCCGACGAACGTCACCGGTCCGATCCCGCTCCGCGGCGCGGCGAGGTGCGTAGGCTGAAGGGGTGGATTGGATCCTCGCGCTCGTGGCCGAGTGGTGGTGGATCGCTCCGGCGGGAGCCGGTGCGGGCGCCCTCGGCGTCACCGCCGTGCGCCGCGGACGCCCGTCGCAGCGCCGGCTTGAGCTCGATGCCGCGCAGCTCGACGTGCGACGCGCGCAGCAGGAGGTCACGCAGTCGCGGGCGCAGCTCAAGGTCGCCCGCGCCGAGCTGATGCGGGCGCAGGCCGAGAAGACGACACCGCGGGCGACGGCCGGCGCGGTGCCCGAGGCCCGTCGCCGCTTGCAGATCGCCGAGCGTCACGCGCGCGCCGCCGTCGCCGAGCTAAGGGCGCGCCGCGCCGGAGTGCAGGCCGCGCGGGCGATGATGCCGACCTCGCGCAAAGAGGTCGACCGGATGCCGCTCGCCCGGCTCATGGGCGAACACGATGAACTGCTCGCGCGCTGGATGGACTACGAGACCGACGCCGCGAAGGCCATCGGGTTCCCGATGATGCTCGATGCCCGCTGGCCCCCCATGGACCTCTTTCTCCGCGAGCACCAGCAGGCGTCGTGGCTGCGCCCGGCGACCCGCGAGACGCGCATGGCGCCGGCCGATTACAGCGCCTACCGCGAGGCCGTCCGCCGCGCGACGCATGCCTTCGACGCGGCCGAGCGTCAGGCGCGGCACGGCGCCGACCGCGAGCCGCCCGAGCGCGAGGAGCGGGCCGAGTGGTCCGAGGTGGCGCAGGACCTGCTCGACAACGCCCAGCGCGCCATCGCCCGATCGACCGCGCTGTGGAACAAGGCCCGGCGCGATCGCGACCGCCGTGCCGACCGTGACTCCGGCTGAGCGGCGCGCGGACACCGGCGTACGATGACCCCGTGGACGGGTTCTGGCGCGAAGTGTTCTCGTTCGCCGAGCAGTACTGGTGGCTGATCTTCTTCGTTCCCCCGGCGGCCACCGGGGTCGTGAAGACCCTCGAGCACTCGTCGAAGCGTCGTCACCAGCGCCGCCTCGAGGTCATCCGGGCACGCGCCGAGGCGAAGGCCCTGGCGCGCGGCGCGGCGGCATCCGTGACCCCGGCCGGCGAGGGGCACCCGGCATCGGTACCGGCGGCCGACGAACCCGACGACGCCAGCGAGGATGTCTCGACCCGAGCGCGTCTCGAGCGGCTCACGGCCGCGCATGACGACCTCACGCGCCGCTGGCTCGAGTACGAGCTCGACGTCGCCAAGCTCATCGCCTACCCCGCGATGAGCGACGGGCGCCAGCCGCTGACGGCGGCGTTCCTGCGGGCGAAGAAGGTCGCCGACGGTCTGCGTCCGACGTCCGCGCGCGAGCGCCTCGACGACGCCGACCTGCGCGCCTACCGCGATGCGCTGACCGAGGCCGAGGTCGCCTTCGACCTCGCCGAGCGCGACGCACGACGCCAGCGCGACAGCTCGTTCAGCGAGGCCGAGCGTCACCGACTCGACACCGCGAAGCAGCTGCTGAACGTCGCCGTCGACGAGGCCGCGACCCCCCGCCGAGCGCCGCATCGCCTACGAGCGCGTGCGCGCCGAGCTCGATGGCCTCATCGCCGTCTCGGATGCCGCGATGGACCGTCTGGCCGAGCGGGCCGCCCTGCAGCTGCCGCCCGGCGACACGCCCTGACCCCGCAGCATCCGCCCCGCAGCATCCGCCCCGCGGCATCCGACAGCCTGCGAGTCAACGCGCTGCACGCGAAACAACCCGCAGCACGACGTTGATTCGTGTGCTGCGGGTTGATTCGCGGGCTCGCGAGCTCCCGCGGGGATGGATCGCGCTCAGCTGGCCTGGAGGCCGTCGATCTGCGAGCCGTACTTCTCGAGCCAGGCGTCGATGGCCTCGGCTTCCTTGCCGTCGCCGTACTCGTTGACGACCATGTTCTCGAGCTCGCTGTACTGCTCGTCGTTCAGGACGATCTTCGATATCAGCTCGGCGGCCTCGGGGTACTCGTCGGCGAAGCCGGCGGTGGCGAGGAAGTGCAGCGACTCGGTGTCGCCCATCGCGCCGCGCGGGTCTTCGAGGTCCTTGAGGTTGTAGCGCTCGTTGGCCCAGAACGGACGCCACGAGGTCACGACGATGTCGCGCTGCGCGGCGATCGCGGTGTCGAGCTCGGTGAGCATCGCCGCTGTCGACGAGGTCACGAGCTCGTAGGTGCCGTCGAGGCCGTACTCGGGGATCATCGAGTTCTGGGTCTGCGAGGTCAGGCCGGCGCCCGGCTCGATGCCGTAGATCTGACCGCCGAAGCGGTCGGCGTTGGCGGCGAGCTCGTCGATCGAGGTGATGTCGACGTACTCGGGCACGGCGATCGTGAGCTTGGCGTTGCCGTAGTACGCGCCGAGGTCGTCGATCTGGTTGCCGTAGGTGTCCATGTAGGACTTGTGGGTCAGCTCCGGCCAAGCCGACGGGTAGATGTCGACGTCGCCCTGGGCGAGTCCGGCGTAGCGGACCGGCCTCGGTCAGCTCCTGCATCTCGACGTTGTAGCCGATCTTCTCGAGCTGGTCCTCGAGGAGGTAGGCCGTGCTGAGGCCGTCGGTCCACGAGGGCAGGAAGCCCAGCGTGATCGTGCCCTTGCTGTCGCCTCCGGCTTCACCCGAGCCGCCTTCGGCCTGGTTGCCGCTCGCGCAGCCGGCGAGGGCGAGGGATGCTGCGGCGCCGAGCGCCACGAGACCGGTGAGGTGTCGCTTGTTCATCGTGTGCCTTCCGTATGTATTCGTTGGTTCCGTATCGGTGTTGCAGTGGTGCGGTGGTGCGGTTGTGCGGTGGTGCGGTGAGGGTACGTTCGGGTGGGCGGCGCTCAGGCGACCTGCGCGAGCCCGCGCTGGGAGGCCGCGGCGCCGGCTCGCCGGCGTCCGATCTCGCCGAGCAGCGAGCCCTTCTGGCCGCGCATGTCGCCGAGGGCCGAGGTGAGCCGGTCGAGGTAGATCGCGAGGATCACGACGCTCAGGCCGGCCTCGACGCCCGTGCCGATGTTGACCGTCGACATGGCCTGGACGATCTCCTTGCCGAGCCCGGGCGCACCGGCGATGCCGGCGATGACGGCCATCGACAGCGCGAGCATGATGACCTGGTTGACGCCCGTCATGATCGTGGGCATCGCCAGCGGCAGCTGCACTCCGCGCAGGATCTGGCTGGGCGTCGCGCCGAAGGCGTGCCCGGCCTCGACCGTCTCGGCGTCGACGCTGCGGATGCCGAGCTCGGTCAGCCGCACGCCCGGCGGCAGGGCGAAGATGACGGTCGCGACGAGACCGGGCACGAAGCCGATGCTGAAGAAGACGATCGCGGGGATCAGGTACACGAACCCCGGCATCGCCTGCATGAGGTCGAGCACGGGCTTGAGGATCGCGCTGAAACGGTCGCTGCGCGCGGCGAGGATGCCCAGCGGCACGGCGATCACGACGGCGATGACCGTGGCGATGAGGACGAGTGCGAGGGTCTGCATCGCCGTGACCCACTGTCCGACGCCGAGGATCACCGCGAACGACAGGGCGGTGCCGATCGCGAACTTCCACGAGCGGAGCACCCAGCCCAGCAGCGCGGCGACGACGATCACGACGACGATGGGGGCGTTCAGCAGCAGGTCGGCGAGGGAGCCGACGAGCCAGCCGACCGCGGTCGAGATGGCGCCCAGCAGCCACGACAGGTTGTCGCGGATCCACGCGACGGCGACCTCTGCCCACTGGCCGAGCGGAATACGGAATCCATCCATCAGCGCACCTCCCCGTTCTGGGCGGCCGCGGCATCGACGGCGGTCGCCTCCGCGAGCACCTCGTCGATCGTCGCCTGCGGCATCGGCTGCAGCGGGATCGTGATCTCCTCGGTCGCGCCGGGCCCGGGCCCGAGGGCGGCGAGCAGCGTGATGCGCGGGATGACGCCGACGAGGCGTCGCTCGTCGTCGACGACCGCGAGCGGCAAGGGCGACTCGACGGCGGGGACGAAGAGGTTCATGAGGACGTCGTCGCGGCCCACGGCCTGCGGCGCCGGCTTGATGACCGACGACAGCGACGACTCTCCGCGCCGGACGAGCTTCACGGCGTCGCGGTCGGTGACCACGCCGAGCAGCGTCCGGTCGCGACCGACGACGTAGGCGGCCGACATGAAGGCGTCGCGCATCTGCTTGAGGGCGACGCGGGGCCCGGCCGACTCGGCGACGACGGGGCGCGGGCGCTCCATGACGTTGGCCGCCGTGAGCACACGGGCGCGGTCGACATCCTGGACGAACTGCTCGACGTAGTCGTTGGCGGGGTCGGTGAGGATATCTTCGGGCGTGCCGATCTGCACGATGCGTCCGTCGCGCATGACGGCGATGCGGTCACCGAGGAACATCGCCTCGTTGAGGTCGTGCGTGATGAAGATGATCGTCTTCTGGAGCTTCTGCTGCAGTTCGAGCAGCTGCTCCTGCATCTCGCGGCGGATGAGCGGGTCGAGCGCGCTGAAGGCCTCGTCCATGAGCAGGATGTCGCTATCGGCGGCGAGCGCACGGGCGATGCCGACGCGCTGCTGCATGCCGCCGGAGAGCGCGGAGGGCAGCTTGTCGCCCCAGCCGTCGAGCCCGACGAGCGTGAGGATCTCTTCGGCCTTCGCGAGCCGCTCGGCCTTCGCGACCCCCGCGCACCTCGAGCGGGTAGGCGACGTTCGCGGCGACGGTGCGGTGCGGCAGCAGGGCGAAGTGCTGGAAGACCATGGCGATGCGCTCGCGACGGATGCCGCGCAGGCGCGCGGGCGCGACGTCGGTGATCGAGTCGCCCTTCACCGTGATGGTGCCGGCGGTGGCGTCGTGCAGACCGTTCAGCATGCGGATCAGCGTCGACTTGCCCGATCCGGAGAGCCCCATGATGACGAAGATCTCACCGGGCTGCACCGAGAAGGACGCGTCGATGACGGCGGCGGTCCCGTCGTGGATCTCGCTGCGCTGGACTCCGGCGCGCAGCTTCTCGACGATGGACTTCGGGTTGCGCCCGAACACCTTGAACAGGTTTTTCGCTTCGAGCGCGGGGGAGGTCGTTTCCCCCGGAGAAGACGGAGTGGTCACAGGTCACCTCGGCAGCCGGTGCAGGGCCGCATCGGTCACGCCCGGGTCGCGGCCTCCCGACACGCATCTGACGACGCGGTCTCGGCCGCGGATGTCGGATCCGCGGACACGGGCCGCCGACCATACGCTCGCCGGTCTGACGCCCCCAGGGCCTGTCACCAGCGACCGCGGACTGGTCGGGTTGGGCCCGCAATGGGCCTGATCAAACGTGTCACGTCCCGGGGGACACCTGCAAATCACCGTCGGGATTTGACCCCCGACCGGCCATTCCGGTATCACGCGCGGCCGCGCGCACGCTGTAGGCGCTGTGTCGCGTCGACGTCCGACCTCTCAGCCGACCCTAAGTGTACGGAGCATACAGTTACCGTATCGATATGCCGGGGACCTCTCGCCCCGCACGAACGGAGGATGCCGATGAGCACTGCGATCCCGGTCCGGCAGGTCACCCCGGTCACCCGCGGGGAGATCGACGCCGCCGCCACCGTCCTCGGCGACGCGTTCGCCGACGACGCCCCGACGCGGGCGCTCCTGCAGGATCGGACCGATCTCACGGGCTCCCGCCGACGCCTGTTCCGCGCCCTGCTGCTGGGCGGTCCGGTGCAGCGTGGCACGGTCGACGCGGTGCGCGATCCCGAGTCGGGCGAGCTGGTCGGCGTCGCGATCTGGTCGGCGCCGAACGAGCGGGGCCTGCGCACGGCATCCGTCCCCGACTACGTCCGCGCGATCGGCATCGGCGGCTTGGCGCGTGCGATGGAGGTCTCCGACACGCTCGATGCGCACCGGCCCGCGGTCGACCACTGGTATCTGAAGGCCATCGGTGTGGCTCCCCGCGCGGTCGGCGGCGGGATCGGCGGCGTGCTCCTGCGTCACCGTCTCGGGCTCATCGACGGCGCGGGGCTTCCGGCGTACCTCGAGTCGTCGAACGACCGCACGAGCGCCCTCTACCGACGCCACGGATTCGTCCCGCTCACCCGGTTGCCGTGGCCCGACGGCGCGGGCCCGACCGCGATGTGGCGGCCGGCGCGACTCGGAGCGTCGGGTGCGTCCGAGTAATCGCGACCTCGTCGTCGACGCAGCCGTCGCCCTGTTCGCCGACACGGGGGCCGACGCCGTGACCTACGACGAGCTCGCCGCCCGGACGGGGCTCACGAAGAGCGGCATCGTGTACCACTTCTCGACACGCCAGCTCATCCTCGAAGCGGTCGCCGCGCGTCTCATCGAGGGCTGGACGGATGCCGCAGAGCGGAACCTCGGCGGCTCGGACGACCGGCTCGCCGCCTTCGTGGCGGGGATGCTCGAAGGCGACACCACCCCGGCCGAGCTGCAGCTCGCGATCGAGACGCTGCGGGGGCGACGCATGCACCACGAGTGGGAGCGGATCCGATCGACGTGGCTGCAGCCGGACGACGCGTCGCCCGAGCAGTTCACCGCCGTCGCCGCCGCGCTGGGCCTCTGGCTGAGCGAGGCGACGGGCTTCCTGCGGCTGAGCGACGGTGAGCGGCAGGGCGTGGTGGAGACGATCGGCCGGCTCGCGACGCCGCGCGGCTGATCGTCAGGCCGAGGCGTCCTCGGCGGCGATGCGGTGGTGGCGGATGACCTCGGCGACGACGAACCCGAACCACTTCTGGGCGAACTCGGGATCGAGGTCGGCCTCCTCGGCGAGACGCCGGAGCCGCTCGATCTGACGCTCCTCGCGACCCGGGTCGGATGCCGGCATCCCGTGCTCGGCCTTGAGCTCGCCGACCTGCTTCGTGCAGCGGAAGCGCTCGGCGAGCATGAAGACGAGCGCGGCGTCGATGTTGTCGATGCTCGCGCGCAGGCGCTGGAGTTCGGTCGTGGCGTCGGTCATGGCGGGCTCCTCCCCCGCCGACCCTATCGGCTGCGAAGCGCATGCCCGCCCTCGGAGGCGCGCCGGCTCGTCGTCGACCGCGCCGCATCGCTGCCAGACTCGTTTTCATGCCCCTCGACAGTGCCGTCGCCCCTTCGGCGACCGCCCGCCGCGCACGCATCGCCGTCGGCGCGCAGAACGCGCACGGACTGCGGGTGCAGCGCGTGTACGGGCGCTCGATCCTCAACTCGTTCCATGCGATCTGGTCGATCGGGGCGGTGACGGGCGGGGCGATGGCGGCCGCCGCGATCGCCCTGCGTCTGCCGATCGGCATCCATCTGGGCATCTCCGCGGCGCTGTTCGCGACCGTCGCGCTCATCGCGGGGCGCTCCACCTTGCGCGGACCCGACCCCGAGAACATCTCGACCGGCCCCGCGGACCCCGCCGGACCGCCCGCCCCGAAGACGCTGCGGCCGCGGACGGTCGTCACGATCGTCGCGTGGGTCCTCATCGCGATCGCCGGCACCACCGTCGAAGACGCCGGGTTCTCGTGGTCGGCGCTCTACCTCGGCACCGACCTCGGCGCACCCGCACCGCTCGCCGCAGCGGGCCTCATCGCCCTCGTCGGGGCGCAGTTCGTCGGGCGGATGGTCGGCGACCCCCTCGTCGACCGCTTCGGGCAGCGCTCGGTGGCCCGCGCCGGCGGTCTCATCGCGGCGGTCGGAATGGGCGCCGCGCTCCTGGCACCGTCGGTGCCGGGGACGATCGCCGGCTTCGCCGCCGCGGGCTTCGGCGTCGCGACGCTCGTGCCCGCAGCGATGGCCGAAGCCGACGAACTGCCGGGACTGCGTCACGGGACCGGCCTGACCCTCGTGTCGTGGCTCATGCGGCTCGGGTTCCTCGCGTCGCCGCCGATCGTCGGGGCGGTGTCCGAGTCGATCGGCCTCGGCGGCGCCCTGTGGGTCATCCCGCTCGCGGGCGCAGCGGTGATAGCACTCGGCGGCGCTCTGAGCACGCGCCCTCGCGCGACGCCCGCCGCCACCTAGAGTGACTGCATGAGCAAGCCCCGCCCCACCAGCGCCGACAAGCCCGCGGCCACCGCCGCGGCCGCCACCGATCCCACGCGGGATCGCCCGGTGTGGGGTGCGCTGTCGCGTCCCTTCGCGGCCGGCTTCTTCCTCACGCTCGGGGCCCTCGCCGCGATCGTGCTCGGGCTGGCGATCTCGAGCCTGTCGACGGTCCTCATCTACGTCGCGATCGCCCTGTTCGTCGCGCTCGCGCTCGACCCGGTCGTGCGGTTCCTGATGCGCCGCGGGATCAGCCGCGCCTGGGGCATCGTGATCACGTTCGCCGCGCTGGCCCTCATCATCGCCGGCATCCTGTGGATCGTGCTGCCGCCGGTGGTGCGCCAGGTCGAGCAGTTCGTCGGCGACGTGCCGACGATCGTGAACGACCTGCTCCGCAGCGACACCGTGCAGTGGCTCGAGTCGACGTTCGGCGACAGTCTGAGCGACGTCCTCAACGAGGTGCAGAGCTTCGTCACCAACCCGGCGAACATCGCCGCGATCGGCGGCGGGCTGCTGCAGGTCGGCGTCAGCGTCGTGACGGCCATCTCGGGATCGATCATCGTGCTCGTCCTCAGCCTCTACTTCCTGGCCTCGCTGCCGCGGATGAAGAACTCGCTCGTGCGTCTCTCGCCCGCGCGCTCGCGCGCGACCGTCGCCGACATGACGCGTCAGATCACTGAGTCGATCGGTGGCTACCTGTCGGGCATGGTCGTGCTCGCGCTGATGAACTCGGTGTTCGCCTTCATCATGCTGACGATCCTCGGCGTCCCCTTCGCCGCGCTGCTCGCCGTGCTCGCCTTCGCGATCACCCTGATCCCGCTGGTCGGAACCGTGATCTTCTGGGTGCTCGCGTCGGTCGTGACGCTGCTCACGAATCCGACGGCGCCCCTGCAGGCGCTGATCTTCGCGGGGGCCTATCTCATCTACATGCAGGTGGAGGCATATTTCCTGACGCCGCGTGTGATGAACCGCACCGTCTCCGTGCCCGGATCCCTCGTCGTCATCGGCGCATTGGTCGGCGGGACGCTGCTGGGCCTCCTCGGAGCGCTCGTCGCGATCCCCGTGACCGCATCGATCCTGCTGATCATCAACAAGATCGTCATCCCGCGACAGGACGCGAAGAAGCAGGCCCTCTGAGGGAGCCGGCCCGTCAGGCGACGGGCAGGAAGCAGGTGGGGCTCGGCGCCGTCACCCGGTGACGGACGCGTCCCGGCACCCCGGTGCGCGGGTCGCGCGTCATCGACACCACCTCGTCGGAGTGCTGTCCGGCGACCAGCAGGGTGTCGCGGACGACGACGTGGTGGCGCGGCCAGGCGACGCCCGCGTCGACGAGGGCGAGCAGCTGCAAGTCGTCGCCTGCGCCGCGCACCCGCAGGACGCCGAGCACGTCGCTGCCGCGCACCCCCGCGTACAGCGTCTCACCGTCGGGGGTCATCGCGAGCTCGGCCGCGGTGTCATCGTCGAGCGTGCCGTGGAGCGCCGTCGCCGACAGCATCCGCCATGTCCCGGCACGATCGGGGGCCAGCACGAAGACCTCGCGCGAGAGCTCCGTGAGCACGTAGAGATGGCCGCTCGGATGCCACAGCGTGTGCCGCGGCCCGCTGCCGAGGGGCAGGGCCACCTGCTGCACGAGGCGCAGACCGCGCGGATCGTCGCGCCAGAACCGGACGAGGTCGAGACCCATGTCGGTCGTCGCGATGAGACCGTCGGGCAGGTGGCGGGCCTGGTGCGACCGCGACGGCCGGGCGGCGGCGTCCGCGCCCGCAACCGGGGCGTCCGCGCCCGCGACCGGGGCGATCGCGTCGGAGCCGGGCACGAGGTGAGCGAACTCCGGGCCGGCGGCCTCGCGCAGGGCGCGGGCCGCGGCGGCGAGATCGACGTCGGCCTCGCCGCGCGACGCTGACGTCGATGCCTCCGGGCCGTACGGGTCGATCGCGGCCGGGGCGATCACCGGCGCCGACGGCACGCCCGCGGCATCCACGGTCATCCGCACGACACGTCCGTCGCTCCAGCAGCTCGCCACGAGCGACCGTCCGCCGGGAGCGACGGCCACGTGGCAGACCGCCTCGCCCGCGGGCACGGCCGCGCCCAGCGGCATCCAGCGGTCGGGTCCGGTGCGACGGTAGGCCTGGACCTCGCCGCGGAACTCGAGCGCCGCGTAGACGACGTCGAGCGACGGATGCCGGGCGAGCCACGACGGCGACGACGCGGCGATCACCTCGGGGCGGAGCGAGAGCTGCCCGTCGGCGGTCCCGCCGTCGGGGTCGCCGGCGTGGAGCAGGCCGATGCCGGGCGCCTGACCCGCCATGTCGGCGGTGTAGCCGCCCAGCAGCAGCCGCACGTCAGTCGACGAGGTCGTGGCGGACGATGACCGCGTCGCGGGCGGGACCCACGCCGATCACCGAGATGCGCGTGCCGCTCATCTTCTCGAGGGCCAGCACGTACTCGCGCGCCTCGACGGGAAGGTCGTCGAAGGTGCGGGCCGTGGAGATGTCCTGCTTCCAGCCCGGGAAGTACTCCAGGATCGGCGTCGCGTGGTGGAAGTCCGACTGGTTGACGGGCACCTCGTCGAACCGCTCGCCGTCGACGTCGTACGCGACGCACACGGGGATCCGGTCGAGCCCGGTGAGGATGTCGAGCTTGGTGAGCACGAGGTCGGTGATGCCGTTGATGCGCGTCGCGTAGCGCGTGATCGGGGCGTCGTACCAGCCGACGCGGCGCGGGCGGCCCGTGGTCGTGCCGAACTCGAACCCGCGCGAGCGCAGGAAGTCGCCGTTCTCGTCGAACAGCTCGGTCGGGAAGGGGCCCGAGCCGACGCGCGTCGTGTAGGCCTTGACGATGCCGACGATGCGGTCGAGGCGGTTGGGGCCGACACCCGAGCCGGTCGCGGCGCCGCCCGCGGTCGCCGACGACGACGTGACGAACGGGTAGGTGCCGTGGTCGACGTCGAGCATCGTGGCCTGACCGCCCTCGAAGACGACGACGTCGCCGGCATCGAGCGCCTGGCTCAGCAGCAGGCCGGTGTCGCAGACCATCGGACGCAGCCGGTCGGCGTACGACAGCAGGTCGTCGACGATCTCGTCGGCCGTGATCGCGCGGCGGTTGAAGACCTTCACCAGCAGGTGGTTCTTCTGGTCGAGGGCGCCCTCGACCTTCTGGCGCAGGATGTTCTCGTCGAAGAGGTCCTGCACCCGGATGCCGACGCGGTTGATCTTGTCGGCGTAGGCCGGTCCGATGCCGCGACCGGTCGTGCCGATCTGACGCTTGCCGAGGAAGCGCTCGGTCACCTTGTCGAGCGTGCGGTGATACTGCGTGATGAGGTGCGCGTTGGCGCTGACCTTGAGCCGCGAGATGTCGAGGCCGCGCGCCGAGAGCGCCTCGAGCTCGGCGAAGAGCACCTCGAGGTCGACGACGACGCCGTTGCCGATGACGGCGTTGACGCCCGGCGAGAGGATGCCGCTGGGCAGCAGGTGCAGGGCGTACTTCTCGTCACCGATGACGACGGTGTGCCCGGCGTTGTTGCCGCCGTTGAACTTGACGACCCAGTCGGTGCGGTCGCCCAGCAGGTCGGTGGCCTTGCCCTTGCCCTCGTCGCCCCACTGGACGCCGACGATGACGATTCCTGGCATGCGGATCTCCCTTTCTGTCGAGGAGGGATTGCACCCCATCCTATCGAGCGAGGTCGCGGCGTCAGCGTCCCGTGTCGACGCGGCCGCCGGCCTCGTGCTGCAGTCGCTCGTGGACGTCGCGCACGAAGGCCGCGTAGCCGCCGGGCGTGCGGCCCGCGAACCGGCCCGAGGTCACGACCTCATGCTCGTCCGAAGCGCGCACGACCGCGCCGGCCCCGACCGCGGCACGTACGAGTTCTGCGTCTTCGTGCTCGTCGAGATCGTCGAAGCCTCCCGCCGCGAAGTAGGTGCTCGCGCGCAGGCCGAGGTTGGCGCCGTGGACGTTGCCGGGCGGCATCCCCCGCACGTGGGTGTCCTGCCAGTGCTCGACGTGCTGCGGGGTGAGGTCGGCGAAGTTGGGACGGACCGTTCCGAGGACGATGTCGGCGCCGCCGCGCGCATGGTCGAGCTGATGGGCGAGCCAGTTCTCGGGGACGGTCGAGTCGGCATCGGTCGTCGCGATCCAGATCGCCGCGGCGGGGATGTCGCCGCGCGCGGCGAGCGCCGTGAGCGCGGACTCGACGCCGAGGCGGCGGGCGGTCCCGACGCGGTGCGCGTCGATGGCGATCGTCTCGACGGGCCAGCGGCGGGCGACCGCGTCGGACGCGTCGGTGCAGGCATCGAGCACGACGACCGTCGCGATCTCGAGCCCGGGACGAGCGGCACGCGCCGCGCGGACGGCGGCGGTCAGCGCGCCCAGGCACGCGTCGAGCAGCTCGGCCTCGTCGTGGGCGGGGACGACGACGGCGACGGCGAGCGGGGTCACGGAACGAGTCCCGCCTCGGTCGCGACCGAACGCGCTGGCGGCACGCCGAACACCTCGAGCACGACGTCGTCCTCGACGTGGCGGACGAGCCGCGCGAACCCGGGGGCCGCGTCGAGGGCGGCGTGGACGTCGTCGCCCGAGCGCGGGTAGTCGGCGACCTCGTGGCGCCAGTGGCAAGCGACGAGGTGGCCGCCCGGCACGAGCGATGCGGCCATGGAACGGACGGCGGTGCGCAGGTCGGCGGCATCCCAGTAGTAGCCGACCTCCGAGAAGACGACGAGGTCGAAGGAGCCGTCGGGCCAGTCGTGCGGCAGGGTGGCCTTTCGCAGCTCGACGTCGGGACGGTCGCCGAGTCGCCGGCGCGCGGCATCCAGCGCCGACGCGGCGAAGTCGACGGCCAGCACCGCGTCGCACCGGTCGGCGAGCGCCGCCGTCAGGGCGCCCGTCGAGCAGCCCAGCTCGAGCGCTCGGGTGTACCGCCGCCGCGGCAGGGCGGCCAGAAGGAGCTGCCGTTTGCGCTCTTCGTACCAGCGGGTGTCGAACCCCCAGGGGTCGGCGTTGCGCGCATAGAAGTCGTCGAAGTACCCCTCGGGCATCGTGTCGACGCTGTGCGCGGGGCGGACGAGCACCTCGAAGTCGCGCGCGAAGTGCGCCTGCATGCCCGCGTGCAGCATCGCCTCGTCGCCCGGGGCTGTCGACAGGGGCGCGGTCTGGCTGACGTGCGCGTCGGTCGCGGCACGCTTGGCTTTCACCGTCTCGGGGTCGAGGTCGAGGCGCTCGAGGTCGGGCCACGGGGCGTCGTCGGGTTCGCCCCAATGCCAGAGCCAGATCGGGAACGCGCGCGAGCGGATGCCGAGGCTCGTGCAGATGTCTGCGACGAGCTCGCCGACCACCCGATGGTCACGGTGCCCGTCGCCCGCCCAGGGCGAGAGCACGAGAGCGCGTCCGTCGGTGGCATCGAGGAGGTCGCGCAGCTCGCGCTCGATCGCCGCGCGGTGCTCGTCGGTGCCGCCGTCGGGCAGGCCGAGGAACCGGGGCGCGGCGCCTCCCGCTGCGGCGCCGACGCCGAGCCGGGCGAGGGCCTCGGTCAGCTCGCGGCGGCGCAGCGCGGCGAGCTCGACCGGCGTGGCGGTCGGGGAGCCGGGGTGCGACCCCTCGCCGTCGGTGACGACGAGGACGTCGACGGGGATGCCGCGCCGGGCGCTGCGCGCGATGATGCCGGCCGCACCGAGGCTCTCGTCGTCGGGATGCGCGGCGACGACGACGAGGCGCTCGAAGTCCTCCCGCACCGGGGGGAGCGTCCGCTCGGCGAACGCCGCGGCCCAGACGGCTTCGGGAGTGCCGGGATCGAGGTGGCTGAAGCTCACCATGCTCCCCTCCCCTGTGCGATGTCGGCGCCGATGCGGGCGACGTCTCGGTCGCCGTGGTGCTGGCGGACGTAGAGCTGCAGGTCGGCCACGCGACGGGCGTGGGCCTCGTCGGCGACGAGCGGCAGCGGTCCGAGCGCATGCTCGGCCTCGCGCAGCGTGAGCTCGACGGCGTCGGCGACCGCGGCGCGCACGCGAGCCGCGAGGACGGCCGGCGCCGCGACGTCGCCGTGCTCGGCCGCGCTGTGATCAACGTCGCCGCGCTCGATGTCGCCGCGCTCGATACCGTCGGCGGCCGCGGCGAGAACCGCACGAGCGGCCCAGAGCGCCGTGTCGGCCCGGCCGAGGTGGACCCGCGCGAGCTGGTCGGCCCCGTCGCGGGCCGCCCCGGCGCGCAGCGGATGGAGCAGCGCGGTCGCGCCGCCCCACCAGCAGGCGGCGACGCCGATGCCGCCGTGCGCGAACCCGGCGCGCCGCAGGTACCAGCCGGTCTCGCCCACGGGGACGGCGGGGGCGCCGTCGAGGTCGAGCGGAGCGCTGACGATCTGCGGCAGCCCGCGTGCGTGCCACGGCCCGGTGCGGGCGGATGCGGACGGGGAGCGCAGGTCGATCGCGAACAGGCGCCGCTGGTCGTCGTCGACCCAGGCCGTGACGAGCGCGTGGCTCAGGTGGGAGGCGAGCGAGCACCACGGTTTGGTGCCGTTGAGGCGCCATCCGTCGGCGGTCTCGTCTGCGCGCAGGCGCATCCCGGCCCCCTCGGCAGCGAAGACGCCCCAGGTCGAGGCCGCCGAGACGTCGAGCGCCGCGAGGTCGATCGCCCGCCCGGAGGCCTCGGCCTCGGCGAGGATGCGGAGGGCGTCGAGGTGCGGCTCGAGGATGCGCGCGGCGCCGACGCTCGTCGCGGCAGTCGCGGCCAGCAGCATCCATCCGTCCCGCAGCGCTGGAGGGTCGTGATCGAAAGGAAGCGTCTCGACGACCCAGTCGAGCGTCTCGGCGACATCGACGCCGAACCCGCTCCGCCCGGACGCGCGCCCGAGGGCTGCGGCGATGTCGGCCGGAACCACGCGGTCGTCGCGGAGCGAGAGACCGGCGGGGATGTCGTCGTTCGGGGGCACGGTCCGAGTCTGCGACAGCGCTCGTCCGCCGCCACCCCACTATCGGACTCGGACGGCGCCGGGTAGATTGCGAGCCGCTCCCGGCGACCGGCGCCTGTGTCGGCGTGTGACCCGGGGCGCTCCGAGGGGTCTGCAGGGGCGATTACCGTGAGGCCCATGACCGCACGACTGCGCAAACTGGGGTTCCTCCACATCGTCCCGTTCTCGCGCGACGACCCGGCGACGGGGCTCGACGAGGCGCTGCAGCTCTTCTCGTATGCCGAGGAGCTCGGTCTCGACGGCGGGTGGATCCGCACGCGGCACCTGCAGTACGGCGTGCCGTCGTCGGCGGTGTTCCTCGCGGCGGCAGCGCAGCGCACGACGCGGATCGACCTCGGGGTCGCCGTCATCCCGACCGTCTACGAGTCGCCGCTGCGCCTGGCCGAAGACCTCGCGACGGCCGACCTGCTCTCGGGCGGACGCCTGCAGCCGGGGCTCAGCACGGGCGCCCCGCGCCTGCCCGACGACGTCGCCGACCGGGTGCTCGGCGAGCGCTGGCGCGACGAGGACGTCAGTTACGGGCGCATCGAGCGGATCGTCGGATTCGTGCGCGGTGACGCCGTCGACCGGGAGCGCGAGATCGGACTCGGCGGGGTCGCGGAGCTGTCGTCCGACCGCGTCGAGCCACACAGCCCCGGGCTCGCGTCGCGCCTCTGGTACGGCGGCGGGTCGCTGCGGTCGGCGGAGTGGGCCGGGCAGGCGGGCCTGAACCTGCTCGTCAGCAACATCTCCACGGCCGAGGACTCCGAGGTCTTCTCGGAGGTGCAGCGGCAGCAGATCGACCTGTTCCGTTCGCGGCATCCGCTCGGCGAGGCGGCCACGGTCGGCAAGGGGCACGTGATCCTGCCGACCGACAACGCCACGCCCGAACAGCGCGAGCGGTTCGACGCGTACGTCGACGCCCGCACGCCCCGCACCCTCGCACCGCAGGCCCCGGGGCGCACTCTGATCGCGCGGGACCTCATCGGCTCGACCGCGGAGATCGTCGAGACCCTGTCGACCGATCCCGCGTTCACGGCGGTCGACGACCTGCTGCTCGAACTGCCGTTCTCGTTCGGCGCCGAGGATCAGCGCCACATCGTGCGCGAGCTCGCGACGAGCATCGGCCCCGCACTCGGCTGGTCTCCGCGAGGCTGAGCAGCTCCCCCCCTGGCCGGCCGCGCCGCAGGCGAGGATAATGCGGTCACGGTTCCGCGCCGCGGCGCGATGGACGCTCGGTGGGCATGCTCGAAGAAGGGCGCGACGATGAGGACGCTGCGGTACTCGATCAACGTGACACTCGACGGCTGCTGCCACCACGAGGCGGGGCCGCCGCCCGACGACGAGACGATGGCCTTCTGGGCGGACCAGTTGGCCGAAGCGGATGCCGTGCTGCTGGGCCGCGTCACGTACGAGATGATGCGGGCGGCTTGGCGCAAGCCCGCGAGCGGCGTCTGGCCCGAGTGGATGGAGGAATGGGAGGTCCCGTTCGCCCGCGCCATGGACGAGGCGAAGAAGTACGTCGTGTCGAGCACGCTCGGTGACACGGACTGGAACACCGAAGTCGTCCGCGGCGACCTGCACACGGCCGTCTCGCAACTCAAGGCGGCGCCGGGCGGCTCGCTCTGGGTCGGCGGCGTGACCCTGCCGACCGCGCTCGCGAAGCTGGGCCTCATCGACGAGTACGAGTTTCTCGTGCACCCGGTCATCGCCGGGCACGGACCGACGCTGCTCGCCGGCCTCGATCATCGCGTCGCGCTCGAGGCGGTGGACCGGCGGGAGTTCCGGTCGCGCGCGGTCGCGACCCGCTACCGCCCGAGGCGAATGGACGGCTCGACGAGGTAGCGCAGCGCCTCGACGGCATCCGCCCGGCCGACGATGACGAGGTCGCCGTCTTCGGAGGTCCAGGATGCCGCACCGGCTTCGGTCGCGATGAGCGCGCCGCCGACGAGGTCCCAGATCTCGTTGCGATAGGCCACGACCGCGCCGATGCCGCCGGTCACGAGCAGACCCCAGTCGGACGACGGCGCCCAGCTGCGCAGCACCCGCTTGGTGCGGCGTTCGAGCACGTCGAACAGGGCGTTGCGCCGCGGGTCGTCGTGCCCGACGTCGTACCCCTGCGTGAACGCGACGGTCGTGCGCGCCAGGTCGTCGGCCGCCCCTAGGCGGGGCCGCGCGACGTCGGCTGCGGGCGCGGCATCCGCCGAGAAGGCGCCGCCGCCCTCGATCGCCCAGATCGTGCGGCGGCGGGGCGAGTCATGCACGACGGCCATGACCGGCCGGTCGCGGTGGCACAGCGTGAGGCAGACGCCGTACACGTCGAGCCCCATCACGTAGTTGTTGGTGCCGTCGAGCGGGTCGATGAGCCACCGGTACTCGCTGCGGGCGGCGCCCTGCTCGCCGGCCTCCTCGCCCAGGACGGCGTGGTCGGGATACTGCGCACGCAACGCCGCGACGATGCGCCGTTCGGCCTCGCGATCGACGTGCGTCACGAGGTCGCCGCCCTCGCCCTTGGCCTCGATGCGAGCCGCACCGCGCTCGGCGACCGCGAAGTCGCCCGCCTCTCGGATGAGTGAGATGGCGAGGTCGGCGGCGCGATGGAGATCCACCGGCCCGACGCTACCGAAGGGGTCGGACGTCGTCGGGGCGCCCCGCCCCGGTCCCCGCGCGAACTCCTGTTACGACAGGTGTCGCCGGATGACGGACGGCCTTGGCCGCGCCCGGGGCGAGGTCGACAGTGGGGTCATGTCTCACCGCATCCATCTCGCCGTGGCTCTCGAGCGCGCCGGCTGGCATCCCGCCGCCTGGCGCGCGTCGGACGATCCGTCGGACGCTTCGTCGCGACGGCTCACGTCTGTGCGGCACTGGGCCGACCAGCTGCGCGCGCTCGACCGCGCCGGCGTCGTCTTCGCCACGATCGAAGACGCGCTCGCGCTCACCGACCGGTTCGAGGATGCCGCCGACCCCGACCCCGCCCGGCTGCGCGGCCGGCTCGACGCGGTGCTGCTCGCGTCGGCGATCGCTCCCCTGACCCAGCGCATCGGGCTCGTCCCCACCGTCACGACGACCCACACCGAGCCGTTCCACGTCGCGACCGGCATCCAGACCCTCGACGTCGCCAGCCGCGGCCGCGCGGGCGTGCGGCTCGTGGTCGGCGGCTCGGATGCCGAACGGGCGAACTTCGGGCGCCGCGACGCGATCGACCTCGACAGCGGGTTCCGCGAGGCGGGCGAGGTCGCCGACGCGCTCGGACGCCTGTGGGACTCGTGGCAGGACGACGCGATCATCCGGGATGCCGCGACGGGCCGCTTCGTCGACGCCGACCGCATCCACAACATTGACTTCGCGGGCGAGTTCTTCTCGATCACGGGCGCTTCGATCGTGCCCCGCTCGCCGCAGGGCCGACCGATCGTCTCGGTGCTTGCGCACCAGACGGTGCCGTTCCGCCTCGCCGCCGAGCACGCCGACGTCGTCTTCGTCACACCCCACGACGCCGCGTCGGCGACCGGGATCCTCGCCGAGCTCGACGGCGCCGCCGCGGAGCTGCGCCGATCGCCCGACCGCCTGCGGGTGTTCGCCGACGTGGTCGTGCTGATCGAGGAGACGCCGGCACGGGCCCGCGAGGCACTGGCCCGGCTCGACGAGCTGGCGGGGTCGGAGTTCCGTTCCGACGCGCGGCTCGTGGCGGGCACTCCCGTCGAGGTGGCCGAGCACGTCCGCGAGCTCGCCGCCACCGGCAATCGACGGCGTGCGACTGCGCCCCGCCCGTCAGCCGGAGGATGTCGCGGCGATCGCCGACCGGCTCGCTCCGCTGCTGCGCGCGACCCGCGTGCTGCGCGACGACGACGCGGCGACCCTGCGCGGCCGGCTCGGCCTGCCCCGCCCCGCGAGCAGGTACGCCTCCTCGACGCAAGACTCCGCCCCGGCACGAGAGAAGGTCGCCCCGTGAGCCGTTCGCCCCGCCAGATCCACCTCGCCGCCCACTTTCCGGGAGTCAACAGCACGACGGTGTGACCGATCCCACCTCGGGCAGTCAGATCGACTTCTCGGCGTTCGAGTACTTCGCCCGCACCGCCGAGCGCGGGTTCTTCGACTACGTCTTCCTCGCCGAGGGGCTGCGCCTGCGCGAGCACAAGGGCCGCGTGCACGAGCTCGACGTGCTCGGCCGGCCCAACACCCTCGCGATCCTGGCCGCGCTGACCGCCGTGACCGATCACGTCGGCCTCGTCGGCACCCTCAACACGACCTTCAACGAGCCGTACGAGCTCGCCCGCCAGCTCGCGACGCTCGACCATCTGTCAGGCGGCCGCGCCGGGTGGAACGCCGTGACCAGCTCCGACGCCTTCCACGGGGCGAACTTCCGCCGCGGCGGGTTCTTGAACCACGCCGACCGCTACGAGCGGGCGAAGGAGTTCGTCGAGCTCGCGAAGAAGCTGTGGGACTCGTGGGATGACGGAGCGGCCCTGCCCCGTCGCATCCGTCACACCGGTGCGCAGTTCGACGTCGACGCCCCTCTTCGACGTGCCGCCCTCGCCGCAGGGCCGGCCCGTCATCGTGCAGGCCGGCGACTCCGCCGACGGGCGCGACTTCGGCGCCGAGCACGCCGAGGTCATCTTCTCGCTGCACCAGGACTTCGCCGCCGCCCGCACGTTCTACGACGACGTCAAGGGACGCCTCGCAGCCTGGGGCCGCGACGAGGACTCGCTCAAGATCCTGCCGGCCGCCACGTTCGTCATCGGCGACACGGATGCCGAGGCGCGCGAGCGATCGCGCGAGATCGCGCTGCAGCAGGTGCGACCCGAGCAGGCGCTGACGTATCTCGAGCAGGTGTGGGGTCGCGACCTGAGCGGCTACGACCCCGACGGCCCGCTGCCCGACGTCGAGCCCGACACCGGATCGGAGACCGCTCGCGGCTGGGCGAACCGGCACAAGGCGGTGCAGGCGCGCATCGCGTCGCTGCGAGAGCTGTCGGATGCCGAGGGGCCTGAGCATTCGCGAGCTGGTCATCCGGCTGACGGCGAAGCACACGTTCGTCGGCACGCCCGATGCCATCGCGGCCGAGATCGACCGGTACGTGCAGGAGCGCGCGACCGACGGCTTCACGGTCGTCGGTCACCTCACCCCGCACGGCCTCGACGAGTTCGCCGCGCGCGTCGTGCCGCTGCTGCAGGAGCGCGGGTCGTACCGCGACTCGTACGACGAGGGTGCGACGCTGCGCGACCTGCTCGGGCTGCCGGCGGCGGTCCCGGCCGCCGCGCCGGTCCGATGACGCGGCGGGTCGCGTGAGCGTCCACCGGCTCGTCTTCGTCGGCGCCGGGCCGCGGGCGATCATGCTCCTCGAGCGGATCATCGCGCGATTCGACGTGACGGCGGGCACGGTGGACGCGCGCGAGGTCGGCGCTCCGCGGCTGCACGTCGAGCTGATCGACCCGCATCCGCCGGGCGCCGGGCGCATCTGGCGACGCGAGCAGTCGCCGCTGCTCAAGCTGAACTCGATGGCGCGCGACGTCACGGTGTTCACCGACGACAGCTGCACGATCGACGGGCCGATCCGCCCGGGCCCCTCGCTCATCGAGTGGGTCGAGCTGTGGCGCGCGGGCGCGCTGGCATCGACCGGCGCCGACGCGGCGATCGACGACGAGATCGTCGCGGCCGAAGCGCGCGGGCTGCGCGGTGACGGCTTTCCCACCCGCCGTCTGCACAGCTACTACCTCTCGTGGTTCTTACGGCGCACGGTGTCGACGGCGCCGGCCGGTGTCACAGTGCGGTGGCGCGCCGACACCGTGACGGGCGTGCGGCCCGGTTCGACACCCGATGCCCCGCACACCGTCGCGCTCGGCGGCGGGCTCGAGCTCGACGCCGACACGGTCGTGTACGCGCTCGGTCACACAGGCCGGGAACCGGATGCCGCCGCCGCCGACCTCATCGCCGCGGCGCGCCGTAACCGGCTGCAGTACGTGCCGCCCGCCTTCACCGCCGATGCCGATCTCTCGCAGCTCGGCGCCGGCGACGACGTCATCGTGCGGGGGATGGGACTGGCCGCGATCGACCTCGTCGTGCTGCTCACGCAGGGCCGCGGCGGCCGGTTCGTCACCGACGACGGCGCCCTGCGGTACGTCGCCTCGGGGCGCGAGCCCCGCCTGCATCTCGGGTCGCGCCGCGGTGTGCCCTACCGTTCCAAGGTGTCCTCGGCGGTACAGGGCGACGCGCCGCAGCGCGAGGTGCTGACGCCCCGCCGCGATCGCCGCCCTGCTCGCCCGGCCCGGCCTGATCGACTTCGAGGCCGATATCTGGCCGCTCATCGCCGGCGAGCTGCTGTACGGCCACTACCGCGAGCTGTTCACGGGCCATCCCGACCGTGTCGTGGGCGACTGGGCGACCTTCCGTGGGGTGCTGGAATCGCACGCGTGGGACGGCCCGGCGCTTCTGGAGGCGATCGCGACGACGGTGCCCGACCCCGCTCGACCGGTTCGACGTCGCATCACTCGACCGCCCCCTGGCCACGGCGACCTTCACCGACCGCGACGATGCACACGAGCGGGTTCGCACGCACATCGCCACCGACCTGCATCTGCGCACGTCACCGGAGCGCAGCGCCGCGCAAGGAGTCTTCCTTGCCGCGCTGCTGTCGTTCCTCGCCCTTGCGGAGATTCCCGCCGCCCGCTGGAACGAGCGCTCGCGCGCCGAGTCGCTGCCGGGCCGCTGGCACACCTTTCTTTCAGCTACGTCGCGAGCGGCCCGCCCGCGCATCGCCTCGAGGAACTCCTCGCCCTCGCGGACCGCCGGGATCCTCCGCTTCCTCGGACCCGAGATCGATGTCCGCATCGAACCGCAGCACGGCTTCGTCGCCTCGAGCCCGCAGGTGCCGGGCAGCGTCGCCGCTCGCAGTCTCGTCGACGCGTGGCTGCCGGGGCCGGGCGCTGCCGTCAGCGACAACCCGGTTCTCCGCGAACTCGCGGGGCGGCAGGGCTCCGGACACCGGGTACTGACCGACGCGGACGGCCGGGTGCTGACGGCGGTCGGCGCGCCGACGGCATCCGTCTTCGCGCTCGGCCCGTTCACCTCGCTTCCCGAGGGCGGCGCGTTCACACCGACCGAACTCGAATGCCCTGTCGATCCGTCAGACAGACCGCACCGCCGGGGCGGTTGCTCGCGGCACTGCTACCTCGGGTTAGGGTAACCTAACGTTCGGCGGGCTCCCGGCCGAACACCCCCAGCGTTCAGGATCTCGCATGCGCACCGCTCTCTCCGTTCCGGAGGCCGCCTCGTCGCGGCCGCCGCCGCCCTCGCCATCGCCGGAGCCGGGTTGGTCGCCTGCACGCCCGCCGAGTCGGGGGCGAGCACCTCGCCGCGTCGACGACGAGCGATGCTGCGGGGAGCGTTCCCCGTCACGATCACGTCGGCGCTGGGCGACGCCGTGATCCCCGAGAAGCCCGAGCGCATCGCGACGTGGGGCTGGTCGGCGCAGGACGCCGTGCTCGCGCTTGGGCGTCGTGCCCGTCGCGATGCCCGCCTTCGCCTACGGCGGCGTCGACGGTGTGCTCCCCTGGGACGCCGACGCGATCGCCGACCTGGGCGGCGAGACGCCGACCCCTCCTCACCGGCGGCGACACGGGCGAACCGAACATCGAAGAGTTCGTCGAGGCCCGACCCGACGTCATCCTCGCCCCGTACTCCGGCCTGACGCAGGAGCAGTTCGACGCCCTCAGCAAGGTCGCGCCGGTCGTCGCGTACCCCGACCAGCGCTGGGCGACCTCGTGGGAAGACCAGACCTCCAACGTCGGCCAGGCTCTCGGAATGTCGGACGAGGCGGCCGACCTCGTCGCGCAGGTCGATGCGGACATCGCCGACCTCGCGG
>JAQIJE010000032.1:0-137296 GCA_036946435.1 Microbacterium arborescens | reverse complement strand
CTCGTGGCGGCCGCCCACGACCGCGGACTCGAGGTCTTCACCTGGACGGCGCGTCCCGAGAACGCCTTTCTCGTCGAGCGCTATCGGGGCGACGGTGCGCCGGGGGAGCGGGGCGACTACGCGGCGGAATGGCGCGAGCTTGCGGCATCCGGCGTCGACGGCGTGTTCGTCGACCATCCCGATCTCGGAGTGAGCGTATTCCGCGACTGACGGCCTCGCGGTCGCCGCGGACTTGACACGGGCGATGCGGCCTCGGGAAGGTGTTCGTCATCGGGCGAGCGGACGCCCGCGGACGAGGTGACATGCTGAGCAGACCCCGGATCCAGCCGTACGCCCAGTTCCTGATGGGCGGGTCGGCGGGCCTCATCACCGTCACCGCTGCGGTCATCGAGCCCGCCCGCATCACCCCCGCCTTCGTCTCGGGCCTCGCCGTCATCCTCGCCGCCTGCGTCGTGATGGCCGTCGTGTGGCACTACAAGCCCACGCGCGGCACCGTGTGGCTGGGCGTGGTGCCGATCGCCGCGATCGTGGCGTGCGCTCCCGTGCGCGCCGGCACCGCCGACATCGTGCCGTTCACGAGCATGCTCGTGGTGTTCCCGATCGTGTGGCTGGCCTTCGCGTTCCCACCTGTGGTCACCGCCGTCGGCGTCGTGTTCGCCTCGCTGCTCCCGCTCGCCGCGACACCGGCGATCCCGACGACCCTCGGCGAATGGATGACGCTGCTCATCGTCCCCGCGCTCCTGGGCATGTTCGCCGTCGGCAGCCGGTTCGTCGCGGTCGACCTCCAGCGGCAGCGCACGCGGGCGCAGAGCGCCAAGCGCCGACTCAGCGCCGCGATCGACTCCTCGCACCGAGCCGACGCCGCGCTCCGCCAGCTGCTCGACACCACGCCCGAGCCGATCGTCGTCTTCGACGTCGACGGGACGCTGCTGCTGTCAAACGAGCCGTCACGGGCGCTCGCCCGCCGGGCGGGCATCGCGTTGTCGCTCGACCAGGACGAGAACGCCCCCGTCTTCGGAGCGGATCGGACGACGCGCATCCCGCTCTCGCCGGCGCTGCGCCACGACATCCTCGCGGGTCTGCTCGCCGAACCCCGCCGTGTGTGGGTCGGACGGCCGGGCGAGCAGACGGCGCTGCGGTTCGTCGCGCGCCCCATCGCCGTCGACGACGAGCCCATCGGCGTCATGCTGCTCGCGCAGGACATCACGGAGCTCGTCGAGGCGGTCGAGGTGCGCGACCGCTTCCTCGACACCGTGGGGCACGAGCTGCGCACGCCTCTCACCATCATCCTCGGCAACGCCGAGCTCGCCGTCGCGACGGCCGAGCACGATCAACGCGACCGCTGGGCGACCGTCCTGCGGGCCGGGCAACGCCTGGAGCACACCGTCGAGCTGATGCTCGCGGCCGGTCGAGCGCAGGTCGAGCCACGGCCCGGTCACGCCGACGTCGGCACGGTCGTCGACGGTGTCATCGCGGAACTCGCCGACCTCGGCGACGGCGTCTCCGTCACGGTCGCGGGCGCCTCGGCGACCGCGGACATCGTATCGGGAGACCTGGCATCGATCGTCGCCGAGCTGCTGCGCAACGCGCGGGAGGTGTCGCAGCGCGGGGGCGTCGTACGCGTCGCGATGTCGCATGACGCCGAGCGGGTCGAGATCTCGGTCTCGGACGACGGCCCGGGGATGACCGAGACCGAGCGCCGACAGGCGTTCGAGCGGTTCTACCGTACGTCGCGGGCGCGTCGCAGCGCCGCCCAGGGACTCGGGCTCGGTCTCTCGCTGTCCAGAAGCCTCGCCGAGGCGCACGGCGGGCGCGTGCTTCTGCTGCCGGGACGCTCCGGCGGCACGCGCGCCGTCGTCGACCTCCCCCGCGCCGACGCAGGCTAGGCGCGCGCCGCGGGCGACGTTCCCCTAGGGTGTCGGGCATGGCCAGTCCCGGAATCGCCGCCCAGGATGTCCGTCGATCGTTCGGCCGCGTGCACGCGGTGCGGGGCGTGACGCTCGAGGCTCGGGCGGGGGCGGTCACCGGACTCGTCGGCCCGAACGGCGCGGGCAAGACCACGCTGCTGCTGATGCTCGCCTCGCTCCTCGCCCCCGACGGCGGAAGCATCCGCATCGCCGACGTCGATCCCGTCGCCGATCCGTCCGCGGCCCGCCGCCGGCTCGGCTGGATGCCCGACGCCCTGGGCGCCTGGCCCTCGCTGTCGGTGCGCGAGACCCTCGAGGTCACGGGGCGCCTGTACGACCTCGACCGCGACGCCGCCGCCCGCCGCGCGCAGGAGCTCGTCGACGAGGTCGGCCTCCGAGACCTCGTCGACACCCACGCGCGGGTGCTCTCGCGCGGACAGAAGCAGCGCCTCGGGCTCGCTCGGGCGCTCGTGCACGACCCCGCGGTGCTGCTCCTCGACGAGCCGGCGTCGGGGCTCGACCCCCAGGCCCGCATCGATCTGCGCGGCCTGCTGCGCCGATACGCGGCGGCGGGGAAGACGATCCTGATCTCGAGCCACATCCTCTCCGAACTGGAGGAGGTCGTCGACGAGGCGGTCTTCCTCGTCGACGGCGCCACCGTGAGCGCGGACCGCGTCGCGGAGGCCGCGCGGCGCACGAGGTCGTGGCGCGTCCGCGTCGCGGGCGCCGACGCGCGCTCCGCCGTGATGCCGGTCGCCGCCGCGCTCGGACTCGACGTCGCCCGCATCCCGATCGACCGGCGCGCCATCCTCATCCCCTTCGCCTCCGACGAGGATGCGGCGGCGGGGCTGCGCGCGCTCGTCGCGGCCGACGTCGCCGTCTCGGAGTTCTCCGCGGCGACGGGGCTGCTCGAACACACCTTCCTCGATCTCGGTACGACGGACGGAGAACGCTCGTGAACCTCTCGCGGCTGTGGACCGTCGCCCGCCTCGAGCTGCTCCAGCGCGTGCGGACGGTGTCGTGGTACGTCCTGCTCGGCGTCTTCGCGGTGCTGCTGGTGGGCGTCACGGCGCTCGCCTTCCTCGCCTTCGGCGGCTTCGTCATGGATGCCGGTCAGCGTGGAGCCGGCATCTACTCGACGATCGTCGTGGTGACGCTGCTGCTCGTCGTCCTCGTCTCCCCGACGCTCAGCGGCAACTCCATCAACGGCGACCGCGACTCCGCGACACTCGCGCCCGTGCAGGTCACGCTGGCCCGGACGCCCGAGATCATCCTCGGCAAGGTCCTCGCGGCATGGATCACCGGCCTCGCCTTCGCCGCGGTCGCCGTGCCGTTCCTCGTCATCGCCTCGTTCGCGGGGGGAGTGTCGCCGCTGGTGGCGGTCGTCTCGGTCGCGGTGCTGGTCGTCGAGATCGGCGTGATCGCGGCGATCGGCGTCGGCCTCAGCGGCATCCTCGCCCGTCCGCTCTTCTCGGTCGCCTCGACGTACCTCGTCGTCTCGGCCCTCGTGTTCGGCACGCTCATCGCCTTCGGGCTCGGCGGGACCGCCTTCTCGAGCAGGGGCACCACGACCTACTACGCCGCCGTCTACGACCGCACCGGCTCTCCGCAGTGTCGAGACGGTGCCGAGGACTGCTGGGGCGATCCGGCGCGGATGATCTGCGCCGAGCCCGAGACCTCCGATACGACGGTGCCCCGGTTCGACCGGGTCTGGTGGATCCTGGCGGCGAACCCGTTCGTCGTCCTCGCCGATGCGACACCGGGCGAGTACGACCGCCGCGGCTACCCGGTCGACCTCTTCGGCCAGATCACCGCCGGCGTGCGGATGGCGCAGATCACACCCGACCTGCACCCGGTGTACGGCGAGTGCACGGACGTCCCGGCCCGGGACTCGCCGTCACCCGAACAGGTGCGCGCCGAGACCGTACCCAGCTGGTTCGTGGGCCTCGGCGGGCAGATCCTGCTGGCCGGCGCCCTGCTCGTGTGGGCGGGATCGCGAACGAGCACCCCGTCCCGCTCTCTCCCGCCGGGAACCCGGATAGCGTGAGATGACCATGGTCACCGAACTCGACATCACCCGCCGCGAGGCCATCGATGCCTACCACGTGATCGGCGAGGCGCCCTCGCCGGACCTCCAGGGCATCGTGCGTCTCGCCGCGACCGTCTGCGGCGTCGACACCGCCGTCATCAACATCATCGACGATCGTGCTCAGCATCAGATCGCTGCGGTGGGCTTCGAGCCCGCCGTCTGCTCGCGCGAGGACTCGATGTGCGCCGCCGTCATCGCTCGGCCCGGCCGTGTCGTCGTGCCGGACGCGCGCCTCGACGAGCGGTTCGCGAAGAACCCTTTCGTCACCGGTGAGATCGCCCACGTGCGCTTCTACGCCTCGAGTCCGCTCGTCACCCCCGGCGGGGTCGCCATCGGCACCCTCTGCGTCTTCAACGACGCCGTGGGCGACCTCGAGGAGTCGGCCCGCGAAGCGCTCGACCTGCTCGCCCACCAGGTCGTCGACCTGCTCGAGCTGCGGCGGATCAGCCGCCAGCTCAGCGAGTCCAACGATCAGCTCTCGCGGTTCGCGGGGCAGATCAGCCACGACCTGCGCAATCCGCTCACCGCCCTCACGGGCTTCCTCGAGCTCGCGATCGACAGCCCCGACATGCAGCAGGCGCCCGAGGCCGCCCGCGTGCTCGCCCGCGCCGAGTCGGCGGCCGACCGCATGAACGACATGATCTCCGACATCCTGGCCTATGCCCGGGTCGGGGGAGCCAGCCCCCAGCGGACCCGCGTCGACCTCGGCGCCGTCGTGCACGCGGTCGTCGAAGACCTCGACGCGCCGATCTCGTCGTCGGGAGCCGACCTGCACATCGACATCGACGTGGAGCCGGTCGGCGACCCCACGCTGCTGCGTGCCGTGCTGCAGAACCTGGTCGCCAACGCCCTGAAGTTCACGGCGGCGGCGGGACGGGTGCCGCGGGTCGGCATCGAGGCCCGGCCGGTGCACGGCGGCTGGCGCATCACGATCGACGACAACGGCCCGGGGGTTCCCGTCGCCGACCGTGAGCGGGTGTTCGCGCTCATGGAGCGCGGCGACACCGAGGCGGAAGGGCTGGGCATCGGCCTGTCGACCTGCCGTCGCGTCATCGAGGCCCACGGCGGACGGATCGGTATCGACGATTCGCCGGCCGGCGGGACGCGCGTGTGGATCCTCCTGCCCGACCCCGCCGCCGGCGGGGTGTCCACGTCGGTCTGAGCTCCGGCGGGGCCCCGTCCGCGGCGTCCGCCGCCGGTCGCGTGTGGCCGCGGGCTGGGTAACGCCCGTGCATCCGCACACAGTCGGCGTCATATGCGCCGGCGGTGATCCGGTCCTCCGTAGTGTGAGGCCCAGCCGTCGGCGCCCGCCTTCTGCTCCAGACCTCCGGGTCATGATCGAGTCAGCAGGTGCTCTCATCGCCACACCCGTCGTCGAGTCGCGTCTCGGCCCCATCCGACGCACGTATGCCGGAACCGCCGAGTTCCCCCCGATGGCGAAGGCCTTCACCGATGTCTCCCGCGTCGTGCGGGAGTCGGGCCTTCTGCAACGCGCGCCGCTGTTCTACGGCATGGTCGGGCTCGCGCTCCTCCTCGCCATCGGCGGATGCGTCACGGGCTTCATCCTCCTGGGCGACAGCTGGTTCCAGCTGCTCATCGCCGGCGCCCTCGGCGTCGTCTTCACCCAGGTGGCCTTCCTCGCCCACGAGGCCGACCACCGTCAGGTGCTCGCGTCGGGTCCCGCCAACGACCGCCTCGCGCGCTTCCTCGCGGTCGGCGTCGTCGGCATGAGCCTGTCGTGGTGGACCACCAAGCACGCCCGGCACCACTCCAACCCCAACAAGGTGGGCAAGGACCCCGACATCGAGATCGACACGATCTCGTTCATCGAAGAGGACGCGGCCACCGCCCGTGGCATCCGCCGCTTCATCACGCAGCGCCAGGGCTGGTTCTTCTTCCCGTTGCTGCTGTTGGAGGGCCTGAACCTCCACGCGCTGTCGCTGCGGCACCTCGTCGGCCGCGGACCGGTCAAGAAGCGCGCGCTCGAGATCGTCTTGATCCTCGCCCGTTTCGCCCTGTTCGTCGCACCGGTGTTCATCTTCTTGCCGATCGGGATGGCGTTCGCGTTCTTCGGCGTGCAGGTGGCGGTCTTCGGGCTGTACATGGGCGCCTCGTTCGCGCCCAATCACAAGGGCATGGCGATCATCGCGCCCGACGCGAAGCTCGACTTCTTCAGCAAGCAGGTCCGCACCTCGCGCAACATCGGCGGCGGCTGGTGGGCGACGTGGCTCATGGGCGGGCTCAACTATCAGATCGAGCACCACCTCTTTCCGAACATGCCGCGTCCCGCGCTCGCGCGCGCCCGCGAGATCGTCAAGGAGCAGTGCGAGACGCTCGACGTGCCCTACACCGAGACGAGTCTGTGGCGCTCGTACGCGATCGTCATCGACTACCTCAACCGCGTCGGGCTCGCCGCTCGCGACCCGTTCGACTGCCCGATGCGCGCGGAGTACCGCCGCGCCTGACGCTCGCGCGTCGACCGACACCGGCCACGGCCCATACTGGGTCCGTGGCCGATGTCGATTCCGAGGACGACTCCGAGCGGTGGCTGGTCGTCGACGGGCGTCGATGGCGCCGCACCGACCCGTCGCTGCCCGCGGACGTCGTCCAGGCACTGACCTCACACCTCGGTCGCGGACGCTCGGCCGTCGGAGCGGCGAAGCGTCGCGGTGACGACGACGCGGTCGCCGCTGCGCGCGAGCGCGTCGGGCTGGCCAAGCACGGACTCGGCGAGCGCGGCCCGTACTGGTGGGACGAGCCCGAGGCCGACCGTCTCGAACGGGCACGGGAGGCGCTGCGCCGGCTCGACGAGCTCGACCGGATCGACGGCCGAGACTCGGCGTGACGACGTCGCGCGTGTGGAATGCTCGCCCCGTGACCGCAACAGATCTCGACGCCACGCTGGCGGAGCTGACCGACCTGCTGCGATCGGTCGGGGCCACCTGGTGGGCGGATCATGTCGCGCAGGTCGCCGCGCGGGTGGCGGCGGGCGCCGACCCGTCCGTCGCGAGCTGGATGTTCGGGGGCTCGGGGAGCCTCACCGACCTCGTCATCCATCCGCTCAACGGCCACACGGTCGATCGTCTTCGCCTGGGCGAGGTCAACGACCGGCTGGGTGAGCTGCGATCGCGGGTCTACGCGGCGGCGTTCCCGAAGAGATGGATGTCGTAGGAAGGTCCGCGACGGCGCGAGCCAGGCGGCGCGGAGCGTGCGTGACGAGCCGGCATCGGGCCGGCGGCGACCTATGGGGTCGCGGATGCGTCGCGATGGACGGCGCGTCGCGCGTGTGCCAGGCTCGCTCCGTGTCTGTTGCCGAGCTCGAACGCGGCCTCCGAGACCTGGCGGCGCTCCTGCGCCCGGTGGGGGAGAGCCGGTGGGCCGACTGGGCATCGCGCTCGGCCGATGCCGTCGCCGCGGGCGCCGATCCGGCTACGGTCCGCCGAGCATTCGGCGGCATGGGCAGCCTCAACGACCTCGTCATCCACCCGATCAACGGCCACCATGTCGAGCCTGGTCGGGTCGCGGAGATCAACGAGCGCCTCGCTCAGCTGAGGGAGAGCGTGTACACGGCGTCGGTCCCCGAGGGATAGACGCGACGGCGGGAGTCGAACCCGCAACGCGATCGGTTATGAGCCGATGCCCGGGACCACCCGGATCGCCGCGATGGCCCCCACGCTACGTCTGCGCGTCGGGGCCCGCCAGTGTTGTGAAGGCCCGAGTCGGCGTGCTACGCGGTATGACGCTGCGTGCGGCGTTGGACCCGGCGGAGCAGACCGACGATGCCGCTCAGAAGCAGGGCGGCGCCTGCGACGAGCAGCCCGGCCGCGATCAGCGTGGGCGCGGTGACGGCGGCGAGCCCGTCGACGGCCGCGTCGAACGCGGCGGGTGTCGTGACCAGGGAGAGGCCGGCCCCCGCGACCGCCGCGAAGGCGAGGCCCCAGACGATGCCCGCCCACCGCGTGCGCGGTCGGTCGGCGCCCGGAGACGCGACGGGATCGCCCGACGCATCGGAGGCGGAGATCGCGATCGCCTCCATGCCCGCAGTCGCCGTCTCGACGGTGTCGTCGGATGCGGCTCCGAGCGCGTCGTACGACGGCGTCAGGACCTCGGTCGTGCGGTCGTCGTCGCCGGGGTGCGGGCCGGGCGCGGCCGAGGGGTCGGTGGTCGTCATGGTGCGATCTCCTCTTGCTGGGGCGCCGCTTCGTCGCGGTCTCGGCGCCGGATCTCGATGTACCCGCTGTCCTGCTCGAGGGTCAGCGTCTGCCGCGTCGTGGGGGCGGTCGTGGCCGGGATCACCGTCGTGACGGAGGTGCGGCCGGCGCCGACCGGCACGGCCTCGCGGAGGTCTCGGAGCGATGACCACTCGTCGTCGTAGGTCACGAGCGCGGCATCCGGCCCGATCTCCGCGCGTAGGGAGAGCTCGACGCCCGGGTCGAGGATCACGCTCGTGGTGCCGTCGCGTTTGTCGATGACGAGCGGTTGCGGATCGGCGGTGTCCTCGATCCAGACGGTCAGCGACCCCCAGGTCTGCCGGAAGGCGCCGCCGTCGGTCGCGCCCGCTGCGTTCGAGATCGCGCGATAGCCGATGTTCAGGTCGTCGGCCACCGGAACGGCTACCGCCGCCCCGCCGCCGACCAGCAGTGCGGACGTGACGAAGGCGAGGAAGCCGCTGCGCCGGCGGATCGCGCCCGCGACCACCATCGCGGCGGCTGCGACGAGGGCGGCGACGAACAGGCCCCGACCGATCGAGAGCCGGTCGGCCGTGAGCAGCGCGGCGAGCGTGCCGCCCACGGCAGCCGCTCCGAGGGCGATCGACACGAAGGCGATGCTCGTGCGCGGCCGGGCGCGGCGTCGCAGCCGGCGTCGCTCGGCGGCTTCGCGACCGAACGCGGCTGCCGCGGCGCGGCGTTCGTCGCGGGCGATGGTGCGCGCGGCACGGTCGGCGTCCTCCTGCGCGCGGCGCCAGGCGCGGTCGCGCTCCTTCCACGCCGCGTGCTGCGCACGCCACGCGTCGACGTCGGCGGGCGCGGCATCGGCCCGGGGCGGCTCGGGCGGTGCCGCTGCCGCGCTCTCCGCCACGCGTGCGGCAGCGGGCGCGGCGCCCGGGTCGGACTCCGCCGCGGGCGCGGCATCCGCTTCGAGAAGAGGACGCTGTCTCGCGGCCCGCACGATCAGCGCGACGATACCGGCGGCGACGACGACCGCACCCGCGACGAGGACGCCGGCCACCAAGGCCACGACCACGCCGCCGGTCGAGCCGGTCGCGAGCGCGGCGAGGGCGAGGAGAAGTGCGAAGCCGTGGACCACTCCCACGAGAGCGGTCGCGAGGATCGCGCCCTGGACGTACGAGAAGCGCCCGCGTTCGAGATCGACGGCGTGGACGCGGCCCGAACCGTCGGGCAGCACCGACCAGGCGAGGGCATAGGCGAGGATCGCGGGCAGGCCGACCACCGCCGCCACGATCGCGACACCGCGCACGATGATCGGATCGATGCCCCAGCGCGCTGCGAGCCCCGCGCACACGCCGCCGATCCAACCGTCGGCACGGATGACGCCGAGCCCGCCGACCCACCCGAAGAAGCGGTCGTCGGGATGCGGCGACGCGGGCTGGCTCGACACGGGGAGCGGCGGTTCCGGCCGAAGCGGTCCGGAACCGGCGGGCCGGGCGGCGTCGTCGACGGATGAGGCGAAGGTCATGCTCCGATCCTCCGCCGGCCGGGCACGCCGCGGATATGGGGGATCGCCCGGAGCGTCCCCTGATTCTCGTCGCGAGGATGCATCCGCCGCGCGCGCGGATGATTGGATGTGGCCATGTCCTCGCCGCCGTGACGAACGCCGCGCCGCCCGCCGTGCCCGCGGTCCGCCCCGGTCCGCCGCCTCGGCGCCCCGCGGCCGCGCGCTCCGTCCGCCCCCCGCTGCAGCGGCGGCGCGAATGCCTCGTGGCGGGCGTCAGCGGCGGTCTCGCGTCCCACCTCGGGACGTCCGCCGGCAGCATCCGTGCCCTCTTCGTCGTCCTCACCCTCGTCGGGGGCGCCGGGCCGCTCCTGTACGTCTGGTTCTGGGCGCTCCTGCCGTGGCAGCCGGGACCGGCAGCTCCGACGCGGCGCGCCCCGGTGGCTTGGATCCTGGTCGCGGCGGCGGCCGCGATGCTTCCCCTCGTCCTGACCGTCCTGGCCGTCGAGGCCCGCGGTTCGTGGATGTCGCGCGCGTTCTCGCCCGGGCTCGCCGTCGCCGTCGCGATCCCGGCGGCGCTGGCGGCCGCGGCCGGAAGCTGGGCCGCGCTGGTCGACCGCACCGACGCCGACCGGGGTGCGCGCCACACCCTGCTCGTGCAGATCGCGGCGCTCGCCGTGCTGGCCGTGCTGACGCTCAGCACCCTGCCCCGTCTGGACTCCGACGGGCTCGTCGCGCTGCCGGCCGTGCTGCTGCCGGTCCTCGGGGCGGCGTCGGTCGCCGGCGCCACCGCCGTGCACCGCTGGCGCGACCTCTCGGGCGAACGCACGCGCCGCATCCGCGAGGAGCAGCGCAGCGTCATGGCCGCGCACCTCCACGACTCCGTGCTGCAGACCCTCGCGCTCATCCAGAACACCGCGGGCGCGTCGAGCGAGGCCGCCCGCATCGCCCGCGCACAGGAGCGCGAGCTGCGCGCGTGGCTCTTCGACGGCGATGCGCCGGCCGACAGCGACCTGACCACCGATCTGCGCGACTACGCCGCGGCGCTCGAGCTCGACTACGCGGTGCGCATCGACGTCGTCTCGGCGGGGCTGTCGACCGAACGCGCGAGCGGCGAGCTCGCCGCGGCCGCGCGGGAGGCGATGCTCAACGCCGCCCGCCACGCCGGGGGAGACGTGTCGGTGTACATCGAGGGCGGCGCACGCGGCGTCGACGTGTGGGTGCGCGACCGCGGTTCGGGCTTCGATGTCGCCCGCATCCCGGACGACCGGCTCGGCGTGCGCGAGTCGATCCTCGGACGGATGCGGCGCGCCGGCGGCACCGCGGCGGTCCGCGCCGCGGCGGCGGGAGGCACCGAGGTGCACCTGCACGCGGGAGGCGACGGACGTGGCTGACGCCCTGCGGGTCGTCATCGTCGACGACCACTCCATCTTCCGGTCGGGTCTTCGGGCCGACCTCGCCGCGGGCATCGAGGTCGTCGGCGAGGCCGCGGACGTGGCATCCGCCGTCGCCGTCATCGACCGCACCGCGCCCGACGTCGTGCTGCTGGACGTCCACCTGCCGGGAGGCTCGGGCCCCGAGCGGGCCGGGGGAGCGGAGGTGATCGCCGCCGTCCGTGCGACCGCCACGCGCTTTCTGGCGCTCAGCGTCTCGGATGCCGCCGACGACGTCGTGCGGGTCATCCGCGCCGGCGCCCGCGGCTACATCACGAAGGGCTCGTCGGGAGGCGAGGTCAGTCGCGCCGTCGTCGCGGTCGCGGGGGGCGACGCGGTCTTCTCACCGCGGCTGGCCGGATTCGTGCTCGACGCGTTCGGCGCCGTGTCGGGCGAGACGGCGACGGCGGTCGACGAGCTCGACCGGCTGTCGGCCCGCGAGCAGGAGGTCATGCGCCTCATCGCCCGCGGCTACGCGTACAAAGAGGTGGCCGCCGAGCTGTTCATCTCGGTCAAGACCGTCGAGACCCACGTGTCGGCCGTGCTGCGCAAGCTCCAGCTGTCGTCGCGGCACGAGCTCACCGCCTGGGCGACCGCCCGCCGCCTGCTCTGACCCCGAACCGCGAGACGACAGTCGCGCCCCGAGACGGTGGGTTGGCGCCGGGGTCTCGGGGCGGGAGTGGGGTCTCGCGGACGTGTCGGTGGGCGAACGTAGAATCGGGAGGTCATGTCAGACCCCATCAAGCCCGTCATCGTCGGTTCCGTGCGCCCGAACGTGTCCTCCGGCGAACGCCCCGACGCCGATCTCCTCGAGGGGCTCAACCCTCCCCAGCGCGAGGCGGTCACCTACCGCGGGCCCGCGCTGCTGATCGTCGCGGGCGCGGGATCGGGCAAGACCCGCGTGCTGACGCACCGCATCGCCTCGTTGCTGCGCGGTCGCGAGGCCTGGCCCAGCCAGATCCTGGCGATCACCTTCACCAATAAGGCCGCGGGCGAGATGCGCGAGCGCGTGCAGCAGCTCATCGGCGACAGTGCGCAGGGCATGTGGATCTCGACGTTCCACTCCGCGTGCGTGCGCATCCTCCGCCGTGAGGCGCAGCAGTTCGGCTTCACCAAGAGCTTCACGATCTACGACTCCGGCGACTCGCGCGCCCTCATCAAGCGCCTCGTCAAAGAGCACGAGGCCGACGCGTTCGGCCTGACGCCCGCGGGCGTGCAGAGCCGCATCTCGAAGCTCAAGAACGAGCTCGCCGACGCCGACTCGTACGCTCGCCAGGCCAACATGTCCGACCCGGCCGAGCGCGTCTTCGTCGAGCTGTTCGGGGCCTACCAGTCCGCGCTTCAGCGGGCGAACGCCTTCGACTTCGACGACCTGATCGCGCAGACGGTCTACCTGTTCCGTGCGTTCCCGCACGTCGCCGACGTCTACCGCAAGCGCTTCCGCCACATCCTCGTCGACGAGTACCAGGACACCAACCACGCCCAGTACGCCCTCATCCACGAGCTCACCCGTCCCGTGCAGGGGCAGGGCGGCGACGCGTTCTCGTCGGGCGGCATGATGATCTTCGAGGCCGAGAGCGAGCCCGAGGTCGCGGGAGCCTCGCTGACTGTCGTCGGCGACTCCGACCAGTCCATCTACGCGTTCCGCGGCGCCGACATCCGCAACATCACCGAGTTCGAGCGCGACTACCCGGGTGCGAAGGTCGTGCTGCTCGAGCAGAACTACCGCTCGACGCAGAACATCCTCTCGGCGGCCAACGCCGTGATCGCCAACAACTTCGACCGCAAAGACAAGAAACTGTGGACCGACGTCGGCGCGGGCGACGCGATCGTCGGGTTCACCGGCTATTCGCAGCACGACGAGGCGCAGTTCGTCGCCGACGAGATCGAGGCGCTGCATCGGTCGTCGGTGCCGTACTCGCAGATGGCCGTGTTCTACCGCACCAACTCGCAGTCGCGAGCGCTCGAAGAGATCTTCATCCGCGCGGCGATCCCGTACAAGATCATGGGCGGCACGAAGTTCTACGATCGCGCCGAGATCAAGGACGCCCTGGCCTACGTCGTCGCGGTCGCCAACCCCGCCGACGAGCTCGCGGTGCGCCGCATCCTCAACCGCCCCCGACGCGGCATCGGCGACGTCACCGAGACGTCGATCGCGCGGTACGCCGCCGATCAGCAGATCACGTTCCGCGACGCGCTCGCGAACGCGTCGGCGCTCGGCGTCGGGCCGAAGATCCAGGCCGCCATCCGCCAGCTCGACGCCGTCCTGGCCGAGGCGACCGAGATCATGCTGCCGAGCTCGGGCGAGGTCGCGCCGCCGAGCGCGGTCACCGAGGGGCTCACGGTGCTGCTCAACAAGTCGGGATACATGGATGCGCTGCGCGCGAGCCGCGACCCGCAAGACGAGGCGCGCCTCGAGAACCTCGACGAGCTCATCGCCGTCACGCGCGAGTTCGCGCGCAACAACCCCGAGGGCACCATCCTCGACTTCCTGACCGAGGTCGCCCTCGTCGCCGACGCCGACGATCTCGACGACGCCTCGGGCACCGTCTCGCTCATGACGATGCACACCGCGAAGGGCCTCGAGTACGACGCCGTGTTCGTCACGGGCGTCGAAGAAGACCTCATCCCGCACCGCATCTCGGCGGGCGAGCCCGGGGGCCCGCAAGAGGAGCGGCGGCTGTTCTACGTCGCCCTCACCCGCGCGCGCAAACGCCTGCACCTCTCCCTCGCCATGACACGCGCCCAGTTCGGCGAGGTGTCGGCGGCGATGCCCAGCCGCTTCCTGCAGGAGATCCCGCACGACCTCATCGACTGGCGGCAGTCGCCCGGCGACGTCAACTCGCGCGGCGGCACGCAGTCGCGCGCGCTCAACGGCCGACGATCCGGTGGCGGGTCGGGCGGCTTCGGCGGATCGGGGACGCGCTACGGCGACGATCTCGTCCCGCTGCCGCGCCGCGAGAAGTCCGGCGACATCGCGAAGTTCGCCAACCGCATCCCGGCGAAGGTCCGCGACAACGGCGACCTCGAGCTGGCGCCCGGCGACCGCATCCGTCACGACGACTTCGGCGAGGGGCGTGTCGACGCCATCACGGGCGAGGGCGCGAAGCGCGTCGCGCACGTGCGCTTCGACTCGGCCGGAGCCAAGAAGCTGCTCGTCAAGATCGCGCCGATCGCGAAGCTCTGACCCGCGGGACGACACAGGAGCCTGCGGGTTAGGCTCGACGCATGGCGATCTTCAAGCGCTCCGCGCGAGACACCACCAGCCAGAACGAACCCGTCGACGACGACGACAACGTCAGTGCCGCGCCCGCGGAGGAGGCGGTTCCGGCCGAGCCGGTGCCGCACGTCGGGATCTCGATGTCCACCTTCGGTGCCCCGACGGCGCCGGCGACTCCCGCCGCGGCAGCGCCGGGTCAGCCGGAGCGTTCGATGACCCGTCCGCCCGCCGAGGCGCCGGAGCGCACCGAGACGGTGACCGGCATGCCCGACAACACCCTCGTCCAGGCTGCGCTCGCGACGCTGCCCGAGAAGCCGGGCAACGTCGACGTCATGAACGTCATGCGCCAGAGCATGCAGGGGACGATGTACGTCCGCGTGCGCGGCGACGCCCGAGCCCTGACGGCCGAAGGCAAGCCGATCACCCTCGCCGTGTCGCAGGTCGACGGCGCCCGGTTCCTGCTCGCCTTCACCGGCGGTGCGTCGCTGCGCGCGAGCGTCGAGGCCGACGGCGACCGCGACACGTCGGCGCTCGGACTGCCCGTGGCCAACGTGTTCCGCAACGCCATCGAAGGCCCCTATGAGGGGCTCATCATCGATCACGCCGTGGCCGGTTCGCGCATCGTGCTGCCCGTGCAGCTCATCAAGCGGGCCTTCGAGGAGGGGGACGCCGACCTCGCGATCAAGAACCTCCTCTCGGGCCCCCGCACACCGGAGACCCCCGCTGCCGTGGCCGCAGCGATGGCGACGGCTCCGCTGTGGGTCGCAGCCGGCCCGGCCGGGGACAGTGGCCAGATCGGTCTCGCCGAGTCGCGCACCGTCTCGGGGGAGCGGCGGCTCGAAGTCTTCTCGCACCCGCTCGAGGTGCTCGTGCTCGAGCGCGGCGACCGTCCCGTGCCGGTCACGGCGGCGCAGCTCGCGCGCGCGGTGCTCAGCAACCCGGCACTCACCGGCGTCATCGTCGATCCCGGCGGTCCCTGGATCCACGTCGACCGCGCCGACCTCGGCCCCGTGATGGCGCTCGCCGACGATGCCCCCGCCGACGGCGGTTCGACCGATGCCGCCGACGTCGCCCCGGCCGGCGACGGTTCGACCGGCGACGCTGACAGCGACGGGCCCGCAGGGACGACTGCCTCCTGACTCCGTAGCGCGCCCGTCTGCTGAGTGCGGCGGCGCCGGCGTCTGCGGCGCCCGCCGCCGCCGGTGCGTGTGACGTTCGTCGGGCCGGTGGGGCTCGTGTGACGCGGGGCGGGCTTGCCGTGGTCACCAGCACCACCGACCCGACGAACGTCACGCGGTCCGTGTCCAGGGGGTGTGCGCCGGTCCCGGCGCGGCCTAGGGTCGGGCCATGGCGAGCGAGCGCATCACCCTGACCGTCCCCGGGCCGAACGGCGACCGCGAGGTCGCGCTGTCGAGCCCGAACCGGGTGCTGTGGCCCGCGCTCGGCATCACCAAGCGCGAGTACGCCGAGTACGTGCTGGCGGTGTCCGAGCCGTTCCTGCGCGCGAACGGTCACCGGCCCATCTCGCTCGAGCGCTTCCCCGACAGCATCGACGGTGAGAGCTTCTTCTCGAAGAACCCGCCGAAGGGTGCGCCCGCGTTCGTCGACCAGGTGGTGTGCACGTACAACAGCGGGCGGCGGCATCCGCAGGTCGTCGTGAACGAGCCGGCCGCGGTGCTGTGGGCGGTGCAGATGAACACCGTCGTGTTCCATCCGTGGGCCTCGGTCGCCGACGATACCGACGACCCCGTCGAACTGCGCATCGACCTCGACCCGCAACCGGGCGCGGACTTCGCGGATGCCGCGGCCGTCGCACCCGCGCTCCGTGACGTGCTCGCCGAGGCGGGCCTCGACGCGTTCCTCAAGACGAGCGGCAACCGTGGGCTCCACGTGTTCTGCCCCATCGTCCCCGAGCACGAGTTCCTCGACGTGCGTCACGCGGTGATCGCCGCGGCGCGCGAACTGGAACGGCGGATGCCCGACCGGGTCACGACGAGCTGGTGGAAGGAGGAACGCGGCGAGAAGGTCTTCGTCGACTTCAACCAGGCGAACCGCGACCGCACGATGGCGGGCGCCTACAGTGCGCGGGCGCTTCCCGCCGCGACGGTGGCTACCCCGATCACGTGGGAGGAACTGGATGCCGGGGTCGATCCCGGCTCGTTCACGGTGCGCACCGTCCCCGACCGTCTCGCCGAGCTCGGTGATCCGTGGGCCGGGATGCAGGCGCGGCCCGCTCGCATCGACACCCTGCTGGAGTGGTGGCGGCGGGACCTCGAGTCCGGTCTCGGCGAGCTACCGTTCCCGCCGGAGTTCCCCAAGATGCCCGGTGAGCCGCCGCGCGTGCAGCCGAGCCGCGCCCGCCACGTCGAGGACTGAGATCGCCCGGCGCCCCGAGCCGCGACCGCGACCCCGCGACCGCGCGAGCCGCGACCCCGCGACCCCGCGACCGCGCGACCCCGGCGATCGCAGGCCGGCGACGGCGGTCAGTGCGCCGACGGGCGCAGCCACTCCCGTTCGGTGACGACCCGGGCGACGGTGAGCCCGACGGCGAGGGCGACCACGACGAACACCGCCGTGACCCCGTACTGCACGGCGCTGAGGGTGTCGGACTCGATCGTGCCGACGATGGCGCGGTACGCCGAGGCGCCCGGCACCATGATGATCACGGCCGGCACCGTGAGCGTGATGCGCGGTGCGCGGACGAAGCGCGACACGGCGAAGGCCCCGAAACCGACGGCGACGCCCGCAGCAGCGGCGGCGACCGGCTGCATGGCCCCGTGATCGATCATGAGCAGCCGGCCGACGTTGGCGACGGTGCCGATCGCCGCCGCCGCGAGGGCCGTGCGCCACGGCGTCGAGAAGAGCAGCGCGAATCCCATGACGCCGACGAAACCGGCGACGAGGCGTCCGAGCGAGAGCAGCGGCTCGCCGAGCTCGGGAGCCGCCACCGCGACGGCGCTCGTCTGGAAGACGGCCGCGACCGCCCAGACCGCGCACCCGGTCGACAGGAGCACCAGCCCGGCGTAGACGACGCGGTTGACGCCGGCGTTGAGGTCGAGCCGTGCGAGGTCGAGGGCTCCCGTGACGAGGGGGAAGCCGGGCACGAGGTAGAGCACCGAGCTGGTGAGGGCCGCGCCGTATTGCGGTGAGGGGGCGCCCAGCAGCTCGATGAGGTGCGACGTGCCGAGGAAGGTCAGCAGCGCGGCGGAGGCGGAAAGGAAGACCAGCAGGAACTCGTTGACCTGCAGCCGTGCCCCGCGGATGCGCACGTACTGGCCGAGCGCGACGGCGACGGCGACCGCGAGGCACTCGGCCCATCCGCCGTTGTTGAGGAACGCGAACGCGGTGCAGGCCGCGGCCGCGGCGAGCACCCGCACGGCGACGGGGTAGCGCGGCGGCAGCGCCGCGATGCGGTCGAGCTCGCGCTGCAGCTCGTCGGCCGTCACGCCGTCGGCCACGCGGTGCGACAGGTGCATGACCTCGGCGATGCGCTCGGAGTTGATCACCGGATGCCGCACCTCGGCCACGCGGGTGCGGAACAGCTGTCCGCGCTGCGCCGTGATGACGATGTCGGTCATGCCGACGCGCGACTCGAGGCGTTCGAGGCCGAGGGCCCGGGCGGTGCGGTCCATCGTGTCGCGCACGCGTGCCGAGGACGCTCCGGCACCGAGCATCAGCACACCGAGCCGCAGCACCGCGTCGGTGCGAGCGATGAAGCGGACGGGTTCGAGGTGCAGCTCCGCGGTGCCGTCGGGCACGGCGCCGGTCTCGTCATCCCGCATGGATCGATCCTCCCACCCCGGCGCACCCGCCGGCGGTCGGGTCGGCCGGACGAATCACGGGCGATTCAGTCCAGGACGTCGGACAGGTCGTACGCGGCGACCGTCTCGAGCTGGTCGAAGGTGCACGACCGGGCGTCGCGGTCCCGCCGCCAGCGTTCGAACTGCACCGTGTGCCGGAAGCGCCGACCCTCGAGCTGGTCGTAGCGCACCTCGAGCACGAGCTCGGGGCGCAGTTTGACGAACGACACGTCCTTCGACGCGGCGAACCGCGACCGGTCCGATTCACCCGTGACCGCCGCCCCCGCGGCATCCCGCTCGACGAGGGGAGCGAGCTCGTCGACGAGCTCTCGGCGGCGGGCGTCGCTCCAGGCGGACACCCCGCCGACCCCGTGCAGCTCTCCGTCGTCGTCGTAGAGCCCCACGAGCAACGAGCCGATTCCGCTGCCGGACTTGTGGATGCGGTAGCCGAGCGCGACGACGTCGGCGGTGCGCGCGTGCTTGATCTTGAACATGGCCCGTTTGCCGGGAGCGTAGGGCGCGGCGAGCGGCTTGGCGACGACGCCGTCGAGTCCCGCGCCCTCGAACTGCTCGAGCCAGCGCCGCGCCGTGGCGACGTCGTCGGTGGCGCGTGTGAGGTGCACCGGATCGGGCACGTCCCGCAACAGGTCGACGAGCTCGGCACGCCGCACCGCGAACGGCTCGGGCTGCAGATCGCGCTCGCCCCGGACGAGCAGGTCGAAGGCGATGAACATGGCCGGCGCCTGCTCGCTCAGCAGTGCGACGCGCGAGGCGGCGGGGTGGATGCGCTGCGACAACGCCTCCCACTGGAGCCGGCGCGTACCTCCGGCGCCCGTCGCCACGACGATCTCACCGTCGAGCAGGCAGGGTTCGGGCAGCAGCTCGGCGCACGCGGCGACGAGCTCGGGAAAGTACCGGGTCAGCGGCTTCGAGCCGCGGCTGCCGATCTCGACCTCGTCGCCGTCCCACGACACCAGGGCCCGGAAGCCGTCCCATTTCGGTTCGTACGAGAGGCCGCCGGCGACGCGTTCCGGGTCGGGCACCTCGGGCACCGACTTCGCGAGCATGGGAGCGGGGATGTCGTGGGTCACCCCGATATCCTGCGCCTCGCGGGGCTACGTCGTCAGGGGCTTGTTTTTCGGCCGGGCCCACCGTGCCGGCAGGTTCGGGCCGTCCCACACCTGCACGATGCCCCAGGCCACCGCCGTGATCGGCACGGCGAGCAGGGTCCCGAGGATGCCGCCGATCGCGGTGCCGGCGGTCAGCGCGACGAGCACGACGAATGAGTGCAGCTTCATGGTGCGGCCCATGAGGACGGGCTGGAGGAAGTTGCCCTCGAGCTGGTTGACGAGGATGACGGCACCGACGACGAACACGGCGTTGAGGGGGCCGTTGGCGACGAGCGCGACGAGGGCCGCGAGGATGCCGGCGAGCGTCGCACCCACGATGGGGATGAACGCGAGCAGGAACACCAGCACCGCGAGCGGCAGGGCGAGCGGCACCTGCAGGACGAGCAGGGCGATGAAGATGCCGATCGCGTCGACGGCGGCGACGGCCGCCGTGCCGCGGATGTACGAGCCGAGCACCACGACGGTCTTGTCGCCGATGCGACGGGCCCGCTTCTCGTTCGCGCCGCGGAAGGGGCGGAGCATGAACTCCCACATCCGCGGTCCGTCCTTGAGGAAGAAGAAGAGGATGACCACCAGCAGCACGGCGCCGGTGATGAAGGTCGCCACGGCGCTGACGCCCGCGATGGCCCCCGATCCGAACTGCGCGCTCGTGACGAAGTCGCCGAGGGCATCGAGCCACTGATCGATCTGGCTCTGATCGATGGAGAAGGGCAGGGTCTGCGCCCACGCGACGAGCTGCTGGAAACCTTCCTGCGCCTGCGAGTACAGGTCGTTCCACTGGTCGCGGACGGCGACGACGATCAGCCAGGACAGCCCCGTCAGCAGCACGACGATCGTGAGGAGCGTGAGGAGGGTGGCGACCAGCGAGGGCACGCCGTGGCGCCGCATCCACCCCATCGCGGGGGCGAAGGCGCACGCGAAGATCAGTGCGAGCACGAGGGGGATCGCCACCACCGAGACCTGGCGCAGCACGTAGACGATGCCGATCGCGACGATGACGAGGACGATCACCTGCAGCGCGCGGATCGCGAGACGGCCGAATCCGTCGGCCCACAGGCTCGCCGGTGCGCGCTCGGCGTTGCGGTCGATGGCGTCGGCCAGGACGGTCTCGGGCGCGGGGCCGCGGCGGAACAGGCTCATGCTCCGACGGTAGCGGACGGCTCGATCTCTCACGCGGGCTTGCGCTCGCCGCCTCCCGTCGTCCACATCTCCGGAACGGGTCGAGTCGACGTCACGGTCGCGGTCCCGTCCGTTCACCTGCCGGCCACCCGGCGGCCCGCGCCGGGTCACCTCGGGCGGCGAGCGTAGGAGGGCCGCCGTGACGCGGCGGCTTTCGCACCTTCCCCCCAGATACGAAAGAGGATTCTCCATGCACCGGAGAGCACATGCGCGCGCGTGCGCGCTGACCGCCACCACCGTCGTGGCCGGACTCGCCGTCGCGACGCTGCCCGCTGCCGCGGCGACCGCCGGCGAGCAGGCGCCCGAAGCGCCGAAGAACATCATCCTGCTCATCGCCGACGGCGCGGGCTACAACCAGTTCGACTCCGCCAGCCTGTACGAGCACGGCACCAGCGCGCACCAGGTCAGCGTCGACCCGAAGACGGGGGCGATCGCCCACGCGCCGGCGACCCCCGGCCAGACGTACGAGAACTGGCCGGTGCAGGTCGGGCAGTCGCACTACTCGGCGTCGGGGCGGGGCGAGTACGTCACCGAGAAGGCGTGGGGCGACTTCGACTGGGTCGCCTCGGGAGCGACCGACTCCGCGGCGGCGGGCACGGCGCTCGGCACCGGGGTCAAGACCAACAACGGCGTCCTCGGCTACACCCCCGCGGGCGAGCAGCTGCTGACCGTGGGCGAGCAGGCGCTGGCCGTCGGCAAGAAGGTGGGCCTGGTCACCTCCGTGCCCTTCAACCACGCCACCCCGGCGGGCTTCATCGCCCACAACGCCAACCGCAACGACTACCAGGGCCTCGCGGCCGAGATGATCGACAGCGGCGTGGACGTCATCATGGGCGGCGGTCACCCGCTCTACACCGACGCGCACCAGCCGCGCGAGGCGAACTGGACCTGGATCGCCCAGGACGACTACGAGCGGGTCTCGACCGGGGCGACCGCGTTCGACTTCATCGACGACTCGGCCGGCTTCGAGGCGCTCGCCGACGGCACCGCCGTGCCCGACAAGGTCTTCGGCCTCGCGCCGGTCGCCGAGACCCTGCAGTACAACCGGCCGGGGCTCGAGAACAAGACGGTGCCGCCGTTCACCGACCCCGCCAACGACGTCGCCGACCTCGACACGCTCGCGCGCGGTGCGCTCAACGTGCTCGACAAGGGCGACGAAGGCTTCTTCCTCATGGTCGAGGGCGGTGCGGTCGACTGGGCCGGGCACGCCAACCAGACCACGCGCCTGGTCGAGGAGCAGGTGCACTTCAACAACGCGGTCGAGGCCGTGGAGTCGTGGGTCGAGAAGAACAGCAGCTGGGACGAGACGCTGGTCATCGTCACGGCCGACCACGAGACGGGTTACCTCGCCGGTCCGGGCGCCGGAAAGGATGCCGGTTGGACGCCGCTGACCGGAACCGCCGGCCAGCTGCCGGAGGTGTCGTGGCACTCGGGCGGCCACACGAACGCCCTCGTTCCGGTGTTCGCCAAGGGCGCCGGTGCCGATGTGCTCGACGCCCGCGCCGACCAGTTCGACGTGGTGCGGGGCGCGTACCTCGACAACACCGCGATCGGCGAGACGATCTTCGACTTCCTCGGTCACGGCGACCGCACGTCGAAGGATGCCATCGCGCTCGAAGCGGCGGTGGCCGGGCAGAAGGCCGACGGCGCGCTGAGCCTCAGTGTCGCCGGTCACGGGGAGCGGGTCGCCTTCGCCGGCGGCGGATCGAACCTCGACGCCACCCTGCCGCTGGTGACCGTCGCCGACACGCGCAACGAGGTCCGCGCTCAGGGCCGGGGCTGGACCCTCGCCGGTTCCGCGAGCGAGTTCGTCGCGGGCAACCGCACGCTCGAGGCGAAGAACCTCGCCTGGACGCCGCGCATCGTCAAGTCCGAGTCGGGTGCGGCAGCGGGCTCGCGCGCGACGCTCGAGGCACCCGCGACCCTGGCCGCCGCCGACCGCACGTCGCGCCTCGGCTCGACGATCGTCGGCGCCGACCTCGACCTGTCGGTCCCCGCGGATGCCGCCGGCGGCCGCTACGGCAGCGAGATCACCCTGACCCTGTTCGCGCAGGACTGACGCACCCGGTGGGGACGGGCCGCACGCCCGTCCCCACCACCCGTTTCGGAGACCCCATGACCCGCATCCTCGCCGTCCGTCCCTTCCGCGCCGTGCTGTCCGCAGCCGGCGCCGCCGTCGTCGCCGCGGCCGTCCTCGCGCCCGCCGTGCTGCCGAGCGCCGGGGCCGCCGCCGCCGGCTTCGTCGCGGCATCCGTCCCGCCCGTCGCGGCCGCTGCAGACGCCGAGCCTCCCGCGACGGAGTGGGGTGCCGTGCCCGCCGACGCCGCCGGACCCGACGGGCGGGTCTCGCTGCGTCATGTCATCGACCCCGGTGCGAGCGTCGACGATGCCATCGCCGTGACCAACCACTCCGCCGAGCCCGCGACCTTCGCCGTCGCGGCAGGAGACGGTGTCGTCGGAACCGACGGCGCGTTCGACGTACGGGCCGAGGCGCCCACCGGCGGCGGGTCGTGGATCCGCGTCGTCGGCCTCGACGACGGCGACCTGACGCTGGTCGCCGGAGAGACCCGCGTGCTGCCCGTCACGATCGAGGTGCCCGCCGATGCGACTCCCGGCGATCACCCCGCCGGCATCGTCGTCGGGCTCAGCGCCGACGAGGCCGGCATCACCGTCACGCACCGCGTGGGTGTGCGGGTCCATCTGCAGGTGGCGGGCGAGATCGTCCCGGGCCTGCGCATCGATTCCGCCACGGCCCGGTTCGAGCCGTCGTGGATTCCCTTCGCCCCCGGCACCCTCACGGTCGAGTACCACCTCACCAATACCGGCAACGTGCGTTTCGGCGCGACCGCGGCGGCCGACGCGTCGGGCGTTCTCGGACTGCTGCCGACGGCCGGTCGGGGCGATGCCGTCGAGCTGCTTCCGGGAGGCACGGCGAGACAGCGCGTCGAGATGCCGCTCGCACCGCTCTTCTTCACCGCGGGCGAGGTCGTGGTGACGCCGATCGCGATCGGCGACGACCGCGTTCCCCTGCCCGAGGCGGCGTCATCCGGATTCTCGACGGTCGCCATGCCGTGGTCGGCGCTCGCGGTGGTCGCCCTCGGCGCCGTCGTCATCATGGCCGTGGTCATCGCCGTCGTGCGGGGGAGGGGCCGCACCCAGCGACGCATCGACGCCGCCGTCGCCGCCGATCGCGCGATGCGCTGATGCGGGCGCCGGGCGCCGGGCGCCGGGCGCCACGCTCAGGCGAAGGCGCCGACGCCGGTGATGTCGCGGCCGAGCAGAAGCGCCTGCACGCTCTCGGTGCCCTCGTAGGTGTGGATGGCCTCGATGTCGGCGAGGTGCTGCATGACGCCGTTCTCGATGAGGATGCCGTTGCCGCCCAGCAGATCGCGCGCGATGTGCGCGACCCGTCGGGCGGCGCGCGTGTTGTGGTACTTCGCCAACGACGCCTGCGTCGGTCGCAGCCCGGCGGCCGTCTCGAGATCGGCGAGGCGGCGGCAGTAGAGCTGCATCGCGGTGAGCTCGTCGAGCATCTGAGCGAGGCGCTCCTGCACCATCTGCGAGCGGGCGAGCGGGCGACCGAACTGGATGCGCTCCGCGGCATACGTCAGCGCCGCCTCGTAGCAGGCGGTGGCATGTCCGAGCGCCGACCATGCGACACCGGAGCGCGTCGCGTACAGCACCGTCGAGGCGTCGCGGAACGAACGGGTGCCCGGCAGCACGGCATCGGCGGGCAGGTGCACGTCGCGCAGGGCGATGTGCGCCTGATGGATGCCGCGGAGCGAGGCCTTTCCCGTGATGACGGTGCCGGTGTAGCCGGGTCGGTCCTGCTCCAGGATGAAGCAGCGCACCGCGCCGTGGAGTTCGTCGCCCTCGTCGTCGACACGGGCCCAGACGAACGTGATGCCACCCGAGGCGCCGTTGCCGATCCACTTCTTGGCGCCCCGCAGCACCCACTCGTCCCCGTCGCGGCGTGCGACGGTCTCGAGCGAGACCGAGTCCGAGCCGTGGTCGGGTTCGGTGAGGGCGAAGCTGCCCAGCACCTCGCCGGTGGCGAGCGGGCGCAGCCAGCGCTCCTGCTGGGCGGGCGAGCCGAAGAGTGCGAGCGTGCGCAGCGCGAGCCCGCCCTGGACGGCGACGACGGTGCCCAGCGAGCCGTCGCCGCGCGAGATCTCCATGTTGACCAGGCCGGCACCGAGCGGCGTGATGCGCGTGAGGTCGGGGTGCTCGATGCCGTCGACGTAGAGGTCGAGCTCGCCGAGGCGCCGCACCAGGTCGAGCGGGTACTCGGCGGTGTCCCACGCGTGCCGCATGCGGTCGCCCACCTCATCGACGAAGCCGCGAGCGCGCTCCCAGGCGTCGCTGTCGGCCCCCGAGACATCGGCGAAGACGCCGTAGTAGTCGGTGTCGCGGCGCCCCGTCAGGTCGTACGAGCGCACGCGCTCGCCGGGCAGCAGGTCGTGGTCGAGATCGGCTTCGTCGCTCATGGCATCCAGTATCACTCTGTTCGGCATTCAGTGTCACCGGTTGAATCGGGATGACCCTGCGAAGAGCGTCAGCGCACCATCCGGGCATCGGTGATGAGCGGAGCGGCCGGATCGGTCTGCTCGTGCCCGTCGAACCGGAAACCGTTGCGTACGTAGAACGCGATCGCGCGCGGGTTCTCCTTCGCGACCCAGAGCTCGGCGGGGGCGGCGCCGAGCGTCGCATCGAGGAGGGACTGCCCGACGCCGGTGCCGTGGTGCGCGGCCGAGACGTAGATCGCGTACAGCTGGCGTTCGCGGGCCCGCTCGTCGCCGGTCGCGGATCCGACCGCTCCCGGTGCGCTGGGCGGGGTCGGCCCGGCCCACGCGAAGCCGACGAGCTCGCCGTCGGCGACGGCGACGCGGACGATCATGTCGGGATGAGGGTCGGCGAGCACCCGCGCCCACATCCTGTGTCGCCCGGCGATGAACTCCGGCGTGAAGAAGGCGTCGGGCAACAGGTGTCCGTACGCTTCTCGCCAGGTCGCGACGTGCAGCTCGGCGAGGGCTGCGGCGTCGGCCGGCCCGGGCTCGCGGATCACGGTGTCCATGGTTCCATCGTGCCCAATCGGATGCCGCCGTCCCACCCCGCGTGTCGGTGCGCGACGCGCGGCGTCACGGTCTGCCGGGACCGCTCAGCCCGTCGCGCCGAGCCCGCTCACGGCAGGCCGGCTCCCGGAAGGCCCGCTCACGGCAGGTCGGCGCGGAGTCGCCGGGTGACCTCGGCGAGCGGCATCCGGCGGGGGAAGACCGCCACCACGACGTCGCCGGCCGCCGCGGTCTCGCCGTCGGGATGCACGCCGAAGCGGTGCAGCAGGTCGTCGAGGGCCGCCTCGAGCGATGCGCGTCCGGACGCGTCGTCGCCGCGGATCGCGCGACGCAGCACGTGGTTGTGCACCGCGGTCGCGGCGGCGCTGAACGCGACGGCGTCGACGGGGTCGAGATCGGGAAGCCGTCTGCGGAGGTGCTCGGCGAAGAGCCGCTCGTACCGGAACACCGTCACGATCTCGCGGTCGCGGAGCGCCCCGACCTCGCGGACGACGCGATAACGCCGTCGAGCCAGGTCGAGGTCACCGGCGAAGTGGTCGAACGCTGCCAGCGCGGCGGCGCACACCGCGCGCCACGGACTGTCGTGCGGGGCGGCGAGCACCTCGCCGAGAGCGGCGAGGGCGATCTCGTGGTCGGCGAAGACGACGTCGTCCTTGCCGCCGTACTGCCGGAAGAAGGTCGAGCGCGACACTCCCGCGGCCCGCGCGATCTCGTCGACCGACGTGCGTTCGTACCCCTGCTCGGCGAACAGGTCCAGCGCCGCCGCCACGACGACGTCGCCGGGGGGACGGGATGCGGCGGCCATGGGCACCGAGCCTAGTGTCAAGGCGGTTGTCGCCGCGGTCCGCGCCGCGTTGACTGCGACCCATGACCTCCCTGTGGAAGACGGCTGCTCCCACCGCCGCCGGCACACCCGTCGAGCCCGGATCGAGCCACGACGTCGTGATCGTCGGGGCCGGCATCACGGGCCTGGCCACGGCCCTCGAGCTCGTGCGGTCGGGCATGGACGTCGCCGTCGTCGAACGGGGCGGGCTCGGCGAGCTGGCTTCGGGGTCGAACGCCGGGATGGTGTCGCTCTTGCAGGGCACGACGCTGTCGTCGCTGCGCCGTCACCATCCGGCATCCCTCGTCCGCGCCTACGTCGAGGCGAACCGCGACGGTCTCGACTGGATCACCGCCGCGGCAGACGACCTGGGCGTCGCGACGACCACGCGCACCGCGGTCACGCATGCGCGGGGGCGGGAGGGCGTCGCGGCGGTCACCGACGAGTACCGGGCGGCGCGCGAGGCCGGGCTCGCGGTGCGGCTCGCCGGCGCCGACGAGCTGACCGCCGGTCCCGTCCGCATGACCGCGGCCGTCGTCCTCGACGATCAGCGGGCGCTCGATCCGTCCAGCCTGATGACGGCACTCGCCCGCGCTTTCGTCGCGGCCGGCGGACGCCTGCACCTGGGCGCGGCAGTGCATCGCGTGCGCGTCGTCCCCCGCCCCCGTCTCGACACCGACGCGGGGCCGATCTTCGCCGGGAACATCGTCCTGGCCACGGGGACCCCGATCACCGATCGAGGTCTGTACTTCGCGAAGGTCGCCGCGAGACGCTCGGCCGCGGTGTCGTTCGAGCTCGAAGGCGATGTTCCCGACGGCATGTACCTCTCGGCCGACCGGCCCCGGCTCTCGGTGCGCACCGTGACGGCCGACGAGGCGGGCGGCGCGGGGGCGGGAGCGATGCCGCAGTTGATCGTCGGCGGCGCCGAGCATCCCGTCGGCCGGGTGCCGAGCGAACGCGCGCTGACCGATGCGCTCGTGGCGTGGGCCCGGGAGACCCTGCCGGTCGGCGCCGAGACGCACCGTTGGTCGGGGCAGGACTACACCTCGCACAACCTCGTGCCGTTCGTCGGGTCGATGCCGCGCGCGCTCGGGCGCGTGCGCTTCGCCACCGGCTACGGCGGGTGGGGGCTGACCAACGGTCCCGCCGCGGCGCTCCGGATCGCGAGCGAGCTGCGCGGCGAGAAGATGCGCGAGCGCCGTCGCTGGATGACGGTCATCGGAACTCGTCTGACGGTGCCCGCCGACCTCGCCCGCGGCGCCGTCGAGAACGCCGCGACCGTCGTCGAGGCGGTGCGGGGCTGGACGGACGCCGCGCAGCAGCCGGCACCCGTCGCGCGGCCCGCCGAGGGACAGGGCGTCGTCGCGCTCCGGCATGGGCGGCCCGTCGGCGTCTCGACCGTCGACGGCCGGACCCGCGCCGTCGACGCGATCTGTCCGCACCTGGGCGGTGTGCTCGCCTGGAACGACCTCGAACGCACGTGGGACTGCCCGGTGCACGCCTCGCGCTACACGCCCGAAGGCGCGCCCATCGAGGGACCGGGAACGCGGGGCCTGCGCCGACTCGGCTGAGACGGGGCGCCGCGCGCCGGGACGGCTCGACGACCGGGCGGCCTCAGTCGGCGAGCAGCTGCTCCCGCACCTGCTTGCGCAAGACCTTGCCGATCAGCGACCGCGGCAGCTCGTCGACCGCGACGATGCGCCGCGGCACCTTGTAGGCCGCGAGCCGCGTGCGGCAGAAGTCGCGCAGGCCCTCGACGTCGAGCTCGGCGCCGGAGCGGAGCACGACGGCGGCGACGACCTCTTCGCCGCCCGATGAACGCGGTGCGGCGACGACGGCGGCGGCCTCGACGTCGGGGTGGGCGTGCAGGGTGTCTTCCACCTCGCTGGGCGAGACGTTGAAGCCGCCCGTGATGATGAGCTCCTTCAGGCGATCGACGATCGTGACGAAGCCGTCGGGGGAGACCACGGCGATGTCGCCGGTGCGCAGCCATCCGTCGGGCAGGAGCGCGTCCTTCGATTCCTCGGGGCGGCGCCAGTACCCCGAGAACACCTGCGGACCCCGCAGCAGCAGTTCGCCCTCTTCGCCCGGCTCGCGATCGACCGTCGGATCCTCGGGGTCGACGATGCGGATCTCCGTGCTCGGGAACGGCACGCCGACCGTGCCGGGGCGACGCGACGGCCCGATGGGGTTGCCGAGGGCGACGGGGGAGGACTCCGTCATGCCGTAGCCCTCGACGAGCAGGCCGCCCGTGGCCTCCTCCCAGCGCGCGACGGTCGCGACGGGCAGGCTCATCGCGCCCGAGATCGCGAAGCGCACGTGCGAGAGGTCGATCGTGCCGCGGGATGCGGCGCGCGCGAGCTGGTCGTAGATGGGCGGCACCGCCGGCAGGAACGTCGGCGGGCTCTTCTTCGCGGCATCCGTCAGGAGGCCGACGTCGAACTTGGGGAAGAGCACGAGCTTCGCCCCGATGCTCATCGCGAAGGTGAGGCACAGCGTCATGCCGTAGGCGTGGAACAGCGGCAGCACGCCGTAGAAAGTCTCCTCGCCCTCGACGAGCCCGGGCACCCAGGCGCGGCCCTGCATCGCGTTCGCCCGCAGGTTGCGGTGGCTGAGGACGGCGCCCTTGGGGATGCCGGTGGTGCCGCTGGTGTACTGGAGCAACGCCGTGTCGTCGAGCCCGGGGCCGGCGACGCGATCGGAGAGCCGCCGGCGTCCGAGCAGCGACGACCACGCGACCGCCGTCTTGGCGCGCGGCTTGGCCGTCAGCTGCGCACGCGAGGCGCGCGCCTTCGCGATCGGCAGGCGCAGCAGCATCCGCTTGCCGCGCGGGAGCGCCTCGGTGACGTCGACGCTGACGATGCGCTCGACGCTGACGTCGGAGGGGAAGTCGGCGATCGTGTCGACCACCTTGTCCCAGACGATCGCGAAGCGCGCGCCGTGGTCCTCGAACTGGTGCCGGAGTTCGCGGGCGGTGTAGAGCGGGTTGTGCTCGACGACGATCGCGCCCAGGCGCAGGGCCGCGTAGAACGCGACGACGTGCTGCGGGCAGTTGGGCAGCACGATGGCGACCCGATCGCCCGCCGTCACGCCGAGCCGGCGCAGGCCCTCGGCGGCGCGGTCGATGCTCTCGCCGAGCTCGCGGTACGTGGTGGGCCGGCCGAAGAACTCGAGAGCGGTGCGCTCACCGTACGACGCGACGCTCGCCGCGAGCATCTCCGGCAGCGTCTGCGTCACCTCGTCGATCTCGGCGGGGACGCCGTCGGCGTAGGCCGACAGCCACGGGCGGGACTCGAGGGCGGTCATCCGTCCATCCTGCATTCCCCGGCATGCCGGGGGCTGAATACGGGCCGGGGATTGCGGTCTCGGCGAGGGCAGGTGAGGGGCGGATCCGCGACGCCGCGTCCGGGCGGGTCAGACCTCGACGGCGACGCCGTAGCGCTCGCCCGTCCGCACGAACTGGTGGAGGAGGCGCGGCCAGCGGTCCTCGTGTCCGAAGCCCGCGTGCGCCTGGGCCAGCTGAGCCTCGCGTGCCGCGTCGTCGCCGGTGGCGCACGACCAGGCGAAAAGGTCGAGGTCGAGGCCGGCGCCCGCCTCACGCTTCGCGGCGGCGAGGCCCGGTGCGGAGTCGATCCGCTCGACGTGGTCGGCCAGCGCGGCGATCGCTTCGCGCAGACGCGGCGCGAGCTCGTCGTCGGACCATGTCTCGAGATCGATCCACGGCGCAGGCCACCCGACGATGTCCTCGAACCTCCGTCGGTGCTGCGGCGTGGCGCGCGACAGCGAAGACGGCACGGTTCTGCCGATCGCCTCGTCGAACCCCGCGATGTAGACGGCCCCCTCGACGTACACGCGGAGGTGGCCGGCGGAGTTGCCCTGACTGCGCTGCAACGTCACCTCGTGCAGCATCCCCGGAGCCTCCCGGGTCCACACGAGACGTCGCTTGCGGTACCCGCGGGGCTTGAGCACCGGGACGACGGCATCGGCCACCAGGGCGTCGAGGCGTTCTTCGAGTGCTGTCATCATCGTCTCCTCGGTGTCGGGCCGACGAGCGGAGCCTATCGGGCGTGCTGCGCGGGGTCAGGTCGCGACGTACAGCACTCCCGTGATGAAGAGGGTGATGATCGTGGTCCACAGCGCGATCGCCGCCGCCTGCCAGACGAGCACGGTGCGGGGCGGCACGCCGGTGGCCGTCAGCGCCGCGGCGGTGAACTGCGTCGGCAGCAGCAGCGGCCCGAGCAGGCTCACGCCGGGGGTGCCGTAGCGGTGATAGGCCTTCTGGAACTTCTCGTTGCGGGCGGTCTTCGGCTTCTCGCCGCCACCGCGGGTCGTGACGGCGGTGCGCACGCGCGCCGCCACGAGCACGACGACGGCGACGCAGACGAAGTTGCCGATCGCGCCCGACAGGGCGGCGACGACGGGATGGATGCCACCGATGATGCCGATGCCCGCGGCGCCCTCGCCCTCGATGAAGGGCACGGCGCCGGCGAGGGCGACGATGGCGGGCTGCAGCAGATCGGGGACCTGCGAGACGAGGTCCTGGAAGCCGGAGACGAGATCGGAGAAGGGATTGGACATGACTCCATCCCACCGGCGCGTCGGCCGCGGCGGCAGTGTCGCGGCGTCACCGGAGTCCGGGAGGATCCGCGGCCCCAACCATGACAAAAGTCACGCCCGTACGCTGGCCCCGTGACCGACCCCACCGCCCGCCGTCCGCCGCGGGCGACCGCCGCCGCGCTGGCCCGCGACGTCGCTGTGACGTCCTGGTACGTCGCGGCGTCGATCGTGTTCTTCCTCGTCGCCACGCTCGGCATCTGGGGGCTGTGGGCGATGTTCGCCCGCACCCGGCTCGATGATCCGGCCGTCATCGTCGGCTACCTGGGTGGAACCGTCGCGGTGGTCGCAGCCTCGGTCGCCCTCCTGGCGCGATACCGACGCGACGGCGACGTCGGCGACGCCGACCGCGTCCCCCGCGCGCGACGGTTCGTGTCGTGGCCGGTGATCGCCGGGGCCGTCGGGTCGGCCGCGATCGGCGTCTCGGCGGCATCCGTCCTCATCGCCGGTTCGCTCCTGGCGACGGTGCTGTGCCTGGTGCGGTGGGGGCCCGGCATCCGCTGGCGCGGCATCGTGCTGGTGGAGCTCGCCCTCGTCGTGCTGTGGTTCGCCGAACGGGGCCGCTTCGAGACCCGCCTCGAGGGCGGCGGTTCGCTGAGCTTCACGATGATGGTCTTCGCCGTCACCCTGCCCGCGATGATCGCCCTGTCGCTGTGGTCGTGGGACGTCGTGCTCGAGCTCAACCGGGCGCGCGCCACCGAGGCGAGGCTCGCGGCGACCCAGGAGCGGCTGCGCCTGGCGGGCGAGCTGCACGACCTGCAGGGGCACCACCTGCAGGTCATCGCGCTGCAGCTCGAGCTCGCCGAGCGCATGCTGACGCGCGACCCGGATGCCGCGGGCGAGCAGATCCGCCTGGCACGCGCCTCGGTCGACGCGGCGCGGGCGGGCACGCGCGAGCTCGCGGGCCGGTTCCGCGGGGTGCCGCTGCCCGACGAGCTCGCCAACGCCGCCGATCTGCTGCGCGCGGCGGGCCTGCGCGTCGGCCTCGACGTGGCCGCCGACGCCGTGCTCGCGCCCGCCGACATCCTCGGCCCCGTCGTGCGGGAGGCCACGACCAACGTCCTCAAGCACGGCGGCGGACGCTGGGCCGACCTGAGCCTCGCGCGACGCGACGGGTTCTGGCGTCTCACCGCCGCGAACGACCCCGGCGCGGCATCCGCCCTCGGCGCGGGCTCGGGCCTCGAGAACATCGCGCACCGCATCGGAGCCGTCGGCGGCGACGTCCGCACCCAGCACGACGCCGCCCGCTTCGCCGTCGTGGTCGAGGTGCCGGCGGCCGTGGCCGACGGGGGAGGAATCGTCGCTTCCGGCGGTCACCGGGCGCAGATGACAGCGCCAGGCGACGACTTCGCGGCGGGCGTCGAGGCCCCGGGCGAGGCCGGCGAGGTCGCGGGCGAGGGGAGGGGCCGATGATCCGAGTGCTCATCGCCGACGACGAGGACATGATCCGCTCGGCGCTCGCCGCGCTGCTGCGCCTCGAGGGCGACCTCGACGTCGTCGCCGAGTGCGCCGACGGCGAGACCGCCGTCGAGCGGGCCCTCGAGCTGCGCCCCGACGTCTGCCTGCTCGACCTCGAGATGCCCGGCATCGACGGGGTCGAGGCGGCCGCCCGCATCCGCAGGCAGGTACCCGCGCGGTGCGTCGTGGTGACCCGCCACGCCCGGCCGGGGGTGCTGCGGCGCGCCCTGAGCGCCGGCGTCGACGGGTTCGTGCCCAAGTCGCGCCGGGCCGACGACGTCGCCGCCGTCATCCGCGAGGTCGCCGCCGGACGTCGCTACGTCGACCCCGAGATCGCGGCCGACGCCCTCAGCGACGAGCGCAGCCCGCTCACCGACCGCGAGCTCGACGTCCTGCGCGCCGGGGCGCGCGGTGAGACGATCGCCGAGATCGCGGCATCCCTGCACCTGTCGGCGGGCACCGTGCGCAACCACGTCTCGTCGGTGCTCGGCAAGCTCGGGCTCGCCACCCGCCAGCAGGCGGCCATCCTCGCCCGCGAGCGCGGTTGGATCTGACGACGGATGCCGCACCGCGGCGCCCCCTCCGTTCGGCGGGGAACGGACACGGGGCCGTCAGGCGCGGGTAGTAGGCTTTCGGATCGGGCGATCTCTCGACATCGAGATTCTTCACGCCCCTCACCCACCGTCGCCCAGCGAAGGATTGCAGTGGACCTTTACGAGTACCAGGCCCGAGACCTGTTCGAGAAGTACGAGGTGCCGGTGCTCGCCGGCATCATCGCCGACACCCCTGAGGAGGCGAAGGCGGCGGCCGAGAAGATCGGCGGCGTCGTGGTCGTCAAGGCTCAGGTCAAGACCGGAGGTCGCGGCAAGGCCGGCGGCGTCAAGGTCGCCAAGACCCCCGACGAGGCGTTCGCCGCCGCCGAGGCCATTCTGGGCCTCGACATCAAGGGCCACGTCGTGCAGCGCGTCATGGTCGCGCAGGGCGCCGACATCGCCGAGGAGTTCTACTTCTCGGTGCTGCTGGACCGCGCCAACCGCTCGTACCTGAGCCTGTGCTCGGTCGAGGGCGGCATGGAGATCGAAGAGCTCGCCGTCGAGCGTCCCGAGGCGCTCGCGCGCGTCGAGGTCGACCCGCTGCAGGGCATCGACAAGGCCAAGGCCGTCGAGATCGCCCGCGCCGCGAACTTCCCCGAGGACCTCGTCGAGAAGGTCTCGGACGTGTTCGTCAAGCTCTACGACGTCTACAAGGGCGAGGGTGCGACCCTCGTCGAGGTCAACCCGCTCGTCCGCACGGGCGCCGGCGACATCGTCGCGCTCGACGGCAAGGTCTCGCTCGACGAGAACGCCAGCGAGGTGCGCCACCCCGAGCACGAGGAGCTCGAGGACAAGGGCGCCGCCGACCCGCTCGAGGCCAAGGCCAAGGAGTCGGGCCTGAACTACGTCAAGCTCGACGGCCAGGTCGGCGTTATCGGCAACGGCGCGGGACTGGTCATGTCGACGCTCGACGTCGTCGCCTACGCCGGCGAGAAGCACGGCGGCGTCAAGCCCGCCAACTTCCTCGACATCGGCGGCGGCGCCAACGCGCAGGTCATGGCCTCGGGTCTCGACGTCATCCTCGGCGACGAGCAGGTCAAGAGCGTCTTCGTCAACGTCTTCGGCGGCATCACGTCGTGCGTCGCCGTGGCCGAGGGCATCGTGAAGGCCCTCGAGATCCTCGGCGACTCGGCCACCAAGCCGCTCGTCGTGCGCCTCGACGGCAACCAGGTCGACGAGGGCCGCGCGATCCTCGCCGACGCGAACCATCCGCTCGTGACCCTCGCCGCCGGTATGGACGAGGGCGCCGACAAGGCCGCCGAGCTGGCGAACGCCTGAGCCCCGGACGCGAAAAGGACTACGACATGTCTATCTACCTCAACAAGGACTCCAAGGTCATCGTCCAGGGCATCACCGGCGGTGAGGGCACCAAGCACACCGCGCTGATGCTCAAGGCGGGCACCAACATCGTCGGCGGCGTCAACGCCCGCAAGGCCGGCACCACGGTGTCGCACACCGACGCCGACGGCAACACCGTCGAGCTGCCCGTCTTCGGGTCGGTCGCCGAGGCGATCGAGAAGACCGGCGCCGACGTGTCGGTGGCCTTCGTGCCGCCCGCGTTCACCAAGGACGCCATGGTCGAGGCCATCGACGCCGAGATCCCGCTGCTGGTCGTCATCACCGAGGGCGTGCCCGTCGGCGAATCGGCCGAGGCGTGGGCCTACGCGAAGTCGAAGGGCAACAAGACCCGCATCATCGGCCCGAACTGCCCCGGCATCATCACGCCCGGCGAGGCGCTCGCGGGCATCACGCCCGCCAACATCACCGGCAAGGGCCCGATCGGCCTCGTGTCGAAGTCGGGCACCCTGACGTACCAGATGATGTTCGAGCTGCGCGACCTCGGCTTCTCGACCGCGATCGGCATCGGCGGCGACCCCGTCATCGGCACGACGCACATCGACGCCCTCGCGGCGTTCGAGGCCGACCCCGAGACGAAGGCCATCGTCATGATCGGCGAGATCGGCGGCGACGCCGAGGAGCGTGCGGCCGACTACATCAAGGCCAACGTCACGAAGCCGGTCGTCGGCTACGTCGCGGGCTTCACGGCCCCCGAGGGCAAGACGATGGGCCACGCCGGCGCGATCGTCTCGGGCTCGGCGGGTACGGCGCAGGCCAAGAAGGAGGCCCTCGAGGCCGCCGGCGTCAAGGTCGGCAAGACCCCGAGCGAGACCGCCGCTCTGATGCGCGAGATCATCGAGAAGCTCTGACGCTTCTCTGAACGACGAAGGGGCGGATGCTGCGGCATCCGCCCCTTCGTCGTCCCCGCCCGACCTGAACCGCGAGACGACAATCGCGCCCCGAGACGGTGGGGTGAACCCAGGGTCTCGGGGCGCGAATGGAGTCTCGCGGCCCGGGGCCCGGGCCGGGGCCGAAGCGCCGAGCCCACCCGCAAGCGCCGAGCCCACCCGTCGTGTGCGGTGTACGACGGGTGGGCTCGGGTGTTCGGGGTGGGCTCGACGTCCGGGGACGGGCGGGCGGGCGAGCGGGCGGGTCAGACGCCCAGGAGGGCCTCGAGGGGGCCGCGGGCGAAGAAGATCACGAAGCCGGCGGCGACCGCCCACAGCAGCGGGCTGATCTGCTTGGCGCGGCCCGAGAGCGCGTTGACGAGCACCCACGAGATGAAGCCCGCCCCGATGCCGTTGGCGATCGAATAGGTCAGGGGCATCACGGTGGCCGTGAGGAACACCGGCAGCAGGACGCGGAAGTCGGTGAGGTCGATGTGCGCGATCTGCGACATCATCATCGCGCCCACGATCACCAGCGCGGCCGCGGCGACCTCGGTGGGGACGATCGAGGTCAGCGGGGTGAAGAACATCGCGAGCAAGAAGACGAGTCCCGTCACGACGTTCGCCAGACCCGTGCGCGCGCCCTCGCCGATGCCCGAGCCCGACTCGACGAACACCGTCGCCGACGACGAGCTCGTCGCACCACCGGCGATCGCACCGACGCCCTCGACGATCAGCGCCGACTTGATGCGCGGGAAGTCGCCCTTCGCATCGGCGAGGTTCGCCTCCTTCGCCAGGCCCGTCATGGTGCCCATCGCGTCGAAGAAGTTCGAGAAGACGAGGGTGAACACCAGCATGACGAGCGTCACGATGCTGACCTTGCCGAGGTCGAAGCCGAAGTCGACCGCGCCGATGAGGCTCAGGTCGGGCACGCTGACCGGCGACCCCGTGAGGGCGGGCACGGTGAGGCCCCACCCGCCGGCATTGTCGGTGGCGGCGCCGAGGTGCCAGATCGCCTCGACGACGATCGAGAGCACGGTGCCGGTGACGATGCCGATGAGCATGCCGCCCTTGACCTTGCGGGCGACGAGGATTCCGGTGAGCAGCAGCGTCAGGACGAACATGAGCGTCGGCACCGAGGCGACCGAGCCGCCGACACCGAGGCCGACCGGGGGCGATGCCTGACCGGTGGCGGTCACGAAGCCGGAGTTGACGAAGCCGATGAACGCGATGAACAGGCCGATCGCGACGGTGATCGCGAGCTTGAGCTGCACCGGGACGGCGTCGAAGATGAGCTTTCGCAGCCCGGTGGCGGCCAGCAGCACGATGATGAGGCCGTTGATCATGACGAGGGCCATCGCCTCGGCCCACGTGACCTCGCCGACGACGCTGAACGCGACGAAGGCGTTGATGCCGAGGCCCGCGGCGAAAGCGAAGGGCAGGCGGGTGATGAGGCCGAACAGGATCGTCATCACGCCGGCCGTCAGGGCGGTCGCCGCGCTGACGGCGGCGAAGTCGAGGGTGGTCCCCGCCACGTCGGGCTTGCCCGAGAGGATGATGGGGTTGAGGATCACGATGTAGGCCATCGTCACGAAGGTGACGAGCCCGCCGCGCACCTCGGTGCCGATGGTCGAGCCGCGACGGCTGATGTCGAAGAAGCGGTCGATCGCACCCTGCGGCGCGCGTTCCTGGGTAGTGTTCACAAAATCCTCCGAGAAGACGGTAGCGCCCCGCGCGCCTGAGTCCGACACGCACAGTCTCGCTGGGTAGGGTCGATCGAGCATGAACCGCCTGCTCGTCTCCCTCCTCTCCGCCGTCGACGCCCTCGTCTCGGTGGCCGTCGGCGTCGCCGCCGCGCTCGCGCCGATGACCGTGCTGTGGGCCGTGGCCTTCGGCGGAGCGGCGGACTGGTCGGCGCTGTGGCCGGGGGCCGTGCGCCTGTGGCAGTTCGGCAACCTCGTCCCGGTCGTGGTCACGCTGCCGCAGGAGTACACGGTCGGCACCGGCATCGCCGCCGACGCCCTGACGATTCCGATCTCGCTGGCCCCGCTGGCCGTGGCCGCCGTCGTCGCCCTGTTCGCGGCGCGGTCGGGCGCGCGCGCCGCCGCAGCGGGTGCCGGACTCACCGGTGCGGCATCGGGGGGAGCGGTGGTCGCCGTCCTCGCCGCCGTCCTCGCCGCGACCGCGTCGACGCCCGTCGCGGTCGTCGAGCCGTGGCAGGCGGTGCTCTTCCCGACCCTCGTGTTCGCCGTCCCGGCGTTCCTCGGTGCACTCGTGCACGCTTGGCGGCACGGTGACGACGGGCCGGTCGACGCCGTGTTCGTCTGGCTGCGTCGTCACGGGTACGCCGATGCGGTCGGTGCCGCCGCGAGCGGGACGGCCGTCGCGGTCGTCGGCTTCGTCGGCGTGGGGGCGCTCCTGGCGGGCGTGGCGATCCTGGCGCGGGGCGGGGAGATCGTCGCCCTGTTCCAGGCGGCGAACGTCGACGCGGTCGGTGCGACGGCGTTCACCGTCGGACAGCTCGCGTATCTGCCGACCCTGATCGTGTGGGCGGCCGCGTTCGCCGCCGGACCGGGCTTCCTCCTGGGGGCGGGCTCGACCGTCGCCGCGTCCGGGACGCAGCTGGGAGTGATCCCGGGCATCCCCGTGCTCGGCGCGATCCCGCCCTCGACGCCGTCGTGGACCCTCCTGCTCGCGCTGCTCTTCGTCGCTCTCGGCGTCGTGGCCGGGCTCGCCGCACGCCGGCGCCTGCCCGCTCCCGTCTCGTCGTCGACGCCCGAGCCGGCGGCCCCCCGTCTGGTCGCCCTGGCCGCGCTGATCGTCGTCGTCGGCCCTCGCGGTCGCGATCCTGTCGGCGCTGGCGTCGGGCGCGATCGGCCCCGACCGCCTCACCGAGGTCGGTCCTCCCGCCGGCGCCGTCGCCCTCGCGGTCGCCGTCGAGGTCGGCATCGGCGCCGCGATCGCCCTGTTCGGTCCGCGCGGCGACGACCGCCGGCACCGCGACCGGGACGAGGCGATGGCGGATGCCGCGGAGCCGGCACCGGCCGAGGGGGCGCCCCGGGTAGAGTGAGACGGTGCTGACGGTCGCGGTCCTCATCTCCGGTGGCGGCTCGAACCTCCGTGCGCTGCTGGATGCCGCGGCGGCACCGGGGTTCCCCGCACGGATCGTGGTCGTGGGGGCCGATCGCCCCGCCGACGGGCTCGCCCACGCCGAGGCGTACAACATCCCGACGTTCTCGGTGCCCTTCCGCGAGTACGCGAGCCGCGAGGAATGGGGAGCCGAGCTCGCCCACCAGCTCGCGGCCTGGCGTCCCGACCTCATCGTCCTCAGCGGGCTCATGCGGCTCCTGCCGGCCGACGTCGTCGACGCGTGGGCTCCCCGCATCGTGAACACCCATCCCGCGTACCTGCCGGAGTTCCCGGGGGCCCACGGCGTCCGCGACGCCCTCGCAGCCGGGGTGTCCGAGACCGGCGCGAGCGTCATCGTCGTCGACGCCGGCATCGACACCGGTCCGATCCTGGCGCAGGAGCGCGTTCCCGTCCTCCCGGGCGACGACGAGTCGTCGCTGCACGACCGCATCAAGCCCGTCGAGCGGCGCCTGCTCATCGACGTCGTCCGCCGCATCGCGACCGGCGAGCTCGACCTCGCCGCGCCCTCCGCATCTTCGTCCCCGACCGCTCCCACCGCCTGACGCACCACAGGCCCCACACCCGTACCGAGGAGAACCGCCATGGCCGGACCGAGCCACGACCCCGCCCTCTACCGTCCGCGTGATCTCGTGGCCGTCCGCCGCGCCCTGGTCTCGGTGAGCGACAAGACCGACCTGCTGCCGCTCGCCCAGGCCCTCGCGGAGGCGGGCGTCGAGATCGTCTCGACGGGAGGTTCGGCCGCGCTGCTGCGCGACGCCGGCCTGGCCGTCACCGACGTCTCGGAGGTCACGGGCTTCCCCGAGTCGCTCGACGGGCGTGTGAAGACGCTGCACCCGTCGGTCCACGCCGGCCTTCTCGCCGACCTGCGGCTCGAGAGCCACGAGGCGCAGCTCGCCGACCTCGGCATCCGGGCCTTCGACCTCGTCGTGGTGAACCTCTACCCGTTCGTCGAGACCGTCGCCTCGGGCGCCCAGGGCGACGACGTCGTCGAGCAGATCGACATCGGGGGCCCCGCGATGGTCCGCGCCTCGGCGAAGAATTTCGCCAACGTCGCGATCGTCGTCTCGCCGTCGTCGTACCCGGCCATCATCGAGGCCGTCGCCGCCGGCGGCACGAGCCTCGCCCAGCGCCGCGACCTGGCCGCGCGGGCCTTCGCGCACACGGCCGAGTACGACCGCGCCGTCGCGACGTGGTTCGCCGAGTCGACGCTCGAGGGCGACGAGCTGCCGCAGCACCTCACGATCCGCGCCGAGCGCCTGGCGACGCTGCGCTACGGCGAGAACTCGCACCAGCGCGCGGCGATCTACACGCGCGCCGGCGGGCACGGAATCGCCCAGGCCGAGCAGCTCCAGGGCAAGGAGATGTCGTACAACAACTACGTCGACGCGGATGCCGCGCTGCGGGCCGCGTTCGACATGATCAAGCCCGCCGTGGCGATCATCAAGCACGCGAACCCGTGCGGCATCGCCGTGACCGCGCCGCAGGCGCTCGACCCGATCGCCTCGGCCCACCTGCGCGCGCACGAGTGCGACCCGGTCTCGGCGTTCGGCGGCGTCATCGCCGCGAACCGCACTGTCACGCTGAAGATGGCCGAGAACCTCCGCGACATCTTCACCGAGGTGATCGTCGCCCCCGATTTCGAGCCCGAGGCGCTCGAGGTGTTCAAGCTCAAGAAGAACCTGCGCGTGCTGCGGCTCCCCGCCGACTGGCGGCAGGAGCGCATGGATGTCCGCCTCGTGTCGGGCGGGCTGCTGCTGCAGGACGCCGACCGGTTCCCCGACGACATCGAGTCGGTCGCGAAGGACTGGCAGCTGGTCTCGGGCGAGCGTCCCGACCCGTCCGAGCTCGAGGGCATGATCTTCGCCTGGAAGTCGTGCCGCGCCGTCAAGTCGAACGCGATCGTGCTCGCCCAGGGGTCGGCGACGGTCGGCATCGGCATGGGCCAGGTCAACCGCGTCGACTCGTGCCGTCTCGCCGTCGAGCGCGCCGGTGACCGCGCGGCCGGGTCGGTCGCGGCATCCGACGCCTTCTTCCCGTTCGCGGACGGTCCGCAGGTGCTCATCGACGCCGGCATCAAGACGATCATCCAGCCCGGCGGCTCGGTGCGCGATCAGGAGGTCGTCGACGCCGCGCGCGCTGCGGGCGTGACGATGTTCTTCACCGGCGAGCGTCACTTCTTCCACTGAGACGACCCCGGCGCCCCGCGCCGGCGCGATCGCTCGGTGTCAAGGGGGAGGGGTCCCCATCGCGCCGATCGCGGCGAGCGATAGGGTCGCTTCGGGAGTCGGGCGTTTCGGGGAGGAACGAGTGATCTGGGAGATCGACGATCGTGCACGCACGATCGAGGGGCTCGATGCCGACGGGCGGCCGCAGCCGGAGTATGCGGCGTCGCTCGGACTGATCCGCGCACCGTTCGGCCGGCGCGTGCTCGCAACCGTCGTCGAGGCTCTCGTCGTGGCGCTCGTGCAGGTGCCGATGCTCATCGTGCTGCCGGTCCTGCTGTCGATCGGGCTCGCCGACGACCCGATCGCCGCGCTGACGGCGCGCGACGACCTCGTGCTGCTCCTCGTGCTGGCAGCGATCAGCTCGGCCCTGTCAACGGCGTTCATCATCGTGCAGCTGATCCTCCTCGGACGTCGCGGCGTCACCCTCGGCAAGGCGGTGACCGGCCTGCGCGCGGTCAACGTCCGCACGCTCGAGCGTCCCGGCTTCTGGCGCGGGGCGGTGGTGCGCTATCTCGTCATGGTCGCGAGCTTCGCGCTGCCCGTGATCGGGCCGCTGCTCGTGATCGCCCTCTCGCCCTTCTTCGACCCCGCGCGTCGCGGTCGCAGCTGGCCCGACCTGGCCGCCGCGATCTGGCTCGTCGACGTCCGCCGGGGCCTGAACCCCTACGACGACAAGCGCATGCGCATCGCGCGCAAGACCGTCGCGACCGACCTGCTCGACGTCCAGGCCGAGCTCCCCTCGCTGGCCACGCCGCTCGCCGCCACCGGGTCGGGCGCCTACGTGCCGCTCGCGCGCAACAAGGGCGGGGTGCTCGGCGCTGTTCGCTCGGCTCCCGGGAGCGGGGTGATCGGCGAGACCGAGGATGCCCCCGCCGACGAGCCGCGCCCCGGGATCCCCACGACGGTCGCTCCGGCTCCCTTCGTCGCCACGGCCTCCGCCCCCGCCGCCTCCGAGCCGGCGGCCCGCCCGGCGCAGCCGCCGGTTCCGTCCGGGGCGCCCTCGGCCGGTGCGGCCGCGCCGGGAGCCGTCGTCGCGCCCGGCCCCGGCGCCGCGTCGTGGACGCCCCCGCCGTTGCTCGGCGACGACGCCGTCGCGCCGTCGCGCGCCGACGCGTCCGAGCCCGCCGCCGCGCCGGCCGCGCCCTCCGCGTCCGCCGCGGCATCCGCTCCCGCCTCGGCGGCGCCGCACGCGTCGGCTCCCGCGGCATCCGCGACTCCCGCGCCCGACGCGCGTCCGGCATCGATCCCCGAAGCATCCGTCGCGCCCGCTCGGGCGTCCGTCGTCGAGCTCGTGCTCGACTCGGGCGACACCATCCCCGTGGCCGGCGGCGGCGTCGTTCTCGGACGAGCGCCGTCGACCGGCCCCGACGACGTCGACGTCTCGCCGGTGCCGGTCGTCGATCCGACGCGGTCGATCTCGAAGACGCACTGGGCGCTCCTGCGCGGCGGCGGCCGGGTGCTGGCCGCCGAGCGCGGCTCGACCAACGGCAGCGTCCTGGTGCGGGCGGGCGCCGAACAGCCGATCGCGCCCGGCCACCCGGTCGAGCTGCGCGACGGCGACACCATCCGCTTCGGCGACCGCCACGCGGTCGTCGCCATCCGCTGACCCCCTCGCCGACACGTCGTCGCGCCGCTGACAGGAGCCCTCGTTGAGACTCAAGCTGACCCTCCAGCGCCGTGACCACAGCGGCACCGACATCGTCGTGACGTCGGACTCGACGGCCACCGTGCAGGACGTCGCCCGCCGCATCGTCGACAGCGACCCGCGCCGCGAGGTCGCCGCCGGCGCGGACGACGTGCTCACGCTGACGGTCGCCCCGCCCACCTCGCCCGACTTCGTGATGCTCGACCCCCACATGCTCGTGAGCGATGCTCCCGTGGGCTCGGGCTTCGTCGCCTCGATCACGAACCTGGGGTCGGACTACGTCGCCTCGCGCGGCGCGGGCGGGCCGGTCGCCGCGATCCTGCACGTCGTCGGCGGGCCGCTCGCGGGCCGGGAGTTCTCGCTGCCGCAGGGCCACTTCACGATCGGCCGTGCCCAGGGCAACGACATCGTGCTCGACGACCGGCTCGTGTCGAAGCGGCACGCCCGCATCGAGATCGGCGCGTCGGTCGAGCTCGTGGACCTCAACTCCGCGAACGGCATCGTCATCGACGGTGGGCTCGTGCAGCGCCTGCGGGTCATCCCGGGGCAGCGGTTCCAGCTCGGCGACAGCGAGCTGGTGGTGACGCTCGTCGAGAGCTTCGCGCCGGTGGAGCAGGACCCGGTGCTCGAGCGCGGCGGCAGCCTGCTGTTCAACCGCAGCCCCCGCGTCGAGGCCCGCTACGTCGGCGAGGAGCTCGAAGAGCCCCGGATGCCGAAGGACCCGGTCTCGCGGCTCTTCCCCTGGCCGATGCTCATCGCGCCCCTCATCCTCGGCATCGCGATGTTCTCCATCACGAACCAGCCGAGGACGCTGCTGATCGTCTTCATGACCCCGATGATGCTGCTCGGCAACTTCGTCTCGCAGCGCACTCAGCTCGGCCAGCGCCAGCGCAAAGAGGTCGAGATCTTCGAGCGCACCTTCGAGGAGGTCGAGGAGAAGCTGTACCGGCTGCGTCCCCGCGAGCGCGAGGTGCGCAACGCCGAGGTGCCTCCCGTGGCGGTGGTGTTCGAGCAGGCGATGCAGCTCGGGCCGCTGCTGTGGACCCGGCGTCCCGAGCACTGGAACTTCCTGGCCGTGCGCATGGGCAGCGCCGACGCGCCCTCGCGCACCTCGGTCAAACGCGCGGAGAACCCCGACGCGCTGCAGGAGTACGTCGAGCGGGTCGAGCGCCTGCGCGAGCGGTACCGCATGATCGACGGCGTCCCCGTGCTCGAGTCGCTGCAGAGCGTGGGCGTGGTGGGTGTCGCCGGCGGCGCCCGCGAAGCGGCGGATGCGCTGCGGGGTCTGGCCGTGCAACTGTTCGGGCTGCACTCGCCCAACGACCTCGTCGCCGTGGCGCTCACCGAACCCGAGTGGGCGAAGGAGCTCGACTGGCTCAAGTGGCTGCCCCACACTTCGAGCGAGCGCAGCCCCTTCCGCGACATGCCGCTGTCGGACTCCGCGTCCACCGGGGCGGCGATGCTGTCGGGCCTCGAGGAGCTCGTGATGCGCCGGTCGAAGGCCGCCGCGGCCCCCCGCCTGCCGTTCGACGACGACTGGGACCCCATGCGGTACGGCACCGACGTGCGCCGTGCGGCCGAAGAGGCGACCTTCCCCGGGCAGACCGCGGTCGTCGTGATCGTCACGTCCGACGCGCCGGTCGACCGCGCCCGCCTGACCCAGGTGCTCGAGCGCGGCGCCGACGTCGGCGTGTACGGCATCTTCGTCGCCCCCGTCGTGGACGCGCTGCCGGCCGTCTGCCGCACCTTCGTCGACGTCACCGACGGGCTCGACCGGGCACGCGTGGGCACCGTCCGAAGCGGCGTGGAGTACCCCGAGGCGCGCATCGAGGGCGTGTCGAACGAGCTGATGACGGTGCTCTCGAAGCGTCTCGCGCCGGTCGCCGACGCGAGCACGATCATCGAGGATTCGTCCGACATCCCGAACTCCGTCATGTTCCTCTCGCTCGTCGGGTCCGAGCTCGCCGCCGACCCGACCTTCGCGATCGAGCGCTGGCGTGAGAACAACACCATCCTCGACCGGTCGGGCGCCGCGCTGCCGCGGCTGAAGAAGGCCGGGAACCTCCGTGCGATCGTGGGGCAGGGCGCGACGGACGCGATGACCCTCGACCTGCGCACGCAGGGTCCGCACGCTCTCGTGGGCGGCACGACCGGTGCCGGAAAGTCGGAGTTCCTGCAGGCCTGGGTGCTCGGCATGGCCGCGGCGCACAGTCCCGACCGGGTGACGTTCCTCTTCGTCGACTACAAGGGCGGGTCGGCCTTCGCCGATTGCGTCGAGCTGCCGCACACCGTCGGACTGGTGACCGACCTGAGCCCGCACCTCGTCCGACGGGCGCTCACGAGCCTGCGCGCCGAGCTGCACCATCGCGAGCACCTGTTCAACCGCAAGAAGGCCAAGGACCTGCTCGAGCTCGAGAAGCGCCGCGATCCCGAGACCCCGCCCGCGCTCGTGCTCGTCATCGACGAGTTCGCCGCGCTCGCCGGCGAGGTGCCGGAGTTCGTCGACGGTGTCGTCGACATCGCGCAGCGCGGTCGTTCGCTCGGCATCCACCTGATCATGGCGACCCAGCGTCCCGCCGGCGTCATCAAGGACAACCTGCGCGCCAACACCAACCTGCGGGTCGCACTGCGGATGGCCGACGAGTCGGACTCGAAGGACGTCGTCGACGACCCCGTGGCCGCGCGCTTCGACCCGAGCATCCCCGGGCGCGGCATCGCCAAGACCGGCCCCGGGCGTCTCGTGCCGTTCCAGTCCGCCTATGCCGGAGGCTGGAGCACGGAGGAGGTCGTGGCGGCCGACGTCAGCGTCGCCGAGCTGCGGTTCGGATCCGTGCAGCGGTGGGAGGTCGACGAGCAGCCGGAGGACCCCGCGGCGGAGATCGATCCCGGCCCGAACGACCAGAAGCGCATCGTCGCGACGCTCGTGGCCGCGGCCAACCACGCCGCCATCCCGGCGCCGAGGCGGCCGTGGCTCGACGATCTCGAGACGACCGTCGACATCCGCTCGCTGCCCGCCGGGCGCGGGGGAGCGATCCTCATCGGCAAGAGCGACATCCCCGAGCGTCAGCAGCAGGAGGCCGTGTACTTCGACCCCGATCGCGACGGCTCGATGCTCGTGTACGGCACGAGCGGTTCGGGCAAGTCGACCGTGCTCAAGACGGTCGCGATCGCGGCGGCCACGACCGGCCGCCGTGCCGAGAACATCGAGGTGTACGGTCTCGACTTCGGGTCGGGGTCGCTCAAGAGCCTCGAGATCCTGCCGCACGTCGGCTCGGTCATCCCGGGCGACGATGCCGAACGCGTGCAGCGCATCATGCGCTCGCTCGGAAAGGTGCTCGACGACCGCGGCAAGCGCTTCAGTGCCGCCAACGCCTCGACGATCGCGGAGTACCGCGAGCTCAGTGGACGCGACGAGGCCCGCATCGTGCTGCTCCTCGACGGCCTGCCGCAGTTCCGGGCCGAGTGGGAGTCGACGACGGCGCGGATGCCGTTCTATCAGGCGTTCATTGCGGATCCTCGGCGAGGGTCGTCCGCTCGGCGTGCACGTCGTGGCGACCGCCGACCGCTCGGGCTCGGTGCCCACCGCGGTCAGCTCGAACATCTCGCGCCGCGTCGTGCTGCGCCTGTCGGACGAGAACGCGTACAGCCTGCTCAACGCGCCCAAGGACGTGCTCGACGAGCGGTCGGCCCCCGGCCGCGCGATCGTCGACGGCTTCGAGACGCAGATCGCCGTCCTCGGTGGCACCCCCAACGTCGCCGAGCAGACCAAGCTGCTCGGTCAGCTCGCCGACGAGCTCCGCGGACGCGGGGTGCGCGAGGTCGACGAGATCGGCTCGCTGCCGACCCGACTGGCCCTGGCCGATCTGCCCGACCGCATCGGGGAGTCCCCCGTGCTCGGCGTCGCCGAAGACACCCTCGCGCCGCGCGACTTCGACCCCCGTGGGCACCTTCGTCGTGGCCGGCCCGCCGATGGCCGGCAAGACGACCGCGATGAAGGCGATCATCACCTCGATGACGCGCCTCGACCCCGAGGTGACGCTGTTCCACTTCGGCGGACGTCGATCCCAGCTGCGTGACTTCGCGCCGTGGGTGCGCAGCGCTACGACGCCCGACGATGCGAAGGAGCTCGCCACCGAGCTCGCCGAGCTCGTCGGCGACGAGACGCTCGGTCGCCGCATCCTCGTCGTCGTCGAGGATGTGCCGCAGTTCGCCGACTCGCCCGCCGAGCGGCCGCTGAAGGCCCTGTTCCAGGCGATCAACCGCAGCGATCACCTGCTCATCGGCGATGCCGACGTCACGCAGGTCACGAGCGGGTTCGGGCTCGTCGGCGACTTCAAGGCGGGCCGCAAGGGGATCATCCTCAAGCCCGACGCCTTCGACGGCGACTCGGTGTTCAAGGTGCCGTTCCCCAAGGTCAAGCGCAGCGACTTCCCCGAGGGGCGAGGCATCTTCGTGCAGGCCGGTCGCGCCGTCACGGTGCAGATGCCGCTGGTGGAATCCGAGACGGTCGCGGCGTCTCGTCCGGTCGCAGCGAGCGCGGCGGAGGCCGTGTCGACCGACACCGTCACCGAGACCATTCGCTGAGGACCCGGCGTCGCCATCCGCGAGACATCATTTGAGCGCCGAAGCCCTGGGTTCTTTCCACGGTCTCGGCGCGGCGATGATGTCTCGCGGGTCGGGATAGCAGATCCCGGGGTGGGGAGTTCTCCCCATCGACGGGTGCGGCGGGTGGCGGATAGGTTTTCGGTGTCGGCTCCGGAGGGGGTCGGTCCAATCGAACTCGAGGAGGGCCGTGATGGCTGATTTCGGTGCGTCTTATGGCGAGATGGAGCAGGTGGCGAATTCGCTGTCGCAGGCTCGTGATGACATTCAGGGGCAGTTGGACACCTTGAAGTCGCAGGTGGACACGCTGCTGGGTGATGACTTCAAGACGCAGCACGCGTCGGGCAAGTTCGGCGAGGGGTACTCGGAGCTGACGACGGGTCTGAAGAACGCCGTCGACGGCATCAACGACATGTCGGATTCGCTGCTGGGCATGATGCGCGCGATCCAGGACCTCGACCAGCAGCTCGCCGGCGGCTGATTTCGTCCTTTCGGAGCCGAGGCGTCCTGGGCGCCTCGGCTCCGCTCGATTCTCGGAGGTGACCATGGTCGACGTGCGGATCGACTACGGCGCGATGCGCGCCAGCCGCAACGCTTACGCGAACATGCGGGATGTTCTCGACGGGGCGACGCGCGCGATGTCGAGCGTCTCGGGTGCGGCCGTGCCCCAAGACGTGCTGCGGCAGCGTCTCGAGGATCTCCACGACTCTTGGGGTGGGGGTATCGACAAACTCGCCCGCTATGCGGAAGACGCGGGCACGGGACTCGAGGGCATTCTCGAGGCCTTCCAGCAGCTCGACACCGAGCTCGGCAACAGCATGGTTCCGCAGGAAGGATCGGCGTCGTGAGCGACTTCTCCGCTCTCGGCTTCGACCCGGCCCCGGGGGACGTCGCGACCCTCTCCGGATACGTGGATGCGCTCACGACCAGCTGCGAGGGTATCGACGACGCTCTGTCGACGATGGACGGTTCCGACGACGCTGCGTGGGTCGGCGAGTCGGCGACGGCGTTCCGCGCCGCACTGAGCGAAGACTTCCGGCCGCACCTCAGCGACACCGGTGAGGCGTTGCGCACATCGCGGAGCGCCCTGGCGACGTGGACGGAACAGCTCGCCAACCATCAGCGGCGCGCGGCAGCGCTCGCGGAAGAAGCCTCTGCGGCATCCGCAAGCGTCGCCTCGTCGGAGTCGGCCCACGCGCAGGCGCAGGCGAATGAGGATGCCGAGAACGCCGACCCGGATGCCGTGACGAACGCGTCGACGGCGCTGGCGAACGCGCAGGGCGAGCTGGAGTCGATCCGAGCGCGTGCGCGCCAGCTCAAGGACGAGGTCGATGCCGACGCTGCAGCCGCGGCCGGAGCGCTCCTGTCTTCGAGCGACACGTTGAACTCCTATGCCGGCAACCCGGTCATGAACTTCCTGGGCTCAGCCGGCGACTGGCTCGCCGACGCCGGCAACTGGCTCATGGACAACGTGGTGCCGATCCTGGAGGACATCCTCCGGGCGGCGCTCCCGATCATCGCGATCCTCTCGCTCTTCATCCCCGTCCTCGGCACGGTGGCGCTCATCATGTCCATCGCGCTCGTCGCGATCGACGGCCTGCAGTGGGCGACCGGTCGAGGAACCTTCGCCGAGTTCGCCACCGGCGCACTCGGACTGCTGGCGGGTGGTGCGCTCGGGCAGGCGGCGAAGGCGCTGATCGGCCCGGGTGGACAGGTGCTCATCCCGTCGATCCAGGGCATGACGCCGGCGATGGCCGGCGGGGGCGCCGCGGCGGGAAGCGTCGCCGTTGCGCTCAACGTGAATCTGCCCAACATGGTCGCGAACACGTACTGGACCGTGAACAGTGCGATGGACGCCCACAGCAAGGGGACGGACTTCGTCGACAGTCTGACCGGCCCGTGGCAGAACCTCTCGGAGCGGTTCAACAACACCCTGCGCGGCAACGGGCCGCGCACCGACGAGGAGGTCTGATGACCGAGCAGGACGCGACACTCGACCCGATCGCGTCGAACGATGCGCCGCTGCGCGTCTGGCAACGCGTGCCCCAGGGCTGGATCGAGTTCCGCTCGTTCGGCGATCGTTCACCTCGGGAGTGGCTCGACTGGTACCTCGTGAGTGCGGAGGGGCTGGCTCCCGGATGCCGCGCGTGACGCGATCGTCGACGGCTTCCGTGCCGGCGTCGAGCTGTTCGCCGACACAGACTTCGCCTTCGCCGGAGTCTCGCTGACGCTGGGCGAGCGCCCGGCGGCGTTCTTCCTCTGCACGAACGTGGTGCCGGGATCGGCCGAGACCGACGGTGCCGCGACGGCGTTCCACCGGTTGCTCCCGCTCGCGCGATTCGGCGAGGGCGGGCGCAGCGAGAGCTTCACCACTCCGGACGGTCGCGTCGGCACGGTCACCCTCGGAGCGTCGGCCGACGGCGGGATGCCGCACGTCACCGCGGTCGGCGAGATCCGTCTCCCCGGCGGCGCGGGCACGGCCGTCGTCATGGGGTTGTGCTCGGACCCGCAGCAGTCGGCCGAGCTGGCGCTGCACGTCGCGTTCGCTCTGACGACCACGCACGCTCTGCCCGAGGGCACCGAGCCCGCGGAGCCCGAGCCCGTCGCCACGTAGCATTCTGCCCATGGCGTTCGCTTTCATTCAGGCAGCATCCCGCCCTCTTCTCGAGGCAGCCGGGGCGGGGGAGCCTGCGGCATCCGCCGGACCGGCCGAGGCCGACCGTGCTGTCGCCGCCCTGCGTGCCGACTACGAGCGATGGTCGCGTTGGGCGCTCGGGGTCGTCGGATTCGTCGCTGCCGCGGGCGGCGTCTTCTTCGCGGGCGGTCTGACGGCGACGGCGGCCGCGATGGGTGTCGTGACGCCGGACACCGTCATCGTCATCGCGATCTCGGCCGGGGTCGCGCTCGCCGGGGCAGCGCTGCTCGTGGCGCTGTGGCGCAGCGGCCGGGCGCTGATTCGCGCAGCCTCGTTCTGGCTGCGCGCCCCGTATCTCGCGGGCCAGCGCGCGCCGCGCGCTGCCGGCTGGGTGCAGGCGCGTACCGTCAACCTCGAGCCCCGCATCCTGGTCCGCCTGATCACGGCGACCCTCGCGCTGCTCGTGGCAGTCGGCGGTATCGCTGTCTTCGTGCGCGACCTCGGCTCCGGCGTCTCCATCTTCACGGTGCCGGTCCTGCTCGTCGGCATCTGCGGCGCCCTCAGTGGCATCGGCCAGATCGGTGGCGTCGTGCGTATCGTCAACGGCCTGAGCGCGGGCGATCCGCTGTGGTCGTGGCTGACGCGTCCGGCACGCGCGCGGTGACGCGATGCGCCGGCTGCGGTCGGAAAGCGATTGCATAGCAGATTCCGGGATGGGGAGTTCTCCCCATCGACCCGGGCCGATCGGTCCGGATAGGTTTTGGGTGTCGGCTCCGGAGGGGGTCGGTCCAATCGAACTCGAGGAGGGCCGTGATGGCTGATTTCGGTGCGTCTTATGGCGAGATGGAGCAGGTGGCGAATTCGCTGTCGCAGGCTCGTGATGACATTCAGGGGCAGCTGGACACCTTGAAGTCGCAGGTCGATACGTTGCTGGGTGATGACTTCAAGACGCAGCACGCGTCGGGGAAGTTCGGCGAGGGGTACTCGGAGCTGACGACGGGTCTGAAGAACGCGGTGGACGGTATCAACGACATGTCGGATTCGCTGCTGGGCATGATGCGCGCGATCCAGGACCTCGACCAGCAGCTCGCCGGCGGCTGATCGACGCGAGCGGGTTTCGCTTTCTGCGGGCCGGGGCCGGGAGGCTCTCGGCCCGCAGGTCGGCCGGGGTGCAGGGGAGGAGTCGTCATGGCTGACGTGGTGTGGATCAACTATTCGACGCTCGAGCGCACGAGCGGGCAGCTCGAGCGCATTCTGAGCGAGCTCGAGGATGCCGCGAGTCTCAGCGGCGACCTGCAGGGCGCGATCGGTCGACCGTACGGTCGCGGCGAGCTGCGCGACCGGGTCGACTCGTTCGAGTCGGGCTGGGACAACCGTCGCGGCGATCTCGTGCGCGACATCACGAAGATCCGCGAGCACGTCGTCGGCGTGCTCGACGGCTTCCGGGACTGGGACGACGAGACCGCATCGCAGATGGACATCGACGCGTCGGGGCTGAGCTCCGCGTCGCGTCCGTCGCCGGTGTGATGGGGGAGATGGCATGAGCATGTTGGTCATGGAAGGATCGCCGCGGGGGACGCCGCATCTCGCCTCTCGACGGCGATGGCGGCACGATCACGACGCGCGGGCACCGCATCGAGTCGATCGGTCGTCAGATGGTCCAGAGCGCGGAGGTGCTGCGCGACCTCGTCGAGGGCGAGGACGGACAGCAGGGCAAAGCGATCGATAAGGTCCGCGAGATCGTCGGCGACACGCACGCCGAGTTGCGCCGCGCAGGCGAGATGTACGAGCCCACGGGGCCGATCCTCGTCGAGTACGGCCGCGCCGTCTCGTCGGTCCAGCCGCTGATCGCCGCCGCCGTGTCGGCCGCCGATGCCGCCTGGAACGCGTACAACAGTGCGCCGGGGACCCTCGGCGACCGGTTCACGCTCGCCGTCGACCCCGAGCCGGGCTCCGCCGCGGCGCTTCAGCAGGCCCAGGACGCGAGGGACGACGCCCGCAAGCAAGAACTGTACGACCAGTTCCGCGACGAGGGCGCCGTCTTCGACCGCCATTACGACACGTGGGAAGAGGCGTTCGACCGCGCGGCGTCCTCGATCGGCGACGTGCTCGAGGGATCGATCCGCGACGACTTCTGGGACGACCTCGACGGCGTCATCGCCGTCGTGATCGAGGTGCTGGGGGTACGTCGGCATCGCCGTGGCGATCCTCGGCATCATCATCGGCGGCCCGATCTTCGCCCTCATCGGCGCGGTCATCGGGGTGATCACTCTGGCTCTGACGATCTATCAGGTCTTCCGGGGCGATGCCGGGCCGGAGAAGCTCGTCATCGCCATCATCAGCGTGCTTCCGATCGGCAAGGTCGGCAAGCTGTTCCAGGGCAAGTCGGGCATGCTCGACTTCGGCGCCGACATGCTCTTCGGCCTGCGCCCGGCGAACTGGTCGGCCGCGGCCGGTCAGCTGAGCTCGCTCCGCACGATCTCGGGCTTCAGCGGCGGTTTCTTCTCGAGCATCGGCAACGGCGCTCGAGGGCTGTGGCAGATGAACAACCCTTCGGGGGTGGGTGACATCATGTGCCGGTTCATGTTCGGGCAGAACACCACCGGCGTCACCAACATCGCCGAAGCCGTCGCGGGCTCGTCGCGCGGATGGTGCAACTCCACGGTCATCTCGGGGGCCTGGCAGGGCGCGTACACGATGGCTTCCGGAAGCTGGGCCGCTCTCGACAAGATCGCCCTGTGGACGGGGAACGCCGACCGCAAGCCCAGCTCGATCTTCCCGTGGGTGGGAGCGGTCCTGTGACCGACGGGATGCCGGACGGCTGGGGCGACGGTCAGTGGCGTCTGGATGCGACCTCCGAGCAGGGCGGATGGCTGCTGCTGCCGGCGGATGTCGCCGACGTCGACGCCTGGGCCGGCGATGCGCTCGCACAGCTTCGCGAAGGATGGGGCGAGCACTGGGACACCGCCCAGGAGGAGCCGGTGACGGGTCTGCTCCGCGCGGGCCTCGCGTCGCGCCCCGCCGATGCCGCCCTGGCCTTCCAGCTCTGGCCGGTTCCGGGACCGCTCGTCGGACACGTGTTCGTCTCGTTCGGCACCGCACCCGCGGGGTTCGCGCTCGATCCCGCCGCCGGGCTCGCGTACGACGCCGAGCGGATGGGGACCGGCATCCAGCGCCCGACGCGGGTGGATGCCGGCGAGGTCGACCTGCTCGGCCTCGACTTCTTGTTCATCGCGGGCGACGTCGTCGTCCATGCCAGCCTGCAGCCCACGATCCCCGAGCTGTTCGCGCTGCTGGTCGGGTCGTTCCACGCGTTCGTCCAGACGCTCGCCCTCGTCGGCCCCGACGGTTCGCCGGTCGTCGCCTCGCTCCCGCCCGGCTTCGCGGCGGAGGAGCGGTGGCCTGATACCGTGCCGACATCATGAGCTTTCTCTATCCCTCCGCCCGCGCGTGGGCGGAGGACCATTCGCTGTCGGCCGAGGTGCGTCTCGCCCAGCTCGAGGTGATGGCGTATCAGCGGCATCCCGAGATCTTCGAGCACTTCGGCGGTGACGGGGCCGCGATCGCGCAGCGGGAACGCACTTCGCGCTCCAGGTCGCCGCTGCGGGGCGTGGGGTTCATCGCCGTCGCCGCGATCTGGATCGCCGCCGCCATCGTGCCCGTGCTCGGGCTCGCCGTCCTCATGGGCGACCGGTTCGAGTTCTACCGCATCGAGGCGGAGCGATCGATCCCCATCGCGGCGATCATGTTCACCATCACCGCGATCGGGCAGGCGGTGTTCCTCATCGCCTGGTTCGTCCGCGGCGCGCGGTTCTCGTGGCCCGAGTTCTCGGTGCCGCTCATCGCCGCGGCGATGGCCGTGCTCACGCTCGGGACGATGCCCGGCATCGCCGAGCTCGACGGCTACGCGGATTGGGAGTGGGGCCGTACGCCCGTGCTCATCGCGCTCGCCGTCGCCGCCGTCGCCGTCATCGCGATGCTCGTGCGCTTCCGCGTGCGCGAGCCCGAGGGCGACGGCGAGGCTGCGGCGGCGACGGGGCTCGGCCCCGGCGACATCCGTGCGCGCATCGCGGCGCTGCCGTGGGATGAGCGTCAGGCGATGGCCGACGACCGCAACGCGGCTCTCACCGTGCTGCACGAGCGTGGGCTCATCGACGCCGAGACGCTCGAGCTCGCCTTGTCGCGCGACCCGGGAACCCTGCACCTGATCGACGCCGAACGGCGCCGGTGACGAGAGGACCATCGTGACCGACACGACCGAGACCGAGGCCCAGGCAGGGCTCTCGCCCCGCACCCGCCCGGGTGTCCCTTCGTGCCGCGATGGGGCTTCCCGAGCGTCCCGACTTCGTGCTCGCCCTGCCCACGGGGTGGGTGCGGCGCGGCGTCGACGAGGCCACGCTCGACGCTCTTCGCTCGCAGGCACGCGGGCGGCTGCTGCAGGCGCACCGGCCCGACCTCTACGCCCGGCTGCAGCCGATGCTCGGTCAGGCGTTCGCGGCGATGGCCTCCGCCGACGTGATCGCCCTGTTCGCCCCCGGTGAGACGGATGACGCTCTGGTGCTGCCGGCGTCGATGATCGCCTCGACGCGCACGGCCTCGGCCGAGAATCTCGACCCGCTCGTGGGCGCGCTGATCCGCGAGGGCGGGGCGACGCCGCTCCTCGGCGACAAGCGCTTTCTCCGCTTCGAGCGCGAGGTGCGGCGCTCCGCGGACGGCCAGGACTACCTCGCGACGGAGATCGGCTACCTCACGCCGATCCCCGGCACCCGCCGGCGACAGGCGCTGCAGCTGACCGTCTCGATCCTCCGTCCCGTCGACGCTCCCGCCGACGACGAGCCGCTCGTGCTCATGAAGACGCTGTTCGACCTGTCGGTGTCGAGCCTGCGCTGGGAGGCGCCGGCCGCGTAGCGCGCGGGCGTAGACCCCGGGCCGGATCGGGATCAGACCGTCGGGCGGCCGTAGGTCTCGAGGAAGCGCAGCCAGACCTCGCTGAGGGTGGGGTATGCGGGCACGGCGTGCCACAGGCGCGTGAGCGGAACCTCGCCGACGATCGCGATGGTCGCGGCGTGCAGCAGCTCGCCGACGTCGGCGCCCACGAACGTCGCGCCCACGAGCACGCCGCGGTCTTCGTCGACGATCGCGCGCGCCTGGCCGGTGTAAGCGTCGGAGCGCGTGGAGGCACCGGCCACCCACGAGAGGTCGTAGTCGAGCACCCGGATGTTGCGGCCCGCGGCCCGGGCCGACGCCTCGGTCTCGCCGACCGACGCCACCTCGGGGTCGGTGAAGGTGACCTGGGTCACGGCCGAGTGGTCGGCCGTCGCGACGTGGACGCCCCACGGGGCGTCGTCGACGGCGGCGTCGGTCGCGCGCGCGACGATGACGTCGCCCGCGGCGCGCGCCTGGTACTTGCCCTGGTGGGTGAGGAGTGCGCGGTGGTTGACGTCGCCGACGGCGTACAGCCAGCCCGACCCGCGGACGAGCATCGTGTCATCGACGTCGAGCCACGAGCCGGGCTCGAGGCCGACGGCATCCAGACCCAGGTCCTCCGTGCGCGGCACCCGGCCGGTCGCGACGAGCACCTCGTCGGCGCGCACGCGGGTGCCGTTCGACAGCTCGAGCTCGACCTGTCCGTCGTCGACGCGGTGGGCCGAGACGAGGTCGGTGTGCAGCAGCACGCGGGCACCGCGCTCGGTCAGCGACTGCGCCACGAGGTCGCCCGCGAAGGGCTCCATGGGGCCGAGGAGTCGGCTGCGCGCGATCAGGGTGACATCGCTGCCGAGGTCGACGAAGGCCGTCGCCATCTCGGCCGCCACGACCCCGCCGCCGACGATCGCGAGCGATCCGGGGACCTCTTGCACGGCCGTGGCCTCGCGGCTGGTCCAGGGCGACACGTCGGCGAGTCCGGGGACGTCGGGCAACAGCGCCGCCGACCCCGTGCACACCGCGACCGCGTGGCGCGCGATCAGGTCCGTCACGCCGCCGTCGGCGTCGGTCACCTGCACGCGCTTGTCGCCCGTGAGTCGGCCGTGGCCGCGGACGAGGTCGACGCCCGCGCCCTGCAGCCACTCGACCTGCGAGGAGTCGTTCCAGTCGGAGGTGAGGGTGTCGCGCCGGCGCAGGACCCCCGCGACATCCACGTCGCCGGTCACGGCCTGCTTCGCCCCGTCGACCGCGCGGGCCGCCCGCAGCGCCGCGCCCGCGCGCAGCAGACCCTTCGAGGGCATGCAGGCCCAGTACGAGCACTCGCCGCCGACGAGCTCGCTCTCGACGATGACGACGCTGAGGCCGCCCTGCACGGCGCGATCGGCGACGTTCTCGCCGACGGGTCCGGCTCCGATGACGATCAGGTCGTAGGTGCGTTCGCTCATGACGGCGACGCTACGGCTCGGCGTCGTCGCCGTCGATGCCCTTGCGCTTCGCGCGCCGACCCGGCAGTGCCGCATCCGCCGGCCGCAGCGACGGGCGAGCGGGATGGGGAGATCTCCCCATCGACCCCTCGGACGGTGGGCGATACCGTTGCCGTCGAGAGCATCGGAGCGGGGAGGCGAGCATGGCGGACGTCGAGATCTTCTATCACGCCCTGACGAGCGCTGCCGAGCAGATCCAGACGCGGGCGACCGACGCGGTGACCGACAACGCCGACATCCAGGGCGAGGACGTCGGCATCGAGAACCCGGCCCAGCGGCCGGGACTGCGGCTGGAGATGTACCGCCGGCTGCAGGCCCTGCACACTGCCGTGCTCGCGAGGACGACGGATGCGAGCGCCGTCGCCGCGACCCTGTCGACGATCGCGAGCCGCTACGCCGACCTCGACGTCGAGCTGACCGGGCAGGACACCCCGTGACCCTGACGTCGCCCGGACGCGGGTATCCCCTCGAACGTCTCGCCGGCAACACCGGCTCGATGAGCTGGTGGTCGGGAGCCTTCGACCGGGTGGCCGGCTCGCTCGGCGAGCTGCGGACGACGGTGCATGCGGCGACCGACCTCGACGGCGTCGGAGCGTCGATCACCGCCGCGCGCGCCGACGCCCAGGACGTCGCCTCGGCCCTGGCCGCGGAGATCGCCGAGGCCGAGCTGCTCTCGGGCGTCGTCGCCCGCTACGCCGACGCGTTCTCGGCCCACGCCGAGCCCGCCAACCGGCTCGTCGACGAGATCGAGTCGGCACACGCGGCATGCGAGACCGCCGCCCGCGAAGCCGAGCGTGCGGGGCTGCAGGCGCTGTGGACCTCGCGATCGGGCGAGCCGGACGACGTGCGCCGGGCGAACGAGGACGCACAGGATGCCGTGGCCGCCCGAGACAGCGCGGCGCGCGACCTCGCCGACCTCTGGGCGCAGTACGAAGCGCTGTACTCCGCGTGGGACGAGGCCTACGACGCGGCGCTCGCCGAGTTAGCCACCGGGTCGGCCGGCGCGCTGACCTCCGACGCGCGGTCGCTGCTCGACCAGCTGCTGGCGGCCGACGGCCCGGCCGAGGTCCTCCGGCTCTGGACCGAGAACGAGGAGCTTCGCGGGGAGCTCGAGGCGGCGCATCCCGAGATCCTCGGCAATCTCGACGGCATCCCCTACGACGTGCGCGGCCGCCTCAACCTCGCGCGTCTGGAAGCGTTGCGCGCGACCCGGCCCGACGGACAGCTCGGGAGCGACGCGGCTGCGCTGTGGTCGCAGCTGTCGTCCGGTCCGCCCGCCCCGCTGCTCATCTCGTTCGACCCCGACGGCTCTGCGCAGATGACCGCCGCGCTCGCCTACGGCGACCTCGCGACGGCCACCGACATCAACGTGCTCGTCCCGGGCATGAGCTCGACCGTCTCGGGCATCGGCGAGTGGGGCACCACCGCTCGCGCGCTCAACGGCGCCGGACCCGGCCTGGCGACGATCGCCTGGTTCGGCTACGACTCGCCCGATCCCACGGAGGAGCCGTCGATGAACCGCGCGATCGACGGAGCGGCATCGCTGAGATCGTTTCTTCTGGGGGTCGGAGCGGTGCGCCCCACGGCCGAGCTCGCCGTCATCGCGCACTCGTACGGCAGCACGACGGCCGCGATCGCGATCGGATCCCAGTCCGACGCCCTGGGCGTCGACCAGTTCATCGCCGTCGGCTCGGCGGGCTTCCCCAGCGATGAGCAGGTGCTCGCGAACCTCCAGAGCGCGGACGGCCTGCGGATGTACGCGACGCTGTCGGAGAACGACGCGTGGGCGCGGATCGGACGCGACACGAGCTGGGGCGGCGCCCACGGGACGGTTCCCGAGACCCTCCCGGGCGTGACGGAGTTCGGCAGCGACGGCGGTTACGCCGACGGCGAGCACCTCGCACCGACCCCGGGGCACTCGGCGCACGACGGCGGCAACTCGCCGTTGCCCTCCGGAGACGGCGAGGGATACCTCGTGCAAGGATCGGAGTCCTTCTACAACATCCAGCAGATCGTGCTGACGGGCGAGCCGGGCACCGAGATGGATGGCGAGGGCAGCGAGCGCGGATTCTGGGATCTGCCCGACTGGCTGCCCGTCGATCCCTACCGGTTGTGAGTGATGAGAGCGACGACTTCACGGATGACGATGACGACGGCGGTCGTCGGATTGGTGCTGATGATGAACTCCTGCGCAGTGGGCCCCGGCCCCGAGCCGGCGGAGTCCGGCGGCGACGTCTACGCGGCGGCCCGCGACCGGTACACCGCGATGGCGGACGACCTGCACGCCGTGATCATGGCGATCGAGCCGGCGGACTGGCGGGTCGAGCAGGGGCAGTACGGGGCACGTCCGACGGGGTGCCAGCTCGGGGTCGGATCCGAGACCGGATACTCGTTCACCGCCGTGCGCGTGCTCGACCTGCCCGGTCGCGATCCGGCCGGCATCGCCGCCGCCGCCTCGGACTCGATGGCCGAGCTCGGCGCGACCGCCGACGTCGTCGAGCGGGGCGCGGGCGAGTCGCGTGAGGTCGTCGTGTCGGGCGAGACCGACGCCGCGCGCACCGTGGTCATCGTCCGCCCCGTCGACGGACGCGTCCTCGTCACGAGCGAGACCTCCTGCGAGGCAGGCCCCGCCGCCCGGATCGAGGCGACGATGTTCGGCGAGGAGCTGTACCCGCAGGACGTCTGGCGCCGGCTGCCGGCGACCGAGGGGCCGGCGTCGGTGCCGCAGTTCTTCTTCCCGCCCGATGGACCGCTGTACTACGACGAGGCCGGCACACCGGTGGAGCCGCAGCCGGTCGTCACCGACCCGCCGACGCCGGAGCCGACGCCCGCGGCGTGACGGCGCCGCGCGTCGAAGCCCGCGCGATCAGCTGGGTCGGGAGCTCGACGATCGCATCCGCGGGCTCGCGTCCCCGTGCGAGGTCGGCGAGCATCCGCACGCCTGCGGCCGCCATCTCGCGGATGGGCTGGCGGATCGTCGTCAGGGGCGGATGCAGCCACCGGGCGCCGCGCACGTCGTCGAACCCGACCACGAGCACGTCGCGCCCGACGACGAGCCCGGCCTCGGCGACCGCGCGGTACGACCCGGCGGCCATCTCGTCGGAGCAGGCGAACAGACCGATCGGTCCGCCGTCGGCGGCGGCTTCGGACCCACCGCCCCTCCTGGAGGCGAGCTCGTCGAGCGCCTGCGCGGCGGCGCGGTGCGCGTCGTCGGCGCGCCAGCCGGCCGTCGTCACCACGCACGGGGCGCCGGGCGCTCCGCCCGCGACCGTCGCGGTGAAGCCCTCGACGCGCGCCCGGCCGTATCGGTACGCGGGGACACCGCCGACGACGACGAATCGGCGAGCACCGCATTCGAGCAGGTGCGCGGCCGCCGCGGCCCCGCCGGCCCGATCGGTCGTGCGGATGCTCGGAAGGCCGTGGGTGTCGCCCGAGGGCGGGTCGACGAGCACGAGCGGGATGCCGGCATCGCGGACGACGGCGAGCTGCGCGCTCGTGGGCAGCAGAACGCCCATCAGCACACCCGCGCTCCCGCGGGCACGCGTTCGCGCCGGCCAGTCGTCGGCGGGGTCGTCGCGTTCGGCGGTGAGCACGAGGTCGTAGTTCAGCTCGGCCGCTGCGGTGCGCGCTCCCGCGACCACCTCGTCGGTGTAGGGGTCGTGGAAGTGGCCCAGCACCAGGTCGAAGGCCCGCGCCGTGCCGTCACGCGGCCGTCCGCGGGGCTCATCGGCCCGCGCGTATCCGGCGGTGCGGGCGGCAGCGAGCACTCGGGCGCGGGTGTCGGCGGCCAGCTCACCCCGGCCGCGCAGCGCGCGCGACGCCGTGCCGACGCTGACCCCGGCCGCCGCGGCGACGTCGGCGAGGGTGGCGCGACCGACCGGGCGGGCTCCATCGCTCATCCAGCTATTTTGCGCAAATCACGGCGCGCGACGCCAGCGTTGTGCGATTGTCGTCGTGCCCCGATCTTTCGCCGACGAGAGAAGGACCCGATGTCGACACCCCTGCGGACAGCCATCATCGGCACCGGCTTCATGGGCCGCATGCACGCGAACGCGTGGCGCAACGCGCCGCGATTCTTCGACCTGCCGCGCCGGCCCGAGGCGGTCGTGCTCGCCGGCAGCGACGGTGATCGTGCCGCCGCGGCCGCCGAACGCTACGGCATCCCGTCATCGAGCGACGACTGGCGCAGCGTCGTCGCCCGAGATGACATCGATGTCGTCGACATCTGCACCCCCGGCGACACGCACGCCGAGATCGCACTGGCCGCGCTCGCCGCGGGCAAGCACGTGCTGTGCGAGAAGCCCCTCGCCAACGGGACCGCCGACGCCGACCGTATGGCGGATGCCGCCCACGAGGCGGCGTCGCGGGGCGTCGTGGCGATGTGCGGCTTCAGCTACCGCCGTACGCCCGCGCTGGCCTTGGCCCGCACCCTGATCGCCGCGGGGAGGCTCGGCGACATCCGGCACGTGCGCGCTCAGTACCTGCAGGACTGGCTCGTCGACCGCGAGGCGCCGTACACGTGGCGCCTCGACCGCGAGCGTGCCGGGTCGGGCGCGCTCGGCGATATCGGCGCGCACAGCATCGACACCGCCCAGTGGCTGACCGGATCGCTCGTCACGGACGTCTCGGCGGTGACGCGCACCTTCGTCGCCGAGCGCCCGCGCCTCGACGAGCGCGTCGGCCTCGGCGGCCGCGCCGGTGCCGACGCGGAGCGCGAGCGGGTGACGGTCGACGACGCCGCCGCCTTCACCGCGACGTTCTCCGACGGAGCGCTGGGCGTGTTCGAGGCGACCCGCATGGCGACGGGGCACCGCAATGCCAACCGCATCGAGGTCGACGGCGAGCTCGGCTCGATCGCCTTCGACTTCTCGCACCTGAACGACCTGCTGTTCGCCGATGCGACGCTGCCGGCCGACGAGCAGGGGTTCCGCCGGATCGACGTCACCGAGGCCGCGCATCCGTACGCCGGCGCCTGGTGGCCCGCCGGCCACGGCCTCGGCTACGAGCATCTCTTCACCCACCAGGTCGTCGACTTCGTGCGCGCCGTGGCCGGCGAGACCGACGCGCGCCCCTCGTTCGACGACGCCGCGCAGGTGCAGCGCGTGCTCGACGCGGTCGCCCGCAGCGCGGCATCCGACAGCGTCCGCACCCCCGTCGAGATCCGCACCCGAACCGAAGGAGAACTCTCGTGAGCAGACGTCAGGCGCTCATCGTCCGAGGCGGATGGGAGGGGCATCAGCCGGTCGCGGCGACCGAGCTGTTCGTACCCTTCCTCGAAGACAGCGGCTTCGAGGTGCGGATCGAGGAGGACAACGAGATCTACGCCGACCGCGCGGTCATGGACGCCACCGACCTCATCGTGCAGTCGGTGACGATGTCGCAGATCTCCGCCGCGGCCCTCACAGGGCTCCGCGAGGCCGTCGCGCGCGGCACGGGGCTGGCGGGCTGGCACGGCGGCATCGCCGACTCGTACCGCAACAGCTCCGACTACCTGCAGCTGATCGGCGGACAGTTCGCCACCCACCCGGCGAAGGAGCCCGACGCGCGCGTCGGTGACGAGACCGACAACTACCTCACCTACACGGTCGAGGTCACCGACGAGGGGCGCGCCTCGGACATCATGGCCGGGATCGAGGACTTCGAGCTGTTCACCGAGCAGTACTGGGTGCTCGCCGACGACCTCAACGACGTGCTCGCCACGACGACCCACCTGGTGCAGCCGTACCATCCGTGGCATCGGCCGATCACCTCGCCCGCCGTCTGGACGCGGCCGTGGGGCCGGGGGCGCGTCTTCGTCGCGACGCCCGGGCACAGCCCCGAGGTGCTGCGCGACGCCAACGTCCGCACGATCGTCGAGAGGGGCATGCTGTGGGCCAGCCGCACGCCGTCGGCATAGTCGGACTCGGCGTCATCTCGGCGCAGTACCTCGACACTCTCGTCGGCGACGGGGCGCTCCGCATCGTCGCCGTGGCCGACCTCGACTCCGATCGCTCGCGCGCGGTCGCCGAACGGCTCGATGGATGCCGCGCCCTCGGCGTCGCGGATCTGATGTCGGATCCCGCGGTCGAGACGATCCTCAATCTCACGGTTCCCGCGGCGCACGCCGACGTCGCCGTCGCGGCGCTGGCTGCCGGAAAGAACGTCTACGGCGAGAAACCGCTCGCGGCCACCGTCGCCGAGGGCGAGGCGGTGCTCGCCGCCGCGGGCCAGCGCTGGGTGGGCGCGGCGCCCGACACCGTGCTGGGCACCGGCGTGCAGACCGCCCGTGCCCTCGTGGATGCGGGCGAGATCGGAACGCCCGTCGCGGCGACGGCCACGTGGGTCTCGGCGGGGCACGAGCGGTGGCATCCGAACCCCGACTTCTACTATCGGGCGGGCGGCGGGCCGCTGCTCGACATGGGGCCGTACTACCTGACCTCGCTCGTCCATCTGCTCGGCCCGGTCGTGCGCGTCGCGGGGCGTTCCTCGCGCTCGCGCGACGAACGGATCATCGCATCGGGCCCGCGGGCGGGGGAGCGGATCCCCGTCGAGGTCGACACGCACGTCACCGGCGTGCTCGAGCACGCGGGGGGAGCCCTGTCGACCGTGACGTTCAGTTTCGACGCGGCCGGCAGCGCGGCATCCCCCATCGAAGTGCACGGAGAACGCGGCTCGCTCGTCGTGCCCGATCCGAATCTCTTCGACGGCGAGGTCGGGGTGATCCGCAGCGCGAGTCGGGAGGTCACGCCCGTTCCGGCGGCCGCGGGCTACCGGGGTGCCGGGCGCGGGATCGGCCTGCTCGACTTCGTGCGCGGCGGCGCGGGCGCGGGCCGGGCGAGCGGAGCGCTCGCTCTGCACGTGCTCGAGGTGATGAGCGCGCTCACGGATGCCGCGCGCGAGCGCACCGAGATCGCTCTCACGACGGCCGTCGAGCGCCCGCCGCTCGTCCCGCTCACCGCCCGCGAGGCCTGGCGCACCCTCTGACCCCCCGAATTCCGGTCGACTCGCCAAAGAACGCGGATGCGGGCCTACTCGCACCCGCAGTTCGTGGCGAGTCGACAGGATGGGGCGGGGGACGGGGCGGTTCTGTCGTGTCCGATTTCCGCGAGCCGGTGTCGGTGGCGCGTGTCAGGCTGGGGGCATGACGATCGCGGCGATGACCTTCGACGAGCGCTACCGCGCCATCGACGCCCGCGACACGCGCTTCGACGGGCAGTTCGTCACGGCCGTCAGCTCGACGGGAATCTACTGCCGGCCGAGCTGCCCCGCGCGGACGCCGAAGGCGTCGAACGTCACGTTCTACCCGACGAGCGCCGCGGCCCACGAAGCGGGCTACCGCGCGTGCAAGCGGTGCCTGCCCGAGGCGACGCCGGGCTCGCCGCAGTGGAACCTGCGGGGCGACCTCGCCGCCCGCGCGATGCGGCTCATCGCCGACGGCGTCGTCGACCGCGAGGGCGTGCCCGGGCTCGCCTCCCGGCTCGGCTACTCCTCGCGCCATCTCACCCGACTGCTCACCGCCGAACTCGGGGCGGGGCCGCTCGCCCTCGCCCGGGCGCACCGGGCCCACACGGCCCGCTCGCTGCTCGTCGACACCGACCTGCCGATCGCCGACGTCGCGTTCGCGTCGGGCTTCGCCAGCATCCGTCAGTTCAACGACACGATGGGCGAGGTCTTCGCCACGGCGCCCGGCCAGTTGCGTGCGCGGCGTCAGGCGGGAGAGCGCCCCGCGGGGCGCATCGACCTCGTGCTGCCGGTGCGCGAGCCGTTCGACGCCGTCGGGCTGTTCGGCTGGATGCGCGCGCACGCGATCCCCGGCGTCGAGACCGGCGGCGACCGCTCGTTCGCGCGCGTCGTCCGTCTCGCCGGCGGTCCGGCCTGGTTCGAGGTGCGTCAAGACGACGCGGGCCGGGTGCGTCTGCGTGCCGAGCTCACGACGCTCTCCGATCTCTCGACCCTCATCGCGCGGGTCCGCCGGCTGTTCGACCTCGACGCCGACCCGCTCGCGGTCGACGAGGCGCTCGCGGCGCATGCCGAGCTCGCACCGCTCGTCGCGCGCATCCCGGGGGTGCGGCTGCCGGCGGCGATGGACGCCGGCGAGATGCTCATCCGCGCGATGATCGGCCAGCAGATCAGCGTCGCCTCGGCGCGCACGGTGCAGGGGCGGCTGACCGCCGAGCTGGGCGAGCCCGTCGAGACCGCGGCCGGCCCGGCGACGCTCTTCCCGACGCCCGAGGCCATCGCCGAGCACGGCGCCGAGGTCCTGCGCGGCCCCGGTGCCCGCGTGCGTGCGATCGTCGGCGCCGCGACCGCGCTCGCCGACGGCTCGCTGGCTCTGTCACCCGGCGACGACACCCACGACCAGCGCGCCGCCTTGCTCGCACTCCCCGGCATCGGGCCGTGGACGGCGGACTACGTGCGCATGCGCGTTCTCGGCGACCCCGACATCCTGCTCCCCGGCGACGTCGCGGCCCGCGCGGGCGCGGCCGCGGCCGGCATCCCCGCGGGGCCCGCCGAGCTCGTCGCGTGGTCGGAGCGCGCCGCGCCCTGGCGCAGCTACCTCATGGCGCACCTCTGGTACGCCGCCCCCGTCACGCAGGCGTGGCGCGAGAGTCCCGCGCCCCGCGATCCCGCCCCGACCCGCCCGAGGAGGCGCTCATGACCGCGATCATCCACACCCTCGCCACCCCCGACGGCCCGTTCTCGATCCTCGAGTCCGACGATGGCCACGTGCTCGCCTCGGGCTGGACGGGCGACCACGACGCGATCGTCGCGCGCCTGCGTCCCGCCGCGCGCCCCGCCGAAGTGAGCGAGGGCCGCACGGATGCCGCAGCCGCCGTCGCCGCGTACTACGACGGCGACCTCGCCGCGATCGACGCCGTGCCGGTGCGGCAGTCCGGCACGGCGATGCAGCTCGAGGGGTGGGCGGCGCTGCGGCGCATCGCGCCGGGGAGCCCGCTGACCTACACCGCCTTCGCGACGGCGCTCGGCTCGCCCGGCGCGGTGCGGGCGGCGGCATCCATCTGCGCGCGCAACGCCCCCGCGCTCTTCGTGCCCTGCCATCGGGTGCTCCGCACCGGGGGAGCGCTCGGCGGTTTCGCGTGGGGTCTCGACGTCAAGCAGAGCCTCCTCGCCCGTGAGGCCGCCGCGGCTCGCGTGCCCGTCGGCAACTGACCCTTGCACTCAGCGAATACACAGGCATATCCTGGAGGGCTCCCGCGTGCGTAGCGGGGGTCCCGTCCGCTCGACCCAGGAGGAAGCCATGTTCCCGGCCATCGTCTACACGAAGTCCGCCGCCTTCCTCCCCGTCGCCGGTGGACTCCCCGTCCGCGGGGGACACGTCCGGTAGATCCGGGAAGCGCTCGCCCGCTTCCGACGTTCCCTTCCTCGGGCCCTCGGCCCCACCTCGCCGCGCTCGCGCGCGTCTTCCGCCGCCTCGGCATCCGTTCCACACCTCTGCAGGAAAATGACCTCCTCGACGCCTTCCCGCCTGTCCACGCCGCGCGCGCTCGCGCGGCTCCTCCCGTTCGCCAAGCCGGTGCTGCCGCGCCTCGGCCTCGGCTTCGCCAGCGCGCTCGTCGCGAGTCTGCTCGCGCTCGGCATCCCCCTCGTGCTCGAGGTGATCGTCGGCCCCGAGGGCCCGATCACCTCGGGCGACCCGTGGCTCATCGTGCTCGGCGCCGGCGCCGTGCTCGGGCTCGGCCTGCTCGAGGCCCTCATGGTCTGGGCGCGCCGCTGGTTCGTGCTCGCGCCCGCGACCAAGGTCGAGTACGAGCTGCGCACCGACTTCTTCGCGCGCCTGCAGCGCCTGCCCGTGGCCTTCCACGACCGCTGGCAGTCGGGTCAGCTGCTCAGCCGCATGATGCAGGACATCAGCCTCATCCGTCGCTGGCTCGCCTTCGGCATCGTGCTGCTCGTCGTGAACATGCTGACGATCGTCGTCGGCTCGATCATCCTGTTCCGCTGGCACTGGCTGCTCGGCACGATCTTCGTCGTCGTCTCGGCACCGCTGTGGGTCGCGGGGTTCATCTTCGAGAACCGCTACGGCCTGCTTTCGCGTCAGAGCCAGGACCAGGCCGGCGACCTCGCCACGGCCGTCGAGGAGTCGGTGCACGGCATCCGCGTGCTGAAGGCCTTCGGCCGCGGCGGCCACGCGCTGCAGAAGTTCACGCGTCAGGCCGAGACGCTGCGCGAGACCGAGGTCAAGAAGGCGAAAGCCGTCGGCTGGATCTGGTTCTGGCTCGTGCTGCTGCCCGACATCGCGTTCGCGCTGTGCCTGGGCGCCGGCATCTACCTCGTGCAGGCGGGCGAGCTCGGCGTCGACTCGCTCATCGCGTTCTTCGCGATGGCGACGATCCTGCGCTGGCCCGTCGAATCGATCGGATTCCTGTTCTCGTTCCTCGTCGACGCGCGGACGGCGACCGACCGCATCTTCGAGGTGTTCGACGAGCAGAACACGATCGTCGACCCCGAGAACCCGACGACCATCGCGCAGCCGCGCGGCGAGCTCGTGTTCGAGGGCGCCCGGTTCCGCTACCAGGACGCCGCCGGCACCGAACGCGACCTGCTCGACGGCATCGACCTGGCGCTGCGCCCCGGCGAGACCATGGCGCTCGTGGGGCTCACCGGCTCGGGGAAGACGACGCTGACGACGCTGCCCGGGCGCCTGTACGACGTCACGGGCGGCCGGGTGCTGCTCGACGGCGTCGACGTGCGCGACCTGCGGCTCGACGAGCTGCGCCGCCACGTCGGCATGGCCTTCGAGGACGCGACGCTGTTCTCGCAGACCGTACGCGAGAACGTGCTGCTCGGGCGCGAAGACCTCGAGCGCGGCAGCGACGAGGCTGAGCGCGTCATGCGCGAGGCGCTCGGCGTCGCGCAGGCCGGGTTCGTCGACGACCTGCCCGAGGGCGTCGACACCGTCATCGGCGAAGAGGGACTGAGCCTCTCGGGCGGCCAGCGTCAGCGACTCGCGCTCGCCCGCGCCGTCGCGGCGCGCCCCGCCGTCCTCGTGCTCGACGACCCGCTGTCGGCGCTCGACGTCGACACCGAGGCGCTCGTCGAGGACGCGCTGCGCGAGGTGCTCGCCGACACGACGGCGCTCATCGTCGCCCACCGTCCCTCGACGGTGACCCTCGCCGATCGCGTGGCCCTCCTCGAAGAGGGGCGCGTCACCACGGTCGGCACCCACTCCGAGCTGCTGCGCACGAGCGAGCACTACCGCCACGTCATCTCGAGCCTCGAGGACGAACAGCAGCGCGACGACGAAAGGGAGGTGACCCTGTGAGCACCGTCACCGGGACCAGCGGCGAGGACCGCTCCGACTACACCCGCGACGAGAGCCGCGAGATCCGGCGCCGTTCGCTGCGCCTGCTGGGCTCGCCCGTCTCGCCGCTGAAGATGCAGCTCGCACTCGCGGCCGTCGTGCTCGTCATCTCGACGGCGCTGCGCGTGGCCGGACCCGCCCTCGTCGGCTGGGGCATCGCGAACGCGCTGCCGGCCGTGCAGGAGCAGGCCGACTGGATGCCGACGATCGTCGTGGTCGTCGTCTTCCTCGTCACCGCCGTCGGGGGCGCCGCGCTCATCGGCTGGTACGCCGTCGTGGCGGCGCGCCTCACGCAGGCGGTCATGATCGACCTGCGCAAGCGGATCTTCCGTCATACCCAGCGGCTGAGCCTCGAGTTCCACGAGTCGTACACGTCGGGGCGCATCATCTCGCGGCAGACGAGCGACCTCGACACGATCCGCGAGCTCCTCGACGGCGGCCTCAACGAGCTCGTCTCGGGTCTGCTCTACGGCGGGTTCACGCTCATCGCCCTGCTGCTGCTCGACTGGCAGTCGGGCCTGATCCTCGCGGTCATGGGCCTTCCGCTGTTCCTGCTCATGCGCTGGTTCTACCTGCGCTCGCAGATCGTTTACCGCGAGTCGCGCGTCATCAGCGCGAAGGTCATCGTGAAGTTCGTCGAGTCGATGACCGGCATCCGCGCCGTCAAGGCGTTCCGCAAAGAGAAGGCGAACGACGCGGAGTTCGGGGGCCTGTCGAGCGACTATCGCGACGTGAACATGCGCTCGATCCGCCTGTTCGGCACGTTCGAGCCGGCGCTCATGGCCGTGGCATCCGTCTCGCTCGCCCTCGTGCTGGCGTGGGGCGGGTTCCGGGTCGTCGAGAACACGCTGAGCCTCGGCTTCCTGCTGTCGGCGGTGCTGTACGTGCGGAACTTCTTCGCGCCGATGCAGGAGGTCGCGTTCTTCTTGAACTCGTACCAGTCGGCGACGGCGGCGCTCGAGAAGGTCTCGGGCGTGCTCGAGGAGGAACCGACGGTTCCCGACCCGGCCGAGCCGGTCGACCTGCGACAGGCTTGTGGGCACCTGCGCTTCGAGGACGTCACCTTCGGGTACTCCGACGCGGTGACGATCCTGCCCCACTTCGCGCTCGACATGCCCGCGGGGCAGACGATCGCGCTGGTGGGCACGACCGGTGCGGGCAAGTCGACGCTCGCCAAGCTCGTCGCGCGGTTCTACGACCCCTCGAAGGGGCGCGTCACCCTCGACGGCGTCGATCTGCGTCGGCTGCACCCGAAGGACCTGCGCCGCGCGATCGTCATGGTCACGCAGGAGGCGTACCTCTTCAGCGGCACGGTCGCCGACAACATCGCGCTCGGCAAGCCTGACGCGACGATGGCCGAGATCGAGGCGGCGGCCCGCGCGGTGGGAGCGCACGCGTTCATCGAGCGACTGCCCGACGGGTACGCCACCGACGTCAACAAGCGCGGCGGGCGCGTCTCGGCGGGGCAGCGTCAGCTGATCTCGTTCGCGCGTGCCTTCCTCGCCGACCCGGCGGTGCTGATCCTCGACGAGGCGACCGCGTCGCTCGACATCCCGAGCGAACGGCAGATCCAGGAGGCGCTCGGCACGCTGCTGGCCGACCGCACGGCGATCATCATCGCGCACCGCCTGTCGACCGTGGCCATCGCCGACCGCGTGCTCGTCATGGAGCACGGCCGCATCATCGAGGACGACACCCCCGAGGCGCTGATCGCCGGCACCGGCAAGTTCGCGCAGCTGCACAGCGCCTGGCGCGAGTCGCTCGTCTGACCCGCCTGCCCCGCCGAGAACGCACCGTCCTGCCGACGACGTACCAGCCCCGGTGCGTTCTCGGCGGGACGGTGCGTCTTCGTCGTGCGGCGCGGGGTCAGCGGGAGCGGTGGACGGCGGCGGTCAGGGGATGTGCGTCGTCCAGGTCGGCGAGGGCGGCGACCCCGTCGATGCCCACGCCGACGGGATCGACGAGGCGCACCGACGCATCGCCCGCGTGCAGGTCTTCGGCGAAATCGGCCAGCAGCAGCGCCGAGCCGAACACCCCGCCGATCGCGCACACGGGCACGCTCTCCTCGTCGGTGCGCACCTGCGCGATGGCCGCGCGGACGCTCTGCGCGAGTTCGTGGGCGGCGCGCGAGGTGATGCGTTGTGCGACGGCGTCGCCCGAGGCGGCGGCGCCCGCGACGACCGCCGCGAAGCTCGCGACCACCCGCACGCGGTCGGGATCGGCCTGCAGGGCCATGTACGCCTGCGACAGGTCGGGCCAGTGCTCGGATGCCGCAGCGGTGAGCTCGGTCGCGGGGGCCGCGCCCGTCGTACGCGCGCATGACGGCGTCGAGGGCCTCGCGACCGATCCAGTAGCCGCTGCCGGCATCACCCATGATCCAGCCCCAGCCGTCCACGCGGGCGATCGACTCGGCGCCCACGGCGAGGGTGACCACGCCCGTGCCCGACGCGACGACGGCGCCGGGACGGTCGCCGAGCGCGCCGAGGAACGAGGTCGTCGAGTCGTGCGCGAGGATCACCTCCGACACGCCGGCGCCGCGGACGAGGTCGAGCATCGCGTCGGCGTCGGCGTTGCCGTCGGTGAGTCCCGAGATGCCGGCGGCCACGACGTCGGCGGCGGCGCCGGTGCGCTCGATCGTCTCGAGCGCGACCGCTGCGAGCTGGGGGAGGAGGGGTTCCCCGGTGCGGATGCCGGGGAGGACGAGATCGCCGCCGGGGGTCCCCGCGGGCGGGCGGACCTTGATCCCGCTCTGCCCCGCGTCGAGCGAGAGCACGCGCCGGGCGGTCATGCGCCCGTCTCCGCGCCGAGGTCGTCGCCGAGGACGCCCGCGAGGAAGCGCGCCTGCGCCTGCCACTGGTACGCCTGACCGCCCTCGTGCTCGTTGTGGGGGTACACGGTGATCTCCTTCCGTCCGCCGCGGTAGGCGTTGAACGCGGCGTACACGGTCGACGGCGGGCAGATCGGATCGAGCAGGGCGACCGAGAAGAGCGCCGCGGCGTCGGCCCGGCGCGCGAAGGTGATGCCGTCGAAGTACGACAGCGTCTCGAACACCCGCTCCTCCGCGCCCCGGTGCACCGCCAGGTAGCGCACGACCTCGTTGTACGGATCCTGACCCGTCATCCCCACGGCGCGTTCGAAATGACAGAGGAACGGCACGTCGGGCATGACCGCGACGAGTCCGTCGCTGAGCCCCGCCGCCGCGAGAGCGATGCCGCCGCCCTGGCTGCCGCCCGTGACCGCGACGCGCGACGCGTCGACCTGCGGCAGCGTCCGCACCGCGTCGACGGCGCGGACGGCGTCGGTGAAGACGCGTCGGTAGTAGTAGGTCTCGGCGGAGTCGATGCCGCGGGTGAGGAACCCGGGGAAGGCCGGGCCCGAGCCGTGGGGGTCGGGGGTGCCGCCGCCGCTTCCCCACGCGCTTCCCTGGCCGCGCGTGTCCATCACGAGGGTCGCGTAACCCGCCGATGCCCACGCCAGCCGCTCGGAGGGCAGACCGCGCCCGCCGCCGTACCCGACGAACTCCACGACAGCCGGGAGCGGTCCTTCGCGGTGGGCGGGCAGGATCAGCCAGGCCTTCACCGGCTCGCCCGCGTACCCGGGGAAGGTGACGTCGTGCACATCGACGGCGGTGAACAGGTCGGAGGCGGGGGAGACCTCGACCTCGCCGCCGGCCTCGCGGGCGCCCGCGATCGTGGCGGACCAGAAGTCGTCGAAGTCCCCGGGTTCGCTCACCGTCGGGCGATAGGCCTGCAGTTCGGCGAGCGGAAGATCGAAGCGCGGCACGCGCTCACCCTAGCGCGAAGCTCCTGCGCGCGAGAGGTGCGCCCCGTGCACGGGGGAGATATCTCGACGTCGAGACATCTGGGCCCGTGCGATACGCTGAGGATCGACCCTCGACGCGCTTTTGGAGAGACGACACGTGCCCGACTCGACCATCATCTACACGTACACCGACGAGGCGCCGGCACTGGCCACCGCCTCCTTCCTGCCCATCGTCGAGGCCTTCGCCGGCGCGGCCGGCGTGGCCATCGAGACCCGCGACATCTCGCTCGCCGGTCGCATCCTCGCCGCCTTCCCGCAGAACCTCACGCCCGAGCAGCAGGTCGGCGACGCCCTCGCCGAGCTCGGCGGGCTGGCGACCCTGCCCGAGGCCAACATCATCAAGCTGCCGAACATCTCGGCCTCGATCCCGCAGCTGAAGGCGGCCATCGCCGAGCTGCAGGCCGCCGGATACGACATCCCGGACTACCCGGACGAGCCGACGGACGTCGCCGAGAAGGACGTGCGCGCCCGGTACGACCGCATCAAGGGCTCCGCCGTGAACCCGGTGCTGCGCGAGGGCAACAGCGACCGCCGCGCGCCCCTGTCGGTGAAGAACTACGCGCGCAAGCACCCGCACCGCAACAAGGCGTTCGCCGCGGGCTCGAAGACCCGCGTCGCGACGCTCGGCCACGACGACTTCAAGTCGAACGAGACCTCGACGGTCATCGAGGGCGACGACGTCCTCACGATCCGGTTCACGGCCGAGGACGGCACCGTCACCGAGCTGAAGTCGGGCCTGAAGGTCCTGCCGGGCGAGGTCATCGACGCGACCTTCCTCTCGGCGGCGGCCCTCGACGCCTTCCTCGCCGACACCGTCGCGCAGGCGGCGGCCGAGGACGTCCTCTACTCCGTGCACCTCAAGGCGACGATGATGAAGGTCAGCGACCCGATCATCTTCGGCCACGTCGTGCGCGCGTTCTTCGCCGACGTCTTCGACCGCTACGGCACCGACCTCGTCGCCGCGGGCCTCACGCCCGACAACGGTCTCGGCGCGATCCTCGCGGGGCTGTCGCAGCTCGCGAACGGCGACGAGATCCGGGCGGCGTTCGAGGCCGCGATCGCCTCGGGCCCGCGCCTGTCGTACGTCAACTCCGACAAGGGCATCACGAACCTGCACGTCCCCTCCGACGTCATCGTCGACGCCTCGATGCCGGCCCTCATCCGCAACGGCGGCAAGCTGTGGGGCGCCGACGGCGGCGAGGACGACACGATCGCCGTCATCCCCGACTCCTCCTACGCGGGCGTCTACCAGGCCACGATCGAGGACGTCATCGAGCACGGTCCGCTCGACCCGGCCACGATCGGCTCGGTGCCGAACGTCGGGCTCATGGCGCAGGCCGCCGAGGAGTACGGCTCGCACGACAAGACCTTCGAGATCGCCGCGGCCGGCACGGTCGACGTCGTTGACGCGTCCGGCACAGTGCTGCTCTCGCACCGGGTCCAGGCCGGCGACATCTGGCGCGCCACCCAGACGAAGGATGTCGCGGTGCGCGACTGGGTGAAGCTCGCCGTCACCCGCGCCCGTGCGACCGGCGTGCCCGCCGTGTTCTGGCTCGACGAGACCCGCGCGCACGACGCGAACCTCATCGCGAAGGTGAAGACGTACCTTGCCGACCACGACACCGAGGGGCTCACGATCGAGATCCTCGCCCCCGCCGAGGCGACCCGGTACTCGCTCGAGCGCATCCGCCGCGGCGAGGACACCATCTCGGTGACCGGCAACGTGCTGCGCGACTACCTGACCGACCTGTTCCCGATCCTCGAGGTCGGCACGAGCGCAAAGATGCTCTCGATCGTGCCGCTGCTCGCGGGCGGCGGGCTGTTCGAGACGGGCGCGGGCGGATCGGCTCCCAAGCACGTGCAGCAGCTCGTGGCCGAGAACTACCTGCGGTGGGACTCGCTGGGCGAGTTCTTCGCGCTCGCGGCGTCGTTCGAACACCTTGCCGACTACACCGGCAACGCCCACGCGAAGGTGCTCGCCGACACGCTGGATGCCGCCACCGGCACCTTCCTTGAGCAGGACAAGTCGCCCGGGCGTGCCCTCGGCACCATCGACAACCGCGGCAGCCACTTCTACCTCGCCCTGTACTGGGCGCAGGAGCTGGCGGCCCAGACGGTCGACGCCGAGCTGGCGGCCGCGTTCGCCCCGGTCGCCGAGGCGCTCGCCGCGAACGAGTCGACGATCGTCGACGAGCTCGTCGCGGTGCAGGGCTCGCCCGCCGAGATCGGCGGCTACTACCGTCCCGACGCCGAGCTGGTGGCCGCGATCATGCGTCCGTCGGCGACGCTGAACGGCATCATCGACGGTCTGTGAACCGAGCATGAGAACGCCCCGGCCGCTCGCGGCCGGGGCGTTCTCGCTGGAACGGGTCTGTCAGAACCGGATCTCGGCGACGACCTCGCCGTACTCGGTCTCGCCGACGGGGGTGAAGCCCACGCGCGTGAAGAACGCCTCGGGGCCGCCCTCGCCCGCTTCGTAGATGACGTCGAGGCACGCGAACCCGCGGGCGCGCGCCTCGCCGACGAGCTGCTCGACGGCGAAACGGCCGACGCCGCGCCCCTGGTCGTCTGCGTCGACGTTGATCCGCCACAGGACCGAGCGGAAGTGCTCCTGCGGCGCCTCGGGATCGAACCCCGCGCTGACGAAGCCGACGACCTCGTCGGCGTCGAGGATGACGCGCTGCCACGAGGTCGCGGGGTTCACCACCGTAGCGGCGATGGCGTAGCTCTCGGGGGCGATGAAGCGCTCCTGCCCCGGCTTGAGGGACAGATTGTTCACGGCGACGATCGTCGACGCCGACAGTTCTTCCACACGGAGGTCAGCCATGGTCACAGGCTAACGGTCATCCGCGCGGTGCGCACGGGCCGATCAGGAGTGGACCCAGACGTCCGTCCCGGGGACCGCCCACTCGTAGATCTGGGCGGCGCGCGCGTCGGGCATGCCGACGCATCCCGCGCTCATCCGGTTGCCCCAGTTGCTGTGCCAGTAGACCCCGTGGAACGCCTGGTCGCCGTTGAAGTACATCGCCCACTTCACGTCGGGCTGGATGTAGCTCTTGCCCGAGTCGGGCGCGGTGCCGCGCATGTCCTGGAGCGGCGTCTTCCAGCCGATCGTGTACGTGCCGGTCTCGGTGTCGGCGCCCGGACGCCCGGTCGACACGAGCCACGAGTCCACGACGTTGCCGTTCTCGCGCAGGTACAGGCGCTGCTCGCTGAGATCGACCTCGAGCTGGCGGGTGATCGTCTGCGTCGTCACCGGGACGACGTCGACGGGCAGGCGGTACGCGGCGTCGCCGGCGGCGAGCTGGTCGGCGAAGTCCGCGGCGATCCCGTCGGTGGACTGGAGCGTCCGTCCGTCGAGGCCGGCGTCGGAGTCGTCGATGATCGTCCCCGCCGAGTTGGCGAAGACGACGCCGTCGACCGGTGCGCGGTCGACGAGCCCGGGCAGGGTGTCGACGACGGACTGGATCGCGGCCGTGTCTGCGGCGATGTCGAAGCCGCCCGCATCGGTCGGGGTGACCGTCAGCCACCCGGCGGCGACCGCGCGGTCGACGGGCACGGTGCGCTCGTCGCCGACGTAGAAGCCGATGCCGTCGAGCATGCCGTTGAGCTGCGCGGCGGTCGCGTCGGCCATCGCGGTCGTCGTGAGCGCTTCGACCGGAGTGAGGTCGGGGGTGATGACGGCGGCAGTGGTGCCGCTGTCGAAGGCGTTCTGCAGTCCGGTGCGCGCGGCGTCGAGGTCGATGCCCTCACCGGGGACGTCGGCGCCGACGATGTACGAGCTGCCGTCGAACGAGAGGGACGCCGGGACCGGCTCGACGTAGCTGTCGCCGGCGGCGACGCGCAGCGCCTCGGTGGCCGTGGCCTCGTCGACCGTGACGGGCGCCGCGATGGGGTCGCCGAACCACTGCGTCACGTTCCAGGCCGGGCGGGCGTCGAACGCGGATGTCGCGAGCGCCGACCCGTCGACACGGGCGCCGAGATCGGCGCCGGTGACGCTGTCGCCGCCGTCGCCGAGGGTGATGGTCGTCTGGTCGAGGCGGTCCTGCACGGCGGCCGCCGCGGCGCCGGGCGTCAGGAAGCCGACGGGGACGCCGCCGATCGAGGTGCCGGGAGCGATGAGGAAGAGCGAGGATGCCGCGGCGCCGAGCACCACGACCCCGAGCGGGATGCCGATCCACAGTCCGAGGCGACGCTTCTTCGCCGCGGGCTCAGCGGGAGCCCATTCGATGCGCTGTTCGGTCGGCGCCGACACGGCGGCCTGTTCGGCCGTGTTCTCGTGATCGTGCTTGGACGCGACATCCGTCACCGCTGTACCCCCGTCTGCGCGTGGACGCGCACTCGCGTTTATGGTACGCGACCACCACCCGACAACGGACTGAGTGAAACCAGAGCGTTATGGAACGGTCCGGGGCGCCGCGCCGCCGCTCAGCCGCCGCAGAGCTCGCCGAAGCGGGCGACGCTGTCGCGGACACCCGAGAGGGCGTCGCCGAGCTCGGCGGCGCGGTCCGTGTCGCCGGCGGCGACGGCTTCCATCGCATCGGCCGCCGAGCCGAACGCCGTTCGGAGATCGGGGAGGAGCGACGCGACCTCGGCGTTGCCGACCTCGGCGGCGGCGGACCCGAGACCGTCCGAGATCGTGCGGAGTGCCTGCGCGGACGCGGCCGGATCGTCCGCGGACATCTCGGCCAGGCCCGCCGTCGCGCGGTTCAGCACGTCGTCGATCCGGGTGCAGGCATCGGCGACGGATTGGTCCGAGCCCGGCGCTGCGGAGGCGTCGTCGCCCTCACCGGGTGCGCTGCAACCGGTGAGGGCGATCACGGCGATCGCGGCGGCCGCCACGGCTGCGCGGGCGGTGGTTCGACGAGGCATCGACATCTCCTCCGGTGGGGGTCTCTCACACCCTAGGTCGACGTCGCGGGACGGCCGGCCCGCCGATCTCCGTGCCGATCGACCTCGAGCGAGCATGTAACGAGTTTGTAAACATCGCTAGCAAACTCGTTGCGGACCTTGCTCCGCCGGGGTTCGTAAGGTCTACTAACAAACATGACGAGCACCGAGACCGACGCCCCGCGCCGCACCACGCGCACCCGGCGTCCCGGCGCGAAGATCCTGCCCGAGCACGCCCGGGCGCACAACCGCGCCCTCGTGCTGCAGAGCCTGTTCCACGGCGGCGCCATGAGCCGCGCCGACCTCGCTCGCGAGACCGGGCTGACCCGCGTGACGATCTCCGACCTCGTCGCCGAGCTCATCGCCGACGGATTCGTCGTCGAGCAGGGCGTGCGCGAGGCGGCCGGACCCGGCAAGCCCGCGATCCTCGTCGATCTCGCGAGGGACGGGCACCGCATCGTCGGACTCGACCTGTCGGGAAGCGATCTGTTCACGGGAGCCGTCCTCACCCTCGACGGCGAGATCGTCGCCCGTCACGACGTCGCGGTGCCCGCGGTGCGCGGCGACATCCTGCCCGCCGTGATCGACCTGGCCCGCACGCTCGTCGCCGACGCGCACGCCCCCGTGCTGGGCATCGGCGTCGGGACCCCTGGTGTGGTCGACGCCGACGGCGTCGTGCTCGCCGCACCCGGCCTCGGCTGGGAGAGCCTTGAGCTCGGCCGCATCCTCGGCGACGAGCTCGGCGTGCCCGTCCTCGTCGCCAACGACGCGAACGCGGCGGTGCTCGCCGAGCACACCCTCGGCGGGGCGGGCGACGACATCATCCTCGTGAAGGTCGGCCGAGGCGTCGGCGCGGGGCTCCTCACCGGCGGCGAGCCGCTGCGCGGAGCGCGGTCGGCCGCGGGTGAGATCGGCCACGTGACCGTCGGCACCGATGGCGGACCCGACTGCGCCTGCGGCAAGGTCGGATGCCTCGAGGCCTGGATCTCGGTGCCCTCGCTCTCGGCGCGCATCGAGGCGGGCTCGCCCGCCGAACGCGACGGCCTGCTGCGCGACGCCGGCGAGCGGCTCGGCATCGCGCTCGCGCCGATCGTCGGCGCACTCGACCTGTCGGAGGTCATCCTCTCCGGCCCCTCCGAACTTCTCGACGGGACGCTCTCGAGCGCCGCCGCCGAGACGGTGCGCACGCGCACGCTCGCCACGTTCCACGACGAGCTGCAGGTGCGGATGACGGCGCAAGGCCAGGACATCGTCCTGCGCGGCGCGGCCGTCATGGTCCTGTCGGGGCGTCTCGGCGTCTCCTGACGAAGCTCCACGGCTCCATCAGCTCCACCCGCTCCACGGCACCACCGATCCACACCCGGACGAGCCATCCGACTCGTCGACACCAGAGAAGAAGGAATCACCATGAAGAAGAGCCTCGGAGCACTGTCGCTCCTCGGTGTCTCCGCCCTGCTGCTTTCCGGCTGCGCGAGCGGCGACGCGGGCCAGAGCGCCGAGAGCGGCGACCTGACCGTGTGGCTGGTCGGCACCGACACCCCGCAGGATGCGCGCGACTACCTCAAGAAGACGTTCGAGGCCGAGAACGAGGGCTGGACGCTCACGATCGAGGAGAAGACCTGGGCCGACACGGCCGACAACTACGTCGCCGCGCTGTCGTCGAACGACGCGCCCGACATCGTCGAGGTGGGGAACACGCAGTCCGCGGGCTTCATCGCCCAGGGCCTGTTCGCCGACATCTCGGACATGAAGGCCGATCTCGGCGGCGACGAACTGCTGCAGAGCTTCGTCGACCTCGGATCCGAGAACGGAGACCTCTACGCCGCCCCGTACTACGCGGGCTCGCGCATCGTGTTCTACTCGCCGTCGTCGTACAGCGGCGCGGTCCCCACGACCCTCGAGGAGTACGTGGCGGACGGCATCGCCGCCAAGACGGCGACCAAGTCGGGCATCTACGCACCCGGCAAGGACTGGTACAACGCGCTGCCCTACGTCTGGGCGAACGGCGGCGAGATCGCGACGCAGGACGGCGACACCTGGAAGGGCGGGTTCTCGAGCGCCGGAGGCATCAAGGGCCTCGAGATGCTGCAGGACGTCTACGAGAACGCCACCATCGCCCCCGCCGACGCGGACGAGACCGACCCGCAGGTGCCGTTCTGCGCCGGCGAGATCGGCTTCCTCTCGGCCCCCGCGTGGGTGAAGTGGTCGATCCTCGCGCCCGCCGACGACGCCAAGGCGCCCGGCTGCCCCGACACCGCGGGCGCCGACCTGAAGGCCTTCGCCCTCCCCGGCATGACCGCGGGCGAGGTCGCACCGGTGTTCGCGGGCGGTTCCAACATCGCCGTCGCCGCGAAGTCCGACGCCCCCGACAAAGCCGAGGCCGCGCTGAAGATCATCCTGTCGGAGGGCTACCAGAAGATCCTCGCCGAGAACGGGCTCATCCCCGCGCTCACCTCGTTCGCGCAGTACCTCCCGGATGACGAGATCACCGCCGAGGCCGCGAAGGCGGTCGCCTCGTCGAAGGCCGTGCCGGCGAGCCCGAACTGGTCCGAGGTCGAGTCCTCGGGCGTCATCAAGGACGCCCTGGTCAAGATCGCGCAGGGCGGCGACGTGACGTCGATCGCCACGCAGCTCGACAGCCAGATCGAAGCGATCCTCAACAAGTGAGTCGCTCGTCCGGAGCGCGGGGCGAGCGCCTCGCGCTCCGGACCACGGCGAAGACAGGACCCGGACGATGACAGACGTCCTCACCCGCGAGCCGGGGCGGCGCACCCGGCCCGACCGCCCCGTGCAGACCGCGCGCGAGCGCGCCCGGCGGCGGCGCGACAACACCGGCGCGCTCACGCTGCTCGGCCCCTCGCTGATCATCCTCGGCGTGATGGTCGGCTACCCCGCCGTGCTGATGCTCGTGCAGTCGTTCACCGACTACTCGATCCGCAACAAGGTGCAGGGGACCCTGCCCGACGTCGTCGGGTTCGAGAACTACATCGAGGTCTTCACGCAGTCCGACTTCCCGGCGGTGCTCGTGCGCAGCCTCGGTCTCATGCTCGTGATGACGGTGCTCATCGTCGGGCTCGGCGCCCTCGTCGCCGTGCTCATGACGCGGCTGCGGCGCGGCTGGCGGCTGCTCGTCTCGCTCGGCCTGCTGCTGGCGTGGGCGATGCCGCCGCTCGCGGCGACCACGGTGTGGGGATGGATCTTCGACTCGCAGTACGGCATCGTCAACTGGGCGCTGAACACCGCCACCGGCACGGGCGACTGGACCAACCACTCGTGGCTGGCGAACCCGTGGTCGTTCTTCCTCGTGCTGACGATCATCGTCGTCTGGCAGGGGGTGCCGTTCGCCGCCTTCACACTGTACGCCGCGCTCGGGCAGGTGCCCGCCGAGGTGCTCGAGGCGTCGTCGCTCGACGGCGCCGTCGGCTGGCAGCGGTTCCGCCTCGTCGTCTTCCCGTACCTGCGCAACGTCGTCACGGTCGTCGTGGTGCTGCAGGTCATCTGGAACCTCCGCATCTTCACGCAGGTGTACGCGCTGCAGCAGCGCGGCGGGCTGATCTCCGAGACGAACGTGCTCGGCACCTACATCTTCCGGCAGGGACCCGGCGAGTTCGGGGTCACGAGCGCGATCGGCGTGCTCATGGTCATCCTGCTGCTCGCCCTCTCGTGGGGGTACATCCGCACGACCCTCAAGGAGGAGGAGCTGTGAGCACGCAGGTCACGCCCGCCACCCAGCTCGGGACGATCGGCGTCGACGAGGTCGTCGGCGAGGTCGGCCGGGCCAAGCGTCCCCGGCCGCGGTCGCTCGCCGTGCGCCGTCCGCCGCGCCGCCGCATCCTCTCGCGTCTCGGACTGAACGTCGCCGCGCTCGTCGTCTTCGCGTGCAGCGTCTTCCCGGTGTACTGGATGCTCAACATGTCGTTCACGCGCGGCGAGAGCATCATCAGTCGCACCCCGAGCTTCCTGCCCTTCGACTTCACCCTCGGCAACTACGCCACCGCCTGGACGCGCGAGGCCGCTCCGGGGCAGACCGACTTCGTGCACGGCCTGCTGTCGTCGACGCTCGTGACGGTCGGCGTGCTCGTCGTCACGCTGCTGCTGGCGTTCCTCGCCTCGATCGCCGTCGCCCGCATCCGCTTCCGCGGGCGGCGTTCGTTCATCGTCGCCGTGCTGATCGTGCAGATGATCCCCGGCGAGGCGATGATGTTCACGATCTACGGGATGATCGACGACTGGCGCCTCATGAACACCCTCCTGGGCCTCGGCATCGTCTACGTCGCGGCCGTCATCCCCTTCACCATCTGGACCCTCCGCGGGTTCGTCGCGGGCGTGCCCGCCGACCTCGAGGAAGCGGCCATGATCGACGGCTGCACTCGCACCCAGGCGTTCTGGAAGGTCACCTTCCCGCTGCTCGCGCCGGGGCTCGTGGCCACCGGCATCTTCGCCTTCATCCAGTCGTGGAACGAGTTCACGATGGCGCTGCTGCTGATGAAGGGCTACAACCTGACGCTGCCGCCCTGGCTGCTGTCGTTCCAGTCCGCGACCGCGGCGACGAACTGGGGTGCCGTGATGGCGGCGTCCACGCTCATCTCCGTCCCCGTCGTCATCTTCTTCCTCATCGTGCAGGGGCGGATGGCGGGCGGTCTCGTCTCGGGCGCCGTGAAGGGATGACGCTGCGCATCGGTGTCGACGTGGGCGGCACCAAGATCCTCGGCGTCGCGCTCGACGATCTCGGGCGCGAGGTCGCGCGCGTGCGCCGTCCCACCGGGTGGGGGCTCGACGCCGTGGCCGACGGCATCGCCGCCGTCGTCGGCGAGCTGCGCGGCGTCGCGGGGGATGGATCGGATGGGGCGGCGGATGGATTGCTCGGCGGGCCGGTTGCGGCGGTCGGGGTCGGGATCCCCGGGCAGATCCGTCCCGGCAGCGGCATCGTCGAGCATGCCCTCAACCTCGGCATCGAGCGGGGCGACCTCGCCGCGGCCGTCGCGGCGCGCACCGGCATCCGTCCGGTCGTCGACAACGACGTGCGCTGCGCCGCCGTCGGGGCGCGGTCGCTGCTCCCCGGCCTCGACACGCTCGCTTACGTCAACCTCGGCACCGGCATCGCTGCGGCCATCGTCGGCGCCGACGGTCCATGGCGCGGAGCGCATGGCGCGGCGGGCGAGATCGGCCACGTGTCGATCGATCCCGCCGGACCCCGCTGCCGATGCGGACAGCGCGGTTGCATCGAGGCGTTCGCCGGCGGGGGCGCCGTCGCGGCCCGCTGGGGAGCGACCGACGACTTGCCGGTGCGCGCCGTGTTCGACACGGCGGATGCCGGCGACGCACGGGCCCTCGAGCTGCGTCGCGACCTCGTGCGCGCGGTCGCCGCCGCCGCGCAGCTGCTCGTGTTGACCGCCGACGTCGATGCGGTCGTGGTCGGGGGTGGCGTCGCGGCGCTCGGCGAGCGGCTGCTCGCCCCTGTGCGCACGGCGCTGGCGTCGGCGTCGGCCGCATCCCCGTTCTTGCGCTCGCTGCGTCTCGACGACCGGATCGTGCCCGTGCCCGCCGGCGTCGCCGTCGGCGCGCTCGGCGCCGCCCTCACCGCCCCCGCGCCAGCCCCCGCCTGACCCTCGCCAGCCCCAGCCCGCGAGTCAACGCGCTGCGCGCGAGTCAACGCCCTGCACGGCATGGACTCGCGCGCAGCGCGTTGACTCGCGAGCTGGGTGGGCTGGGTGGGCTGGCGCGAGGGCGGCGCCGGATGACGCGGGGTCAGACCCAGGCGAGGGGCAGGAGGTGCTCCGTGCTCAGCGGCGCAAGCGGGAGGGCCGCGGCCTCGTCGGCCGTCAGCCACCTCGCCTCGGCGATCTCGGCGGCGGCGCTGACCGTGGACGGGGCGAGGGTGAGGGCGAACGCCTCGGCCACGACGCGGAAGCCCGGCTCGTTGGCGGCCTCGGACTCGAAGCGCCCGAGGTAGGAGAGCCCGGCGACGTCGACGACGACGCCGAGCTCCTCGTGGAGCTCGCGGACGAGGGCCTCGGCCGCCGTCTCGCCGGGCTCGGGCTTTCCGCCGGGGGCCATGAAGCGCTCGGTGCCGCGCTTGCGCACGAGCAGGGTGCGGCCGCTGCCGTCGGTGACGACGGCGGCGCTCACCCGGACGACCTTCTCGACACCGCTCACGCTCGCGCCCCGTCGCGCGGCTCGAAGACCTTGCCCGGGTTGAGGATGCCGGCGGGGTCGAAGACCCGGGCGACCCGACGCTGCAGCTCCCACTGGTCCTCGCCCAGTTCGTCGGCGAGCCATCGGCGCTTGAGGATGCCCACGCCGTGCTCTCCCGTCAGGGTGCCGCCGAGCCGGAGTGCCGACTGGAACAGGTCCTCCGCGGCATCCCAGATCACGTCCGGCACCTCGGCGCCGTCGAAGATGAAGTTGGGATGCAGGTTGCCGTCGCCGGCGTGGCACACGGTGGGGATCGTCAGCCCGAAGCGCGCTTCGATGCGGGAGATCTCGTCGAACATCGCGGGCAGCGCGCTGCGCGGCACCGAGACGTCCTCGATCAGGGCGGTGCCGAGGGTCTCCATCGCGGGGTGCATCGAGCGGCGCACCGTCCACAGCTGCTCGGCCTCGGCGTCGTCGGCGGCGAGGCGCACCGTGCCACCGGAGCCCTCGAGCACCGCGACGACGGCCTCGGCCTCCGCTGTGGCGGCGGGACCGTCGGTCTGGACGGTCAGCTGCGAGCGTCCGGGCTCGGGGGCGGCGAGACCGAGCAGCCGGTGCGAGGCCGCGAGGGAGGTCGCATCCATCAGCTCCATGATCGCGGGCTGGATGCCGGCGGCGGTCACCGCCGAGGCGGCGACGGCGGCCGACCGCACATCGGCGAACGTCGCGGCGATCGTCCGGGCCTGCCCGGGCACCAGACGCCGGAGCTTCAGGGTCGCGGCGACCACGACGCCGAGGATGCCCTCCGAGCCGATCACGAGCGAGGTGAGGTCGAGTCCCGTCACGCCCTTCACGGTGCGATGGCCGAGGCGCAGCAGGCGGCCGTCGGCGAGGACGAGGTCGACCCCCAGGACGGCATCGCGCACGACGCCGTACTTCGCGCACAGCAGACCGCCCGCCCCCGTGGCGATGTTCCCGCCGACGGTGGAGATGTCGCGGCTCGCCGGATCGGGCGCCCACCACAGCCCGTGCGGGGCGAGAGCGGCGTTCAGGTCGGCGTTGAGGATGCCGGGCTCGACGACGGCGACGAGGTCGTCGGGGCGGATGTAGAGGATGCGGTCCATCGCGCGCAGCGACAGCCCGATCTCGCCGGGGCCCGTGTTCGCGCCGCCCGCGAGGCCCGTCCCCGCACCGCGGGGGACGACGGGGGTCCCGGTCTCGGAGGCGAGGCGCAGGGTGGTCTGCACGTCGGCGACCGACCGCGCGTGGACGACGGCGAGCGGCGAGCCCGCGGCGACGTGCCCCGACTTGTCGGCACGGGCGACCGCGAGCGCGGCATCCGAGAGGTCGACGCGATCGCCCAGCTCGGCGACGAGCCGCTCGACGATGCCGCCCGTCGTCATGCCAGGCGCCGGCGCCCGGCGAGAAGTCCGAAGGTCACGGCGAGCACGCCGAAGACGAGTCCGATCCAGGCGTGCCCCATGCTCCACCACGCGATCGTGGCCGAGGCGTAGACGAAGAGCTCGACGAGGGCGCGCACGAACGGGTGGACGACGAGCACGGCGCGCGGCGAGACGAACAGGGCCCACAGGAGGATCGCCGCGACCGGGGCTCCGATGCCGGCGACGATGTTGACCGGGAAGTCCCATGCCGCGAAGCCCCAGATCGCGAAGGTGACGAAGGCGAAGAGCTGGCACGCGAAGGCGAGCAGATCGATCGCGGAGAGTGCGGGGCGGGTGCCCGGCGCCTGCGGTGCTTCGGGCGCCGCGGGGCGCACGTTCGGCATGTCGGACATGCCTCCGATTCTAGGCGCGTCGCCCGCCGCGCTCGCCGGGGAACGCGGCGGAGCGGTGCGGCTCCGGCTCGGGCTCACGCCCGTCCGGTCCAGACGCGGCGCACGTGCAGCGTGTCGTCGAGGAGGACCGCGTCGGCGGGCGCGCCGACGGCGAGGCTGCCCAGATCGGGTCGCCCGATCGCCCGGGCCGGCGTGCTGGTGAGCGCCGTGACCGCGTCGGCGAGCGCCACCCCGGCGGCGACGGCGGTGCGCAGCGCCGCATCCTGCGTGAGGGTCGAGCCCGCGATCGTGCCGTCGGCGAGGCGCGCGACGGTGTTCTCGACGCGTACCTCGAGAGCGCCGAGCAGATAGTCGCCGTCGGCGGAGCCGGCCGCGGCCATCGCGTCGGTCACGAGCGCGACGCGGCCGGGGGCGGCGGCGAAGGCGATCCGCACGATCTCGGGGGCGAGGTGGACGCCGTCGGCGATGATCTCGAGTGTGACCCGTGGGTCGCGCGTCGCCGCGCCGACCGGGCCGGGGGCGCGGTGGTGCAGCCCCGGCATCGCGTTGAAGGCGTGCGTGAGGATCGTCGCGCCGGCGTCGAACGCGCGCAGCGACACGTCGGCGTCGGCGTCGGTGTGGCCGACCGCTGCGGCCGCGCCCGCGCGCACGATGGTCTCGACGGCGGCGAGGGCGCCCGGCAGCTCGGGCGCGATCGTGACCTGGCGCACCGTGCCGCGTCCGGCGGCGAGCAGGCGTTCGACCGCGTCGGGGGCGGGTGTCACGAGGAGAGCGGGGTCGTGGGCGCCGTGATGGCCCGGGTCGAGGAACGGGCCCTCGAGGTGCGATCCGAGCACCGTCTCGTCGGTGGCCGCGAGGTCGGCGACGGCCGCCACCCGCTGCGCGAGCTGGTCGATCGTGGCGGTGACGAGCGAGACGACCGCCCGGGTCGTGCCGTGCTCCCGGTGCAGCGCGCGCGCCGCCCGGACGGCCTCGACGCCGTCGTCGTACGCGTGTCCGCCGCCGCCGTGGCCGTGGATGTCGATGAATCCCGGCACCAGCACCGCGCCGTTCCCGGCCGTCTCGACGGCGTCGACGACCTCGGTGGCCGGGTCGGCGGCAGCCCGCCAGCCGTCACCGACACCCCGGGCGGCGACGCGCCCGTCGCGGATCAGCAGCCACGCGTCGGGGGTCTCGCGCCCGGCGTCGACGAGGTGCGCCGAATGGACGATGCGGCTCACAGCGTCCACGACACCTCCGGCGAGGCGGGGAAGCGGATGCCGAGCGTCGTCCAGAGCGGTCCGAGGCCGCCGACCCGCCTGCGGAAGGACTCCCACGATCGCGCCGGCGTGCTGCCGGCGGCCGGAGACCAGGCGGCCTCGGCGGCTGCGGCGATCCGCGGGAAGGCGAGGGCGTCGATGTCGTCGAGGCTTCGCACCGTCTCGGTCCACAGCGGTGCCTCGACGCCCAGCACGTCGGACTCCTCGAGACCGGCGACGACCTCGAGCGGCTCCCACGCGTACGCGCGCTCGAGGCTCGTGGGGCCGTTCGCCCAGGTCAGGCCGAGGGATGCCGCGGCATCCGGCTTCATGTCGAGGTAGACGGCGTCCGCGGGCGAGAGGATCACCCGTCCGCCGCCCGAGACGAAGGTCCGTGCCCGATCGTCGGCGCCGTCGACGGGACGGACGAAGCCCCAGTACTGCCCGATCGTCCCCGCGGCGAGACCGCTCGCCGCGCCCGCCTCGTGCCAGGCGATCGGCGTCTTGCCGAGACCCGCGACGATCTGCGACGCGCGGACCACGAAGGCCGCGAACTCGTCGGCGGGGGTGCCGTGCGCCTCATCGCCGCCGAAGTGCAGGTACGGGCCGGGGGTCAGCTCGGCGAGCTCGGTGAGCACGTCGACGACGAACGCGTCGGTCTCGGGGGTGCCGATGCGCAGCGACGAGAACCCCACCCCCGTGCCGCGGTACGGTTCACCCGCGACCGGTGCGTCTTCGGCCGGGACCTCGCCGTGCACGACGGCCGGCGCCGCGGCGATCTCGGGGTACGCCAGGCCCACCGCGTGGGTGTGGCCCGGCATGTCGAACTCCGGGACGACGGTCATGTGATGCGCCGCCGCGTGGGCGACGATCGCGCGGTAGTCGTCCTGGGTGTAGAAGCCGCCGGGGTCGCCGCCGACGGCGTTGTCGGAGCCGAGCGTCGTCAGCCCGGGGCGGCGCTTCAGCTCGAGGCGCCAGGCCTGATCGTCGCTCAGGTGCAGGTGGAGGACGTTGAACTTCAGGCTGGCGGCGCGCTCCAGATAGGCGGTGACCGTGCCGACGTCGTGGAAGTGCCGGGCGACGTCGAGCATGACGCCGCGGTAGGCGAAGCGGGGGGCGTCGTCCACCTCGATCGCGGGGATCGTCCATCCCTCGGCCGATCCGGCGATGAGCTGACCGAGGGTCTGCGCGCCGTAGAACAGGCCGGCGGCGTCGGCCGCGGCGAGCTCGACGCGGTCGGCCGCCACGCGCAGGCGATGCGACTCGGCGGGCCCGTCGCCGTCGACGGCGAGGACGATGCGTCGCGATGCCGGATCGGTCGTCTCCGTCACCCTCGGGTGCAGGCCGGTGCGCGTCGTGACGAGGCGACGCAGCGCGTCCGCGGCATCCGTGTCCCCGGCGATGCGGACGTCGTCGCCCAGGACGAACGGCGCCCCGTCGACGGCCCGGAACGAGCGCGGCAGGGGGACCAATGGCAGCGACGTCATCGCGCACCCATCTGTAAGGAAACCTAACAAACCGATTCGGGCCAGCGTACCAGCGCGGCATCCGTTATGCTCGACGCGTCGCGACTGGCGTTGAGGTGGGCCACCACCGGGGAGCGACCGACACGGCATTCGACCGCACGCCTGGGCCGATGTGGAACTTCTCTGCTAGTGAAATCCGTCCCGAAAGCCGTCGTCTGGAGATCGTCATGACCGATTCGTACTTCAACGCCCCGCTCGCCGAGGTCGACCCCGAGATCGCACAGGTGCTCGAGCGCGAGCTCGACCGCCAGCGCGGCTACCTCGAGATGATCGCGTCCGAGAATTTCGTGCCCGTCTCGGTGCTGCAGTCGCAGGGCTCCGTGCTCACCAACAAGTACGCCGAGGGGTATCCCGGGCGCCGCTACTACGGCGGCTGCGAAGAGGTCGACGTCGCCGAGGAGCTCGCCATCGAGCGGGCGAAGTCGCTGTTCGGCGCCGAGTTCGCCAACGTCCAGCCGCACTCGGGTGCGACCGCCAACGCGGCCGTGCTGCACGCGATCGCCCGCCCCGGCGACACGCTGCTCGGCCTCGCGCTCGACCAGGGCGGACACCTCACGCACGGCATGAAGATCAACTTCTCGGGCCGCCTCTACGACATCGTCGCGTACGGCGTCGACCCCGAGACCTCGCTCATCGACATGGACGAGGTGCGCCGCCTCGCCCTCGAGCACAAGCCGAAGGTCATCATCGCCGGCTGGTCGGCCTACCCGCGTCAGCTCGACTTCGCCGCCTTCCGCGCGATCGCCGACGAGGTCGGCGCCTACCTGTGGGTCGACATGGCGCACTTCGCCGGTCTCGTGGCCGCGGGCGTGCACCCCTCGCCCGTGCCGCACGCCCACGTCGTCTCGTCGACGGTGCACAAGACCATCGGCGGACCGCGCTCGGGCATCATCCTCACCAACGACGCCGACCTCGCCAAGAAGATCAACACCGCGGTGTTCCCGGGCCAGCAGGGCGGTCCGCTCATGCACGTCATCGCCGCGAAGGCCACGGCGTTCAAGCTCGCCGCGACGCCGGAGTTCAAGGAGCGCCAGGAGCGCACCGTCCGCGGCGCGTCGATCCTCGCCGAGCGTCTCACGCAGCAGGACGTCGCCGATGCCGGCATCGCCGTCCGCTCGGGCGGCACCGACGTGCACCTCGTGCTCGTCGACCTGCGCGAGGCGGAGCTCGACGGCAAGCAGGCCGAGGACCTCCTGCACGAGATCCACATCACCGTGAACCGCAACGCGGTGCCGAACGACCCGCGTCCCCCGATGGTCACCTCGGGCCTGCGCATCGGCACGCCGGCGCTGGCCACGCGCGGGTTCGGCGACGCCGAGTTCACCGAGGTCGCCGACATCATCGCGCTCGCGCTGCTGCCCGGCGCCGACCTCGAGGCCCTCCGCGCCCGCGTGGCCACGCTCACCGCCGCCTTCCCCCTCTACCCCTCGCTGCAGCAGTAACCCCCGCCCGCCCGCCCCGCCCCCTCGACCCGCGAGACCTCACTCTCGCCCCGAGAGCCCGGCGTCGCCCCATCGTCTCGGGGCGCGACTGGGGTCTCGCGGTTCGGGCGGGGGTGCGGGACGGGGCGGGGTGCACCCGAACGGAGAACGATATGACCGCGCAGAAGCTCGACGGGCGGGCCACCGCCGCTGCGATCAAGACCGAACTGACCGAGCGCGTCGCGGCGCTGCGCGCGCGGGGCGTCACCCCGGGAATCGCGACGGTGCTCGTCGGCGCCGACCCGGCATCCCAGCTGTACGTCGGGATGAAGCACCGCGAGTCCGAGGCGGTCGGCATGAACTCGATCCAGGTCGAGCTGCCCGCCGAGTCGACGCAGGAAGAGGTCGAAGAAGTCATCGACCGCCTCAACGCCGACCCGACCTGCCACGGCTACATCGTGCAGCTGCCGCTGCCGAAGCACCTCGACACCGACCGCATCCTCGAGCGCATCGATCCCGCCAAGGACGCCGACGGCCTGCACCCCGTCAACCTCGGGCGTCTCGTCCTCAACGTCAACGACCCCATCACGACGCCGCTGCCCTGCACGCCGCGCGCCGTCATCGAGCTGCTGCAGCGCAACGGCTACGACCTCGCAGGCAAGAACGTCGTCGTCGTCGGCCGCGGCGTCACGATCGGCCGTTCCATCGGCCTGCTCCTGACCCGCCGCGAGATCAACGCCACCGTCACCCTCACCCACACCGGAACGGCCGACCTCGGCGCGCACCTGCGCGAGGCCGACGTCATCGTCGGTGCCGCGGGGGTCAAGCATCTCGTCGCGGCGGCGGACGTCAAGCCGGGCGCCGCGGTGCTCGACGTCGGCGTCACGCGGGAGGTCGACCCCGAGACCGGCAAGAGCCGCGTCTTCGGCGACATCGCGCCCGACGTGGCCGAGGTCGCCGGGTTCCTCTCGCCGAACCCGGGCGGCGTCGGCCCGATGACCGTCGCGCTGCTCATGACCAACGTCGTCGAGGCCGCCGAGCGCGCGAGCGCCTGACCCGCCAGGCCCCCGCCGGCCCGGCCCGGCCCGGCCAGGCCCGGCGCGCCGTCGGCTCGCCACGAACCGCGGGTGCAGGCGGTGCGGCATCCGCGTTTCGTGGCGAGTCGACGTGATGGTCTGCGGGTCAGAGCAGGAAGCGGGCGAGGAACGCGCGCGTACGCGCCTCGCGCGGCGCGCCGAACACGTCGGCCGGCTCGCCCTCCTCGACGATGACACCCTCGTCGAGGAACACGACGCGATCGGCCACATCCCGGGCGAACGCCATCTCGTGCGTCGCCATCAGGATCGTCGATCCGTTCACCGCGAGATCGCGCACGAGCTCGAGCACCTCGCCGACGAGCTCGGGGTCGAGCGCCGAGGTGATCTCGTCGAGCAGCAGCACCTCGGGATCCGTCGCGATCGCCCGGATGATGGCCGCGCGCTGCTGCTGCCCGCCCGAGAGCCGGTCGGGGTGCTCGCCCGCTTTGTCAGCCAGGCCGATGCGGTCGAGGAGCTCGCGGGCACGCGACTCGGCCGCCCGCCGCGGCATCCGGTGCACGACGCGCGAAGCGAGCGTGACGTTGTCGAGCACCGAGAGGTGCGGGAACAGGTTGTAGCTCTGGAACACGGCCCCCAGCCGCGCCCGCACGGCGTTCGCATCGACCCGCGGATCGGAGATGTCGTCGCCCGCGAGCAGGATCTGCCCGTCGTCGATGGGCTCGAGCAGTCCCAGGCAGCGGAGCAGCGTCGACTTGCCCGACCCGCTCGCACCGATCAGCGCCACGACCTCGTGCTGCGCGAGCGAGACGTCGACGCCGCGCAGCACCTCCTTCTCGCCGAAGGACTTGCGGATGCCGCGGGCGCGCAGCACGTCGACGGCCGGGCTCACAGCACCGATCCCGTCTGCTCGCGACGGCGGAGCCGCGCCGTGTACCAGTCGGTGAGGCGGATGGTCGGGATCGCGAGCAGCACGAACAGCACGCCCGCCACGACGTAGGGCGTGAAGTTGTAGGTGGTCGCGACGACGCCACGGGCCTCGGCGATCGCATCGAACGCGGCGAGGATCGAGATGAGCCCGACGTCCTTCTGCATCGAGATGAAGTCGTTCATCAGCGGGGGCGTCATCTTGCGGAGCGCCTGGGGCAGGACGACTCGCCGCAGCGCCTGGGGGTAGCTGAGCCCGAGCGCTCGCGCGGCGAGCCGCTGCGACGGATGCACCGACTCGATGCCCGCCCGCACGACCTCCGCGACGTACGCCGAATAGGTCAGCGTGATCGCCAGGACGCCGAGCAGCACCGGGTCGATGCGCGCACCGAGGATCGTCGGCAGCCCGAACCCCACGAGGTACAGGACGATGACGAACGGCAGCCCGCGGAACAGATCGGTGTACGCGGCCGCGATCAGACGGAGCGGAAAGAAGACCGGTCCGCGGAGCGTCCGCAGCAGCGCGAGCAGCAGGGCGACCGCCGCGACGGTGAACACCGAGATGCCGAGCACCTGCAGGTTCACGAGAAAGCCGCGCCAGACCTCGGGAAGCGCCTGCAGTGCGACCGTCGGGTCGAAGAAGCTGCGCTGAACCGTCGCCCAGCCCTCGGTGTTGATGACCGTCACCCAGACGACGGCCGCGAAGACGAGGGTCGAGGCGACCGCGAGCAGCACCGACCGTCGTTCGCGGCCGCGCCGATACGCGCGGCGCTCGAGTTCGAGCGCGCTCGGGGCAGGAGAGGTCACGGATGAACGCTAGCGCGCCCTCACTGGAGGAGCGTCACGCCCTCCGTGAGCCCTGAGAGCCACTTCTGCTCGAGCTCGGCCAGCGTGCCGTCCTCGCGCAGCTCGTCGACGGCGGCCGTCACGGCCGGGGTGAGCGGCGAGTCCTTCGCGAGCAGCAGTCCCCACTCGTCCGAAATGCCCGCCTTCGGCAACTCGCCGACGAAGAAGGAGTTCTCGATGTAGAAGTTCACCGCCAGGTAGGCGGTGGGCGTGTCGAGCACGATCGCGTCGATCTGACCGGCGCCGAGGGCGGCGACGGCATCCTCGTTCGAGTTGTAGAGGCGCGCCTCGGCGTCGGGTGCGACCTCGGCGAGGGTCTGCGCGCTCGTGGAGTTGGCCATCGCGCCGATCGTGAGGTTCGTCAGCCCCGCGATGTCCGAGACGCCGTCGGCCGCGCCGCCCCGGATCGCGACGATCGACTGGCTCGCGGAGTAGTAGGGCGACGAGAAGTCGACGCCCTGCTTGCGCTCGTCGGTGATCGTGTACTGCTGGACGTTGATGTCGAAGCTCTTCGGGCCCGGCGCGATCGCGGCCTCGAAGCTCGTGCGCACCCACACGACGTCGTCGTGCGCGAAGCCGAGCTCGTCGGCGACGGCGTAGGCGACGGCGGCCTCGAACCCTTCGCCCGACTCGGGGTCGTCGTCGATGAAGTACGGCTCGTAGGCCGTCTCGCCGGTGGCGAAGGTGAGCTTGCCGGGGGTGACGTAGTCCTCCGCCGCGGGTCCGGATGCCGCGTCGCCCGAGGCGGCGGGAGCGGCCGAGGACGAGCACCCGGTGAGGGCGAGCGCGAGGGCGGCGGCGCCGACGACGGCGACGCGGACGAGAGAGCGGGACATCGGAGACCTCCGGGTGCGGATGCCGCGCATCGGCGTGCTGTCGCCGGCGGCAGCATCCATTCTCGCCCCTGCCCGGCGGTGCGGCGCGCGCGGGTCGTCGTGTTACGCCGTCTCGGGGCTGCTCGACCCCGCGAGGTCCCACTTGAGCCGGGTAAGCGCGGCTCATACCCCGCCCAAGTGGGACCTCGGAGGGGTGGACCCCCGCCGAGGTCAGCCGGCGGCGTGGCGGTCGAGGAAGGCGTAGACCTCGCCGTCGTCGACGCCGGGGAAGGCGCCGCGCGGCAGCGGCGAGAACATCTGCATGTGCACGCGAGCGCTCGGCCAGGCCTTGCCCTGCCACCGCGCGGTGAGATCGGGCGCCGGTCGGCGGCAGCACGACTCGTCGGGGCACGTCGACGTCGCGCGCTTCTGGGTCTCGCGGCCACGGAACCAGCGGGCGTCGTCGAAGGGCACGCCGACGGTGATCGAGAACTCGCCCTCGGCGGTCGTGCCGGTCTGACTCGAGCACCAGAAGGTGCCGCCCGGGGTGTCGGTGTACTGGTAGTGCTCGACGGTGCGGTTCTGCTCCTCGAACGCCGAGCGCGCCGAGAAGCGCCGGCACACCACCTGGCCCTCGACGCTGCCGGTGACGTCCATCGGCAGGGGCAGCCCGTCGTTCTCGTACACGCGCGTGATGGCGCCCGCGCCGTCGACGCGCAGGAAGTGCAGGGGAATGCCGAGGTGCGTCGTCACGAGGTTGGTCATGCGCATGCCGGCCGCCTCGTGGGTCACCCCGAACGCGTCGCGGAAGTCCTCGACGGCGAGGTTGCGGTCCTTCTTCGCCTGCGTCAGGAACGCCACCGACGCCGTCTCGGGCATGAGGCAGCACGCCGCGTAATAGTTGATCTCGAGGCGCTGCTGCAGGAAGTCGGCGTAGTCGCTCGGGGGGAGTGTGCCCGAGCAGGCGGTGCGCCATCGCCTGCAGCGCCATCGAACGCAGGCCGTGGCCCCCGGGGATCGAGGCGGGCGGCAGGTAGATGCGGCCGTTCTCGAGGTCGATGACCGAGCGGGCGGAGTGGGGGAGGTCGCCGACGTAGATGAGCTCGAAACCGAGCTGCTCGGCCATGATGCTCACGGTGCGGTGGGTCAGGGCGCCCGAGACGTGCCCGGCGGCCTTCAGCTGCTTCTCGGCGAGGCGCTCGATGTCGGGCAGGTAGTTGGCGGCGTCGCGCATCCGCAGGCGCAGCTCGGTGTTGGCGCGCCGGGCCTCTTCGGGGGTGGCGATCGCCTCGCGCTCGCGGCGCTGGAGCTCGCGATGCAGCCCGAGCACCGACTCGAGCGTGTCGTCGCTCATGGTCTTGCCCGCGCGCACGGGTGCGATGCCGAGCCGACGGAAGACGGGGCTCGTCTGCGCCCGTTCGAGTTCGAGCTCGAGCGCCGCCCGGCGGTTCGGCGGCTCGGGCGAGAGGAGGTCGGCGACATCGGTTCCGGTCGCCGCGGCGATCGCCTGCAGCAGCGACAGCTTCGGTTCGCGGCGGCCGTTCTCGATGAGGCTGAGCTGGCTGCCGGCGACCCCGACCTCGGCGCCGAGCTCGTCGAGGGTCAGTCCGCGCGCGGTGCGGTGATGACGGATGCGGTGCCCGAGGGTCGCCAGTTCGATTCCGGATGCGGCCATTCCTTGACCATAGCGAAAGATTCACAATTCTTGAACAGCGGATGCCGCGTAAAGCTCGCGCTTCATGCGCTGAACTCGGTCGTACCCCGATCTCATCGCCGATACAGGAGACCGACATGGCCATCGCAGACCTCTTCTCCCGGACCGCCTCCGGCAGCGCCCCGAGTACCCTCGCCGCCCACCGGCCCCGCCGCGTGCACGGCATCCGGCCCGCCGCGGCATCCGGCCCGCTCGCCGAGCTCGCCGCCTGGGTCGACGAGATCGCCCGGCTCACGGAGCCCGACCACGTGCACTGGGTCGACGGATCGGCCGCCGAGAACGACGCGCTGCTGCGGCAGATGGTCGACGAGGGCAAGCTCATCAAGCTCAATCCCGAGTGGCGTCCGGGGTCGTACCTGGCTCGCTCGCACCCGAGCGACGTCGCTCGCACCGAGGGGCGCACGTTCATCGCCTCCGAGGACGAGGCCGATGCCGGCCCGACCAACAACTGGGCCGACCCGCGGGAGATGCGCGAGACCATCACGCCCCTGTTCGCCGGTTCGATGCGCGGACGCACGATGTACGTCGTGCCGTTCTCGATGGGGGCCGTGGGCGGACCGCTGTCGCACATCGGCGTCCAGATCACCGACAGCGCCTACGCCGTGGCATCCATCGGCATCATGACCCGCGTCGGCGCCGCGGTGCTCGACGAGATCGCCGCCGGCAAGCCGTGGGTGAAGACCGTGCACTCGGTCGGGGCGCCGCTGGCGGCGGGGGGAGCAGGACGTCGCGTGGCCGTGCAACGACGAGAAGTACATCGTGCACTTCCCCGACACCCTCGAGGTGTGGTCGTTCGGCTCGGGCTACGGCGGCAACGCGATCCTCGCCAAGAAGTGCTTCGCCCTGCGCATCGCCTCGGTGATCGGTCGCGACGAGGGGTGGCTCGCCGAGCACATGCTGCTCATCCGCGTCATCGACCCGCGGGGGCGGAAGTACCACGTCGCGGCGGCGTTCCCCTCGGCCTGCGGCAAGACCAACCTCGCGATGCTGCGCCCGACGATCCCGGGCTGGCGGGTCGAGACCCTCGGCGACGACATCGCATGGCTCCGGCCGGGACCGGACGGCCGACTCTGGGCGATCAACCCGGAGGCCGGGTTCTTCGGCGTCGCGCCGGGGACGGGCGAGTCGACCAACGTCACCGCGGTCGAGACCCTGTGGGGCAACACGATCTTCACGAACGTGGCGCTGCGCCCCGACGGCGACGTCTGGTGGGAGGGACTGACCGACGAGGCGCCCGCCGAGCTGACCGACTGGGAGGGCAAGCCCTGGACCCCGTCGTCGGGCCGACCCGCCGCGCACCCCAACTCGCGCTTCACCGTCCGTGCCGCGCAGTGCCCGCAGATCGCCCCGGACTGGGATGCCGCCGAGGGGGGTGCCGCTCGACGCCATCCTGTTCGGCGGGCGCCGTGCGACGAACGTGCCCCTGGTCGTCGAGGCGACCGACTGGACGCACGGGGTGTTCATCGGCTCGACCATCTCGTCGGAGCGCACGGCCGCCGCCGAGGGGACCGTCGGGGAGCTGCGACGCGACCCGTTCGCGATGCTGCCGTTCTGCGGCTACAACATGGGCGACTACTTCGCGCACTGGCTGCGGGTCGGACAGAAGCTGCGCTTCGACCGCGCGCCCCGGGTGTTCCAGGTGAACTGGTTCCGCAAGGGCGGCGACGGCCGGTTCCTGTGGCCCGGATTCGGGGACAACTCGCGGGTCATCGACTGGATCGTCCGGCGTCTGGACGGCGAGGTGGGTGCGGTCGACAGCCCGATCGGACGCCTTCCGCACCCGGCCGACCTCAACCTCGACGGCATCGAGGTGCCGGAGCGCGACCTTGACGAGCTCTTCGCGGTCGACACGGCGTCGTGGCTGCGCGAGGCCGAGCTGACCGAGGAGTTCTACGACACCTTCGGCGACCGGATGCCGGCGGCGCTGCGCTCCGAGCTCGAGGCCCTGCGCTACCGCCTCGGCCACCGCGCCTGACGCCCACCCTCTCGACCCGCGAGACCTCACTCTCGCCCCGAGAGGGTGGGTTCGCCCCGGGGTCTCGGGGCGCGAGTGACGTCTCGCGGTTCGGGGCGGGGGCGGGGGCGGGGCGGGGGTCAGACCAGGAGCTGGTGCTTCGCGAGGTCGCGGTACAGGGGCACCGTTGCGACGAGCTCGGAGTGGGTGCCCTGTCCGACGACGCGGCCGTGGTCGAGCACGACGATCACGTCGCTGTCGACGACGGTCGAGAGGCGGTGCGCGATCACGACGAGCGTGCGGCCGGTCGCGACGGCGTCGATCGCCTCGCGCATCCGCTGTTCGTTGAGGCCGTCGAGCGACGACGTCGACTCGTCGAGCAGCAGGATCGGCGGCGCCGCCAGCAGGGCGCGCGCGATCGCGAGACGCTGGCGCTCGCCGCCCGAGAGCATGACCCCGGCCTCGCCGACGGGCGCCTCCAACCCCAGCTCGCTGCGCTCGAGCACCTCGCCGAGGTTCACCGCCCGCAGGACGCGCTCGCAGTCGGCGTCGGTGGCCTCGGGCGAGGCCAGTCGCAGGTTGTCGGCGATCGTGCCGGCGAGGGTCGGCGCGTCCTGCTCGACGTAGCCGAGCTGCGCCCGCAGCTCGTGGCGGGGCATCGAGCGGATGTCGTCGCCGCCGACGAGGACGGCACCGCCGGTGACGTCGTAGAACCGTTCGATGAGGGCGAGCGTCGTGGACTTGCCCGCACCCGAGGGGCCGACGAGCGCGACGCGGGCCCCCCGCGGCACGCGGAAGCTGACGCCGCGGAGCACCTCGCCGTCGGCGGCGTCCCGCCCACGCGCATCTTCGTCGGCCGGCAGGGGGGTCTCGGCGTCGTCCGCGGCGACCGCGACGACGGCGGACGTGTCGACGCGGGCATCGGCGAGCGTGCGCAGCGCCTCGTCCGAGGCCGACCGGCGGGCGGCGATCACCGCGGCCGGATAGCCGAAGTGCACGTCGCGGAACTCGATGGCCGTCTCGGGGTCCCCGTGCGGGGCGGCCGAGGCCGCGGCATCCGCGTCGTCGGCGTCCTCCGGGGGCAGATCGAGCACCTCCTGGATGCGGCCGAGCGCGCCCAGCGCCTGGTTGACCGAGGTGATCGCCCCGAGGAACGAGGCCAGCGGCTGCACGAGGAAGAAGAGGAACATCACGAACGTCACGAGGCTCGCGATCGAGATGGCGCCGGATGCCACGCGGAAGCCGCCGACGCCCAGCACGACGAGCAGCGACAGCTGCAGCGCGACGCCCGCGACGGGGACGACGAGCGCCGAGGCCTTCGCGACCCGCACACCCGCGTCGTAGGCCTGCCGGGCGGCGTCGGCGACGCCGGCCTCTTCGCGCTCGGTCGCCCCGGCGGCGCGGATCGTCCGGATCGAGCCGATGGCCCGCTCGACGCCCGAGGCGAGTTCGCCGACACGTTCCTGCTGCTCTCGCGTCGCGCGACGGATGCGGGTGCTCAGGCCCACCACGACGGCGACCGAGGCCCCGATCACGATGACGATGAGCAGCAGCAGCAGCGGGTCGATGAAGAGCATCGCGACGATGGCGCCGACGAAGATGAGCGCGTTGCCGACCGAGTCGGCGAGGCCCTGCGTGAGCACGGCGTACAGCAGCGTCGTGTCGGTGCCCACGCGCGAGACGAGGTCGCCGGTGCGACGGGCGTCGAACTCCGAGACGGGCAGGCGGAGCAGGCGTGCGATGAGTCGGCGGCGGCTCGAGAACACGACGGCGGTCCCCGTGCGCTGGAGCAGGTAGTGCTGGAACGCGCCGATCGCCGACGAGACGACGACGAGGATCACGAGCGCCCAGACGAGGATGCCGAGGGCGTCGCCCTCCTGCACGCGCTCGATCACCTGCCCGACCACGAGCGGTTGTCCGAGGGTGGCGATCGCCTCGATGATGCTGAGGACGGCGACGACGACCAGCACGCCCTTGTGCTCGAACAGATAGGGGAGCAGCTGCGACAGTCGGGCGCGGGGGCCTTCGTCGGTGCGGCGGCGTCCGCGCAGGCGGCTGCGGGTGTCGGACATGCGATTCCCTCGGTTCTGTGAAGCTGTCACCTTCGACCGTACTTCGTCCCTGCGACGCGATCGGCCTCGCGAATACCACCTGCTCGGCGGGCCGACCTGGTTGTCTGCGTCCGCCATCGGTGCGAGAGTGCCGGGATGCGATGGATCACGAAGCGGAAGACGACAGCACTGGTCGGCGGGCTCGCGATCGCCGCCCTGTCGCTGGTGGGGTGCACCGACCGGACGGACGCGCCGCAGGCGGAGCCGTCCTCGTCGACGGCCGCGCCCACGCCGACGGAGACTCCGGTCGACGCCGCGCGCAGCGACGAGGAGAAGCTCCCGATACGGGTCGACGAGATCAGCGACTGGGCCGACACCGCCGTCCCGCGTTCATCGGACGCGTCGGGCACCGGCCCGCTCGCGGGGTGGCTCAGCGAGAACACGTCGCCGCGCCACGTCACGACGTTCTCCTCGCTCCCGGCCGGCAGCTTCCAGGCCCAGCTCGCCTGCCGCGGAGGCGGTGTCATCACCCTGACGGTGGGGGAGATCGACGACCCGGATGCCGGCGAGCCGGTGACCTGCGACAACAGCACGATCGCCTTCGACGTGACGACCGAGCAGACGGGGATGAGCGTCGTGCTCGTCCTCAGCGGCGACCCGACCATCTACGCGGTCTCGTTCGAGCGCATGTCGTAGTCGCCGGGCCCCGCCCGTCCGCTGCGTTCGAGCCGGACTCGAGCCGGGCGCGGCGCGGTGTCAGCGTTCGACGAGCACGCCGTCGGCGTCAGCCCACACGTGCCGACCCGGCGCGAAGACGACCCCTTCGATCTCGACGGGCACGTCGACGGCGCCGGTACCGTGCTTCGAGCTCTTCCGAGGGTTCGAGCCGAGCGCCTTCACGCCGAGCGGGAGGGCCGCGATCGCCAGCCGATCGCGGATCGCTCCGTACACGATGACGCCCGCCCAGCCGTTGTCGACGGCGGATGCCGCGATGATGTCGCCGACGAGGGCCGATTCGAGCGACCCGCCGCCGTCGACGACGAGCACGGCGCCGTCGCCGGGAGTGGCGAGCACCTGTTTGACGAGGGCGTTGTCGCGATAGCACCGCACCGTGCGGACGGCGCCGTCGAACGCGGTCCTCCCACCCAGATCGAGCAGCGGCGACGACAGTGAATCGAGCTCGTCGCCGCGCGCGTCGTAGAGGTCGGCCGTCGCGATGGTCATGCCGACAGCGTAGCGATCAGGCGCGCGTGGCGACCGGCAGATCGGGATGCTGCGACCACTGACTCCACGAGCCGGGGTAGAGCACCGGTTCGTAGCCGGCGACGGCCAGGGCGACCGCCTCGTGAGCGGCCGTCACGCCCGACCCGCAGTATGCTCCGACGACGGCGCCGGGGTGAGCGCCGAGGGCGGTGAAGCGTTCGCGCAGCTCGTCCGGGCTGCGGAAACGTCCGCTCTCGTCGAGATTGCCGGCGGTCGGCGCCGACACCGCGCCGGGGATGTGGCCCGCGCGCGGATCGATCGGCTCGACCTCGCCGCGATACCGCTCGCCGGCACGCGCATCGAGGAGCAGGCCCTCGCGCGCGAAGTCGAGCACCGCGTCGATCTCGAGGCGCGGCAGTGTTCCCGGTGAGACCGTCGCGGAGCCGGCGGGCGCGGCATCCGGCTCGCCCGTCTCGAGGTCGTGGCCGGCCTCGGTCCAGGCGGGCAGCGCGCCGTCGAGCAGGCGGACATCGGCGATGCCGGCGTCGCGCAGCACCCACCAGGCCCGGGCACTGGAGAGGTTGCCCCCGTCGTCGTAGACCACGACCGTGTCGCCGTCGTCGATGCCCCAGTCGCGGACGGCGGACTGCAGCCGGCCGGCCGAGGGCAGCGGATGCCGCCCGGCGGCGGGCTCGCCGTGCTCGGCGAGCTGGGCGTCGAGGTCGGCGTAACGCGCTCCCGGGATGTGACCGGCGAGATACGCCGGCCGGCCGTCGGGGCGATCGAGGCGCCAGCGGACATCGAGCACGCGCACCGGGCCGCCGTCGGGGTAGCGACCCGCGGCGAGAGCGGCGTCGAGGTCGGCGGGAGTGGTGAGGATGCGGTCCATGCACGCGATTCTCCCGCATCGTTCCGGCGATGCGGCCCGTCGGTCCGGCGGCCGGTGTCGTCCGTCCTGGCTAGTGTTGTCGCGTGCCAGAATCCGTCATCTCCGCTCAGCGGCTGCGCAAGACCTACGCCGTCAAGGGCAAGCCCGACTTCGTGGCCGTCGACGATCTCTCGTTCGAGGTCGCGCCGGGGGAGTCGTTCGGCCTGCTGGGGCCCAACGGGGCGGGCAAGTCGACGACGATGAAGATGATCGGGGCCGTATCGACCCGCAGCGGCGGCGACCTGCAGATCCTCGGGCTCGACCCCGACCGTTACGGACCCGAGATCCGGTCGCGTCTGGGCGTCGTGCCGCAGCAGGACAACCTCGACGGCGAGCTCAACGCACGCGAGAACCTCTACATCTACGGCCGGTACTTCGGCCTGCCCGGCAAGGTCTGTCATCAGAAGGCCGACGAGCTCCTGGCGTTCGCGCAGCTCGAAGACAAGGCCAAGAACAAGGTCGACCAGCTCTCGGGCGGCATGAAGCGGCGACTCACCATCGCGCGCGGCCTCATCAACGATCCGCGCATCCTGCTCCTCGACGAGCCGACGACGGGGCTCGATCCGCAGGCACGTCACGTGCTCTGGGACCGGCTCTTCCGGCTCAAGGAGCGCGGCACGACGCTCGTGCTGACGACGCACTACATGGACGAGGCCGAGCAGCTGTGCGACCGCCTGATCGTCGTCGACAAGGGACGCATCATGGCCGAGGGCACGCCCTCGTCGCTCATCCGTGAGCACTCGAGCCGCGAGGTGCTCGAGGTGCGTTTCGGTTCCGACCGCAACGCGCAGGCGGCGGAGCAGCTGCGGGGCATCGGCGACCGCGTCGAGGTGCTGCCCGACCGCATCCTCGTCTACGCGCACGACGGCGAGGCGGCCCTCGAACGCGTCGGTGCGGCCGGCCTCACGCCGATCACGAGCCTCGTGCGGCGTTCGAGCCTCGAGGACGTCTTCCTGCGCCTGACCGGACGGTCGCTGATCGAATGACGTCGCAGATCGAGACCCCCACGCTCGACGAGCTGCGCGCCGAGGCGATGGCGGGCGGGCGCAAGCCCCGCCGCTACGGAACCTGGTACGTCGCCGAGCACATGATCCGCGCGATGCGCGCCTACGGCTGGACGATCGTCGTCGGCGCCGTCGGGCAGCCGATCATGTACCTGCTCGGCCTCGCGGTCGGGCTCGCGGCGCTCATCACCGTGCCGATCTCCTCGCACGGGCAGGAGATCGGCTACCTGCCGTTCGTCGCGCCCGCCCTGCTGGTCACGGCCGCGATCGCCGTCGCCTCCGAGGAGATGACCTACCCGGTCATGGCCGGGTTCAAGTGGCGGCGCTACTTCTACGGATTCAACGCGTCGGCGCTGTCCAGCCCGCAGATCGCCAACGGCGTGATCGTGGGGGCGACCGCGCGCATGGTCGTCGCCGTCGCCGCGTACTACCTCTTCATCTGGCTGCTGCCCTTCGGTGCCGTACCGGACCCGGCGACCGGATGGCTGTCGATCTTCGCCGGCGTCGCGGCGGGCGTGGCGTTCGGTATCCCGCTCATGGCCTACGCGGGGTCGATCCAGGACGACAAGGGCCAGTTCGCGCTCGTCCAGCGCTTCGTCTTCATGCCGATGTTCCTCTTCTCGGGCACGTTCTACCCGGTCGAGACGCTGCCCGTCGGGCTGCAGTGGATCGCGTGGATCTCGCCGCTGTGGCACGGCGCCGAGCTGGGCCGCGCCGCGACCTACGGCGCGGACATCGCCCCCGGCATGCTCGTCGTGCACGCGGCCTACCTCGTCGCGCTCGCCCTCGTCGGGTACCTGTGGGGCCGGCGCGTCTTCACCGAGAGGCTCGCGAAATGAGTGCGGCCATCGAACACGGGGCTCGGGCCGGGCGACGCGGCGGCGTCCGCGCACTGTGGGCGGGAAACCCCGGTGCGGTCGTTCAGCGCGGACTCATCGCCGCCCGGTCCTCGAGCTGGATCGTCGTGCTGTCGGGCTTCTTCGAACCCGTCTTCTACCTCGCCTCGCTCGGCATCGGGCTCGGCGCGCTGATCGGCGACGTCGAGACCTCGACGGGGACCGCCGTCCCGTACGCCGCCTACATCGCGCCCGCGCTGCTCGCGGTCTCGGCGATGAACGGCGCCGTGTACGACTCGACGTGGAACGTCTTCTTCAAGCTGAACTACGGCAAGCTCTACGAGGGGATGCTGTCGACCTCGCTCGGTCCGCTCGACGTCGCCCTCGGCGAGATCCTCTACGCGCTGCTGCGCGGGCTCGTCTACGCCACCGGGTTCATGATCATCATGCAGGTGCTGGGTCTCAACCTCGCTTGGACCGCGGTGCTCGCGCTCCCCGCCGTGCTGCTGATCGCCTTCGGTTTCGCGAGCGTGGGCATGGCGGTCACGAGCTACATGAAGACGTTCCAGCACATGGACTGGATCAACTTCGTGCTACTGCCGATGTTCCTGTTCTCGGCGACGTTCTACCCGATCACGGTCTACCCGGAGTGGGTGCAGGTGATCGTGCAGGCTCTGCCGCTCTGGCACGGCGTCGAACTCATCCGCGGGCTGACGACCGGCCTGCTCTCGGTCGGAATGCTGTGGCACGTCCTCTACTTCGTCGTGATGATCGCCCTCGGCCTGGTCTTCACCACGAAGCGGTTGCACGCGCTCTTCCTCGACTGGCGGCGGGTGCCGGAACGACGGATGCCGCGAGCCCGAGGGCCCGCGGCATCCGTCGTTCCGAGTCGCAGCGTCAGCGCGTGAGGGAGGCCTCTCCGATGTTGCCGTCGTACTCGATGTCCTTCGTCTCTTTCGAGAGGAACAGGGCGATGTAGGTGAGCACGGCCGAGGCGGTCAGGTACAGGCCGACGAGCACGGGCGAACCGCCCGCAGCCGCCCACAGCGCGGTCGCCACGATGGGGGCGAGGGCCGCGCCGAGGATCGACGAGACGTTGTACGAGATCGCCGATCCGGTGTATCGGACGTTCGTGGGGAACAGCTCGGGAAGCAGCGCGCCCATCGGCCCGAACGTCGCACCCATCAGCATGAACCCGAACACGAGGAACGCCTGCACGAGCGCCCCGGTGAACTTCGGGTCCAGCTGCGGAAGCAGGAACACGGTGAAGAGGAGGCCGAACACGGCGATGACCGCCGTGATCCACATCAGCAGCGTGCGGCGTCCGATCGAGTCGGCGACAGGGCCGGACAGCAGCGTGAAGATGCCGAAGAACACGACGCCGATGATCTGCATGATGACGAAATCGGTGAAGCCGAACCCGAGACCGGGGACGTAGGCAGCCGCGTCGAAAGCGGCCCCGGTGGCCTCGGCCGTCGCCTGCGCGCCCTCGAGGGTGGGCTTCGTGCCGTAGGCGAGGGTGAAGCTCGTCATCAGGTAGAACAGCACGTAGGTCGCCAGCATGATGAACGTGCCGAGGATCAGCGCGCGCCAGTGGCCGCGCACGACGGCGCCGAGCGGGAACTTGCGGATCGCTCCGGTCTTCTCGGCCTTGGCGAAGCTCGACGACTCGACGAGCTTGAGGCGCACCCAGAGGCCCACGATGACCATGACCGCCGAGAACAGGAACGGCACGCGCCAGCCCCACGCCAGGAACTCCTCCGAGCGCAGCGCCGGACCGTCGGGGTGTGGCAGCAGGAAGTAGATCACCAGGAAGACCGTGTTGGCGATGATGAAGCCGATCGGCGCCCCGAGCTGCGGGAACGTGCCGTACCAGGCGCGCTTGCCCTTGGGCGCGTTCTCGGTCGCCACGAGCGCGGCGCCCGACCATTCGCCGCCGAGCGCGAAGCCCTGCGCGAGTCGCAGCACGAGCAGCAGGATCGCGGCCCAGACGCCGATGTCGTCGAAGGTGGGGAGCAGCCCGATGAGGAAGGTCGCGATCCCCATCGTCAGCAGCGAGGCGACGAGCGTCGCCTTGCGGCCGAACTTGTCGCCGAAGTGGCCGAAGACGACGGCGCCGATCGGGCGGGCGACCATCGCGGCGCCGAAGATGCTGAACGACAGCAGGAGCGAGGTGGTCTCGTTGCCGCTCGGGAAGAAGAGGATGGGGAAGACCAGGACGGCGGCGGTCGCGTAGACGTAGAAGTCGTAGAACTCGATCGTCGTGCCGATGAGGCTGGCGGTGATGACGCGTGAGCGGGGGTTCGCGGGCGCGGCGGGTGCCGCGGTGGCGGAGGACATGTGCGGTGTGATGCCTGTCTGGGAGAACGGGTGAGCGCCCTCGTGGGAGCGTGCCGGTGGGCGGACATCCGAGGCGGGGTGGTGCGGCGGACGTTCGACGCGGGAATCACCGGCGGCGTCGGCGGTGTCGGCGACGCACGGTCGTCCATCTTACGACGGATGCCGCGACCCCGGGGTGCGGGGCCGCGGCATCCGTGTGCGGCGGGGGTCGGCGTGGGGCGTCTCAGCGCCAGAGGACGGCGATCGCGACGTTGGCGACGGTCGCTGCGCCCACGAGCCAGAACAGCGCCGCGGGGACGTTGCCGGTGCGCTTCTGGCGGCCCGTTCCGATGCCGAGGAAGGCTCCGATGGCGATGAGGATCGCGAACTTCACGCCGATCTTCGTGTAGTTCATCTCGTAGTCGGTTCCCCAGGGAGCCGCGAGCGCGAGGCCGGCGACACCGGCGACGAGCAGGCCCCAGCTCATGACGCGCGTGAAGCGACGGGCACCGAAGGCTTCGACCGCCCACGCGCCGAAGAGCGTGGCGAACCCGACGAGGTGGATGACGAGGACGATTCCGCGGAGCGTTTCCATACCCTCAGCCTAACTGAAGGTGACGCTCGCGACGACCGCGACGGACGTCGCGCGGGGCGGCCAGTCAGCCGCGCAGCTCGCGCAGCAGCAGCGCCGTGCGCAGCGCGGCATCCGCCGCCTCGGCGCCCTTGTCCTCCTTCGACCCGGCGAGACCCGCCCGGTCGATGCCCTGCTGCTCGTCGTCGAGGGTGAGCACCCCGAAGCCGACCGGCTTGCCGGTGTCGAGGGCGACGCGCGTCAGGCCGTCGGTGGCCGCCGACGAGACGAACTCGAAGTGCGGCGTGCCGCCGCGGATGATCACGCCGAGTGCGACGACGGCATCCGCGCCCGCCTCGAGCGCGGTCTTCGCGACGACGGGGAGTTCGAACGAACCCGGCACGCGGATCAGGCGCCACGCGGCCCCCGACTCCTCGAGCACGCGCTCCGCGCCCGCGATGAGACCGTCGGTGATGACGTCGTGCCACTGCCCGGCGACGACGACGACCTTCAGGTCCGTCGCATCGATCTGCTGCCGTTCGGGGGCTCCGTGTCCGCTCATGCGTTGTTCTCCGGGTTCTGTGCGTTGTCGGCGAGGTCGGGGGAGCCGGCCGCGGCGGACCCGCGGGCGAGCGCGGCGTCGAGTTCGGCGGCATCGATGATGTGGCCCATGCGGTCGCGCTTGGTGGCGAGGTACTGGTGGTTGTTCGCCCCGACGCCCACGAGCAGGGGGACCTGCTCCGCGATGTCGAGCCCGAGCGCACGCAGCTGCGACACCTTGTCGGCGTTGTTCGTCAGCAGTCGGATGCGCCCCACGCCGAGGTCGGTGAGGATGCCGGCCGCCGCGGCGTAGTCGCGCGCATCGGCGGGGAGTCCCAGGGCGAGGTTGGCGTCGAGCGTGTCGAGCCCGCGCTCCTGCAGCTGGTAGGCGCGCAGCTTGTTGATCAGGCCGATGCCTCGACCCTCGTGTCCGCGCATGTAGATGACGATGCCGCCCTCGCGGTCGATCTCGTCCAGGGCCGCATCGAGCTGCGGGCCGCACTCGCACTTGAGCGAACCGAAGGCCTCGCCCGTCAGGCACTCCGAGTGGACGCGCACGAGCGGGGCGGGGTCGGTCAGATCGCCCGAGACCACCGCGATGTGGTCGGTCCCGGTCACCCGGTCCTTGTACGCCAAGAAGCGGAACGCGCCGTGCGACGTGGGCACGTGCGCCTCGGCGCGCAGGCTGACCCGGCGGCGGTGCGAGGCGACCTCGCCGGTGGGGCGCGGGTCGGTCTCGTCGAGGTGGGCGATGAGCTGCTCGATCGTGATCACCGGGATGCCGTCGCGGGCACCGAGCTCGAGCAGCCCCGGCAGACGCATCATCGAGCCGTCGTCCGCGACGATCTCGGCGATCGCGCCCACCGGCTCGAGACCCGCGAGCTGCATCAGCTCGACCGCGGCCTCGGTGTGTCCGCTGCGCTCGCGCACGCCGCCCTCGACGGCGCGCAGGGGCAGGATGTGGCCCGGGCGGATGACGCTGCCCGGCGTCGAGGCCGGATCGGCCAGCACCGTGAGGGTGCGGGCGCGATCGGCGGCGCTGATACCGGTGGTCACGCCGTCGGCGGCATCGACCGACACGGTGTAGGCCGTGCCGCGCGCGTCCTCGTTGGTCTCGACCATCGGCGGCAGGTCGAGGCGGTCGGCCCATTCGGCCGGCATCGGCGCGCAGATGAAGCCGCTCGAGTGACGCACCGTCCAGGCGATCCACTCGGGCGTCGCGAGGGCGGCCGAGAGGATGACGTCGCCCTCGTTCTCGCGGTTCTCGTCGTCGGCGACGATGACCGGCTTGCCGGCTCGCAGCGCGTCGAGCGCGTCGGAGATGGGGGAGAGGGGAGAAAGGCTCATCGCGAGCCTCCTTCGGGGGAGAGAGGGGTGGAGAAGGCCAGCAGACGCTGAACGTGACGGGCGAGGATGTCGGTCTCGAGGTTGACCGCGTCGCCCGGCGCGCGCACGCCGAGGGTGGTGGCCGCGAGCGTCTCGGGGATGAGCGAGACCTCGAGCCACGCGTCGACGACCTCGGGGGCGCTGACGTCGCTGACGGTCAGCGAGACGCCGTCGACGGTGATCGAGCCCTTGTCGACGACGAGAGGGGCGAGATCGGCGGGCAGCGAGATGCGCAGGACGCTCCACTGCTCGCCGGGGCGCACCTCGAGCACGCGGCCGAGACCGTCGACGTGTCCCTGGACGATGTGCCCGCCGAGGCGGGTGTGCGCGGAGAGAGCGCGCTCGAGGTTCACGACGCGGCCGGGCGCGACGCCCGCCAGGCTCGATACGTCGAGGGTCTGGCGCATGACGTCGGCGGCGAACCAGTCGTCGCCCTGGTCGACGACCGTCAGGCAGACGCCGCTGACCGCGATCGAGTCGCCGTGGGCGGCATCCGACACGGCCTTCGGGGCGCGCACGCTGATGCGCAGTCCGTCGCCGGCCGGCTCGGCGGCGAACACCTCGCCGATCTCTTCGATGATTCCGGTGAACATCAGGCGTCTCCTTCGGACGGGGATGTCGGGGGTTCGGGGGCGGCGACGACGAGGAGGTCATCGCCGAGCAGTTCGACGGAGGTCGCCCGCAGACGCCGCTGGTCGGCGATCGTCTCGACGCCGAGCGCGCGCAGGGCGGGGCGGTCGCCGCCACCCGCGCCCGCGCCGAGGAGGGTCGGCGCGATGTAGGCGACGATCTCATCGGCGAGCCCGGCGCGGAGGAAGGCGCTCGCGATCGTCGGACCGCCCTCGACGAACACCCGCTGCACGCCGAGATCGCGCAGCTCGGCCAGCAGCGACGGCTCGTTCGGGCTCTCGCCGCCGAGGTTCTCGCCGTCGCGGTGCAGGAGCGGGCGCGGATGCCGGCGGACGAGCGCGTCGTCGGGCACCGCGCGCTGACCGAGCACGACCGGCATCGGCTGGGCGTCGTAGAGCGAGCCGTCGGGGCGGCGGGCGGTGAGGGCCGGGTCGTCGGCGAAGAGCGTGCCCGTGCCCACCACGATCGCGTCGGCCTCGCTGCGGCGGCGGTGGACGTCGGCGCGAGCGGCAGGGCCGGTGATCCACTGGCTGGTGCCGTCGGCGGCGGCGGCGCGACCGTCGAGCGACTGCGCCCACTTGACCGTGACGTGCGGGCGGCCGAGGCGCTGCACCGTGAGCCAGCCGTCGATCAGGGCGCGCCCCTCGTGCTCGAGCACGCCGGACTCGACCTCGACCCCGGCGTCGCGCAGGCGGCGAGCCCCGCCGGACGAGGCGTCACCCGGGTCCGCGACCGCGTACACGACGCGGGCGACGCCGGCCTCGATGAGCGCGAGCGCGCAGGGACCGGTGCGACCGGTGTGGTTGCAGGGTTCGAGGGTGACGACGGCCGTGGCGCCGCGGGCTGCACCGGTGGGCAGCTGCGAGAGGGCGTCGACCTCGGCGTGCGCGGTGCCGGCTCCGCGGTGCCAGCCCTCGGCGATCACCTCGCCGTCGGGGTTTAGAAGCACCGCGCCGACCTGCGGGTTCACGCCGCGGGGCCCGCGGGGCGCGAGCTCGAGGGCGCGGCGCATCGCGATGATCTCGCGATCGGTAGTGCGCGGCATCCTTCGTCCTTCGGTCAGACTCCGGGGACGCGAACAGGCGCGCGCAGCGCGAACGCTGCCGTGCTTCCTCTCATCCGGACTAGCGACTCGCGTCGCATCACCGTCGGTTCCGGAATTCCACCGGATCAACCTCTCGGCCCGAGGGCCTCGAGGGTCGCGGACTCTCACCGCCGGTTCGGATTCTCACCGACCCCGGAGCACGTTCAATACTCCGATCGTACTCAACGCGCCGGGCGGCCGGGCATTCCCGACTTCTGCCGACACGGGCCGGGCCCCGCGCCTCACTTGAGCAGCCGCGACAGCCGACGATCGGCGAGCAGTTTGCCGCCGGTCTGACAGGTGGGGCAGTACTCCAGGCTGTTGTCGGCGAAGAACACGCTGCGCACCTCGTCGCCGCAGACCGGACACGCCTCGCCGCGGCGCCCGTGCACCCGCATCCCGCGGCGCTTGGCGTCCTTGAGGTCGGCGGGCGGCTTGCCGGATGCCGCGGCGACGGCCTCGGTGAGCGTCGACGACATCGCGTCGTACAGCCGGTCGACCTCGGCCTCGTCGAGGGTCGCCGCCAGCGCGTATGGCGACATCTTCGCGACGTGCAGGATCTCGTCGGAGTACGCGTTTCCGATGCCCGCGACGATCGACTGGTCGCGCAGCACGCCCTTGATCTGCGTGCGGCGGCCCGAGAGCAGGCCGGCGAGCGTGTCACGGTCGAACGCGGGATCGAGCGGGTCGGGACCGAGGCGCGCGATGCCCGGCACGTCGGCGGGATCGCGGACGACGTACACCGCCAGCGACTTCTTCGTCCCCGCCTCGGTGAGGTCGAAACCCGAGTCGTCGTCGAACCCCACCCGCAGGGCGATCGGCGTCTTGCCCGGGCGGATCACCGTCGCGGGCAGCAGGTCGTACCATCGCAGCCACCCCGCCTTGGCGAGATGGAACACGAGGTGGACGCCGGAGTCCGTGGCGAGGTCGACGAACTTGCCGTGGCGGGCTGCAGCCGTGACCGTCGTGCCCTCGAGCGACTCGATCGGCGGGTCGAAGGTCTTCAGCGCCGAGATGGCGCTGACCCGAGCCCGCGTGATGCGGCGGCCGGCGAGCCGCCCGCCGAGATAGTCGACGAGTCCCTGCACTTCCGGCATCTCGGGCATGGCGTCATCCTGGCACGCACCACCCCCACGCGGCACCGGGTTGCGTCGCGGCGGCGTCGCGGTCTCACTCGGGGAGCATCGGCCAGGGCTGCGGCATCCGGTCGTCGGTCGCGAGGAGGCCCGCCACCCACCCGTCGTGGCGGCCGCGCAGGTCGGAGAGCCCCTGGCGCAGCATCCCCTCGTACCGGAAGCCCAGGCTGCGCGCCGTCCGTGCCGACGCGACGTTGCCGACCACGGCGCGCCACTCGATGCGGGCCAGCGACAGCGGCTCGGCGAAGCCGAAGTCGATGACGGCGCGGGCGGCCTCCGTGACGTAGCCGTACCCGCGCGCCTCGGCCGCCATCCAGTAGCCGATCTCGGCGGCGCTGCCGGCGACCGTGCGGTGCAGCCCGACCATGCCGACCCAGGCCCCGTCGACGCGGATGCCCCACGTCAGCTCGCTCTCCTCCTCCCACCAGGCGGCCGCCTTGCCGACGAAGTCCTCGGCGTGCGAGCGGTGGTAGGGCGAGGGAAGCGTGGTCCAGCGCGGGACCTCGGGGTCCTGGGCGGCGGCGGTGATGGCGTCGGCGTCGTCGAGAGTCGGGACGGACAGCTCCAGGCGGGCGGTACGCAGGGTCACCGGTTGCATGCTCAGACCCTATCGACATGCGCGTCCCGGAACTCCGGCCCTCCGCCTCTCCGGCCCTCTGCCTCTCTGGCCCTCTGCCTCTCTGGCCCTCTGCCTCTCTGGCCCTCTGGCCCTGGACTCCGCGCTCGCTGTGCGGCGTCCGCTGCTCGTGCCCCTGCCCGTGCTCGAGACCCGAGCTCCCCGCTGGGTAGCGCTGGTGCCGCGATCAGGATGAGCGGTCCGTTTGAGCTCCGAGCCGCGGCTCGGAAGGCTTCTGTCCTGATGACGGCACGGTCGTGGCGGGCGGCCCGGATCTTGGGGCCCCCGTCTCTGTCGCCGCCGGGCTGCAGTGCGCACCGCGCCCGTCTGTGCCGTCGCGGCGCGCTTGTGTGCTGTCGCCGGTCGGGGTGGCGGGTGCCGCCGCGCCGCGATCAGGCTGGGTGGTCCGTTCGAGCCCCGAGCCGCGGCTCGGAAGGCTTCTGTCTTGATGGCGGCACGGCCGTGGTTGCCGATCCGGAGCCGGGCCTCCCTCTACGTCGCCGCCGGGCTGCACTGCGCACCGCGCCCGTCTGTGCCGTCGCGGCGCGCTTGTGTGCTGTCGCCGGTCGGGGTGGCGGGTGCCGCCGCGCCGCGATCAGGCTGGGTGGTCCGTTCGAGCCCCGAGCTGCGGCTCGGAAGGCTTCTGTCCTGATGGCGGCACGGCTGCGGTTGCCGATCAGGGGCCCGGAGTTGGGTCTCGGGGCGGCGGCGCGTACCTCGCGCGTCGTGGGCTGTCGCCGTGGACCTCAGGGCTGTCGCCGCGCGCGTGTGCTGTCGCCGGTCGGGGCGGTGGTGTCGCCGTGCCGTGATCAGGCTGAGCGGTCTCCATGAGGCCGGAGCCGGGGTCACGCAGCTGTCTGTCCTGATCGCGGCACGGGGGCTCGCTGCCGGTTCGAAGCGCTGGGCGCGGTTGGTCTCACGCGGCGGGCAGACGGCCACGAGCCGGAGCGCTCTGGGCCGAAACCGGAGCGGGCGCCGTAAGGCGCGCTGCGCCCGGGGCCCGCCGTGCCGTCATCAGGCTGATCGCTCGGATCCGTTGTCGGAGGTCGGCCTGCGGAGGGCTGAGCCTGACGACGGCACGCGTCGCGCTCATTCCGCCACAGCGAGCTCGGCCGCGGAACCGTCCACAGTTCGCCCGCATCCGATGCGGTTCGCCTGGCCATCGGGGGAGCGTACCCGCATGAGTGCTTACCGTCCGAACGACTGTCCGACGCCCGAGGCCCTGCAGCTCCGGTGTTGGTCCACCGTCGAGCTGCGTGCGTCGGGTCTGCGCAAGCGCGACATCGCGGACGCCGTCGCTTCGGGCCGGCTCGCCCGCCCACGGCGCGGCTGGTACGTCCTCGCCGATGCCCCCGAGCCCGTCGTCGCGGCCATCGCGCTCGGGGGAAGGCTCACGTGCGTGAGCCTGCTGCGGCTGCTCGGGGTCTTCGTCCTCGAGCGAGGCGGGCCGCACGTCCAGCTGCGCCGGAGCGCGTCACGCCTTCCACCGGTCGACGGCTCGCCGCGATCGAGCGCGGTGCTCCACTGGGCGCCGCCGGTCGAACCGCGCCCCGCGTGGTACGCCTGCTCGGGCGTCGTCGATGCCGTGGTGCGGGCCGTGACGTGTCAGCCGCCGCGCGCCGCCATCGCGACGATCGACAGCGCCCTGCACCGAGGGCTGCTCGATGACGCCGGGCTGGCGGCCGTCTTCGCGGCTCTGCCGCTGCGCTACCTCCCACTGCGGAGGCTCGTCGACGCGCGAGCGGAGTCGGGTCCCGAGACCCTCATGCGGCTGCTTCTGCGCGGCATCGCGAAGCGCGTCGAGGTTCAGGTCACGATCGCGGGTGTCGGGCGGGTGGACCTCCTCGTCGACGGTTGGCTGATCATCGAGTGCGACAGCGACGCGCATCATGCCGGACTCGACGCACGTCGCGTCGACAGCGCGCGGGATCTCGCGGCGGCGGCGCTCGGGTACCTCACCTTGCGACCGATGGCTGCCGACATCATGTGGCACCCCGAACGGGTGCTTCGCGCGGTCCAGGGCGTGCTGGGGCGCGGACCGCGACCGGCGCGCGTGCGCTGACGACCAGGGGATGTCGACGCTGCGTGTGCCGTCATCAGGCTCAGCGCCACTCGACCGTGCCGGAACCCCGGATGTACCGCCGCTGATCCTGATGGCGGCACACGAAGACGTCCGATTCCCGGACCCGGCTCCCGAACCAGGCAGGCCCGAGACCGGCGCCCCGAACCCCGGCCCTCGCGCCCCGGCCTCGAGCCGCCAGCCGGAGCCGAAGCCGGCCGGCGTCAGGCCGACGGGTTCTGCGAGATGTAGACCGCCATGGCGGCGAGATTCGAAAGCGGCACCATCGCACCGTTGGCGGGCGCGTCGAAGACCAGGGCTTCGACGCCCGCCTCGGCGTACGACGCCACCCACGCCGCGGCCTCGGGCAGCGGAACCGCGAGCATGCGCGATGCTTCGTCCTCGGACAGGCCGAATCCGCGAGCCGCCTCGTGCGCGCGGTCGGCGGTCGAGAACGCGAAGATGACCGCGCCCTCGTCCGTGCGCAGCGCGAACGGGGTCGGCTCGTCGTCGGAGCCGCGGGCCAGGAACAGCCAGCGACCGATCCCGAACGCGGCGCGCCACAGACGTTCCTGCACGACGACGTCGGCGGGGGCCTCGCGCGAGGCCGCCGCGGCGGCGTCCAGCTCGGCGATCAGCTCGGGTGCGGGCTCGGCGGGGATCACCATGTCGCCGTCCACACCGTCGCCGGCTGACACCGCGTCGCCGGCGGACACCGCGTCGCCGGCGGACGCCGCATCGGCGGCCGGCTCGGACATGGGCACGTTCTCGGACTCAGGCACGACGCAGCAGTCCCAGCTTGTCGTAGACGTCGCCCAGGGTCCGGTCGGCGACCTCGTCGGCGCGAGCGGCGTTGGCCGCCAGCACGCGGTCGAGCTCGGCGGGGTCGTCGAGCAGCTCGAGGGCGCGCTCGCGCACCGGGCCGAACTCCGCCACCACGACCTCGGCGAGGCCCTTCTTGAAATCGCCGTAGCCGCGGCCGGCGTACTCGTCCTCGATGGACGGGATCTGGCGGCCGGTGAGGGCGGCGTAGATGACGAGCAGGTTCGACACCCCGGGCTTGTTCTCGCGGTCGTAACGGACCGACCCCTCCGAGTCGGTCACGGCGCGCATGACCTTCTTGGCCGAGACCTTGGGGTCGTCGAGCAGCCACAGCACGCCGGCATCCGACTCGGCCGACTTCGACATCTTCGACGTGGGGTTCTGCAGGTCGTAGATGCGCGCGGTGTCCTGCTGGATGACCGGCATCGGCACGCGGAACGTCTCGCCGTACCGCGAGTTGAACCGCTCGGCGAGCGTGCGGGTCAGTTCGACGTGCTGCTTCTGGTCGTCACCGACCGGCACGATGTCGGTCTGGTAGAGCAGGATGTCGGCGGCCATCAGCACGGGGTACGTGAAGAGCCCGACGTTCGTCGCATCGGCGCCGTAGCGCTGCGACTTGTCCTTGAACTGGGTCATCCGGCCCGCCTCGCCGAACCCCGTGATGGTCGAGAGGACCCAGGCGAGCTCGGCGTGCGCGCGCACGTGCGACTGCACATAGAGCGTCGAGCGCGACGGCTCGATACCGGCGGCGATGTACTGCGCCGCGGTGCGGCGGGTCTTCTCGCGGAGTTCGGCCGGGTCGTTCGGCTGCGTCAGGGCGTGCAGGTCGACCACGGAGAAGAACGCGTCGTAGTTGTCCTGCAGGTCTCGCCACTGCATGAGGGCCCCGATGTAGTTGCCGATCTGGAGCGAATCGGCGGACGGCTGCATTCCGGAGTACAGGCGGGGCTTGGTCACCACACGAGTCTACGGGCGGCGGGCCTGCGGACGCCGCGCCGCCTGGGCGGCGAGCGCCTGTGTGGCGGGCGCCGCGTCAGCCGGGGAAGGCGTAGTCCGCGACGACGGGTGCGTGGTCGCTCCAGCGGGTGTCCCAAGACGGCGCGCGGACGACGTGGTAATCGCTCACGCGGTCGGCGAGGGCCGGTGTCGCGAGGTGGTAGTCGATGCGCCACCCGGTGTCGGTGTCGAACGCCTTGCCGCGGTTCGACCACCACGTGTACGGGCCGTCGACCTCGCCTGCGAACCGGCGGCCGACGTCGACCCAGCCGAGGCCCGTGCCGCGCTCACCGTCGACCGTGTCGATCTCGACCCCGGCGGCCGCGGTGAATCGGTCGAAGTACGCGCGTTCGCGGGGAAGGAAGCCCGCCTTCTTGCGGTTGCCGCGCCAGTTGCGGATGTCGAGCTCGCGGTGCCCGACGTTGAGGTCGCCGGTGATGACGGCGAGGTCGCCGAGCTGCGGCATCCGCGCCTCCACCGCGTCGAGGAAGGCGTACTTCGACACCTGCTTCTCGGTGTCGGCTTCACCCGTGAAGACGTACGCGCTGACGACCGTGAGACGTTCGCCGCCGACCTCGATGTCGGCCTCGACCCAGCGTCCCTTCGAGTCGAGATCGTCGTCGCCGAGCTCGATGCGCCAGACGTCGAGCGGCTCGCGGGCGGCGATCGCGACGCCCGCGCGGCCCTTGGCCAGCGCCTCGTCGTTGACGAAGTGCCAACCGGGCAGGGCGGCGGCCAGGTCGGATGCCTGGGCCCGCACCTCTTGCAGCGTCAGGATGTCGACGCCGGCGGTCTCGAGCCAGCCGTGCATGCCCTTGCGGGCGGCGGCACGGATGCCGTTGACGTTCACGGATGCGATGCGGAGGTTTCGAGACACGTCTGCCAGCGTAACCGCGGCCTCCGACACCCTCAGCGAGACCCGGACGGCGGCTCGGCGTCGATCCGCTCGAGCAGACGTCGCGCACGCTTGACGTCGCGACGGGCGGCGGCCCGCTGCCACCAGCCGGCATCCGCGAGGGCGTGCTCGGCGTCGCGCACCTGAGCTTCGGCGACGACCCGCAGGGCTCGGCGCTCCTGCGCGGCCCGTTCGGCGTCGGTGAGGACGACGAGCGGGATGCCGTCGTCGTCGGCCGAGACGGCGACCCAGGATGCCGCGACGAGGATGACGATGCCCGCGAGGCGCAGCCACAGCAAGAAGCCGATGAGCACCGAGAACGTCGCCAGCAGCGGGTTGGAGGGGGAGTAGACGGCGAGGAAGCCCGCGCCGAGCTGGAGGACGCTCAGTGCGGCCCCGCCGAAAAGCGACCCCGGGACGATCTTGCGCCACGGCAGCGAGGTCCCGGTGAGGAAGCGGATGAGCCCCGTCAGGGCCGCGGTGTTCAGGATGATCGCGACGAGCACCGATGCCAGGCGGCTGACCACGTCGATCGTCGTCGACTCGTACGGCACCTCGAACAGATCGAACAGCTGCCGGACGATACCGCCGGCCACGAGCCCCAGTGCCGCGCCCATGACGAGGGCGAGGCCGAACAGCAGTGCTGCGCCGAAGTCGCGCAGCTTCAGCAGCACGTAGTTGCGCGAGTCGAAGGGCAGTCCGAAGATGTCGCGCACGGCGCGACGGGTGAAGGTGACGAACCCGATCGCCGTCCAGACGGCCACCGTGAGCGCCGCGGCACCGGTGACGGCCAGCAGGCTGCCTCCGTCGTGCGCGATGTCGGCGACGTCTCCGGGCGAGACCGGCCCGGACCCCGAGATGAGCCCGGGGATGTACGAGTTGACCACGCCGATGAGGGCGTCGATGGCCATCGACGAGCCGCCGAGCCACAGTCCGACCACGGCGAACGCGGTGTAGATCGTCGCGAAGAGCGCGAACAGCGACTGGTAGCTGATGCTCGCGGCGAGCAGGAAGCCGTTGTGCTGCAGGAAGTGCCGCCACACCCGGATGGGGAACCAGCCGAGCGTGCGACGCGTGATCGTCGTCGCACGCTCGATGGGCTGATCGAGGCGTTCGCGCAGGCGGGACGAGTCCCAGCGCTCGCGGAGGGCGTCGGCTCCCGTGGGGTCGTCGGAACTCACGTCGTCGAGGGTATCGTTCGCGTCAGGTCGAGAGGTTCCGGGCGGCGCCCGGGCGGCTCACCGGCCGCGCAGGACCGCCTGCTTGACCTCGGCGATGGCCTTGGTCACCTCGATGCCGCGGGGGCACGCCTCGGTGCAGTTGAAGGTCGTGCGGCAGCGCCACACGCCCTCTTTGTCGTTGAGGATGTCGAGGCGCACATCGCCCGCGTCGTCGCGCGAGTCGAAGATGAAGCGGTGCGCGTTGACGATCGCGGCGGGGCCGAAGTACTGGCCGTCGGTCCAGAACACGGGGCACGACGAGGTGCACGCGGCGCACAGGATGCACTTGGTGGTGTCGTCGAAGATCGCGCGGTCGGTGATCGACTGGATGCGCTCCTTGCCCGGCTCGGGCTTCGAGTTCGCGATGAGGAAGGGCTGCACGTCGCGGTAGGAGGCGAAGAACGGCTCCATGTCGACCACGAGGTCCTTCTCGAGGGGCAGGCCCTTGATCGCCTCGACGTAGATCGGCTGCGAGATGTCGAGATCCTTGATCAGCGTCTTGCAGGCGAGCCGGTTGCGGCCGTTGATGCGCATCGCGTCGGAACCGCAGATGCCGTGGGCGCACGAGCGGCGGAACGTCAGCGACCCGTCGACCTCCCACTTGATCTTGTGGAGCGCGTCGAGGACGCGGTCGGTGGAGTACAGCTCGACGTCGTAGTCGACCCAGCGCGGCTCGCTGTCGGTCTCGGGGTCGAACCGGCGGATGATGAACGTGACGAGGAACGACTGGATGCCGGTGTCGTTCGTGACTTCCGTCTCGGGAGCGACGAGGGTCATCAGTACTTCCTTTCCAGCGGCGGGTAGCGGAGCTCCCCGGCCTCGTTCTTCGTGAACACGACGGGCTTCCAGTCGAGCCGGATGTGGTCCTCGGGGTGCGACGAGTGCGCGTCGCCCGAGAGGTAGGCCATCGTGTGCTTCATGTAGTTCTCGTCGTCGCGCGTGGGGAAGTCGTCGCGCATGTGCCCGCCGCGGCTCTCCTTGCGGTTGCGCGCGGCGACGACGACGACCTCGGCGATGTCGAGGAGGAAGCCGAGCTCGACGGCCTCGAGCAGGTCGGTGTTGAACCGCTTGCCCTTGTCGTCGACGTGGATGTTCTTGAACCGCTCGCGCAGGTCGGCGATGACGTCCATGACGTGCAGCAGCGACTCCTCGGTGCGGAACACCTGGGCGCCCTTGTCCATCTCGTCCTGCAGCGTCTTGCGGAGCACCGCGATGCGCTCGGTGCCGGGGTTGTCGCGAACGCTCTCGATGAGCTCGCGGACGTCCTTGGCGGGGTCCTCGGGCAGCGGCACGAAGTCGGCGGTCCGGACGTATTCGACGGCGTTGCGTCCGGCGCGCTTGCCGAAGACGTTGATGTCGAGCAGTGAGTTGGTGCCGAGTCGGTTCGATCCGTGGACCGAGACGCAGGCGCATTCGCCGGCGGCGTAGAGGCCCGGGACGACGGTGTCGTTGTCGGCGAGGACCTCGGCGGCGATGTTGGTGGGGATGCCGCCCATCGCGTAGTGCGCGGTCGGCATGACGGGCACGGGCTCCACGACGGGGTCGACGCCCAGGTAGGTGCGCGCGAACTCGGTGATGTCGGGGAGCTTGGTCTCGAGGACCTCGGCGCCCAGGTGCGTGCAGTCCAGCAGCACGTAGTCGCGGTGCGGACCGGCGCCGCGGCCCTCGGCGACCTCCTGCTGCATGCAGCGCGAGACGATGTCGCGGGGCGCGAGGTCCTTGATGGTCGGGGCGTAGCGCTCCATGAACCGCTCGCCCGAGGCGTTGCGGAGGATGGCGCCCTCGCCGCGGGCGCCCTCGGTGAGGAGGATGCCGAGTCCGGCGAGCCCGGTGGGGTGGAACTGGAAGAACTCCATGTCCTCGAGGGGGAGGCCCTTGCGCCAGACGATGCCGACGCCGTCGCCCGTGAGGGTGTGGGCGTTGGAGGTCGTCTTGTAGATCTTGCCGAACCCGCCGGTGGCGAAGATGACGGCCTTCGAGTGGAAGACGTGCAGGTCGCCGGTCGCGAGGTCGTACGCGACGACGCCGGCCGTCTGCGTCGAGCCGTCGGGCGCGGTGACGGTGATCAGGTCGAGCACGTAGTACTCGTTGAAGAAGTTGATGCCGAGCTTGACGCAGTTCTGGAACAGCGTCTGCAGGATCATGTGCCCGGTGCGGTCGGCGGCGTAGCAGGCGCGGCGGACGGGCGACTTGCCGTGGTCGGCGGTGTGCCCGCCGAATCGGCGCTGGTCGATCTTGCCCTCGGGCGTGCGGTTGAACGGCAGGCCCATGTTCTCGAGGTCGATGACGGCGTCGATCGCCTCTTTCGCGAGGATCTCCGCGGCATCCTGGTCGACGAGGTAGTCGCCGCCCTTGATGGTGTCGAAGGTGTGCCACTCCCACGAGTCCTCTTCGACGTTCGCGAGCGCCGCGGCCATACCGCCCTGCGCCGCGCCCGTGTGCGAGCGGGTCGGATACAGCTTGGAGATCACCGCGGTGCGGGCGCCCGGACCGGCCTCGATCGCGGCGCGCATGCCGGCGCCGCCGGCCCCCACGATCACGATGTCGAACTGGTGGTAGTGGATGCCGTCCTTGACGACGACCTCTTCGGTCTGGGTGCTCACTGGGCGAGCCTTTCGTTGCTGTGATTCACGTCGTCGGAGCGCCGGGTCAGCCCTGGCACATCTCCCAGAGCATGCTGTCTGCCGTCACGCCGAGGCAGGGGTCGAAGGTGAAGACCACGAGCGTGCCCAGGAGGATGAGCAGTCCGGCCGACAGCCAGAGCGCCCACACCAGGACCTTGCGGGCCGTGGGGCCCGAGACGTAGTCGTTCACGATCGTGCGCATGCCGTTGGCGCCGTGGATGAGGGCGAGCCACAGCATCAGGACGTCCCACCACTGCCAGAACGGGCTGGCGAACTTGCCGGAGACGAACGCGAAGTCGATGCCCTTGATGCCCTCGCCGAGCATGAGGTTGACGAACAGGTGGCCGAAGATGAGCACGACCAGCAGCACGCCGGAGGCGCGCATGTAGACCCAGCCCCACTTCTCGAGGTTGGCGCCCTTCTTGCGGACCTGCGGGCTGCGGGGTGCGGCCAGGGTGTCGGCGGTCATCAGTGACCCCCTCCAATCTCGGAGAGAACGATCGGCACGTGGCGGGCGGCGAAGCCGAGCACCGTGACGGCCCAGACGGCGAGCACGCCCCACCACAGCTGGCGCTGGTGACGGGTGGCCCAGGGCCAGAGGTCGACGGCGATGATGCGCAGGCCGTTGAACGCGTGGTAGACGATCGCGGCGACGAGGGCGACCTCGCCGAGCCCCATGATCGGGTTCTTGTACGTGCCGATGACCGCGTCGTAGGCCTCGGGGGAGACGCGGATCAGGGCCGTGTCGAGCACGTGGACCAGGAGGAAGAAGAAGATGGCCACACCTGTGATGCGGTGCAGGACCCACGACCACATGCCCTCGTTGCCGCGGTACAGCGTGCCGCGCGGGGTCTTGGATGTGGTCTGAGCTACCGACGGTGTGACGCGTGCTGGTGCAGACACGGTCGTCCTCCCTGGATCGAACACGGCTCGAGGGGCGATCGATGCCCCGGTGGGGTGGTTGACCCCCGGCGTCACATGGGCGCTCCTCGATTCTAGGCCGGGAAAATACGGCGGGGCGACGAAGGGCACCCTAAAGAAACCCGGTTCTTGGCGGCCGGGCGGATAGACCGGGCGCCGGTACGCTCAGAGCATGATCGACGAGATCCCCGACTTCTATGCCGTGATCCCCGCCGGAGGCGTGGGGAGCCGGCTCTGGCCGCTGTCGCGCGCGGATGCCCCCAAGTTCCTGCACGACCTCACCGGGTCGGGCCACTCGCTGCTGCGCGACACGTGGGACCGTCTCGCGCCGCTCGCGGGCGAGGACCGCATCGCCGTCGTCACCGGTCGCGCGCACCGCGCCGCCGTCGAGGCGCAGCTGCCCGGCATCCCCGACAAGAACGTCTTCCTCGAATCGGAGCCGCGCGACTCCGCCGCGGCCATCGGTCTGGCCGCCGCGATCCTCCACCGCCGCCACCCCGACGTCATCATCGGCTCGTTCGCCGCCGACCATGTCATCCGCGGCAGCCGCGTGTTCGAGTTCGCCGTGCGCGACGCCGTCGAGGTCGCGCGCGAGGGGTACATCTGCACCATCGGGATCACCCCCTCCGAGCCGGCCGTCGGCTTCGGCTACATCAAGCGCGGCGGCGAGCTGATCGTCGACGGCGCGCGGGACGCGTCGCTCGTGGAGCGCTTCGTCGAGAAGCCCGACCTCGAGACGGCCCGCACGTACGTGGCCGACCGCTCCTACCTGTGGAACGCCGGCATGTTCATCTCGCGCGCCGACGTCCTGCTCGCCGAGATCGAGGCGAACAGCCCGCGCCTGCACGCCGGACTGCTCGAGCTCGCCGAGGCCTGGGACGACCGGGAGCGGCGCGGCCCCGCGGTCGATCGCATCTGGCCCACGCTCGAGAAGATCGCGATCGACTACGTCGTCGCCGAGCCCGCCGCCGAGAAGGGCAGGCTCGCCGTCGTGCCCGGGCACTTCGACTGGGACGACGTGGGCGACTTCGCGAGCCTCGCCAAGCTGAACTCCAACGGCCGCAAGAACGACCTCGCGATCCTCGGCGAGAACGCCCGCATCCTCTCGGACGCCGCGAGCGGGATCGTCGTCAGCCACACCTCGCGCGTCATCAGCCTGATCGGCGTGAAGGACATCGTCGTCGTCGACACCGACGACGCGCTCCTGGTGACGACGAGCGAGAACGCGCAGCGCGTCAAGCACGTCGTCGACGCCCTCAAGCTCACGGGCCGCGGCGACGTTCTCTGAGCCCGCCGGGGGCTGCCGTCTGTGACGGCCGTATTGCGTCTTTGTAACCATTCGCGGGGTGGAGGGCGTCCCGGGTGCAAGCGCGCCGAAACAGTAGGTAACTTCTTTCCAGCCGCCGCGAAGTCCGCGGCGCCTTCAATGTGGAGGCTGCATTGACTCTCTCGACCCCCAAGAAGCTCGTCGGCATCACGGCCGCCGCGGGCCTTCTCGTCGCCCTGGCCGGTTGCGGATCGGCACCCGACGCCGGCGGCAACAGCTCGGCCGCTCCCGAAGGCGCCGGCGGCGACTTCCTGCCCTGCCTCGTCTCGGACGAGGGCGGCTGGAACGACCGTTCCTTCAACCAGTCCGCCAAGGAGGGCATGGACCGCGCCAAGGCAGAGCTGGGCGTCGAGGCCAAGGAGGTCGAGTCGACCACCGAGAACGACTACGCGCCGAACCTCGACACGCTCGTGGCCGAGGGCTGCGACCTCATCGTCGCGGTCGGCTACAAGCTGGCCCCGGCCGTCGTCGCCTCCGCGACGGCGAACCCCGAGATCGACTACGCGATCGTCGACGACTACGCCGACACCGACTTCGATGGCAAGACCGACGCGCCGAACATCAAGCCGCTCGTCTTCAACACCGCCGAGGCCGCATACCTCGGCGGCTACGCGGCGGCCTCGTGGTCGGCTGCGGCGGGCGTGAACAAGGTCGGCACCTTCGGCGGCGACAAGTTCAACTCGGTCACCGTGTTCATGGACGGCTTCCAGCTCGGTGTCGAGAAGTACAACGAGGACAAGAGTGCGAACGTCGGCGTCGTCGGCTGGGACATCACCGCCCAGGACGGCAACTTCACCGGCGGCTTCACCGCCAACGACACGGCCAAGCAGGTCGCCCAGGGCATCCTCGGCCAGGGTGTGGACGTCATCCTCCCCGTCGGCGGCCCGATCTACCAGAGCGCCGCACAGGCCATCCGCGAGGGCAGCCGCGACGTCGTCATGCTCGGTGTCGACAGCGACCTCGCCGTCTCGGACGACACCGTCGCCGACCTCACGCTCGTGTCGATCCAGAAGGCGATCGACGTCGCCGTCTACGACGCGACGATCGCGGCCCAGGGCGGCGACTTCGACACCACGCCCTACGTCGGCACGCTGAAGAACGAGGGCGTCAAGCTCTCGAGCTTCCACGACTTCGAGTCGCGTCTCCCGGCCGGCCTCACCGACGAGCTGACGGCTCTGCAGGAGGCCATCGTCGCGGGCACGATCGTCGTGGACTCGCCGAACTCCCCGTGAGTCGTTGAGTCGTCGGGGCCGGGGAGCTGAGGCTTCCCGGCCCCGACCTCTGCCCGCCACCCACCTCTGTCGCATAGATTGGCCGACATGAAGCTCGAACTCCGGGGCATCACCAAGCGCTTCGGCACCCTGGTCGCCAACGACCACATCGACCTCGTCGTCCAGCCGGGCGAGATCCACGCTCTCCTCGGTGAGAACGGTGCCGGCAAGTCGACGCTCATGAACGTCCTCTACGGCCTCTACCAGGCCGACGAGGGCGACATCCTGCTGGACGACGTCGTCCAGAACTTCCGCGGTCCCGGCGAGGCGATGGCCGCCGGTATCGGCATGGTGCACCAGCACTTCATGCTGGTCCCGGTCTTCACCGTCGCCGAGAACGTCATGCTCGGACACGAGAGCACGAAGGGCCTCGGCGTGCTCGATCTCGCCGCCGCCCGCGCGCACGTGCGCGCCGTGGCCGACCGCTTCGGCTTCCAGATCGATCCCGACGCCGTCGTCGGAGATCTGCCGGTCGGCGTGCAGCAGCGCGTCGAGATCATCAAGGCGCTCTCGCGCGACGCGAAGGTGCTCGTCTTCGACGAGCCCACCGCGGTGCTGACGCCGCAGGAGACCGACGAGCTGATGGCGATCATGCGTCAGCTGCGCGACGAGGGAACCTCGATCGTGTTCATCACCCACAAGCTGCGCGAGGTCCGCGAGGTCGCGGACCGCATCACGGTGATCCGGCTGGGCAAGGTCGTCGGCGAGGCGCAGACCACCGCGAGCAACTCCGAGCTCGCCGCGCTCATGGTCGGCCGCCCCGTCGAGATGACGGTCGTCAAGGGGGCGCCGCAGCTCGGGGAGGGCGGGCTCGTCGTCGAGGGTCTGCGCGTCGTCACGCCGGCCGGCATCGTCGTCGTCGACGACGTCGATCTGACGGTGCGCTCGGGCGAGGTCGTCGCGGTCGCCGGTGTGCAGGGCAACGGGCAGACCGAGATCGTCGAGGCGATCCTGGGGCTGGCGCACGGGACGACCGGCTCGATCCGTCTCGACGGCGAGGATATCGCCGGACGCAGCGTCCGCGCCATCCTCGACCGGGGGGTCGGCTTCGTGCCCGAGGACCGCAAGGTCGACGGACTCGTGAGCGAGTTCACGGTCACCGAGAACCTCATCCTCGATCGTTCGAGCGATCCGCAGTTCAGCCGCGGGGGCACGCTCCGTCGCGGCGCGCTCGAGGAATTCGCGAAGGAGCGCATCGCCGAGTACGACATCCGCACCCAGAGCGGTGAGACGCTCGTCGGCACGCTCTCGGGCGGCAACCAGCAGAAGGTCGTCATCGCCCGCGAGATGGCCCGTCCGCTGCGGCTGCTCGTCGCGGCGCAGCCGACGCGCGGTGTCGACGTCGGCAGCATCGAATTCATCCACAAGCGCATCGTCGAGGCGCGCGACTCCGGCGTCGCCGTTCTCGTCGTGTCGACGGAGCTCGACGAGGTCGTCGCTCTGGCCGACCGCATCGCCGTCATGTACCGCGGCCGCATCATCGGCATCGTCCCGGCGGACACGCCGCGCGACGTGCTGGGTCTGATGATGGCGGGCGAGGCACCCGAGGAGTCAGCAGCATGAGCACCCCCACACCCGGAGCCGGTCCGGAGAGCGCACCCGGCGCGCAGCTCCCCGCCGCGGGAGGCCCGCTGACGGGTGCCCCCGAGGTCCCGCAGGCGCCGATGTCGAACCGTCTGATGACGGAGATCCTGCGCAGCAACGCGGTCATCACGATCCTCGCGATCGTGCTCGCCCTCGTCGCCGGCGGCGTCATGATGGCCGTCACCGACGAACGCGTCGCGGCGGCATCCGGCTACTTCTTCGCGCGCCCCGGCGACACCTTCGCCGCCATCTGGGCGTCGGTGTCGGGCGGCTACGACGCGCTGTTCCGCGGCGCGATCTTCAACTCCCGCGTCTCCGACTTCGCCGCGCAGATCCGCCCGCTGACCAACACCCTCGGCTTCGCCGCGCCCCTCATCGCCGCCGGTCTCGGCGTCGCGCTGGCGTTCCGCGCCGGGCTGTTCAACATCGGCGGTCGCGGCCAGATCCTCATCGGCGCCGCCTTCGCGGCGCTCGTGACGTTCAACCTCGACCTGCCGATGGCGATCCACCTGCCCCTGACCCTCATCGCCGGCATCGTCGGCGGTGCGGTGTGGGGCGGCATCGTCGGTCTGCTCAAGGCGCGTACCGGTGCGCACGAGGTGATCCTCACGATCATGCTCAACTACATCGCGTACTACCTGGTGAGCTGGATGGTGCGCACCCCCGGCCTGCTGCAGCAGCCCGGCACGACGCAGTCGATCTCGCTCCGGACGCCCGAGAGCGCGCAGTTCCCCGACCTGTTCGGACCGCAGTTCCCGTTGCTGGACTGGGGCTTCATCGTCGTGATCATCGCGACGGTCGTGGTGTGGTGGGTCATCGAGCGCTCGAGCCTCGGCCTGCGCCTGCGCGCGGTCGGCGAGAACCCGAACGCGGCCCGCGCCGCCGGCATCTCGGTGGAGCGGATGTACGTCTACGCGATGCTCTTCGCGGGCGGCCTCGCGGGCCTCGCGGGCATGAACCAGATCCAGGGCCAGGTCACGACCGGCTTCGGCGCCTCGATCGACGCGGGCATCGGCTTCGACGCGATCACCGTCGCGCTGCTCGGCCGCTCGCGTCCGTGGGGCGTGTTCGCCGCCGGCATCCTGCTGGGCGGGCTCAAGGCGGGAAGCTTCACGATGCAGGGGTCCGAGGGGATCCCGGTCGAGATCGTCCTCGTCGTCCAGGCGCTCATCGTCCTCTTCATCGCCGCGCCGCCGCTCGTGCGCACGATCTTCTTCCTCCCCAAGACCGACGCTGAGAAGCGTGCCGCCGCACGTGCGAAGACCCCTTCGCGCCGCGCCGACGTGAAGGCAGGTGCGTGATGTCCGCGACCGAACTGGCTGCGGCCCCCGCGCTCACCGCGGTGAAGGTCCGTCACCTCAAGCCCGCGATCGCCCTCGGCGTCGCCACCGTGCTGCTCGCGCTGCTGTTCGCGCTCGTCCCGCGCGGCGGCACGAGCACGTTCCGCCTGGCCGACGGCGGCTCGACGGTGCCGATCCCGGATGTCGAGCTGCCGACCGGCCCCACGAGCTGGATCGCGCTCGCCCTCCTCGCGGTGATCGCCGCGGTGGCCTTCGTCGACGCGTTCGCCTACCGCCGTCCCCGCACCTGGCTCGTCGCCGTCGCCGGAGTGCTCGGCGTGTTCGCGTTCCTCGTGTGGGCCGCGGCCGAGGGACTCGTCCCCGTCATCGGCCTGCTCTTCGGCGCCGTCTCGCTCTCGGTGCCGCTGATCTTCGGCGCTCTCGGCGGTGTCATCGGCGAGCGGGTCGGCGTCGTCAACGTCGCGATCGAGGGTCAGTTCCTCCTCGGCGCGTTCGGCGCCGTCGTGGTCGGCAGCCTCACCGGCAACCCCTTCGTCGGGCTCGTCGCCGCGATGGCCGGCGGCGTCCTCGTCTCGCTCGTGCTGGCGGTGTTCTCGATCCGCTATCTCGTGAACCAGGTCATCGTCGGTGTCGTCCTCAACGTGCTCGTCACCGGCCTCACCGGCTTCCTCTTCGGAGCGCTGCTCGCCCCCAACGAGGCGACCCTCAACCGCGCGACGACCTTCCAGCGACTCCCGATCCCGCTGCTGAGCGACATCCCCGTCATCGGACCGGTGCTGTTCAACCAGACCTTCATCGTGTACCTCATGTACATCACGGTCGGGCTCGTCGCCTGGGGCCTCTACCGCACCCGCTGGGGCCTGCGCCTGCGCGCCGTCGGCGAGCACCCGCAGGCTGCCGACACCGTCGGCATCAAGGTCAACCCGACCCGGTTCTGGAACGTCACGCTCGCCGGTGCGATCGCCGGTGCCGGCGGAGCGTACTTCACGCTCGTGTCGGTGCCGACCTTCACGAAGGAGATGACCGCCGGCCTCGGCTTCATCGCCCTCGCCGCCGTCATCTTCGGTCGCTGGGACCCGATCCGCGCGACGCTCGCGGCGCTGCTGTTCGGCTTCGCGACCAACCTGCAGAACCTGCTGACGGTGCTTCGCACCCCGATCCCCAGCGAGTTCATGCTCATGCTGCCGTACGTGGTGACGATCCTCGCGGTCGCCGGCTTCGCCGGTCAGATCCGCGGTCCCGCCGCCGCCGGCAAGCCGTACATCAAGGGCTGACGCCCGCCGGATGCCGCGCGCTGCGGCATCCGGTCGAACCAGAGGAAGATCCGTGACCGATATCGACTGGGACGAGCTCCGCGCCGTCGCCACCGATGCCATGACCCGCGCCTACGCGCCCTACTCCCGCTACAAGGTCGGCGCGGCCGCCCTCGTCAGCGACGGCCGCATCGTGTCGGGGTGCAACGTCGAGAACGCCTCGTACGGTGTGGGCCTGTGCGCCGAGTGCGCCCTCGTCGGCGACCTGCACATGAGCGGGGGCGGCCAGCTCGTCGCCTTCGTGTGCGTCAACAACGACGGTCAGACGATCATGCCGTGCGGCCGCTGCCGCCAGCTGCTGAACGAGTTCGCCCTGCCCGGAATGCTGCTCGAGACCGTCTCGGGCATCCGCACGATCGACGAGGTGCTGCCCGACGCGTTCGGGCCCCGCGACCTCGAGGAGGCCGCCCGATGAGCGCCGAGTCCACCGCATCCGCATCCGCCGTCGAGGCCTTCGACGCCGTCGACGTCATCCGCGCCAAGCGCGACGGGGGAGCCGTTCCGGAAGACGCGCTGCGCTGGATGATCGACGCCTACACGCGCGAGTACGTCGCCGACTCGCAGATGGCCGCGTTCGCGATGGCGGTGCTGCTCAACGGCATGCAGCGCGACGAGATCCGCGTCATGACCGACGCGATGATCGCCTCGGGCGAGCGCATGAGCTTCGCGGGCCTGGGCAAGCGCACCGTCGACAAGCACTCCACCGGCGGCGTCGGCGACAAGATCACCCTGCCGCTCGCGCCGCTGGTCGCCGCCTTCGGCGTCGCCGTGCCGCAGCTCTCGGGCCGCGGGCTCGGCCACACCGGCGGCACCCTCGACAAGCTCGAGTCGATCCCCGGCTGGCGAGCAGCGCTGTCGAACGACGAGATGTTCGCACAGCTGCGCGACGTGGGCGCCGTCATCTGCGCCGCCGGCTCCGGCCTCGCCCCCGCCGACAAGCGCCTCTACGCCCTGCGCGACGTGACCGGCACCGTCGAGGCCATCCCGCTGATCGCCTCGAGCATCATGTCGAAGAAGATCGCCGAGGGCACCGAGTCGCTCGTGCTCGACGTGAAATTCGGCTCCGGCGCCTTCATGAAGGACGTCGACAAGGCCCGAGAGCTCGCCCGCACGATGGTCGCCCTCGGCGCCGACTCGGGGGTTTCCACCACGGCGCTGCTGACCGACATGAACGCCCCGCTCGGCCTCGCCATCGGCAACGCCAACGAGGTCCGCGAGTCGGTCGAGGTGCTCGCAGGCGGCGGACCGGCCGACGTCGTCGAGCTCACCGTCGCCCTCGCGCGCGAGATGCTCGCCCTCGCCGGACAGCCCGACGCCGACGTCGAGGCGGCCCTCGCCGACGGTCGCGCGATGGACGTCTGGCGTCGCATGATCCGCGCACAGGACGGCGACCCGGATGCCGCGCTGCCGACGCCCCGCGAGACCCACACCGTCACCGCACCGGCGGCGGGCATCGTCTCGCGCGTCGAGGCGCTGCCCTTCGGCATCGCCGCGTGGCGCCTCGGTGCCGGGCGCGCCCGTGCCCAGGATCCCGTCATCCACGCCGCCGGCATCGACCTCCACGTCAAGCCCGGCGACGAGGTGGCGGCCGGACAGCCGTTGTTCACCCTGGCCGCCGATGATGGAGCACGATTCGACCGGGCCCTCGACGCCTTGCACGGCGCGTGGGAGATCGACGACGCCGCACCGCCGGCGGGACCGATCGTGCTCGAGCGCATCACCGCCTGATCGCGGCGCCGCCCGGCGGCATCCGCTTCTCGGAGCACCCACCGCAACGCACGACCCGACCCGCACGTCAGCACGACCCGGAGGAGCCGCCATGCCGATCGACCAGCACGCCGACCTGAAGCTGCAGGGCGTCTCCGTCCGCTCGCTGCCGAAGGTCTCGCTGCACGACCACCTCGACGGCGGCGTCCGGCCCGCCACCATCGTCGAGCTCGCCGATGAGATCGGGTACGAGCTGCCCGAGGACGACGCCGAAGACCTCGCCGACTGGTTCGAGGAGCAGAGCGACTCGGGCTCGCTCGTGGAGTACCTGAAGACGTTCGAGGTCGCCCTCGCCGTGATGCAGACCCGCGACGGCCTGCGCCGCGTCGCACGCGAGTTCGTCGAGGACCTCGCCGCCGACGGCGTCGTCTACGGTGAGGTGCGCTGGGCGCCCGAACAGCACCTGCGGAGCGGGCTGTCGCTGCAGGACGCCGTCGACGCCGTGCAGGAGGGCATCGAAGAGGGCGAGGATGCCGCCGAGGCGGACGGCCGCGACATCCGCGTCGGGCAGATCCTCTCGGCCATGCGTCATGAGGGGCGCTCGCTCGAGATCGCCCGGCTGGCGGTCGACAACCGGGGCCGCGGGGTGTCGGGCTTCGACATCGCCGGACCCGAGGACGGCTTCGCGCCCGCCGAGCACCGCGCGGCGTTCGACTACCTCGCGTCGGAGTTCTTCCCCGTCACCGTGCACGCCGGCGAGGCCGCGGGCCTGGACTCGATCCGCTCGGCGCTCATCGACGGGCGGGCGCTGCGGCTCGGTCACGGCGTGCGCATCGCCTCCGACCTCAACGTCGTCTCGCGCGAGGGCGAAGAGGTGCTCGTGCAGTTCGGCGACCTCGCCCGCTGGGTGCGCGACCGCGAGATCCCGCTCGAGCTGGCGCCGTCGTCGAACCTGCAGACCGGCGCCATCGAGGGCTGGGGCACGCAGTGGGAGGACCACCCCTTCGACCTGCTGCACCAGCTCGGCTTCTCGGTGACCGTGAACGTCGACAACCGCACGCAGAGCCGCACGTCGCTGACCCGCGAGCTCGCGACCCTCGCCCAGACCTTCGACTACGACCTCGACGACCTCGAGGCCTTCCAGCTCAACGCCGCCGCCGGGGCCTTCCTCTCGGTCGAGGAGCGCGAGGAGCTCATCGAGATCATCGCCGAGGGCTTCTCCCGCTGACCCGCTGACTGAGCGCCTCTCGAGGTCCCACTCCGGCCGGTAACCGGGCTCTGATACCCGGCTGGAGTGGGACCTCGCGGTTTCTGCACCGGTGCGGTGCGGGAGTGGGTTGTCCGCAGAGGGGATGAGGGGCGAGGGGAGAGAGGGGCGACGGGGGCAGGCTTTCGGGATGCGCCGACCCCAGCCTCTTCCACCGCACCTGCGAGGCAGACCGTTCACGGTCGGGATGGCGCGGGCCGAGGGCGTGACGGCGGGGCGGCTCGACGCGGGTGACCTCGAGATCGCGTTCCCCGGCGTTCGGGTGCCGCGCGGCACCGTTCCGACGGATGTCGCCGAGCGGTGTGCGCAGTACGCGGTGCGTCTGCGGCCATGGCAGTTCTTCAGCCATGACACGGTGCTCGCGCGTCTGAGAGCGCCGCTGCCGATGGGGAGCGACCCGCTCGCGCTGCACGTCGCCGCGCACCGTCCGCAACGTGAGCCGCGCGTCGCGGGGATCATCGGGCACCGGCTCGGCGAACGCCGCCCGTCCGTCTGGCGAATCGGCGGCATCCCTTTCGAACATCCCGCCCGCGCGTGGCGTCACGGCGGTGCGACATGGCACCACGATGACCTCGTCGCGGCGGGCGATTACCTCGTGGGTCGAGGGCGACTGGTGACGCTCGGCGAGCTCGCCGCCGAGGTGGAGTCGCATGCGGCGCGCGGGCGCGCCCGGCTGATCCGCGCGTTGAGCGACATCAGGCCCGGGTCGGAATCGTCCGAGGAGACCCGGCTGCGCCTGACACTTCAGCGAGCGGGGCTGCCCGAGCCCGAGCTGAACGGCGATCTGCGGGACGCGTCGGGCGTCTTCATCGCGCGACTCGACCTCGCCTACCGGCGCTGGCGGCTCGCGGTGGAGTACGACGGGCGCCAGCACGCGTTCGACGAGGCTCAGTTCGCGCGCGATGCCGATCGCTGGCACGCGATCCGCGCGAGCGGCTGGGACCATGTGCGCATCCTGCGGCACCACTTGCGCGGCGACGGCCGGCTGGCGGTCGGCCTGGTGCGCTCGGCCCTCCTGCGGGCCGGCTGGCGCCCCGACGCCGTCGTGGACCGGCGAGACCCCGAGTGACCCGGCGCGGTCGAGGGAGTCCCGCCGAGGTCCCGATCGAGCCGGATAACGCCCGGTGTTTTCCGGCCGGATGGGGACCTCGCCGGGGCGGGTGCGCGGGGCGGGGCGGGGCGGGTCAGCGGGGGAGGGTGGCCAGCAGCTCGGTGAGGGCGGCGGTGACGTCGGCGTCCATGTCGGGGCGCGAGATCGACGGGGTGCCGTCGCCGGCCTGGGGGCCGTAGTCGCCGAACGAGGCGTGGCTGGCGCCGGGGATCTCGACGAACGTCGCGTCGGCGGGGAGCAGCCCCCGGTTGTCGTCGACCTTCTGCGGAGTCGTGAGGCCGTCCTGCGAGCCGGACAGGCTCAGCACCGGCAGCCCGGACTCCGAGAGGTCGGTGGCGCAATAGGACGCGAAGAGCACGAGTCCATCCGCCTCGGAGGCGAGCTGGCACGCCCGCACCCCGCCGAGCGAATGACCGCCGACGAGCCAGGTCGAGACATCCGGCACGAGGTCGGTGAACGACGACAGCGGGCGCGGGTCGAAGAACGCGAGGTTCAGCCACGGTCGGGTGATGACGACCGTCACGTCGTCGTCGGTCACGACGCCGGCGAGGATCGAGGCGTAGGCCTCGGCCTGCACCTTCGCGCCGGGGACGAACACCAGTCCGACGTCCGAGGCCCCCGACGCGGGAGCGAGCACGACGCTGCCGTCGACCTCCGACACCACGATGCGGTCGTCGGAGCGGACGGCGTCGAGCGCGCCGGGCTCGGCGTCCATCACGCCGACCTGACTCCAGATCAGGATGCCGGCGACGGCGGCCACAACCAGCCCGAGCACCGCCCACAGGGCGATGCGCAGGACCCGCCGCAGACGCGAACGACCCCGGGGCCCGGCCGCGGACCCCGGGGTCGTCGTCCCGGTCATCTGGCGTCGGATCCGATCGCCGCCTGACGGCCGGCCACGGCCTGCTCGATCTGCGCGAACAGCGGGTGCGAGTCCTCGAGACCCGTCACCGACGCGGTGAAGGATGCCGCATCCTCGGCGCGCAGGCGCTGCTGCAGCTCGACCGACTGCGGGTCGTCGGCGTCGTCGAAGGCCAATGCGGCGCCGATCGCGGCGACGAGCGCGTCGACCGGGAGGCCGGACTCGGCGGCTTCGGCGGCGGGGCCGACGAAGCGCTCGTGGCGCGAGAGCTTGCGCAGCGGCTGGCGTCCGACCCGACCGACGGTGTCGGGCAGCTCGGGGTTGGCGAAGCGGCGGAGGATCGTGGCACGGTACTCCGCGAGCTCGTCGGCGTCGAGCCCGTGCTTGTGCACGAGCAGTGCCGACGTCTCCTCGAGAGCGGCCGAGACGGCGGCGGCGATCTCGGGTACGGCGAGGGCTTCGGCGACGGTGGGAGTTCCCGCCTGGGCGCCGAAGTAGGCCGTCGTCGCGTGGCCGGTGTTGACGGTGAAGAGCTTGCGTTCGATGTAGGGCTCGAGATCGTCGACGAAGTGCGCACCGGGGATGTTCGGCAGCGCGCCGCCGAAGGGGCCCGACTCGATCGCCCACTCGAAGAACGGCTCGACGGTGACGTCGACGCCGCTTCCGGCCGGCTGGGCGGGGACGATGCGGTCGACGGCGGTGTTGGCGAACACCGCGCGACCCGAGACGGCGTCCCAGGCGTCGCCCGCCTGCTCGCGGATCTCGTCGCGCAGCAGGTCGGTCGCCCCGATCGCGTTCTCGCACGCCATGACGGCGAGGGGAGCGGCGGCAGGATCGCGCAGCGCGAGGCCGGCGAGGATGTGCGGAGCGATGAACTTCAGGACGGTGGGTCCGACAGCGGTCGTCACGACGTCGGCGGTCGCGACCGCATCGGCGACGGCCTGGGGGTCTTCGGCGCTGTTGAGGGCTCGGAAGCCGGTCACGACCTTGTTGACGCCGCCCTCGCCCACCTCGTGCACGGTGTACTCGGACGCCGCGTTGATCGCGTCGACGAGGGGAGCCGCGACATCCGAGAAGACGAGGTCGTAACCGCCCTCGTGCAGCAGCAGCCCGACGAATCCGCGCCCGATGTTGCCGGCGCCGAAGTGGACGGCGGTGCTCACTGGTTCACCGAGGCGAGCAGTGCGAAGAGCTCGTCGGGGGTCTGGGCGGCCTTCAGGCGGGCCACGTCGTCGTCCTCCGAGAAGAGGAGCGCGATCTGCGACAGGATGTCGAGGTGCTCGTCGCCCTTGCCGGCGATGCCGACGACGAACGAGACGGGCTCTCCGCCCCAGTCGACGCCGCCGTCGTAGCGGACGAACGACAGGGCCGAGTCGAGGATCGCGTCCTTGGTCTCGTTGGTGCCGTGGGGGATGGCGAGCTCGTTGCCCATGTAGGTCGACACCGTCTGCTCGCGCTGCTGCATGGCGTCGAAGTAGGCCGAGGTGACGGCGCCGGCGGACTCGAGGATGTCGGCGGCCTCCTGCATCGCCTCCTCGCGGGTGACGCTTCCGGAGTGGATGCGGATCTGACCGATGTTCAGGACCTCACGTGCCATGTCTGTCTCCTCTGAGTGGTGTTGCGGGGGATGACGCGGGGCCGAGGCGGACGGACCGCCCCGGCCCCGGGTCTGGGCATTTCGAGCCTACGCGTCCGCGTCGTGCTGCTTGCGGACCATCTCCACGACCTCGTCGTACTTCGGCGAGTTCATGAAGTTGTCCACCGACACGTGGACCGCGTCGGGGTTCTGCGCCTTCGCCCGGTCGGTCAGCTGCTGCTGGGTGATGACGAGGTCGGCGGTGCCGTCGAGGTTCGCGATCGCCTTGTTGACGACCGTGACGCCCTCGACGCCGGCCTTCTTGATCTTGTTGCGCAGGACGCTCGCGCCCATCGCCGACGAGCCCATGCCCGCGTCGCACGCGAACACGATGGACTGGATCGGCTTGGTCGCCGTCGCGGTGGTGCCCGCCTCGGCGGTGCCGGCGGCGGCGACGCCCGATGCGCGCAGACCCGCGAGGGCCTCGGAGCTCTTGCCCTTGTTCGCCTCGGTGCGGGCGATGGCGTCGGCGAAGTTGCCCTCACCGGCCTGCTCGCGAGCCAGGTCGCGCTTGCGGCTGGCGAGGAGGATCGCCGACGAGACCGCGAAGGTGACGCCCGCCGAGATGACGACCGACAGGATGACGCCGAGGTGGCTGCCCGGTGCGGTCTGGATGAGCACCGCGAAGATCGAGCCCGGGGAAGCCGCGGCGACGAGGCCGGACTGGAAGATGGCGTTCGTCGCCACACCGCTCGCGCCACCGGCGATGAGCGCCACGATGAGGAACGGCTTCGCCAGCACGTACGGGAAGTACACCTCGTGGATGCCGCCGAAGAACTGGATGATGAACGCGCCGGGAGCGGTGCCGCGGGCGATGCCGACGCCGAAGACGGCGATCGCGAGCAGCAGACCGGCCCCGGGGCCGGGGTTCGCCTCGACGAGGAAGAGCAGGCTCTTGCCGGTCTCGAGCGACTCCTGGGTTCCCAGCGGGGTGAAGACGCCGTGGTTGATGGCGTTGTTGAGGAACAGCACCTTCGCGGGCTCGACGATGATGCTCGCGAGCGGGATCAGGCCGTTGTCGACGAGGAAGCCGACCGCGCCGCCGAGGACGTCGGTGATGAACTTCATGATCGGCGCGAGCCAGAAGAACGCGGCGAGCGCGGCGAAGAACGCCACGAAACCGGCACTGAAGTTGTCGACCAGCATCTCGAAGCCGGCGCGGACCTTGCCCGCCCAGAGCTTCTCGACCCACTTCAGGGCGAGGGCGGTGAGGGGGCCGGCGACCATCGCGCCGAGGAACATGATGGTGCCCGAAGCGCCGACGATGACACCCATCGCCGCGACCGCGCCGACGACACCGCCGCGCACGCCGAAGACCATGCGGCCACCGGTGTAGGCGATCAGGGTCGGGAGGAGGTAGGTGATGATGGGGCCGACGAGGCCGACCCATTCGGTGCCGTCGGGGGTGACCCCGCCGCCGAGCATGCGGGAGTCGGCCCACTGCCAGGCTCCGATGGGACCGTCCTGACCGACCCAGCCGGTGTCGATGAAGAGGGCGGTGATCAGACCCCACGCGATGAAGGCCGCGATGTTGGGCATGACCATGCCCGAGAGGAAGGTTCCGAAGCGCTGGACGCGGACCCGGACCCCACCTCCCGATGATGACGTTGACGTCGTTGTCATTTCTGGTTCTCCTTCTGGTGCAGTTCTGGTGCAGGTTGTCAGATGCCCGCGGCCTTCTGGGCCGCAGCACGTGCCGAGGCCGCGTCGGTCGCGGTCAGGGCGGCCTCGGCGATACGACGTGCATCGTCGAGGCTGTGGTCGAGCAGGGTGGCGCGAACGTCGGCGAGCGCCGTGGGCGCCATCGACAGGCTCGTGGCGCCGAGGCCCACGAGCACGACGGCCAGCAGCGGGTCTGCTGCGGCCTCGCCGCAGATGCCCACCGGCTTGCCGTTGGCCTGGCCCGCCTTGCCCGTCTCGTGGATGAGACGGAGCACGGCCGGGTGCCAGGGGTCCTGGAAGGACGACACCGACCCGAGCAGCCGGTCGGCTGCGAGGGTGTACTGGGTCAGGTCGTTGGTGCCGATCGAGGCGAAATCGGCGATCTTCAGCACGTGGTCGGCGAGCAGTGCCGAGGAGGGGACCTCGACCATGACGCCGGCGGTCTTGATGCCGTACTCGCGGGCGATCTCGACGAAGTACTCGGTCTCTTCGACGGTCGAGACCATGGGCGCCATGACCCACAGGTCGGCCTCGGTCGCGGCATCCGCTTCGGCGAGGGCGGTGAGCTGCTCGCGCAGGATGTCCTCGCTGGCGCGCAGCGCGCGCAGGCCGCGCAGACCCAGGGCGGGGTTCTCCTCGTGGGCGTCGTTGAGGAACGCGAGCGGCTTGTCGGCGCCGGCGTCCAGCGCCCGCACGACGACCTTCTGGCCGGGGAACGCGGCGAGCAGCTTCGTGTACGCCTCACGCTGCTGGGCGACGGTGGGGGCCTGCGCCGAGCTGAGGAAGAGGAACTCCGTGCGGAACAGGCCCACGCCCTCGGCGCCGAGCTCGACGGCCTGGGCGGCGCCCTCGGGCTTGCCGAGGTTGGCCAGCAGCGGGATGGCGGTGCCGTCGGCGAGGGCGCCGGGGGTGATCGGAGCGGATGCCGCTGACTTGCGCTCGTCGGCGCGGTTCTGGGCCTGCGCGAGCTCGTCGTCGCTCGGGTCGACGGTCACGACGCCCTTGGCGGCGTCGACGATGACGGTCTGTCCATCGCTGAGGGCGGCGGCGTCGGTGACGCCGACGACGGCGACGATCGACTTCTCACGGGCGAGGATCGCCGTGTGCGAGGTCGGTCCGCCCTCGGAGGTCACGAGCGCGAGCACCATGTCGAGGTCGAGCAGCGCGGTGTCGGCGGGGGCGAGGTCCTTCGCGACGAGCACGAACGGGTGACCGGGCTCGGGCACGCCGGGCGCCGGGACGCCGCGGAGGTTCGCGATGACGCGCTGCGCGACGTCGTCGAGGTCGGCGGCGCGCTCGCCCAGATAGCCGCCCATCGCGGAGAGCTGGTCGCGGAACGAGGCGAAGGCGTCGAAGACGGCGAACTCGCCGGTCTTGCCGGCCTGCAGGCGCGTGGCGACCTCGGCCTCGAGGCTCGGGTCCTCGGCCATCATCGCCTGCGCCTCGAGGACGTCACGGGCGGCGCCGCCGGCCTGCGCGCCGCGCTGCTCGAGCTCGCGGGCCACGGCGGCCACGGCATCCTTCACCCGCGCCGTCTCCTCGTCGAAAGACCGCTCGGACTTCTCGTCCTGGGGTGCGGGAAGCGGCTCCGCCATCCGTGCGATCGGTCCCTGCGCGACTCCCAGGCCGATGCCCACTCCGCGAAGCTCACTCATTGCTCTCGATCTCCTTCGTATCGTCCGTGTTCGTATCCGTCGTCCGCCGCGAGGGCGCCGTCATTCGTCGTGGTCGGTGGCGAGCAGGTCGGCCAGCTCGTCGAGCACGTTCTCGGCGGCGTCGCCGTCGGCGGTGAGGGTCACGTAGTCGCCGTACTCGACGCCGAGCGCGATGACTCCGAGGATGCTCGCGGCGTTGACCGGTGCGCCCGAGCCCTTCGAGATGGTGACGTTGACACCCGACTGCTTCGCCGCCTGCGCGAAGAGCTTCGCGGGCCGGGCGTGCAGCCCGTTGGACGATCCGATGCGGACGGTACGCGATGCCTCGCTCATGAGGGGGTCCTCTCCGTTGAAGGGATGTCGGTGTCGGAACGGGGGGCGGAGGGGTCCGGCGCGGTGATCAGCGCGAGCGTCCGGGTGCCGTCGAGATCTCGGAAGATGTCGGCCGGCATCAGGATGACGCGCGTTCCGCGAGCGGTCGCGGCCTCGACGATCCGGTCCAGCTTCGGCAGGAGCTGGGGTCCGACGAGGACGACGTCCGCCGCATCGAGATCGATCGGCAGTGACTGCTCGTTTCCGGCGGTGGCGGTGATGTCCAGGCCGCGCGACTGCGCCGCATGGCGCACTCGTTGTGCGACGAAGGTACTCGACGCACCCGCGCCGCATACAACCAGGATCCTCATCGACCCGCCTCCTCCTCCCTCGATTCTTGTGAGGAGGCTGGGAAGGGGCAACCCATTCCTGCTTCCGCAGGGGCGGAAGCAGGGTGCGGTCGTGATGGAATGGGATCGTGACCAGGAGCAGGCAGGACCGCGTGCTCGCGATCCTCGCGCGAGGCGGCGACTGGGTGACCGCTGCCGCTCTGGCCGACGCGATCGGGGTGACGCCCCGCTCCATCCGCAGCTACGTCACGGCGTTGAACGCCCGCGTGACCGACGGCGTCGTCGTCGAGTCGGGCCCGCAGGGCTACCGCATCGGCCCCGAGGCCGGGGCCGCGGTGCACGTGGGAGACACCGGCACCCCCGCGCGACCGGCTGCACCGGCTCGTCCGCTCCCTGCTCGACGCGCCCGACGGGATCGACGTGTTCGAGACCGCCGACGCGTTCTTCGTCAGCCCCGCCACGATCGACGCCGACCTCGCCCGGGTGCGCGGGCTGCTCGGCGGCACCGAGCTCAGCCTCGAGCGCACCGCGTCGCGGGCGCGGCTGCGGGGCACGGAGATGGCGCAGCGCCGACTGCTCAGTCGTCTCGCGCACGAGGAGACCGACGACGGTTCGTTCGACCTCGACAGCTTGCGCCGCACTCTCGGCGAGCGTTCGGTCGGCGCGGTCGCGTTCGGCCCCCTTCAAGGACGAGCTCGTCGCCGAGCTGACCGGGCTCGGCTACTTCGTCAACGAGTTCGGCATCGGCGACGTCGTCATGCACATCGCCATCGCCGCCGACCGCATCACCCGGGGACG
>JAQIJE010000031.1:0-13563 GCA_036946435.1 Microbacterium arborescens | reverse complement strand
TCGTGTATCAGCGCTACGTCCTGCGTCGCGACACCGCCGGGGCCATCACCGAAGGGAAGCAGGAGCGATGACCACCCTCACCTCCCCCGCCACCCGCGCCGTCGTCGCACCCGCGCCCGCCCGCCCGGGTCGCCGCCGCAAGGAGCGGCTGCCGTGGGGCAGCCCCGTCGTGTACTTCGTCGCGCTCGTGGTCATCGCCTTGATGCTCGCGCCCGTGCTGTACATCATCATCGGCGGGTTCCGCAGCAACGCGCAGATCACCGTCGACCCGGCCGGGTGGCCCGACCCGTGGAACGTCGAGAACTACCTCGCGGTGCTCACCGGGTCGCAGTTCTGGCAGCAGGTGCTCAACTCGACCATCGCCGCCGGGGCGACCACGATCGGCGCGGTGCTGCTGGGCCTCATGGCCAGCTACATCCTGGCCCGCTACCGGTTCCGCGGTCGCGGCGTGCTGTACGCCGTCTTCGCCTCGGGCCTGATGTTCCCCATCACGGTCGCGATCACGCCCCTGTACATCGTCATCCGCGACCTCGGATTGATGAACTCGCTCGCCGGCATCATCCTGCCGCAGATCGCGTTCGCCCTGCCGATGACCATCATCATCCTCGTGCCGTTCCTGCGCGCCATCCCCGACGAGATCCAGGAGGCCGCCTTCATCGACGGATGCGGCCGGCTGTCGTTCTTCTGGCGGATGGTGCTGCCGCTGTCGATCCCCGGCGTCATCACGGTCGGCATCCTGGCGTTCATCGGCAGCTGGAACAGCTACCTGCTCCCCCTGTTCATCCTGAACAACGAGGCGACCTACACCCTGCCGCTCGGTGTGCAGGCGTTCTCGTCCCAGTACTCCGTCGACACCGCCAAGGTCCTCGCCTTCACCTCGCTGTCGATGCTCCCCGCACTGGCGTTCTTCAGCCTCTTCGAACGTCGCATCGTCGGTGGCCTCACCGGCGCCGTCAAGGGCTGACCCCCACCACGAGAAAGCACGCACCGTGACCCTCACCGACATCTCCGTCTCGACGCGCGTCGCAGACCTCATCGCGCGCATGACCCTCGACGAGAAGCTCGCGCAGCTCGTCGGCTTCTGGGTCGACCAGGGCGACGAGGTCGTCGCGCCCATGGCCGGCGAGATGGCCTCATCGACCGCGTACGCCGACGCGACGGTCCACGGGCTCGGCCAGCTCACACGGGTGTACGGCACCCGCCCGGTCGACCCGATCGAGCGGGCGGCGTGGCTGTGGGACGAGCAGCGACGGCTCGTGCGCGAGACGCGGCTCGGCATCCCCGCCCTCGTGCACGAGGAGTGCCTGACCGGCCTCGCCGCATGGAAGGCGGCGACGTTCCCGACCCCGCTCGCGTGGGGCGCGGCATTCGACCCGACCCTGGTCGAGGAGATGGGCGCGCTGATCGGCGAGTCGATGCGCGAGCTCGGCATCCATCAGGGCCTCGCGCCCGTCCTCGACGTCATCCGCGACCCGCGGTGGGGACGCGTCGACGAGTGCATCGCCGAAGACCCCTACGTCGTCGGCGTCATCGGCACCGCCTATGTGCGCGGCGTGCAGAGCACGGGGGTCCACGCGACCCTCAAGCACTTCGTCGGCTACTCCGCGTCTCAATCCGGACGCAACCACGCGCCCGTCCACGCGGGCCCGCGGGAGATCGCCGACGTGTTCCTGCCGCCGTTCGAGATGGCCGTCCGCGACGGAGGGGTCCGCTCGGTGATGAACTCGTACGCCGAGATCGACGGGGTACCCGTGGCAGCGACCCCCGCCTATCTCACCGACATCCTGCGCGACGCCTGGGGCTTCGACGGCACCGTCGTCTCGGACTACTTCTCGGTGGCCTTCCTCCAGACGATGCATGCCGTCGCGCGCGACCGGGGCGAGGCCGCGCAGCTCGCGATCGAGGCTGGCATCGACGTCGAACTGCCCACCGGCGACGCGTACGTCGGTCCGCTCGCCGAGCGCGTGCGGGCGGGGGCAGATCGACGAGGTGGTCATCGACCGAGCCGTGCGTCGCGTGCTCACGCAGAAAGAGGAGCTCGGTCTGCTCGACGAGACGTTCGATGAAGCGCCGACCGCGATCGACCTCGACTCCCCCGCGCACCGGGCCGTCGCCCGCCGCCTCGCGGAGGAGTCGGTCGTGCTGCTGAGCAACGACGGGGTGCTGCCTCTCCGTGCGCCGCGCCGCATCGCGGTCATCGGCCCCAACGCCGACAGCCCCGAAGCGCTGATGGGCTGCTACTCCTTCGCGAACCACGTGCTCGCGCATCACCCCGGCGTGCCGATGGGCTTCGAGATCCCGACCCTCGCCGCGTCCCTGGCCGACGCGCTGCCCGAGGCTCAGCTCGAGATCGTCGCCGGATGCGACAACGAGGGGTCCGACCGCGGTGGTTTCGCCGAGGCCGAGACCGCCGCGCGTGCCGCGGATGTCGCCGTGGTCGTCGTCGGCGACCGCGCCGGACTGTTCGGCCGCGGCACCGTCGGCGAGGGCAACGACGTCGCGTCGCTCGAGCTTCCGGGCGTGCAGCGAGAGCTCGTCGAGCGCCTCACCGCGACCGGCACCCCCGTCGTGCTCGTGGTGCTCTCGGGACGGCCGTACGCGATCGACTGGGCGCTCGACGGCGACACCGCCGCAGCGGCCGTCGTGCAGGCCTTCTTCCCGGGCGAGGAGGGCGGGTCCCGCGATCGCGGCGATCCTCTCGGGCGAGGTCGCCCCGTCGGGGCACCTGCCCGTCTCGCTCCCCCGCTCGGCCGGCGCGCAGCCGTACAGCTACCTGCATCCGATCCTCGGCGGACCGAACGAGATCACGAGCGCCGACAGCAGCCCCGCCCTGCCGTTCGGCCACGGTCTGAGCTACACGACGTTCGAGCGGGACGGTCTCGCCGTCGACGGCGAGGTCGGCGCGGGAGGCTCGTTCACGGCGACCGTGCGCGTGCGCAACACCGGCGAACGAGCGGGCACCGACCTCGTGCAGCTCTACGCACGCGACGTGCACGGCAGCGTGACGCGTCCCGTCGCCCAGCTGCTGGGCTTCGCCCGCGTCGAGCTCGAGCCGGGCGCCGAGGCCGGCGTCGCGTTCGACGTCCCGACCGCGCGGCTCGCCTTCACCGGACGCGAGGGGGTGCGCATCGTCGAGCCCGGTGCGATCGAGCTATGGGTCGGACCGTCGTGCGCCGAGCGCGAGACCGAGGCGGCGATCGAGATCGTCGGCGACGTGCACCGCGTCACGGCATCCGACCGGCGGATCGTAGAGGTAGCGGTCGAGCGCTGACCAGGGGCTGCGCCCGTGGGGCCACGTCGATAGGGTTCGAGCCATGTACAACGACTACGCAGGACCGGCGGCGGCTTTCGGCATCGGCTTCGTCGTGCTCGGCATCGCGATCTACCTCGGCACGATCGCACTCATCCTGTGGGTGAGCTACCTGCTGATGCGCACGGCGGTGAAGAACGGGATGCTGCTCGCGATGCGCGAGCACGGCGGACCGTTCCCCGGCGGTTACGGCGGCGCACCGCGCCCCGGCACGTCGTACCCGCCCGCGCCGCCGGCACCGGGTGCTCCCGGAGGCCCTGCCGGACCGACGGGCCCGGCTTCGGATCGCCCGGGCCCCGTGGGGTAAGCTGACCGAGCACCTCCGGGTGCGTGGGGCTGTAGTTCAATGGCAGAACATCTGCTTCCCAAGCAGATAGCGCGGGTTCGATTCCCGTCAGCCCCTCCAATGCCCCGACGGGCGGCCTCTGGCCGTGCGGCGGGGCATTCGTGCGGTTGCCGTCGGAGTCGACGCGCCCCGGGTGGGCCCACGCCGCCCGAGGCTCCGCGCAGCGCGCAGCGGTGCGTGGAGAATGCGGTGGGGACGATTCCCGTCAGCCCCTCCAATGCCCCGACGGGCGGCCTCTGCACCTCAGCTGACAGCGTCGAGGACCGCACGCTCTTCTGCCGCCGTCAGGCCCGAACGCCTCGGGCGCTCGACGCCGCGATCCCGCTCGTCCGCCAATACGCGGAGGATGGTCTTGCGCAGCGGCGAGAGGCGTCCGCCCGCATCCCGGAAGCGCGCGCCCGCCCGCCGCGCGAACCCGGCATCGGCGTGCGGGAGCCGCAGCGGCAGCGAACGCGGCCCGGCCCAGTAGCGCACGTCGCGTTCGAGCAGCGTCTCGTCGTCGACCTCGACCGTCTCGCCGTCGAAGCCCGCGGCCTCCGCGACCTCGCGCAGGACGGCCCCGAGCGGCTGTTCCTCGCCGACCGCGTTCATGGTCCCGACGACCGCCCGCGCACCGGCCAGCGCGATCCATTCCGCGAGGTCGGCGACGTCGATGACCTGCGCGAACCGGTCCGCGATCGTCGGCATCAGCACGGGGCCCGGCCTGCTGAAACGCGCCGCCCAATACCCGAACCGGTCGCTCGGGTCGCCTTCGCCGACGATGAGCCCGGGGCGGGCGATCAGAAGCCGGTCGCCGAGCCGCTCCGCCGTGATCTGCTCGGCGGCGACCTTCGCATCCGGGTACTGCTCGAGGTCGACGGGTGCGACGACGGCGGCGGACTCGTCGGCCCCGGCATCCGCGTTGCTCGCGTACACCGACACGCTCGACACGAGCGTCCAGTGCGCGGCCCGATCGGCGAGCGCATCGAGCGCGGATGCCACCAGATCGGGCTCGTACGCGACCTCCACGACCTCGTCCCACTCCCCCGGGACCCCGTCGTACGCACCCTGTCGCCGGCGATCGGCGCGCACGAGACGAGCGCCGTCCGCGATGCCACCCGACTCCCCGCGTGCCAGGCACGTCACGTCCGCCCCCTCGCCCACCAACCGCTCGGCGACCATTCGCCCGACCCAGCCCGTTCCGCCCAGCAGCAGCACCCGTCGCATGAGGTCAGTCAACCGCGCGGGGCGCCGGCACCGCACGGTGTTCCGCTGCGGGCGGAAGCCTCTCCCGCCGGGCTCAGCCCTCGACGACCACCTCGTCGCCGACCCGGAGCACGCCGCCGTCGCCCGCCGGAAGCAGCAGGATGCCGAGCGTCGGCTCGGCCTGGTCGAACTCCGTGGTCAGCACGCGCAGCAGCCGCGCGTCGCGCTCGCCCGTGTCGGGATTGGCCATGACGGCGGCGCACCGCCCGATCGGCTTCTGCACGTCGAAGGCGACCCCACCGATGCGGACGCGCCCGGTCCAGTCGAGCTCGGCCCACGGCGGCGTACCCGTGACGACGATGTTCGAGCGGAAGCGCCGACTGTCGACGGGAGCATCGACCGCGGCATCCACGGAGTCGACCGATGCCGCACCGTGCAGCGACACGTAGCCGCGCGCGCGGTCCTGGAAACGCGAGGTCACGCCGTCGCCGATCAGACGCAGCGGCAGCACACCCTCGCGCTCGAGCCGGCGCGCATCGGACGAGCCGGCCACGAACGCGGTCGCGGCATCCTCCAACTCGCGCCGCCCGTCGTCGTCGAGGCCTGCTTCGGCCAGCACGCGCCCCTCGGCGCTCAGCCGCACCCTCTGCGCCGCCTCGTCGTAGTCCAGCCGCACCCGCGCGAGCGCGGGGAAATCCATGAGCGCCAGGCCCCGGCTCTTCGGCCACGAGTCGAGGCCGCCGTCGTCCACCGGCTCGACCGCGTCGGCGAATCGGAACGCGAGCACCCGGTCGCCGGCGATCCGACCGTCGGGCTGCACGACGAGCTCGTCGCGCTCTTCGGGCGTGAAGCCCTTGACGGGGTAGCGGTACAGCGCAGAGACGGCGGGCACACCATCACTCTGCCGTACGGCATCCGATCGGGCGAACGCGCTACCGGCCCGCGACCGCCCAGGCGGCGAGCGCCCCCACGAGGGTCCGGTGTCCCGAGGCCTCGAACGCGCGCGCGTCGTGTCCCAGCACGTCGACCGCGATGCGGCCGCCGCCGTACTCGTGCACCCACGCGGCGGCCTCTTTGGCCCCGTCGCCCTCGTGCCAGGCGACGACCGTGCGATGCCCGAGCCGCTGCAGCGCGCAATAGCGTTCGTCGTGCGTGTGGAACGTCGTGGGCACCTCGGCCGGCACCGTGTCGGGCTCGACCTGCACCGTCATCTCACCCGCCTCGGGGTGATACGACACCCCCGGCAGCCAGATCGCGCCGAGCGCGGGCGCCCACTCCGGGTAGTCGCGCATCGACGACACCGCCGAGTGCACCGCCAGCACGCCGATGCCCCGCTGCAGCGCCGCAGCGAAACCCGACACCGACGCGGGCGGGGCACCGCGGGCGCCCTGCTCCCGCCACGGGTCTCCCGCGCAGACGACGACGAGATCGATCCCGTCGAGGTGGGCCATGCCGCGGTCGACGTCGTCCGACACCTCGACCTCCCAGTCGCGCTCGCGCAGAATGTCGGCGACCTGCGCACCGACCTCGGCGAACGGATGCCACGGGTCGGCGTAACGCCCCGACCCGGTCAGAACGAGTGCTCGATGTGCCATGGTCGCGCCTCCTGGTACGTGTGGATTCACCGTAGGCCCGGCGCCCCCGCTCCGCCCAGGTGGTTGAGAAACGCCCGCGGATCTGCGCAGACCCCGGCCGTCACGGCGCGACGAGCTCGCCCAGGCGTCGCCGCGAGTCGCGCACGACGTCGACGAGGGCGACGTCGGCGGGCCCGGAGAGCCAGCGCTCGAGCGCGGCGTCGAAGAGCGCCGCGGCCACGAGCGCGACGAGCTCGGCATCACGGGCCGCGACCCCCTCACCCTCGAGGGCGGCGGCGATCGCGTCGGCGAGCACGGCGGACTTCAAGCGCTCCCGCTCCCGGAGCTGGGGCTCGGAGCGGATGACGGCGCGGCGAGCCGCGATGTCGTCGCGCCAGCGTTCGAGGTCGCCCGCGGCCACCGTCTCGAGGCCGTGCATCGCGAGCGCCATCGGAGCGAGCCCGTCGGGTGCGTCGGCGAGCAGCCGTGCCACCACCTGCGGGAGCTCGCGCTCGCGCAAGAACAGCACGTCGCGCTTGTCGGCGAAGTGGCGGAAGAACGTGCGGGTGGTCAGGCCCGCCCGCTCGGCGATCGCCGGCACGGTCGTCGCCGCATACCCTCGCTCGCCGAAGAGCTCCATCGCCGCCCGCTCGAGGCGGAGCGAGGTGTCGGGAGCCCAGCGTGCCATGCGTCCACGATAGACGATGACACGTCGTGTCATCACGTGTAGTCTCCTCGTGATGACACGAGATGCCATCACCGACTCGAGACCGGAGGATCCCATGACGACGAACGCCGCCGCGTGGCTGCCCGCTCCCCGCGCCGACCTCGTCGTCGGCCCGGCCGAGCTGCCGGAGCCCGGCCCCGGCGAGCTCCTGCTGCGCAACCGCGCCGTCGCCGTGAACCCGCTCGACGAGATCAAGCAGTGGACCGGCGGACTCATGTACCGCTGGCTGCCGACGCCGGCGATCCTGGGCGAGGATGTCGCGGGCGACGTCGTCGCCGTCGGACCGGGCGTCACGCGCTTCGGCGTCGGCGACCGGGTCGTCGCCTATGCGGTCGGCATGGAGCGCGGGCGGCGGCACGGCGCCGAGGGCGGCTTCCAGCTCTTCTGCGTCGTACGAGCCGACCTCGCCTCCCCCGTACCGCCGTCCATCGCGTACGAGGACGCGGTCGTGCTGCCCCTCGGCGTCTCGACAGCCGCGACCGCGCTGTTCCAGAGCGACCACCTCGCGCTGCCGCGTCCGGCCGCCCACGCCGCGCCGACGGGGCGCAGCGTCGTCGTGTGGGGCGGCGCGACGAGCGTGGGCCACAACGCCGTCCAGCTCGCGGTCGCCTCCGGGCACCGCGTCGCCACGACGGCCTCGCCCCGCAACCACGAGCGGATGCGCCGCCTCGGGGCCGAGATCGTGCTGGACTACCGCAGCCCCACCGTCGTCGCCGACCTCGCCGCGGCGCTGGCCGGCACCGAGGTCGCCGGCGTCGTGGCCGTCGGCACCGGCTCGGCCGAGCCCGCCGTCGCGGTCGCGGCGGCCACGGGGGCGCGGCGCGTAGCGCTCGCGAGCCCGTCCGTGTCGTTCGGCGCGCTGCCGCGCCGGTCGGGGCCGAGCCTCGCGTTCGTCCGGATCATGACGCGACTGGTCGCGGCGAACGTCGCCCTGCAGACGTCGGCTCGCCGCCGCGGCATCCGCGCGCGGTACGTCTGGGGCAGCTCGCTCATGACGAACGAGGTCGGCCCGATGCTGTGGGAGCACTACCTGCCCACCGCGATCGCCGACGGCCGGCACCGATGCGCACCGGAGCCGGAGATCGTCGGCGTCGGTCTCGACGCGGTGCAGCCCGCGCTCGATCGGCTCCGCGCGGGCGTCTCGGCACGCAAGCTCGTCGTGCGCCTCTGACCCGCCCACCCCGGGGCAGGCAGCGGGGTCGCCGCTACGGCGACGGCAGGCGCGCCGCTGCCCCGGCGCGCAACAGATCCGCCGCGTCGACGCCCAGCATCGCCCCGACCGAGAGCGCCATGAGCCGCATCCGCTCAGTGCCGTCATGCCACGACACCAGCGCGTGGGCGTTGAGCCCGTCGATCATCCCGAGCATCTGCGCGGCGAGGGCCTCGGGATCTTCGGCGCGGAACCGACCCGCCTCGACACCCGACCGCACGATGTCCGCGAGGAAGCGGGTCCAGGCGTCCATCTGCGCCCGCACCCGCGCGGCGAGGACGGCGTTGCGCCCACCGAGCGCCCACGACTGCACCCACACGAGCGTGACGTCGGCGCGCGACCCGTCGAGGAGGGTGTTCAGCACGGCCGCGAGCGCCGCGACGGCGTCCGCCCCTCGGCCCGGCGGCATCCCGGCACCCGCGATCTCGGCGGCGTCCGCGAGCTCGGCGAGATCCGCGAGCTCGGCCCCGACGATCGCGTCGAACGCGGCCGCGACGACGTCGTCCATGCTCGGGGCGTGGTGCGCGACGAGCGCCGAACCGACCTCGAGCTCCGCCGCGACGGCGCGGAGCGTGACGGCGGCCAGCCCGCGCTCGCGCGCGATGCGCTCGGCGGCGGCGGCGATCTGAGCGCGACGCTCATCACCGCCCACGCGGGACCGACGCGCTCTTGTCGGCGCATTCGGCGCGTTCAGCGCGTTCAGCGCGGATTCCTTTGACGGCATGGTCGTCAGTCTGTACGCTTCCGAGAAATTGATCAACTGATCAACAAGACGGCGATGGGCGAGCCCGTGGCGCCGCCGGACGAGAGGATCCGCGATGGCCTGGAGGATGCCCGCCGAGACCGCGCCGCACGAGCGCACCTGGATGGCCTTCCCCCGCGTCGGCACCACGCTCGGCGACGGCGACGGGGAGCGCGCCGAGGGCTACGCCGCCTGGACCGCGGTCGCCCATGCCGTCGCGGAGTTCGAGCCGGTGTCGATGCTCGTCGATCCGAGCGAGACCGACCGCGCACGCGCCCTGCTCGGCGAAGCGATCGAGGTGCACGAGACGCCGGTCGACGAGTTCTGGATGCGCGACCACGGCCCGACCTTCGTCGTCGACGACGACCGCCCGGGCGTCCTCGGCGCGGTCGACTGGATCTTCAACGGCTGGGGCGCCCCCGAGTGGGCGGACTGGCGCCTCTCGGCCGAGCACGCCCGCACGGTGGCCGCGCACGTCGGGGCCGAGCTCGTCAGCTCGCTGCTCGTGAACGAGGGCGGCGGCATCCACGTCGACGGCGACGGCACGGTGCTCCTCACCGAGACCGTGCAGCTCGACCCGCGCCGCAACCCCCTCGCCGACCGCGCCCGGGTCGAGGCCGAGATGCTCAGGACCCTCGGCGCGACGACCGCGATCTGGTTGCCGCGCGGCCTCACCCGCGACTACGACGAGTTCGGCACCAACGGTCACGTCGACATCGTCGCGACCCTGAACGCACCGGGACACCTGCTGCTGCATGCGCAGCCCGACCCCGCGCACCCCGACCACGCGGTGATGCCCGAGATCCGCGCGGCCGTCGAACGGGCGACGGATGCCGCGGGCCGGCGCCTCGAGATCGTCGAACTCCCCGCGCCGGCTCAGCTGCGCGACGCCGAGGGATTCGTCGACTACAGCTACGTCAACCACCTCGTCGTCAACGGCGGCGTCATCGCCTGTGGGTTCGGCGACGCCGCGGCGGACGACCGAGCGCGCGGCATCCTCGCCGATGCGTACCCGGGGCGCCGCGTCGTGACCGTCGACGCGCGGCCCCTGTTCGCGCGCGGCGGCGGCATCCACTGCATCACGCAGCAGCAGCCCGCCCTCGCCCCCACCCCTTCCTCCGTCGACTCGCCACATTCTGCGGATGCCCGCCCCGCCGGATCCGCGCTTCCTGGCGACTCGACGGTGGGCGCGCCGGAGACAGACCGGTGATCGAGGTCTGGGAGGCTTCCATCAGCGAGCTGGGGGCGGCGCTCGCGCGCGGCGAGACCACCGCGGCCGGGCTCGTCGAGGCCTACCTCGCGCGCATCGACGCGTACGACGGCCCGGACACCGCCACCGCGCTGAACGCGATCGTGGTCCGCAACCCCGACGCCCTCGCCGAAGCCGCCGCCTCCGACGCCCGCCGCGCGCGCGGCGAGAGCCGCGGACCTCTCGACGGCATTCCGTACACCGCGAAGGACAGCTACCTCGTCCGCGGCCTCACCGCGGCCGCGGGCAGCCCCGCCTTCGCCGACCTCGTCGCCCAGCGCGACGCGTTCACGATCGAGCGGCTCCGCGACGCCGGCGCCATCTGCCTCGGCCTGACGAACATGCCGCCGATGGCCAACGGCGGCATGCAGCGCGGGCTGTATGGGCGGGCCGAGAGCCCGTACCGCGCCGAGTACCTCACCGCGCCGTTCGCCTCGGGGTCGTCGAACGGCTCGGGAACCGCGACCGCCGCGAGCTTCGCGGCCTTCGGCCTCGGCGAAGAGACCTGGTCGAGCGGACGCGGGCCCCGCGTCGCACAACGCCCTGTGCGCGTACACGCCCTCGCGCGGCGTCATCTCGGTGCGGGGTAACTGGCCGCTCGTGCCGACGATGGACGTCGTCGTGCCCCACGCCCGCACCATGCCCGACCTCCTCGCCGTCCTCGACGTCGTCGTCGCCGACGACACCGACCCCCGCGGCGACTTCTGGCGGGCGCAGCCCTGGGTCGATCTCCCCGCCGCCTCGGCGGTCCGTCCGCCGAGCTACGCAGCCCTCGCTCCCACCGGCCCCGCCGAGGCCCGCGCCGCGCTCCAGGGCCGGCGCTTCGGCATCCCCCGCATGTACATCGGCGCCGACCCGGACGCGGGCACCGCCGCGCAGCCCGGTGTCGGCGGGCCGACCGGCCGCGGATCGAGACGCGCGCGAGCGTCATCGCCCTCTGGGAATCGCTCCGCGCCGAGCTCGAAGCCGCCGGCGCCGAGGTCGTCGAGACCGACTTCCCTCCGCGTCTCGCGCTACGAGAACGACCGGCCCCGGCGCCGGCTCGATCGCCACCAACGGCCGCGTGAGCACCGCCTACCTGCGGCGCGAGATCGTCGACCTGTCGGGCCTGGGCGTGGGACGACTTCCTGCGTGCGAACGGCGACCCCCGCCGTCCCCGGGCTCGCGGGCGTCGACGGCGAGCGCATCTTTCCCGCACCCCGACGGGGCGCTGCCGATCGCTACGACGGGTTCGACGACGACATCGCCGAATACCCCGCGTGGGCGGCAGCGCATCCCGACGCCGCCCTCACCGACATCCCCGACCTCGAAGCGGGGCTCCGCGGCCTCGAGGAGACCCGCCGCGTCGACCTCGAGGAGTGGATGGATGCCGCGGGGCTCGATGGCCGTCGTCCTTCCCCGGCCGTCGCCGACGTCGCCCCCCGCCGACATGGACGCGAACCCCGCATCGGCCGACATCGGCTGGCGGAACGGCACGTGGATCCGCGAACGGCAACCTCGCCATCCGGCACCTCGGCATCCCGACCGTCACCGTGCCGATGGGGCTGCTCGCCGACATCCGGATGCCGGTGGGGCTGACGATCGCCGGCCGCGCCTACGACGACACCGCGCTGCTGCGGCTCGCCGCCGCGATCGAGGACGCTCGCCCCTCGCCGCGTCGCCCCGCCCCCGAACCCCGCCCGCTGTCGCGACCCACGAACTACCCTCGGACTCAGGAGGACCCATGACCGAGCGCTTCCCGGCCCGCATGCACGACGTCACCGACGAGACCCGCGCGATCGTCGACCTGGTGCTCGACTACTCGCGTCGGCGTCTGCTCGCCGAGGACACCCCCGCTCGACAAGCCCCTGCCCCCCGCCGAGCTGCGCCGCCTCGCCGGGCGCACGATCGACGACGAGGGCATCGGTGCACGCAAAGCCATCGGGTCTTCGAGCACATCCTCGCGCCCTCGTGCATCTCGACCGACGACCCGCGGTACCTCTCGTTCATCCCGAGCGCGCCGTCCAAGGCCGCCGCCGCGTTCGACGTCGTCGTCTCGGCGAGCGCCCTCTACGGCGGATCCTGGCTCGAAGGGGCCGGGGCGGTGCACGCCGAGAACGAGGTGCTGCGGTGGCTCGCCGACGAGTTCGGCCTTGCCCGCCTCGGCGGGTGGGGCGTTCGTCCAGGGCGGCACCCTCGGAAACCTCTCCGCGCTCGTCGCGGCGCGCGAGACGGCCCGCGAGCGCGGCATCCGCCCCGACCGCTGGCGCGTCGTCTGCAGCGCCGAAGCGCACTCGTCGATCGCCTCGGCCGCCCGCGTGATGGACGTCCGAGGTGGTCGCGGTCCCCGTCGCCGACGACGGCGTGCTGCGCGGTGACGCCGTTCGGGCAGCGCTCGACGAGCACGGCGACAGCGTCTTCGCGGTCGTCGCGACGGCGGGCTCGACGAACTTCGGCATCGTCGACGACATCGCCTCGGTGGCATCCGTCACCCGCGAGCGCGGGGTCTGGCTGCACGTCGACGGCGCCTACGTCTCGCCGCGATGCTCTCGGCCCGCGCGCGACAAACCGATTCGCGGGCGTCGAGCACGCCGACTCGGTGATCGTCGACCCGCACAAGTGGCTCTTCGCGCCGTTCGACGCGTGCGCGCTGATCTACCGCGATCCCCCGAGCTCGGGCGTCGCGCCCACACGCAGCACGCGGAGTACCTCGACACTCTCACCGAGACGGGCGACTGGAGCCCGTCGGACTACGCCGTGCACCTGACGCGCCGCCCGCGCGGCCTGCCGCTGTGGTTCTCGCTCGCGACCTACGGCACCGACGTGTACCGCGCGGCCATCACGCGCTCGATCGAGCTGGCCGAGCAGATCGCCGCCGAGGTCGAACGGCGCCCCGAGCTGACGCTCGTCCGACGACCGCAGCTCGGCGTCGTCGTGTTCGAACGGGTGGGCTGGGAGCGCGCGGACTACGCGCGGTGGTCGTCGGAGCTGCTCGAACGACAGCACGCGTTCGTCACCCCGAGCAGCCATGCGGGCCGGACGAACGCGCGGTTCGCGATCCTCAACCCGCGCACGACGATCGACGACCTCACCGGCATCCTCGACACGATGGCGTGAGACGCGATGGCGTGAGGCGTGGTGGCGTGCGGCGGGTTCAACGGCACCGAGCACGACGACGCGACCCCCCGAGCACGAGCGACACGAAACCGATCGTGGCGGTGGGCCCGGCCCGCTCCCACCC
>JAQIJE010000030.1:0-12142 GCA_036946435.1 Microbacterium arborescens | reverse complement strand
CGGGGCACGCCCCCGTCCGGAGCACCGGGCGCGCACCGGGAGCGAGCTCGCCGATCGCCGTGACCGCGATCGTGAGCGTCTCGGAGACGGTCAGATCGCCGCCGGCGACGCGGCATCCGGGCGCCAGCGCATCGCAGGCTTCACGCAACCCCGTCGCGAGATCCTCCACGAACCCGAGCGTCGTCGAGTCGGGCATCGCGAGGGCCACGAACAGCGCGACCGGCCGTGCCCCCATCGCCGCGACGTCGGCGAGATTGACCGCGGCCGATTTGGCGCCGAGATCGAGACCGCTCGACCAGGCCAACCGGAAGTCGGGGCCGTGTACGAGGGTGTCGGTCGTCACGACGACACGGGCGTCGGCGAGGGCCACGACGGCGGCGTCGTCGCCGGGGCCCACTTCGACGTCGGCGGGGCCCAGCCGCGCCAGGATGCGTCCGAGGATGACGTCCTCCGACAGGTCGCCGATCGCCGTGGCGCGGGAGAGGTGGGACACCCCTTCACGGTACCGGCCGTCGCGGCCCTCCCCGGCCGGCGCCCTCGACGCACAGCCGCGTCTGGCCGCCCGGGTCCGCGCAGGCGGCCCGGGTAGGCTGGACGGATGCCGCGCAGCCGCACGATCCCCGCTCTTCTCCTGGCCGCGGCGACGGTCGTCCTCGCCGGCTGCGCCGGAACGGTCGCCGTCCCGGCCGCGCCGGAGGCGAACTCCCCCGAGTGCGCAGACGTCATGGTGCGGCTGCCGAAGTCGGTGGGCGGCGCCGAGCGTCGCTGGACCGACAGCCAGTCGACGGCCGCATGGGGCGACCCGACGACGGTCATCTTCTCGTGCGGTGTCTCCGCCCCCGGGCCCACGACGCTGCGGTGCGAGTCCGTCTCGGGCGTCGACTGGGTCATCGACGAGTCGGAGGCGCCGAAGTTCCGCGTCCGCACCTTCGGACGCGAGCCCGCCGTGGAGCTCTACTTCGACACCGAGATCTCCGACACGGTGCAGGGCGTGTCGAGCCGCGACGTGCTCGAGGTGCTGTCCCCGCTCGTCGCCCGCCTTCCCCGCACGGACGCGCAGTGCGTCGACCGTGTCGACGCGACACCGGTCCCGAGCCCCGTCGCCCCCTGACCGCGCGCCGCTGAGACGCTCAGACGTTCTGCGGCACGCGGGCGAGCGCGACCTCGATCAGCTCGGCGATCAGGTCGCTGTAGCTGAGGCCCGACGCGATCCAGCACTTCGGGAACATCGAGATCGGCGTGAAGCCGGGCATCGTGTTCAGCTCGTTCACGACGAGGCCCTCCGCGGTCTGGAAGAAGTCCACCCGCGCCAATCCCCGCCCGTCGACCGCCTCGAAGGCCGCCACGGCCATCCGCTGCATCGCCGACGTCTCGTCGTCGGTCACGTCGGCGGGGCAGACCACCTCGGCACCGTCGCCGCCGAGATACTTGCCCTCGAAGTCGTAGAACTCCCGCGTGGTCAGCACGATCTCACCCGGGAGCGACGCCCGGGCCCCGTTACCGCCTCGCCCCTCGAGAACCGCGACCTCGACCTCCCGGCCGACGATCGCGGGCTCGATGAGCACCTTCGTGTCCTCGGCGAAAGCGAGCTCGAGGGCGGCATCCAACTCGCCCGGTTCGTGCACCTTCGAGACGCCGACGCTCGAGCCCGCACGGGCGGGCTTGACGAAGCTCGGGATGCCGAGGGCCGCGGCGTCCGCGCGCACACCGTCGGGGTCGCGCCGCCAGCGGGCCTCGTCGACGGTGATCCACGGTGCCACCGGGACCCCGGCTGCCTGGAGGACGACCTTCATGAAGTGCTTGTCCATGCACAGCGCGGAGTCGAACACGCCGCCGCCGGCGTAGGGCAGCTGCAGCGTGTCGAAGAAGCCCTGGATCGTGCCGTCCTCGCCGTGCGGGCCGTGGAGGATCGGCAGCACCACGTCGACGCTGCCGAGCGACTCGACCGATCCGTCCGCGCGGCGAACGCCCACCTCGCGCCGACCCCCGGGCTCGGGCCACAGGATGCGGGTGCCGTTGTCGGTGACCTCGGGCATGCGGGCCGGGTCGAGCGCGAACTTGTCGGCGTCGTCGTCCTCGAGCACGAACGCGCCCTCGCGCGTGATGCCCACCGGGATCACCCGGTACCGGTCGCGGTCAATCGCGCGCAGCACCCCGCCGGCCGTGGCGGAACTGATCGAATGCTCGCTGGAGCGCCCGCCGAACAGGACCGCTACTGTCGTCATCGCCATGGTGGGTCCTCTCGCCGGTCGGCTTGTCGTCGTCGGTGGTCAGGTGGGGCGCGATGTCGCGCGGGTTCATGGTGCCGTCGAGGACCATCTTGACCTGCTCCACGATCGGCATCCGGATGCCGGCCTCACGGGCCAGCTGGAGCACGGGAGCGACCGAGGCGAGTCCCTCGGCGGTCTGGTCCATCTGCTTCACGACGTCCTGGAACGAGTACCCCTGTCCCAGGAGCCGGCCGGCGGTGTTGTTGCGGCTGAGCGGCGACTGGCACGTCGCAATGAGGTCGCCGAGGCCCGCGAGGCCCTGGAGCGTCTCGGGCTGCGCGCCCTGCACGACGGCGAAGTCGGTCATCTCGACGAGACCGCGCGTGATGATCGAGGCTTTCGTGTTCTCGCCGTAGCCGACGCCGTCGACGATGCCGATCGCGACCGCGATGAGGTTCTTGAGCACCCCGCCGAACTCGGTGCCGATGACGTCGGTGTTGACGAACGAGCGGAAGTAGGCGTTCCGAGCGCGCAGCGCGACGGCCTCGGCGGTCTCCTGGCTGGTCGAGGCGATGACCGCGGCGGTCGGCTGCTCGCGGGCGATCTCGAGCGCGAGGTTGGGGCCCGACGCGACGGCGATACGGCTCGGGTCGCATCCGAGTTCCTGTTCGATGACCTGGCTCATCCGCAGCCCGGTGCGCTTCTCGACGCCCTTCATCAGCGAGACCACCGGGGCCGTGCTGTCGGAGAGGAGCGGCCGGATGGCCTTGAGGTTCTCGCGGAGCGCCTGGCTCGACACGGCGAGGTACACCTGGTCGGCACTCTCGAGCGCCTCGGAGAGGTGATGCGTCGCGGTCATGGCGCGCGGGAGGTTGATGCCGGGCAGGTAGCGGGTGTTGCGCTTGCCCTCGCGGATCTCGTGGGCCAGCTCGGCCCGCCGCGCCCACATCGTCACGGCGGCACCGCCGTCAGCGAGCACCTTGCCGAAGGTGGTGCCCCAGCTGCCCGATCCGACGACCGTGACGCGGGGGGCGTGGGTGTCGGGCTTACGGCTCAAGGCGACCCGTCTCTCTCTGGCCGTGCTGACCGGGGTTCCAGCGCTCGGCCGGCGGCTCCTGCCCCCGCAGTTCGCCCAGCAGCCCCGAGATCCGTCCCATGACGGCGTCGGTGGCGGCGACGAGCTGCGTCGGCGAGGGGGTGTGTCCGGGCTCGAGCCCCAGGTCGACGCGCGGACCGAACCGCAGCCGCACGCGCTTGCGCAGCGGCCACACGCGGAAACGCCCGTACCGTGGCATGATCGCCTGGACGCCCCAGGTCGCCACGGGGATGACGGGGATGTCGCCCGCGACGGCGACTCGCACCGCGCCGGACTTGCCGCGCATCGGCCACAGGTCGGGCTCGCGGGTGAGCGACCCCTCGGGGTAGACGATGACGCCCCGCCCGTCGGCGACCAGCTCGGCGGCCTGCGAGATCACCTGTCCTGCGGCGGACGCCGACGTGGTGCGCGACACCGGGATCATGCCGAGGCCCGTGAGCACGGCGCCGACCACCGGGACGCGGAACAGGCTCTCCTTGGCCATGAACCGGGGCGCTCGTCCGAGCCGCCACGTCGCCACCGCGACGATGATCGGATCGAACTCGCTGTAGTGGTTCGGGGCGAGCACGTAGGGCCCGTCCTCGGGGAGATGCTCCCCGCCCTCGATCTCGATCTTCGCGAGCAGGCCGACGACGGGAACCACGATCGCCGCGGCGAGCCAGAACGGGGTCGGCTTCGTCTTCTCGACGGAGGCGCGACGGTGGGTCTGGGTCATCGCTCAGCCGATGACGTCGAAGTCGGCGCCGAGCGCTTCGAGCTTGTCGAAGAACTTCTCGTAGCCGCGACGGATGATCCCGACGTTGCGCACGATCGACGTGCCGTCCGCGGCGAGGGCGGCGATGACGTAGCTGTACCCGCCGCGCAGGTCGGGCACGACGACGTCGGCGCCGTGGAGCGGCGTCGGTCCGGTGATGACGGCCGCCTGCTCGAGCGCGCGGCGCGGAACCCGGCGCTCGGGCGTCGCGATGCCGTCGGGGTGCACGACGATCTGCGCCCCCATCTTGTTCAGCGCCTGCGTGAAGCCCAGCCGGTTCTCGTAGACCGTCTCGTGCACCGTCGAGACGCCCTCGGCCTGCGTGAGCGCCACGATGAGGGGCTGCTGCCAGTCGGTCATGAAACCGGGGTGCACGTCGGTCTCGACCGAGACGGGGCGCAGCGCACCGTCACGGCGGAAACGGATGCCGTCCTCGCGGATGTCGAAGTCGCCGCCCGCCTTGCGGAACACGTTGAGGAAGGTCAGCATCTCCTGCTGCTTCGCACCGCCGACGAAGATGTCGCCGTCGGTCGCGAGAGCGGCGCAGGCCCACGAAGCGGCCTCGTTGCGGTCGAAGATCGAGCGGTGGTCGTAGCCGCGCAGGCGATCGACGCCCTCGATGAAGATGACGCGGTTGGGCTCGTACGAGATGATCGCGCCCATCTTCTGCAGCACCGCGATGAGATCCATGATCTCGGGCTCGATCGCGGCGTTGCGGAGCTCAGTGGTGCCGCGGGCACGCACCGCCGTGAGCAGCACCTGCTCCGTCGCCCCGACGCTCGGGTAGGGCAGCTCGATGTCGGCCCCATGGAGCCCGTCGGGCGCGGAGAGACGGATGCCGCTCGGCTGCTTGTCGACGGTCGCGCCGAACTTGCGGAGAGCGTCGAGGTGGAAGTCGATCGGACGGTCGCCGATGCGGCATCCGCCGAGGTCGGGGATGAACGCCTGGCCGAGGAGGTGCAGCAACGGCCCGCAGAAGAGGATCGGGATGCGCGACGCGCCCGCGTGGGCGTCGATCTCCTCGAAGCCGGCGGACTCGGCGCCGCTCGGGTCGAGCCGGTAGGTGCCCTCGCCGTCGTCCGCGACCGCGACGCCGTGCACCTCGAGCAGCGACCGCACCACGGCGACGTCGCTGATGTCGGGGACGTCGCGCAGCACGCTCTCGGTGTCACCCAGGAGCGAGGCGACCATCGCCTTGGTCGCGAAGTTCTTCGCGCCCTTCACGTCGACGCGACCGACCAGCGGTCGTCCGCCGCGGATCTCGAGGATCTCTCCTTCGTCTCGACGGTTGCCGGGGTCAGCCGGCGTCGACTCGCTCGGAGAAGTGCTCATCCAGGGGTTCCTCACTTGATCATCGAGGGCGGGGCGGACGCGCGCCCCGCTCGTACGGGGCGCGTTCCGGGGCTACGCGACGGGGAGTGTCCGGGGTCGCCACGCCTCTCGGCGCGCCTCGAACTGCGCGATGGCTTCTTCGTTGCGCAGCGTCAGACCGATGTCATCGAGTCCCTCGAGGAGCCTCCAACGAGTGTAATCGTCGATCTCGAACGGGACGCGGAGGTCGCCGATCGAGGCGATGCGTGCGTCGAGGTCGACCGTCATGTCGACGCCCGGGTGCGCGTCGATCGCCGCCCAGATCGCCTCGCGGTCGGCCTCGGTGATGACGCCGGCCAGGAGGCCCTGCTTGCCCGCGTTCCCCCGGAAGATGTCGGCGAACTTGGGCGCGAGCACGACCCGGAAGCCGTAGTCGCGCAGCGCCCACACGGCGTGCTCTCGGCTCGACCCGGTGCCGAAGTCGGGTCCGGCGACGAGGATCGACGCGCCCGCGAAGACCGGCTGGTTGAGCACGAAGTCGGGGTCCTGCCGCCAGTTGGCGAACAGGGCGTCCTCGAAGCCCGTCTTGGTGACGCGCTTGAGGTAGACGGCCGGGATGATCTGATCGGTGTCGACAGCCGAACGCTTCAGCGGGGCGACGACGCCGGTGTGGGTCTCGAACTTGTCCATGGTCAGGCCTCGACCTTCTCACGTGCGGGCAGATCGCTGGGACTCGCGAGTCGGCCGAGCACGGCGGTCGCGGCGGCCACGAGCGGCGAGACGAGGTGCGTGCGTCCGCCCTTGCCCTGCCGCCCTTCGAAGTTGCGGTTGCTCGTCGAGGCGCACCGCTCCCCCGGGGCGAGCTGGTCGGGGTTCATGCCCAGGCACATCGAGCATCCGGCGAAGCGCCACTCGGCGCCGAACGCGGTGAAGACGCGGTCGAGCCCTTCGGCCTCGGCCTCGAGCCGGACGCGTGCGGAACCGGGCACGACCATGACGCGGACGCCGTCCGCCTTCGTCCGCCCCTCGATGACCGACGCGAAGGCGCGGAGGTCCTCGATGCGGCTGTTCGTGCACGACCCCATGAAGACCGCGTCGACCGGGATCTCCTTGAGCGGCGTGCCCGGTACGAGGTCCATGTACTCGATCGCGCGCTCGGCGGCGGCTTTCTCGTTCGGGTCGTCGAAGTCGTCGGGGGACGGCACCGACTGGCTCAGCGAGACGCCCTGGCCGGGGTTGGTCCCCCACGTCACGAACGGCTCGAGCTCGGCGGCGTCGATGAAGATCTCGGCGTCGTAGACGGCACCCTCGTCGCTGGGGAGCGTGCGCCAGTAGGCGACCGCGTCGTCCCAGTCCTGTCCGGTCGGGGCGTGCGGGCGGCCCTTCACGTACGCGAAGGTCGTCTCGTCGGGGGCGACCATGCCGGCTCGGGCACCGGCCTCGATCGACATGTTGCACATCGTCATCCGGCCCTCCATCGAGAGCGCGCGGATCGCGCTGCCGCGGAACTCGAGCACGTAGCCCTGGCCGCCGTTGGTGCCGATCTTGGCGATGACGGCGAGGATGATGTCCTTCGCGGTCACCCCCTCCTTCAGCTCGCCCTCGACGGTGATCGCCATCGTCTTGAACGGCTTGAGCGGCAGGGTCTGCGTCGCCATGACGTGCTCGACCTCGCTCGTGCCGATGCCGAACGCCATCGCGCCGAACGCGCCGTGGGTCGAGGTGTGGCTGTCGCCGCAGACGACCGTGACGCCGGGCATCGTGAGGCCCAGCTGCGGGCCCACGACGTGGACGATCCCCTGCTCGGCGTCGCCGAGGGAGTGCAGGCGCACCCCGAACTCGGCGGCGTTGCGGCGGAGGGTGTCGATCTGCGTGCGGCTCGTGAGGTCGGCGATCGGCTTGTCGATGTCGAGCGTCGGGGTGTTGTGATCCTCGGTCGCGATCGTCAGGTCGAGGCGGCGCAGCGGCCGACCCTCGGCCCGGAGTCCGTCGAAGGCCTGCGGACTCGTGACCTCGTGCACGAGGTGCAGATCGATGTAGATCAGGTCGGGCTGGCCGTCTTCGCCCTTGACGACGAGATGGTCGTCCCAGACCTTCTCGGCCAGGGTGCGAGGACGCTCGGGCGGGGTGGGGATGCTCATGGTTTCGTTCTCCTTGCGAACCGGATCAAGCCCGCGACCGACTCCGCGGCGAGGAGGGGCTCAGAACGAGGCCTCGCCGCGGCCGCTAAGGAGAAGGCGAGCGATCCGCATCCGGTCAGAATACCACCGGGCGCGGCGGCCCCGTCCGGTCACGCGCGCTCGTCGGCGACGGGCGGCTGCTCGACGGTGGCGGGCGTGCCCTGCTCGTCGGCCACCGCTGCGGCCGCGGCATCCGGATCTCCGGCCGCACCGTCGCGACGCGCGGCGATGAGGCTCGCGACGGTCGCGACGAGCATCGCCCCGATGATGACGCCGAGCGACACCCACGTCGAGATCTCCGGGGCCCAGGCGATGCCCTCGCCGCCGTTGATGAAGGCCAGCTCGTTCTCGTGCATCGCGTGCAGGATCAGCTTCACGCCGATGAACGCGAGGATGAACGCGATGCCGTAGTGCAGGTACTTCAGGCGGTCGAGCAGGTCGCCGAGCAGGAAGTAGAGCTGCCGCAGCCCCATGAGCGCGAAGATGTTCGCGGTGAAGACCAGAAACGGGTCCTGCGTGATGCCGAAGATCGCGGGGATCGAGTCGAGCGCGAACAGCAGGTCGGTGACGCCGATCGCGACGAACACGATGATCATCGGAGTGAACATGCGCTTGCCGTTCACCGTCGTGCGCACCTTCGGGCCGTCGTACTCGTCGGAGATGTCGACGGTGCGCCGGATGATGCGGACGAGGAAGCTCTCGCGCCTCACGTCGTCGTCGTGATCGCCTTCGGGCAGTGCCTGCTTGATGGCGGTGTAGATGAGGAACGCGCCGAAGATGTAGAACACCCAGCTGAACTGCTCGATGATCGCCGCACCCGCGAGGATGAACAGTCCGCGCAGCACGAGCGCGATGATGATGCCGACCATCAGGACCTTCTGCTGGTACCGGCGCGGCACCGAGAACTGGCTCATGATCAGCACGAACACGAAGAGGTTGTCGATCGAGAGGCTGTACTCGGTCAGCCAGCCGGCCACGAACTGCCCGGCGTGCTCGACATCCGCCACCGCCCACAGGATTCCCGCGAAGACGAGCGCGAGCCCGACGTAGAACAGCACCCACAGCGTCGACTCCTTCGCGGAGGGGATGTGAGGGCGCTTGACGATGATCAGCAGGTCGGCGACGAGCACGAGGACCAGGACGACGAGCGCGACGATCTGGAACGGCACGGGGAGGTCCATGCGAGCCTTTCGGGGAGGAAGCCTCCCGAGACTACACCCGGGGACGGACACGCTCCGGGGCCGTGAGACGGTGGGCGACGACGCGACACTGATGGATGAGGGAAGGGGCCGACAGGGATGGTCGACACGATCGCACGCGGCGACGCCGAGCTGGTCGCCGCCGCGGCGGCGGGCAGTGAGCACGCCTTCCGGACGCTGTACCGCGCGTACGTGCGCCCGGTGTACTGGCTCGCCCACGGGCTGCTGGGCGACGCCACCGACGCCGAGGACATCACGCAGGAGACCTTTCTCGTCGCGTGGCGCAAGCTGCCGGGACTCGAGCTGGCCAGCGAGTCGCTCCTCCCCTGGCTCGTGACGATCTGCCGGTTCCAGTGCGCGAACCGCCTGCGGCGCCAGCAGCGCGAACGTCGCCACGCCAGCGCCGAGGATGCCGCCGAGGTGGCCGACACCGTCGACGTCGAGCGTCAGGTCGTGCAGTCCGACCTCGTCGACCGCATCCTCGACGCCGTCTCGTCGCTGAGCTCGCTCGATCAGGAGATCTTCCGCCTCTGCGCCGCCGAAGGCTATGCCTACCAAGCGGCGGCGGACCGCCTGGGCGTGAGCCACGGCACCGTCCGAAACCGTCTCTCCCGCATCCGCACCCACGTGCGCGCGACCGTCGAACCGGAGGAGTCATGACCGATCTGCCCACGCTCGAGGAGCGGCGCATCGACGAGATGGAGGACGCGCTCTTCGCCGATATCGCCCGTGAACGCGACGAGCAGCGCTCTCAGGACGCCGCCACCGCGGCATCCGACGCGCGACGCCGTCGACGCCGGCGCACGTGGTGGGGGGCGTCGGGCGCCGCCGCCGCCGTGCTCGTCGTCGCCGTCGCGATCTCCCCGCAGCTGTCCGGCCTCGGCGGGACGAGCTCCGGCTCGGCGATGGGCGGCGCGGAGGTCTTCGACGCCCCGACGGGGGTCGACCCCGCCACGGGCAGCGGAGCGGTGGCCGAATCCGCGCCGTTCGTGGCGGGCGGGGCCGACGGCGCGACGCGGGACCTCGGCTCCGACATCCGCGACGTCGTGGCCACGGCGAACGCCACCGTGCGCGTCGACGACCCGCGCGAGGGGGCACAGCGGATCTCGGATGCCGCGACAGCGGCGGGCGGCTACGTCGAATCGCTCAGCGTCAGCGCGGCGGATGGCGCCACCGGCGCGCAGCCCGTCCCCGCCGCAGACTCCGGCATGATCGTCTGGCCCCCGGCGGAGGGATCGGCGTGGGTGACGGTACGGGTGCCGGCATCCGAGCTGCCGGGCGTGATCGACGGCCTGGGCGACATCGGCGAGGTCGAGTCGTCCCAGGTGACCCGAGACGACGTCACGACGCAGGCGGTCGACCTGCGTGCGCGGGTCGCGTCGGGCGAGGCCTCGGTCGCGCGCCTGACCGAACTGCTCGCGCAGGCGGGGTCGGTGTCGGACCTCATCGCGGCCGAGTCGGCTCTCGCCGAGCGACAGGCCGACCTCGAGTCGTTGCAGCAGCAGTTGGAATCGCTCGAGTCGCAGGTGGCGATGTCATCGCTCAGCGTGTCGCTCGTGGCCCCCACGGCCCCCGTCGACGCCGACCCGGCGGGCTTCGGCGACGGGCTCGCCGCCGGCTGGAACGGGCTCGTCGCGACACTCAACGGCGTGATCGTGGCGCTCGGGTTCCTCCTGCCATGGGCCCTGGTCGCCGGCGTGGCCGCCGCTCTCGTGTGGCTCGTCGTCCGTCTCGTCCGGCGCCGCCGCCGCCCCGCCCCCGGCGCCTGACCCGCCGCCACTTCTCCGCGAGACTGCATCCGGGCGCCGAGACCCTGGGGTGAACCCACCGTCTCGGCGCCCGAGTGTGGTCTCGCGGTTCGGGCCGCCGCGGCGGGAAATGCGAAACGCCCATCCGTGTGGATGGGCGTTTCGCGGTGGTGACCCCAGCGGGATTCGAACCCGCGTTACCGCCGTGAGAGGGCGGCGTACTAGGCCGCTATACGATGGGGCCGTACTTTTTCGTTTTCTCCGGGGCTCCGGAGGCAACCGTTAAAGTATGCCACGCGTGCGTGCATGAGACAAAATCGGGCGCGGGATTGCCGTGCCGGGCGTGTCGGGCGTTGACTGAGGGCATGCACGTCACCAAGCACGAACACGCCTGCCTGCGGCTCGAGCGCGAGGGCAAGACCCTGCTCATCGACCCGGGCTCGTTCACCCTCCCCCTCACCGACCTGCGCGGACTCGTCGCGATCGTCATCACGCACGAGCATCCCGACCACTGGACGTCGCAGCATCTCTCGCGGATCCTCGAGACGTTCCCGAACGTTCCGATCTACGCACCCGAAGGCGTGGCGCGCGCCGCGGCGGGCTTCGACATCCGCGTCGTCTCCCCCGGCGACGAGATCGACGTCGAGCCCTTCCACCTCGCCTTCTTCGGCGGCGAGCACGCGATCATCCACGAGTCCATCCCGGTGATCGACAACGTGGGTGTGCTCGTGGACGACGAGTTCTACTACCCCGGCGACTCGTATGCCGTGCCCAAGAGCGCCGAGGTGAAGCTCCTGGCGGCGCCCGTCGGCGCTCCGTGGCTGAAGATCGGCGACGCGATCGACTTCGTCCTCGCCGTGAAGCCGCACCGCGTCTTCGCGACGCACGACATGACCCTCTCTCAGGCCGGCCTGTCGATGGGACGCGAGCGCCTGACGTGGGCGGCGCAGCAGCACGGCGGCGAGTTCGTGACGCTCGAGGCGGGCGAGTCGACCGACATCTGAGAATCGGCGCGAAACGACGGATGCCGTGGACCCGAAGGTCCACGGCATCCGTCGTGTTCGAGCGGTATCAGGCCGCGTCGTGGTCGATCTCGAGGAAGGCGACGAGCTCGTCGAGCGCCTTCTCGGCACCCTCGCCCTCGGCCTTGAGCGTGACGACCGAGCCCTGCGAGGCACCCAGGCCCATGATGCTGAGGATGCTGCCCGCGTTGAGGTCTGCGCCACCCTCGACGGCGATCGTCACGGGGACGCCCTTGGACTGCACCTCCTGCACGAAGAGCTTGGCGGGGCGGGCGTGCAGCCCCGAGCTGCTGGCGATGGTGGCGGTGCGTTCTGCCATGGTGTCGTCTCCTCAGACTGTCACGGGCGTCGCGGCCTCGGCCACGACGGTGGAGCGCTTGCCGACGTACTTCTTGAGCACGACGAGCAACAGCGCAGAAAACGACGGTACCCGCCACGAGCGCGACGACGAAACCCCAGATGGGGTTGATCGCGAACAGCACCCAGATACCGCCGTGGGGCGCGTAGCTCTGCACGGTGAAGAGCATGCTCAGCGCGCCCGTGATGGCGCCTCCCACCATCGAGGCGGGGATGACGCGCAGCGGGTCGGCCGCGGCGAACGGGATGGCCCCCTCGCTGATGA
>JAQIJE010000029.1:0-25185 GCA_036946435.1 Microbacterium arborescens | reverse complement strand
GTGGGGCGGGTGAGGAGGCCATCGCCTCAGTCTTTCACGCCTCAGCGCTCGGACGTCGTCGTCTCGTCCTCGAGGGCGAGATGGCGCGCCTCGTTGCGTGAGATCAGACGCTTGATCAGGTAGGCGGCGACGAGGAAGAGCACGATCACCGCGACGAACAGGTATCCGGCGTACTGGATGTTGTCGGAGATCTCGCGATAGGTCCGGGCGGCGACGGCCACGACCCCGACGTAGAGCGAGGTCCAGATGACGCAGGCGGGAGCGGTCCACGCGATGAACCGGCGGTAGGAGAAGCCGCTCATGCCGACGGTGAGGGGCACCAGGGAGTGCAGCACCGGCAGGAACCGCGACAGGAAGATGGCCGGGCCGCCGCGCCGCCGCAAGTACAGCTCCGAGCGCTCCCAGTTGCGTTCGCCGATCCGCTTGCCCAGACGGGAGAACCGGATCCGGGGCCCGAGCCACCGCCCGAGCGCGAACCCGATCGACTCGCCCGCGAGAGAGCCCAGGACGACCGCTGCACCGAGCACGAGTCCCTCGCCGACGCTCCCGACCGCCGTCGCGGCGACGATGACGACGGTGTCGCCGGGCACGACGAGCCCGATCAGCACGCTCGTCTCGAGCATGATCGCGATCCCGGCCACCACGGTCCGCAGCACCGGGTCGATGCTCTGGACCGTGTTCAGAATCCAGTCGAGGATCTCGTTCACCCTCCGAGCCTAGGGGCGTCACCTTGGGGCATACTCTGAGGCGTGCCGCCGCCCGTCCATCGTCGTCTGCTCGACGGATGGATCGAACCCTTCGACCTGTTCACGGGGATCTCCGCAGATCACGCGTTCTGGCTCGACGCGGGCGTCGACGCGCGCGCGGGCTGGAGCTGGATGGGGATCGGCGAACCGTGTGCCGAGCCCGACCCGCAGGTCGCCGAGACCGGCGCAGCGCCATCGTCGGATGCGGCGGCCGACGACGCCTCGGGGCCGTTCTCGGGCGGATGGGTCGGATGGTGGGACTACGACTCGGCAGCCGAACGCGCGGGAGCCGCCGCGCGGCGCGGGGCGGGACGAGCACGGGGGCTGTGGCTTCGGGTCGACCGCGTCGTCGCCTTCGACCACGCGTCCCGTCGGGTGTGGGCGATCGCACCCGCGCCGGAGATCCACGCGTTCGCGGGGGAGGTCGACGCGTGGCGCGCGGCCGCGGCGACTCCCGCACCGTCGGACGCGTCGGCTGAACCTCCGGCACGCCTGGCCGCGGCGGCGCGCGTCGAGCCCGAGGCATACGCCGCTCTCATCGATCGGTGCCGCGCCGCGATCCGCCGCGGCGACGCGTACCAGCTGTGTCTGACGACGGGCTTCTCGGTCGAGTCGGCCGCGCCGATCGACCCGCTCATGGTGTTCCGCCGGCTGCGGGCCGTGGCGTCATCGCACCACGCGGGGCTGATCCGCTCGGGCGGTCGCGCGCTCATCAGCGCCAGTCCGGAGCGGTTCCTGCAGTTCTCCCGCGGCTCGGTGCGCACGAGCCCGATCAAGGGGACGCGCCCGCGGGGAACAGATGCCGCGACCGATCGGGCGCTCGAGGTGGAGCTGCGGGACAGCCCCAAGGAGCGCGCAGAGAACGTCATGATCGTCGACCTCATGCGCAACGACCTGCAGCGGGTCTGCGAGCCCGGCACGGTGAGCGTGGAGCGGCTGCTCGAGGTCGAGAGCTACACCACCGTGCATCAGCTCGTCAGCTCCGTCACGGGCCGGCTGCGGCGCGGCATCCGTCTGTCGGACGTGCTGCGTGCGGCGCTGCCTGCCGGCAGCATGACGGGCGCGCCCAAGCTGTCGGCGATGGACATCCTGAGCGATCTCGAGGTGTCGCCCCGCGGCGTGTACGCGGGCTGCTTCGGATGGATCGGCCCCGGCGGGGCGGGCGACCTGGCGATGGTCATCCGTTCGATCGTCGTCGACGGGGCGTCCGCGACCGTGGGCGCCGGCGGCGGGATCACCTGGCACTCCGACGCCGACGCCGAGGTCGACGAGGTCGCCCTCAAGGCGCGGGCGCCTCTCGCAGCGCTCGGGGCCGAGCTGCCGCCCCGGTGGCGCGAACGGGTCCGGTAGCCTGGAAAGAGCGCTCTCGCGCCCTCTTCGCACTTCCCAGATTGGTTCACCCGTGACCGACACCTCGACTGATCGCGCGGCCGCGCACGATACCCCCGCCTACGACGCCCACGCGGTGCAGGCGAAGTGGCAGCGCGCCTGGGCCGACGCCGATCCCTTCCGCGCCGGCGACGACAGCGACACGCGCCCCCGCAAGTACGTCCTCGCGATGTTCCCCTACCCCTCCGGCGACCTGCACATGGGACACGCCGAGAACTACCTCTACTCCGACATCGTCGCGCGCTTCTGGCGCCACCGCGGGTACAACGTGCTGCATCCGATCGGATGGGACAGCTTCGGCCTGCCGGCCGAGAACGCCGCGATCAAGCGCGGCGCCGACCCGCGCGCCTGGACCTACGACAACATCGCGCAGCAGAAGCAGAGCCTGCATGAATACGGTGTCTCGTTCGACTGGAGCCGCGTCCTCCACACGAGCGACCCCGAGTACTACACCTGGAACCAGTGGCTTTTCCAGAAGCTGTACGAGAAGGGCCTGGCGTACCGCAAGGAGAGCCCGGTCAACTGGTGCCCCAACGACCAGACGGTGCTCGCCAACGAGCAGGTCGTCGACGGGCACTGCGAGCGCTGCGGCGCCGAGGTCGTGAAGAAGAAGCTCACGCAGTGGTACTTCAAGATCACCGAGTACGCCGACCGGCTGCTCGACGACCTGAACCAGCTCGAGGGATTCTGGCCGCAGAAGGTCATCCAGATGCAGCGCAACTGGATCGGCCGCTCGGTCGGCGCCGACATCGACTTCGCGATCGAGGGCCGAGACGAGAAGGTCACGGTCTTTTCCACGCGCCCCGACACGCTGCACGGAGCGACCTTCATGGTCGTCGCCCCCGACTCCGACCTCGCCGCGGAACTGGCGGCCGGGTCGTCGGCCGAGGTGCGCATGCGCTTCCAGGACTACCTGCAGAAGGTCCAGAAGACCAGCGAGATCGACCGGCAGACGGCCGATCGCCCGAAGACCGGTGTCTTCCTCGACCGGTTCGCCGTCAACCCGATCAACGGCGAGCGCCTGCCGATCTGGGCCGCGGACTACGTCCTGGCCGACTACGGGCACGGCGCCGTCATGGCCGTTCCCGCGCACGATCAGCGCGACCTCGACTTCGCGCGCGCGTTCGACCTGCCCGTGCGGGTCGTCGTCGACACGACGGCGCCGGTGACGGGCGCGATGCCGGTCATCGAGCTCGACGACGAGGGCGTGCCGATCGACCCGGGTGCGGCCTTCGACGACATCGACCCCGCCCGCACCGGCGTCGCCCTGACCGGCGACGGACGCATGATCAACTCGGGCGCGCTCGACGGGCTGAGCAAGCGCAACGCCATCGCCCGCGCGATCGAGCAGCTGACGGCCAGCGGCACCGGTCGTGCCTCGAAGACGTATCGCCTGCGCGACTGGCTGATCTCGCGTCAGCGGTTCTGGGGCACGCCGATCCCGATGATCCACACCGAGGACGGACGCATCGTCCCCGTCCCCGCGGACGAGCTGCCCGTGCGGCTGCCCTCGGTGGAGGGTCTCGACCTGACGCCGAAGGGCGCATCGCCCCTCGGTGCGGCGACGGACTGGGTCACCACCACCGACCCCGAGACGGGCGTGCCGGCGCTCCGCGACCCCGACACGATGGACACCTTCGTCGACAGCTCGTGGTACTTCCTGCGCTTCCTCTCGCCGAACGACGCCGGGCAGGCGTTCGCGCCGCGCGAGGCCGACAAGTGGGGACCGGTCGACTTCTACATCGGCGGTGTCGAGCACGCGATCCTGCACCTGCTGTACGCGCGCTTCATCACGAAGGCGCTGTTCGACATGGGTCAGGTGGAGTTCACCGAGCCGTTCTCGAGCCTCATCAACCAGGGCATGGTCATCCTCGACGGCGCGAAGATGTCCAAGAGCAAGGGCAACCTCGTGCTCTTCCAGGAGGAGCTCGAGCAGCACGGCGCCGACGTGCTGCGCGTGGCTCTCGCCTTCGCGGGCCCGGTCGAGGACGACAAGGACTGGGCGGATGTCTCGACCACCGGTGCCGCGAAGTTCCTGGCCCGCGCGCTGCGCGTGGCCGCAGACGTCGACAGCGAGACCGATGTCGTCTGGGCCGAGGGCGACGCGGCGCTCCGCCGCGTCACGCACCGGCTGTGGGCCGACGCACCGGGCCTGGTCGAGCAGACGAAGTTCAATGTCGTCGTCGCCCGCCTGATGGAGCTCGTGAACGCGACCCGCAAGGTCATCGACACGGGTGCCGGTGCGTCCGACCCGGCCGTGCGCGAAGCGGCCGAGGCCGTCGCGGTGATCCTCGACCTGTTCGCCCCGCACACCGCGGAGGAGATGTGGGAGATGCTCGGCTACCGCCCGTTCGTGGGCCTGGCCGTCTGGCGTCAGCCCGACCCGACGCTGCTCGTCGCGGAGTCGGTCACCGCCGTCGTGCAGATCGACGGCAAGGTACGCGGCACGCTCAGCGTCTCGGCGAAGGTCTCCTCCGACGAGCTCGAGGCTCTCGCCCGCGCGGACGAGAAGGTCGTCCGCGCCCTCAACGGCCGCGAGATCGCCCGCGCCGTCGTGCGTGCGCCGAAGGTCGTGAGCTTCACCACCGCTCGCTGACACCCGTCGACGTCTCACCGCGCCGCTCGCAGCCTTCGGGGCTCGGGCGGCGCGGTGCTGTGGCGCTGTGATGCTGCGGTGCTGTCGTGCTGCGGTGCTGTCGTGCGGTGGGCCCGGTGTCGTTCCTCCCCGGCGCCGCCGTCGAGCGATCCGTCCACGGACTCCCTCGACGGCCCCGTCCGGCGGCGCGGCGGTTCGTAGCCTGGCGCGGTGGGGGAGACGAGGTCGACGGGGCGGCGCCGATGGGGAGTCGGTGCCCTCGTCGTCCTCGTCCTCGGCACCGCGGGGGTGACCGTCGCGATCGGCGCGGTGCGCAGTGCCACGGCGACGGTCGTGGTCGATGCGCCGAGCGCGCCCTCGCCGTCGATGAGCGTCGCGGTGAGCACGGCGCAACTGTACGTGCACGTCCACGGCGCCGTCGTGAGCCCGGGGCTCTACCGCCTCGACGCCGACGCGCGGGTGGTCGACGCCATCGCGTCGGCCGGCGGCTTCACCGACAGCGCCGATCGGGCGGGGGTGAATCTCGCGCGGCCGGTCTCGGACGGTGAGCAGCTGTTCGTCCCCGAACCGGGTCAGGAGCCGCCCGCCGGCGCGGACGCCGGCTCGGGGACGACGGCGCCCGAGGGGGAGGGGACGGTCGACCTCAACACGGCGGATGCGGCCGCACTCGATACCCTGCCGCGTGTCGGGCCGGCGCTCGCGGAGCGGATCATCGCGTGGCGCGAGGAGAACGGCCGGTTCACGAGCGTCGAGGATCTCCTGGCCGTGTCGGGCATCGGCGAGAAGATGCTCGAGGCGCTGCGCGATCGGGTGAGGGTGTGAACCGGTCGGCGCGACGACGCGACCTCCGGCTCGTGCCCGCGGCGGCGTTGACGTGGCTGGCCGCCGGCATCGCGACGCATCATCCCGCGGCCGCGCCCTGGGTGCTCGCCGGGTTCTGGCTGTGCGCCGGGGTCGGCCTGGTGGTGCTCCCGGTGCTCGTCCGGGGCGGACGCACCGCGCGCACGGGGGCGATCGTTGCTCTGGCCTTCGGCTGCGCGGTGGCCGCCGCCGCCGCGACCCAGGTCGCGGTCGCGCAGCCCGCGCGCGACCGCGCGATGGATCTCCCGATCTCGGGAGGCCGCGCCACGGTGGTGGAGCTCGTGGTGACCGGCAAGGTGGAGCGGACGACCGCCGGCTGGCGCTTCGATGCGCTCACGACGAGCATCCGGGCGGGCGACGCCGAGACCGCCGCGTCCGTCCCCGTCTCCGTCCGCAGCGCCGAACGACCGGACGGGCTCGACATCGGCAGTCGCGCATCGGTGACGGGCTCGGGGTTTCCCGCACGAGCGGGCGCGCGAGCGGTGCTCGTAATCGACGCGACCGCGCCGCCGCTCGTCCGCTCGCCGCCGTCTGGCGCACTGGCCGTGGCGTCGAGCCTGCGAACAGGGCTGCTGGCGCAGACCGCGACACTGCCGCAGCCGGCTGCGGGTCTCATCGCCGGACTCGCGGTCGGCGACACCTCGGCGGTGTCCGAGCAGCTCGAGGCGGAGATGCAGCTCGCCTCGCTGTCTCATCTGACCGCCGTCTCGGGTGCGAACTGCGCGCTGGTCGTCGGCATCGCCTTCGGGGCGGCCGCCGCCGTGGGGATGGGGCGCCGCTGGCGGGTGACGGCCGGGCTCGCGGCCCTCGTGGGGTTCGTCGTCCTGGTCTCGCCTGAACCGAGCGTGGTACGGGCCGCCGCGATGGCGGCGATCGCGATGCTCGCGATGCTCCTCGGCCGTGCGGGGGCCGGGGTCGCGGTGCTGTGCCTCGCGGTCTGCGCCTGCCTCGTCGCGGATCCCTGGCTGGCGGGGAGCATCGGCTTCGCGCTCTCGGCGGCGGCGACGGGCGCGCTGCTGCTCGCCGCCGGACCGCTCGGCGACACGCTCGGGCGATGGATGCCGCGACCGCTCGCGCTTTCGATCGCCGTGCCCCTCGCCGCGCAGCTGGCCTGCACGCCGCTCATCGTGTTGATCGAGCCGCAGCTGCCCGTGTACGCGGTCCTGGCGAACGCGCTGACGGCCCCGGCCGCGCCCTTCGCGACGGTCGCCGGCCTGGCGGCATGCATCGCAGCGGGCGTGCCGCTCGTCGGTGCCGGTCTCGCGGCGCTCGCCTGGCTGCCCTGCGCGTGGATCGCCGCGACGGCGGCCTGGGTCGCCACGCTGCCGGCCCCTGCGCTGCCGTGGTTGCCCGACGTCGGCGGAGCGTTGCTGGCGCTCGTCCTCAGCGCCGCCGTGACGGTCGTCCTGTGGCCCGGTGCCCCGCGCGTCGCGGTGCGGTCGAGCGCCGTCGCGCTCGCGATCCTCGGCGGCGCGATAGGCGGTCAGGCGGTGTCAGCGGGTCCGCTCGAGCGGGCGCGGGTCCCGTCCGGGTGGGCGATCGCACAGTGCGACGTCGGTCAGGGCGATGCCGTCCTGCTGCGGTCGGACGACCAGGTCGCACTCGTCGACACCGGCGCCGACCCCGAGCTGCTCTCGGCGTGCCTCGACCTCTTCGGCATCACAAGGCTCGATCTCCTCGTGCTCACGCACTTCGACCTCGACCACAGCGGCGGTGCGACCGCTGTGGTCGGTCGCGCGGGACTCGTCCTCCACGGGCCCATGTCCGATCCGGCGGAGGTCGAGCTGCTGCACGAGCTGCGAGAGGGCGGTGCCGAGGTGCGCGCGGCGACATCCGGGATGACGGGAATCCTCGGCGGGGCGGTGTGGGAGGTCCTGTGGCCGCGCGCCCGCGGGGCGGTCTTCCCGCCCGGGAACGACGCGAGCGTCGTGATGTCCGTCCGCGGCGGCGGCATCCCTTCGGCACTGCTCCTCGGCGATCTGTCCGAGACGCCGCAGACGACCCTCGCCGGTGCCGTGCGGGAGCGGTTCGACGTCGTGAAGGTCGCTCATCACGGGAGCGCCGATCAGTCGCGCAGCCTCTACGCCCGCATCGGGGCGCGAGCCGCACTGATCGGCGTCGGGGAGAACACGTACGGCCATCCTCGCGATGAGACCCTGGCGATGCTGACGGGACTCGGAGCGGTGACCGTCCGCTCCGACCTCTCGGGGGCGACCGCACTGTCGCTCCGCGGCGAGGAGCTCATCCTGTGGCGCCAGCGCGGCGGCGAGTCCCCGCCGCCGGCGGGTGTCTCCGGTCAGGATTAGGCTGGGGACATGCCGCCGAGTCCTCGCCGTCCTGCCGCGCGCGGAGCCGCGAAGTCCGCTATCCGGCAGCTGTCGTGGCGCTCGCCCGAACCCGCGCCGATCGTGCTCGTCGCCGGTCCCGAAGAGGTCTGCGCCGAGCGAGCGATCGCAGGCCTGCGCGACTACCTCAAGGCCGAGGACCCGAGCCTCGAGGTCTCCGATGTCCGGGCCGACGACTATGCCGCCGGAACCCTGCTCGGCATGGCATCACCGTCGCTGTTCGGTGAGCCGCGGCTCGTCCGCGTCGCCGGGGTCGAGAAGTGCTCCGACGCCTTCCTCACCGAAGCGCTCGCCTACCTCGAGAACCCGCAAGAGGGCGCCACGATCGTCCTGCGCCACACCGGCGCGAGCGTGCGCGGCAAGAAGCTGCTCGAGGCCATCCGCTCCGGCACCGGCGGCGGCGTCGAGATCGCGGTTCCCGCGATCAAGCGCGACTCCGACCGGTTCGACTTCGCCGCGGGGGAGTTCAAGACCGCGGGCAAGCGCATCGCCCCCACCGCTCTCCGCACGCTCGTCTCGGCGTTCGCCGACGATCTCACCGAGCTCGCCGCGGCGTGTCAGCAGCTGATCTCCGACGTCCCCGGTGACATCGGCGACCAGGTGGTCGAGCGCTACTACGGCGGCCGCGTCGAGACCACGGCGTTCGCCGTCGCCGACACGGCGATCGCCGGACGCTACGGCGAAGCCCTCATCACCCTGCGCCATGCTCTCGCCAGTGGCGCGGACCCGGTCCCGCTCGTGGCGGCGATCGCCTCGAAGCTCCGCACGATGGCGCGCGTCGTGGGAACCCGTGAGCCCTCCGGCGCGCTGGCCGCCCGCCTGGGGATGAAGGACTGGCAGGTCGATCGTGCCAAGCGCGACCTCGTCGGCTGGACGGAGTCCGCGCTGGCCACCGCGATCCAGGCAGCCGCTCGCGCCGACGCCGAGGTCAAAGGCGCGTCGCGCGATCCCGTCTTCGCGGTCGAGCGGCTCGTGACCGTCATCGCCACGCGCGCCCCCTACGGCGCCTGACCCCGCCCGCGCCCGCCGCGCGCCCGCGCCCGCATGCGCTCGAACCGCGAGACCTCACTCTTGCCCCGAAACCCCGGCGCCAACCCATCGTCTCGGGGCGTGACTGAGGTCTCGCGGTTCAAGGGGTGGGGCGGGGAACGACGAAGGCCCGCCCCACGGGTGGGACGGGCCTTCGACAGGAGTGGCTCAGAGAGCGGCGACCTGCTTCGCGATGGAAGACTTGCGGTTCGCAGCCTGGTTCTCGTGGATGACGCCCTTGCTCACGGCCTTGTCGAGCTTCTTCGACGCGGTCGCGAGTGCCTTCTCGGCGGCAGCCTTGTCGCCGGCGGCGATGGCCTCGCGGGTGCGACGCACCTCGGTCTTCAGCGCGCTCTTGACGGCCTTGTTGCGCTCGCGCGCCTTGTCGTTGGTCTTGTTGCGCTTGATCTGCGACTTGATGTTCGCCACGTTCGACGTATCTTTCGTTCGGAGTTTTCGGTGGATGTGCCGGACGGCAGTAGAGGGGTGCCGCCTGGCGGTCGTACGGGGGAGGAACACCCGCACGGCAAGCCGACTCCCGAGTCTATCAGGTCGCGCCGCGGGGACCGGTATCGGCGAGGGTCGCGAGAGCGAGGTCGATGACGGCGTTGAACACCCGAGGCCGCATCGCGGTGACGAGGTGGCTCGTACGGGGGACGACGATCAGCTCGGCGGCCGGGGCGAGCCTCGTGAAGAGGCGCTCGTTGACGCGCAGCTGGTCGTACTGGCCGTTGACGAACCACGTCGGCATGTCGATCCGGCGGAGCGCCGCGAGCAGATCCAGCACGGACAGGCTCGACAGGGCGACATCCTGCGCATCGTAGGCGTAGCCGCCGGCACCGAAGTCGGGCCGTGTCTCGAGGGGAAGGGTACGGTCGAGCACCCAGTCCGCGATGCGCTGGCCGCGACCGGGCAGCCGGTCGAACCCGAGCGCGAGCGCACGGTACACCGCGAGCCCGACACCACGGGGGATGGCGGTGCAGGATGCCGCGATGAACGCCGACACCGGAGGCCGCTCCTCGCGCCCGACGTAGGCGGTGCTGAGCAGCCCGCCCATGGAATGCCCGACGAGCAGGACGGGGCCGCGCTCGGCGGCATCCCGCACGGCGGCGTCGATCGTGGCGAACGCTCCCTCGAGGGTGAACGTCTCGGCCATGCGCGTGCCGTGTCCCGGCAGATCGACGGCGGTGGCGGGGATGCTCCGCTCGCCGAGATGCGCGATCTGCGCGCGCCACATGGTCGCGGACGTCCGGATCCCGTGCACCAGCACCACCTGCGCGGTCATCCTCCCACTCTACGAACGGCGCCTGTGCGCCCCGTGTCCGCGACGCGGGGTACTGCGCGAACGCCGAGGGCGACCGGGATGTCCCGGCCGCCCTCGGTCGATGTCGGTGCCGCGGACCGCGGGCGCCTCCGCATGGGCGGCGCCGCGATCCGCCGCCCTCAGCGCGTCGTGAGCGCTCCCCGGCGTCGCGTGACGGCGAGGACGCCGCCGGCGACGATCAGCATCGACGCGGCGAGCAGGACCCCGAGGGGAAGCTCCGCGCCCGAGGTGGCGAGAGCGCCCGCGCGCACGACGGTGATGCCGTACTCGAGAGGCTGTTCGCCCGCCGCGCTGATCCGAAGCGTGTGAGCACCGAGCGGGAGGTCCGCCGGGATCGCCACCCGGAACGAGGTGGCGCCGTTCGCATCCGCGGCGGGGATGCCGCGCACCGCGATCGGTTCGCTGAACAGCGAGGCCTCGATCTGCTGCCCGGCGTCGAGCCCCGCCACGCGCACGTCGATGAAGCCGCCCTGTTCGACGCGGGTCGTCGAGAGCGACACCTCCGCCCACGGTCCGGCACCCGGCTCGGTGCCGGCCGCCGCGACCTGCACGGGGACCGTGACGGTCGTTCCCGCGACATCCGTGGTGAGGACCAGTTCGGTGGTCCCCTCCGCGAGGTCGGCCGGGAGCGTCACCGAGACGACGGCGCTCCCGTCGGCGACGGGCGCCGAGGCGACGACCTGCCCGTTCCACGACACGTCGACCGACGAGCTCTGCGGAGCGCCGAGACTCTTCATGTCGAGGTTCGACACGGTGAGCGTCAGCTCGTCACCTGCGGCCGCGCGCTCGGGCACGCCCTGCACCTGCACGGCGCGCTTCTCGAAGGACGGCGCGACCGGCTGCTGCGCGCCGAGGTACTCGATCCAGGCCTCGTGATCGAGGAACCCGGTGTCGACGTAGTCGGTGCCGGCGGCGAAGGCGCGGAAGTTGTCTCCCGAGCCCGTGGCGAGGAACGACAGCGTGCCGATCCGGTACTCGGCGTCGGGGGTCGAGCGGCTGCCCGTCGACCGTGACCGACGTGATGCGGTCTCCCTCGGGCCGGGTCTCGTCGTACGTGTACGTCACGTTGTCGGAGAGCCCCAGCTGCAGATACGGACGGGAGGGGATCTCGCCCTCGTCGTTGCGCTGCCACTGCTGCTCGAGCACGGCGCGGAAGTCCGCACCCGTCAGCGTGACGAGCGCCATCGTGTTGTTGAAGGGCAGCACGGCGTACGCCTGCCCCCACGTGATCGTGCCGTCGGGCACGCCCGCCACCGCGTTCTCGCCGAACTCGCCCTGCGTGTCGTAGAGCTCGGAACGCAGGCCGCCCGAGTTCGTCACGCCGATCTGCGCACCGTCCGGGAGATTCGCGAGGTTCGAACGGATCGATTCGGCGACCAGGTTGCCGAGCGAACGACTCCGAGGCGCGATCGTCACGCTTGCCCCCCGTGTACACGCCGTCGACGTACGAGCCGTCGCTGTGGGCCGTGGTGATGTCACCCGAGATGGTGGCGACGGGACGGTTGCCGATCTCGGCGAAGTCGGCCAGCGCCTTCTGCACGATCGCGTTCACCTCGGCTACCCGCGGGTAGGTGGCGATGAGGTCGGCCGCGAGCGTCGCGGTGCGTCCGACGTTCTCCTGCGTGTGAGCGAGCACGTCGCCGGTGCCGGCGTCGACGGTCAGCACGACCTTGCCCACGTTGGCTCCGTACGAACCGGTCTGCACGACCGGGCGGGTGCGGTCGGTTCCCGGGATGGGTGCCGACCACGCGTAGCTCTTGTGCGTGTGCCCGGTGTAGATCGCGGCGACCTCGGGCGAGGTCTCCGTGACGATGCGGGTGAACACCGCACTGTCGGCCATGGCCTGCTCGAGCGTCGTTCCGGCACCGTCGTCGGGCGAGCCCTCGTGGTAGATCGCCACGAGCACGTCTGCCTGGTCTCCCTCGCCGTCGGTGAGGTCGGCCGCGACGCGGTTGACGGCGGCGACCGGGTCGCCGAACTCGAGACCGGCGATGCCCGCACCGCTCACGAGCGACGCCGTCTCTTGCGTGACGACGCCGATGACGCCGATCGTGAGCCCCTGCGACTCGATGAGCCGGTATTCGTCGAGCACGGGGTTCTGCGTTCCCTCGGCGTACACGTTCGCGCCGAGGTAGGCGAAATCGGATGCCGGGATGACGCGGTCGCGCAGATCGGCGAAGCCACGGTCGAACTCGTGGTTGCCGACCGCCGACGCCCGCAGCCCGAGAGTGTTCAGGACGTCGAGCGTGGGCTGGTCCTCCTGCAGCGAGGATGCCGGGAGCGAGGCGCCGATGTTGTCGCCCGCCGAGAGCAGCACGGCGTCGGGCGCCTGGGCGCGCAGTTCCTCGATGGTGCCGGCGAATCCGACGGTGCCGGCGTCCTCGGGCTTGGCGGGCGTGTCTCCCGACGCGGGCTGCGGGGGAGTGATGCCCGCGATGCGTCCGTGGAAGTCGTTGAACCCGAGCAGCGTCAGATCCACCGGAGCTGCGGCCGGGGTCTCGGCCGCGATGCCCACCTTGACGGGATCGTGGTCGGACGAGCGGTACGGGCCGTCCTCGTAGAACAGAGCGCCGTGATTGTTGTAGCGGCTGTACTCGAACGAGAGCGGCTCGCCCGCGTTGATGTTCCAGATGTCGCCACCGGTCGCGCGCTGCAGGGCGGCGTCGTTCATCAGGACGTGATCGAGCGAGCCGGCCAGACCCGAGAAGGAGTAGCTCGACTTGTCGATGCCGAGCGAGACCTCGGCCGTCTCGTAGCCGGCGCCGCGGAGCACCTCGATGGGATCCTCGTAGCTGTACGAGTTGAAGTCACCCGCGAGGATCACGGCCTCGACGTCGCCCTGTATCGTCGGGATCCACTGGCTGAGGGCCGTGGCCTGGCGCACGCGCGATTCGTTGGAGCGTCCCTGACCGTTCGGGTCCTCGGCGTCGCCCGGCCACGGGCCCGCCGACCCCTTGGACTTGAAGTGGTTGACGACGAAGAGGAACTCCTCGCCACCCGCCGACGGGTGCGAACGCCTGGGCGATCGGCTCGCGTGCGTTGCCGAACGCCTCGTCGTCGGACGAGAGCGTCCCGAGCGCACGCGCCTCGCCGACACGCTCGACCAGGGCGGGCTGGTAGATGATCGCGTTCGTGATGACGTCGCGCGATGACGCGGCGGGCAGCTCGGTCGACGAGGGGACGAACGCCCACTTGCCGGGCTGCGACGCCGCGTTCAGAGCGGCGACGAGCGTCGCGGTGGCCTCGTCGGCCTCCTCGCCGAGCGCGGACGAGTCCTCGATCTCCATCAGGCCGACGACGGAGGCGTCGAGGGTGTTGATGGCGGCGACGATCTTGCTCTGCTGACGTTCGAGGTCGTCGACTCCCCAGGCGCCGCGCTGGGGGCAGCCGCCCTGGACGTTGACGCCGTTGCCGGAGCGGTCGGTGTAGGCCTCGCACGAGGCGTCGTCGGCACCCAGGGTGGTGAAGTAGTTCAGGACGTTGAAGGATGCGACGCTCAGGTCGCCGCCCACCAGGGCCGGGGCCGCGGGGCGTGCTCCGGAGAACGTCGCCTGGTCGTTCGCGCCGGTCGCGTCACCCGCGACGAACTGCGTGGGGTTGAGCTTCCAGGCGTTGTTGCGGTAGTCCAGCACGAACGCGCCGTCGAGCTTCGCGGCTCCGCCGACGCGCGGCGGCTCCGTGAGCGACAGGTACGCGGGGATGAGGTCGCCGTTGTGGAGCGCGTCGGTTTGCCGGTCTCGTGCCGCGTAGTTCAGGGACCCGCCGTCGTCGAGGATCACTCCTCGTGCCAGGTTGTCGGCCGCGATCGCCGCGGCTTCCGGCGAACCGGGACGAGCCGCATCCGTGGGCTGACGCAGCGGCGTGTCGCCCGTCGCCAGGCCGACCTCGCCGTACTGGCCGGTCGAGTAGGTGTTGCTGACGGTGAACTCCTCGTCCACCTCGACGAGCATGGACTCGAGGGCTTCACGCGCAGCGACATCGGACGGCCACTCGGCGAGGACGACGGGCGACGGTGCGTCGACGGGCTCGTCCAACCGGACGGCGGCGCCCGCCTCGACGGTGAGCTGGGTGAGGCCGTTGAACTCGCTCGGCACGCCCGTGACGCGGACGTTCTCGCCGAGTGCCACCTCGGAGGCGACCGCTTCGGTGCGCGTGTAGACGAAGACGGCATCGGAGGAGACCCGGGCGGGGTCGTAGGCGCCGCCCGTGCCGGCCGTCTGGATGACGTAGCCGTTGTACCCGCCGGTGGGGTAGTGCGCCGTGACGACGCCCTCGGTGGTCACCGTCGACCCGGCGAGCGGAGTCGCGTCACCGGTGCCCTGGATCTCGGCGATCGTCACCGTGGTCGGGTCGACCGGCGGCTCCGGCTCGCCCGGCTCCTCGGGCTCGCCCGGCTGCTCGGGGGTGGTGCCGCCCGCGCCCTGAGGGGTCGGCGTGCCGGCGGTGAAGTCCGCGCCGTTGTCGGCGGTGTTGCCGGCAGCCGCGTCGCGGGCGATGCTCGTGGCGTTGGTGGTCGCCGGCGCCGCGGCGGTGCCGGCGAAGTCGGTCGCGTTGCCCCAGCCGACGTAGTCGACGACCGCGTCGTTCTGCGCGAGACCCGAGTCCCCGCTGAGGGCGTCGCACGAGCTCACGAGAGCGACCTTGCCCTGCGTGCCGCTCATCGGGATGGAGCCGTCGATGTCGGCCGTGAAGCCGGGTAGATCGGCGTTCGCGCCGACGGCCTGCCCGATCAGCAAGTGGCCGCGGGGCTCGATCGTCGCGCCCGCGAGCGTGGTCACCTGCCAATTCGCGCCCGTGCTCGAGGCGTACTGCACGCTCCAGCCGTCGAGCGAGACGGCGGCATCGGACGTGTTGCGCAGTTCGACGAAGTCACGGTCGAACGGGGCGCCGTTGTTGCCCCCACCGCCGTAGACCTCGTTGATCACGACGGCCGCATCGGCGCTCACCGCGGCGTTCGCCGGTGCTGCGGACCAGCCGACACCTCCCGCCGCGATCGCGAGGGCGGCGCTCGACGCCACCCAGGTCCGCCAGGATCGTCGTTCGCGCACGACGGGGTCTGCTGTGATCACGGTGCTCTCCCGTGGCGGACCGGGCGCGGGGGATTCGCGCAGTCACCGACCGCCGCATTGAGCATTCGACGCCATACACGTGTTCGGCAAGTGGCGGAATGGTTAATTGTTTATCACCCGCTGTGAGTCTGGCGTGTCGAGCGCTCGGCACTCTAGAGTCCCGCGCGCGACGTCGCGGGGCATTCGCGTCTCGACGCCGCGGGTAGACTCGGCGTGACATGTCTCCGCGCGCCCTTCAGCCGCTCGCGCCTGCCGCAACGCCGCCCGAGCTCATCCGCAACTTCTGCATCATCGCCCACATCGACCACGGCAAGTCGACCCTGGCCGACCGGATGCTGCAGATCACCGGCGTCGTCGCGGACCGCGACATGCGCGCCCAGTATCTCGATCGGATGGACATCGAGCGCGAGCGCGGCATCACGATCAAGAGCCAAGCCGTCCGTATGCCGTGGTCCCAGGACGCGGGCACGTTCGCGCTCAACATGATCGACACGCCCGGGCACGTCGACTTCACCTACGAGGTCAGCCGTTCGCTCGCCGCATGCGAAGGCGCCATCCTGCTCGTCGACGCCGCGCAGGGCATCGAGGCGCAGACTCTCGCGAACCTCTACCTGGCGCTCGAGAACGATCTGCAGATCATCCCGGTGCTCAACAAGATCGATCTCCCGGCCGCCGACCCCGAGAAGTACGCCGCCGAGCTGGCGAACCTCATCGGCGGCGATCCGGAGGACGTGCTGCGGGTGAGCGGCAAGACCGGGATGGGGGTCGAGGACCTCCTCGACCGCATCGTCGACCGGATCCCGGCACCGGTCGGGGATCCCGCCGCCCCGGCCCGCGCCATGATCTTCGACTCCGTCTACGACGCGTACCGCGGCGTGGTGACCTACGTCCGCATGGTCGACGGCAAGCTCGAGCCGCGCGAGCGGATCCAGATGATGTCGACCCGTGCGACGCACGAGCTGCTCGAGATCGGGGTCTCCAGCCCCGAGCCGATCCCGACCCGGGGTCTCGGCGTCGGCGAGGTCGGTTACCTCATCACCGGTGTGAAGGACGTCCGCCAGTCCAAGGTCGGCGACACGATCACCAACCACCGCAAGCCCGCCACGGAGGCTCTCCCGGGCTACACCGACCCGAAGCCGATGGTCTTCTCGGGCATCTACCCGATCGACGGGAGCGACTACGGCGACCTGCGCGAGGCGCTCGACAAGCTCAAGCTGTCGGATGCCTCGCTGCAGTACGAACCCGAGACCTCCGTCGCCCTCGGCTTCGGCTTCCGGTGCGGCTTCCTGGGGCTGCTCCACCTCGAGATCATCACCGAGCGCCTGTCGCGCGAGTTCGGTCTCGACCTGATCACCACGGCGCCGTCGGTGACCTACGAGGTGGCCACCGACACGGGCGAGACCGTCGTGGTCACGAACCCGAGCGAGTACCCCGACGGGCGCGTCGCCGAGGTGTCCGAGCCGGTCGTCAAGGTCGGGATCCTCGCACCGAAGGACTACGTCGGCACGGTCATGGAGCTCTGCCAATCCCGCCGCGGCACCCTGCTCGGCATGGACTACCTCAGCGAGGACCGCGTCGAGCTGCGTTACAACATGCCCCTCGGCGAGATCGTCTTCGACTTCTTCGACCACCTGAAGTCCCGCACTCAAGGCTACGCGAGCCTCGACTACGAGCCCGCCGGCTCGCAGACGGCCGATCTCGTGAAGGTCGACATCCTGCTGCAGGGCGAGAAGGTCGACGCCTTCAGCTCGATCGTGCACCGGGAGAAGGCCTACGCCTACGGCACGATGATGACCGAGCGCCTGCGCAAGCTCATCCCGCGCCAGCAGTTCGAGGTGCCGATCCAGGCCGCCATCGGTGCTCGCATCATCGCTCGCGAGAACATCCGCGCCATCCGCAAGGACGTGCTCGCCAAGTGCTACGGCGGTGACATCACCCGCAAGCGCAAGCTCCTCGAGAAGCAGAAGGAGGGCAAGAAGCGCATGAAGATGGTGGGTCGTGTCGAGGTGCCCCAGGAGGCGTTCATCGCCGCGCTCTCGGGCGACGTCGAGGGCAAGGAAAAGAAGTAGCCCGAGTCGGACCGACTCCGAACCGGACGAACGAGGAGACCCATGCACCAGCGACGCGGGACCTTCCGAGACGAGACCGTCGACTACGCGGCGGTGGGCGCCACGCGCGCGCACGACCTCATGGCGTATCCGCCCGAGCGCAGCATCCCCGCCGAGAGCGCCTGGCGCATCGGAAGCGGCCAGGCGCGCTTCGACACGGCGGCGGACCTCCTGATGTCGTGGGCGGCCCTGCGCGGCGCGGGGCTCCGCGTCGGCGACGTCCGTCCCGCATCGGGGCCGATGTACACCGGTGTCGCGTTCGACGACGAGGGCAATGCCGTCGCCCCGAGCCGGATGGAGCACGAGCAGCGCTTCGACGCGGACGGAACCCCGTACGTCGGCGCCGGCACGACGCTGCGCGTCCACGGGCGCGTGTCGTCGCTGCGTGCGGATGCCGAGCTGCGCGTCATCTTCGTCGACGAGGAGCCGCGGCGCGTCGCCTTCGCGCTGGGCACGGTCGGCGGCTCGGTCGTCAGCGGGGAGGAGTCCTTCCTCCTGGAGTGGCGCGACAACGACGAGGTGTGGTTCGTCGTGCGCGCCTTCGACCGGCCCACCGCTCTGCTGTACCGGATGCTGCCCGGCCTCGTGCGCCGCCGACGCCGGCTGCTCTTCCAGGGCTATCTGCGCGCGATCTCGCCGCTGTACACGACGCCCGCGGGCTGATGGGCGCCGCGCTTCCCCTGGGTGACCCCGCTCCCGCCGACGGCGCTCTGCCGGACGACCTGGCCGTGTCGGGCGACGACGCCTTCGGGGTCTACATCCACGTGCCGTTCTGCCGCGTGCGGTGCGGCTACTGCGACTTCAACACGTACACGGCGACCGAGCTGCGCGGTGCGCGGCAGGACGCCTACGCCGACGAGGTCCTGCGCGAGATCGACCTGTCCGTCGGCGTCCTCGGACGCAGCGGTCCGCTCCGCCCGGCGCAGACGGTGTTCTTCGGCGGCGGCACGCCCACGTTGCTTCCGCCGGGCGACCTCGCACGCATGCTGGGCGCCGTCCGCTCCGCGTTCGAGCTGGCGCCCGATGCCGAGGTCACGGTCGAGGCCAACCCCGACACGATGAGCCCCGCGGTCGCCGCGGAGCTCGCCGCAGCCGGCGTGACGCGCCTGTCGATCGGCATGCAGTCGGCCGTTCCCCACGTGCTGGCCACGCTCGACCGCACGCATGATCCCGAGAACGTCGCGACGGCCGTGGCCGCGGCCCGGTCGGCGGGCCTCGGCGTGTCGCTCGACCTCATCTACGGCGCTCCCGGCGAGAGCCTCGCCGACTGGCGGCGCTCCGTCGAGGCGGCGTTGGCCCTCGCCCCCGACCACGTCTCGGCGTACGCGCTCATCATCGAGGAGGGGACCCAGCTCGAGCGGCGCATCCGCCGAGGCGAGGTCGCCGCTCCGGACGACGATCTCCAGGCCGAGATGTACGAGCTGGCCGACGATCTCCTCGCCGACGCCGGGTACTCCTGGTACGAGGTCTCCAACTGGGCGCGCTCGCCCGAGCACCGGTCGCGACACAACCTCGCGTATTGGCGCGGGACGGACTGGTGGGGCTATGGGCCCGGCGCGCACAGCCATGTCGCGGGTCTGCGGTGGTGGAACGTGAAGCATCCCGCCGCCTACGCGCAGCGGCTGAGTCTCGGGGAATCGCCCGCGGCAGGACGCGAGCGACCCGACGCGGCGGCGCGGCGCCTCGAGTCGGTGCTGCTGCGCTCCCGCATCGCCGAGGGGCTGGCGATCGACGAGCTGGACGCCGCCGGACGCCGGGGCGTCGCCTCCCTCATCGCGGACGGACTCATCGACGGAACCGCCGCCGTCCATCACCGCATCGTGTTGACCCGACGGGGTCGCCTGATGGCGGATGCCGTCGTCCGCGCTCTCACGGAGTGAGTCCCGACGGCGAACGCCCCCGGGCGCGCGATAGAATTGGCACTCAGACGGATCGAGTGCCAGCCGGGAGGTGAGATGGTTTCCGAACGCGGACTGCAGGTGCTGCGTGCGATCGTGCAGGACTACGTCGACACGCGCGAGCCGGTCGGGAGCAAGTCGATCGTCGAGCGTCACGCTTTCGGCGTCTCGGCGGCGACGATCCGCAACGACATGGCCCTCCTCGAGGACGAAGAGCTGATAGCGGCCCCGCACACCTCTTCGGGACGCGTGCCGACCGACAAGGGCTACCGCGTCTTCGTCGACCACCTCGCGGGGCTGCGTCCGCTGAGTGCGGCGCAGCGGTCGGCGATCACGACCTTCCTCGACGGCCCCACCGACCTCGACGACCTGCTCGTGCGCACCGTGCGGGCCCTGACCCAGCTCACCGGACAGGTCGCGATGGTGCAGTACCCGTCCTTCGCGCGCGCCCAGGTGTCGCACCTCGAGCTCGTCGACCTCGGCGGCGGGCGCCTCGTCGTCATCGTCGTCACCGACACCGGGCGGGTCTCGCAGCGCGTCGGCGTGGTGCGCAGCATCGTGGACGAGGCGCAGTTCGACATCGTCAAGGCCACCCTCCGCGCCGCGGTCACCGGTCGCTCGGTGCGCGACGCCTCGCAGGCGGTCTCGGCGCTCGCGGAAGCCCCGGCACCCGTGGACCCGGTCGATGCGGCCGTGTCCGAGATCGCCCGTATCCTCGTGGAGGAGCTCGAGACCTTCCGTCAGGATCGTCTCGTCATGGCCGGCACGGCGACGCTGGCCCGACGCGAGGCGGATTTCCGCGGGAGCATCTACCCGCTCCTCGAGGCGATCGAGGAACAGGTGACGCTGCTGCGTCTGATGGGGGAGATGGTCGCCGACGAGCGTGGCGTCGCGACCCGCATCGGGCGCGAGAACGAGGCGTTCGGGCTGTCGGAGGCCTCGGTCGTCACGAGCGACTACGACGTTCCGGGCTCGTACGCACGGGTGGGTCTCATGGGCCCGACCCGCATGGACTACCCGACGAACCTGGCGACGGTGAGAGCCGTCGCCCACTACCTCAGCCGGCTGCTCGACGACGACGAGAAGTCCCGCTGACCGAGATGAACCGCGCCCGACCGGGCGGAAAGGCGATCCGTGGCTGATCACTACGAGGTCCTGGGCGTCGCGCGCGACGCGTCGCCCGAGGACATCAAGAAGGCGTACCGACGTCTCGCACGACAACTGCACCCCGACGTGAACCCGGGCGAGGACGCGTCCGAGCGGTTCAAGCTCGTCACACACGCGTACGACGTGCTGAGCGACCCCGAGCAGCGGCAGCGCTACGACATGGGCGGCGACTCCGCGGGAGGCTTCGGAGGAGCGGCCGGCTTCGGCGGGTTCAGCGACATCTTCGAGACGTTCTTCGGCGGGGCCGGCGCGGGTGGTGGGCGCGCCGGTCGGCCGCGATCGCGTCGTGAGCGCGGCCAGGACGCCCTCGTGCGCGTCACGCTGGAGCTCGGCGACGTCGTCTTCGGCGTGCACCGCGACATCGAGGTCGACACCGCGGTGCTCTGCGACACGTGTCAGGGCTCGTGCTGTCAGCCGGGCACGCAGCCGGTCACCTGCGATGTCTGCCACGGTGCCGGCAACGTCCAGCGGACGGTCCGCAGCCTCCTCGGCAACGTCGTCACCTCGCAGCCCTGCAACGTCTGCCAGGGGTACGGCACGACGATTCCCTACCCGTGCACGACGTGCCAGGGGCAGGGCCGTGTCCGCGCTCGGCGCACCGTGTCGCTCGACATCCCGGCGGGCGTCGAGACGGGCCTCCGCCTGCAGCTGCCCGGCTCGGGCGAGGTCGGCCCCGCGGGCGGACCGAACGGCGACCTGTACCTCGAAGTGACGGTCGCTGCGCACGACGTGTTCAGTCGCGAGGACGACGACCTCCTGGCGACCCTCGAGGTGTCGATGCCCGACGCCGTCCTGGGCGCCACCACCACGATCGACTCCCTCGACGGTCCGGTCGAGCTCGAGCTGCGTCCCGGCGTGCAGTCGGGCGACGTCCTGACGATCAAGGGCCGGGGCATCACCTCGCTGCGGGGCACGAACCGCGGCGACCTGCGCGTCGGCGTGCATGTCGTCACCCCGACGCGTCTCGACGCGAAGGAGCGGGCGCTCATCGAAGAGCTGAAGCGCCGGACGAAGTCGCCCGAGCCGCGGCTCGCCGAGTTCCACCAGGGTCTCTTCGCCAAGCTCCGCGACCGGTTCCGGAGCAGCTGAGCCGGTGGCGCTGCACTTCGTCGTCGACACGCCGCTGGACGCGCAGCCCGGCGGCGTCGTCGAGCTCACCGGAACCGAGGCGCACCACGCCGCGGCCGTCCGCCGCGTGCGGACGGGCGAGCCGGTCACGGTCGGCGACGGGCGCGGGGCCTGGCTCGGCGGTGTGGTCGTCGCGGCCGATCCGAAGCTCGTGCGCGTCGAGGTCGTGACCCGGGAGGATCGGCCCGCGCCCGCGCGGCGCGTGGCGCTCGTGCAGGCCCTCGCGAAGGGCGACCGCGACGAACTGGCGGTCCAGGCGAGCACGGAGCTCGGCGTGGACGAGATCGTCCCCTGGCAGGCTGCGCGCAGCGTGTCGCGCTGGAGCGGCCCGAAGATCGAGCGCGGAGTGCAGCGGTGGAGCACGATCGCCCGTGAGGCGGGCAAGCAGGCCCATCGCGCCTGGCTCCCCGACGTGAGCGATCCGGTGACGACGGCGGACCTCGTCGCTCGGGCCGCGCGGACCCGGATGCTCGTGCTCGAGCCGACCGCGACCACTCGGCTGAGCGACCTCTCGTTCGTCGAGGCCGAGGACATCGACCTCGTGGTCGGTCCGGAGGGCGGGATCGAGCCGCAGGAGCTCGCGCGGCTGGAGGAGGCCGGTGCGACCCTCGTGCGTCTGGGCGACACCGTCCTGCGGACCTCGACCGCCGGCCCCGCCGCCCTCGCGGTGCTCGACGTCGCCCTCGGACGCTGGTGAGCGTCCGTCCCGGCGCCGCACCCCGTCGATAGACTGACGTCATGAGCGAACCCTCCGTCTTCACGCGAATCCTGAGCGGCGAGATCCCCTCCGAGATCATCGCCGAGACCGAGAACGTCTTCGCCATCCGCGACATCGCCCCTCAGGCGCCCGTCCACCTCCTCGTCATCCCCAAGTCGGAGCGGTACCGCACCGTCGTCGAGCTCGCCGCGGGCGATCCCGCGCTGCTGGCCGAGCTCGTGGGGCTCGCGAACACCGTCGCCGCCGAGCACTCCGACGGCGACTTCCGACTGATCTTCAACTCCGGCGCCGGAGCGGGCCAGACCGTCTTCCACGTTCACGCCCACGTCCTCGCCGGCGACCTCTCCGAAGGGAGCCTCGGTGGCTGACGCTTCCGAACCCGCCGTCGCGACGATCCTCGCCGACGGCGTCGCCATGGTGCAGCTTCTCGGTCCGCAGGACCGACTGCTGCGGGTCGTCGAACGCGAGCATCCCGATGTCGACGTCCTCGTCCGCGGCAACGAGATCACCCTCACGGGCTCGCCCGACGACGTCGCCGCCGCTCACGCGCTCGTCGACGAGCTCATCGCCATGGCGCGTGCCGGGCAGGGGCTCGACCCCGCGGATGTCTCGACGTCGAACCGCATCCTCCAGCGGCGGGCGGGCCGAGACGACGGCCCGCGTCCGTCCGAGGTGCTGGGCGAGGCGATCCTGTCGTCCCGGGGCAAGGTGATCCGTCCGAAGACGGCGGGCCAGAAGGACTACGTCGACGCGATCGACGAGAACACGATCGTCTTCGGGATCGGCCCCGCGGGAACCGGCAAGACCTACCTCGCCATGGCCAAGGCCGTGCAGGCCCTGCAGCGCAAAGAGGTCAACCGCATCATCCTGACACGCCCCGCCGTCGAGGCGGGGGAGCGCCTGGGATTCCTCCCGGGGACCCTCACGGACAAGATCGATCCGTATCTGCGACCGCTCTACGACGCGCTCAACGAGATGCTGGACCCCGAGCTCGTCCCCAAGCTGATGGCGACCGGCACGATCGAGGTCGCGCCCCTGGCGTACATGCGCGGGCGCACCCTGAACGACTCGTTCGTCGTGCTCGACGAGGCGCAGAACACCACGCCCGAGCAGATGAAGATGTTCCTCACGCGGCTCGGGTTCGGCACGCGCATGGTCGTCACCGGCGACATAACGCAGGTCGACCTGCCGCAGGGGACGTCGGGCCTGCGCACCGTCACCCGCGTGCTGAAGAACGTCGACGACATCCATTTCGCGACCCTGACCAGCGAGGACGTCGTGCGCCACACGCTGGTCGGACGCATCGTCGACGCCTACAGCGAGTACGACGAGCAGCGTCTGCTCGCCCGGCGCGAGCGCGACGAGGCGAGCGAGTTCGCCAACCGCGCCGAGCGACGCTCGGCATCCCGCCCGGCGGGCCCACGCGACCGACAGCCGAAGCGAGGACGTTCATCATGACCATCGAGATCACCAACGAGTCCGGGGTGTCGGTCGACGAGACCGTTCTGCTGCGCCTCACGGAGCACAACCTGGCCGAGCTGAACGTCAGCCCCGACGCGGATCTGGCCATCCTGCTCGTCGACGAGGGCGCGATGGAGTCGCTGCACGTCCAGTGGATGGACGAGCCCGGACCGACCGACGTGCTGAGCTTCCCGATGGACGAGCTGCGCCCGGGCACGAGGACGCGCCCACGCCCCCCGGGCTGCTGGGCGACATCGTGCTGTGCCCGCAGGTCGCCGAGACGCAGGCCCAGGCCGCTCGTCACACCACGCTCGACGAGCTCATCCTCCTCACCACCCACGGGCTGCTCCACCTGCTCGGTTTCGACCACGCCGAGCCGGAGGACGAGCGGGAGATGTTCGGACTACAGCGCGAGCTCATCGCCTCCTTCCACGCCCGCGAGCGCCGCGCGCGTGACCGAGCTGCTGCTGATCCTCGGGGCGGTCGTGCTGGTCGCCCTCGGGGGTCTGATGGCCGCACTCGACGCGGCGCTCGGGGTGACCTCGCGCGTCGATCTGACCGACTGGGCCGAACAGGGCCGCCAGGCATCGGCGCTGCGCCGCATCGCGACGACACCACGGCGCACGGCAACGCGGTGGTCTTCATCCGCATCCTCGCCGAGTCGACCGCCGCCGTCTTCGTCACCGCCGCGTTCACCATCGCGCTCGAGAACCTCTGGTGGGCGATCCTCGTGGCCGCACTCCTGATGACGGCCGTGTCGTTCGTCCTCGTCGGAGCCAGCCCGCGGTCGGTCGGGCGCCAGCACGCGCGTGGCCTCCTCATCGCGTGCGCGCCGATCGTCCGCGGCGCGCGCATCGTTCTGGCCCCCTGGCGCATCTGCTCGTCATCGTCGGCAATCGCGTGACCCCGGGTGTGTCGCGCGGAACGTCGTTCGCCTCCGAGGAGCAGCTGCTCAGCATGGTCGACGAGGCCGCCTCGCAGGACCTCATCGAGGCCGACGACCGCGATCTCATCCACTCGGTCTTCGACTTCACCGACACCCGTATCCGCGCGGTCATGGTCCCGCGAACCGACATGGTCACCGTCCCGCAGACCGCGACGACGCACGAGGCGTTGGCCCTGTTCCTCGAGCGGGGCGTCTCGCGCGTCCCGGTCACCGATGACGAGCGCGACGACATCGTGGGCGTGGTGTACCTGAAGGACCTCGTGCAGTTCTCGTACGGCGAGGCGACCGGGTGGCGCGACGTCCCGGTCGGGCGCGTGGCGCGCGCGGCCGTGTTCGTCCCCGAGTCGATGCGGGCCGAGACCCTGCTCCAGCAGATGAAGCGGGATGCCGTGCACGTCTG
>JAQIJE010000028.1:0-12851 GCA_036946435.1 Microbacterium arborescens | reverse complement strand
GTCCCATCCGGCGGCGAGCATGAGGACCTCGGTCATCGCATCGATCGCGCGGAGCGCCGAGAGCACGCTGGCCCACGTCCGCGTCGCCGGCGAGTCGCATCGGCATGACGACCAGCATGGGGTGTCCGAGCGCCGCCCAGTCGAGTTCGATCGTGTGCCGCTGGATCACGTGACCGCGCTCCAGCCGGGCGATCCGCTCGGCCACGGCCGGCGCCGACATCCCGACGTCCGCGGCGATGCTGCGCATCGAGGCACGGGCATCCGCGTGGAGGCGATGGAGGATGCGTCGATCGACGTCGTCGATCTCGACGACGTCGCGTTCCGGTTCGAGCAGCGCTCGAAGCCGTTCGGGGGCTCGTCGTCACGATCCTCCTTCCGCTGTGTCTGCGAAGCCGTTGCGCGAGAGCTCGCGGAGCACCTCCAGGGTGAACTGCACGTGGTCGAGGAAGTCCTCCACGTAGCCGTGCTCATCGTAGCCGTGCATGTTCCCGGCGGGCCGGAGCGTTCCCGTCGGCGAGATGATCGGCGCGCCGAGGTGCTCGAGGAAGAGGGCTCCGGGCCCTGCGCCGGTCATGACGTCGTAGACGACGGGCTCCGCCGCGTACGCGGTCTCGGCAGCCCGCAGCACCGACTCGCCGAAGGCCGACTCGACGGGCGAGAACGCCGGCGCGAGCTCGCGCAGCACGCTCACCTGGATGTCGGGATGCCGTTCGGCCAGGTGCGATCGGACCGCGGCGTGGACGGTCGCGGGCTGCATCCCCGGGACCAGACCGAATCGCACGCGTGCGGTGGCCGAGGCGGGGATGCTCTGGCGGACGCCGTCGTCGAGGTCGAATCCCGACAGGCTGAGGGAGGGCTCGAACACGAAACGCGTCGTGAGGTCGGACATCCGTCCGGGAAGGTACGGCGAGACGCCGTCGCGGGCGATCGACGGGCCGGGGAGGGTGATGTCCGCCGTTCGGCGCCGGGCGTTCTCGTCGGGCCGGACGGCATCGGCGTTCGCGCCCGCGACGGCGATCCGGCCGTCCTCGGTGCGCAGCGACGTCACCGCCGCCATCAGCTCGAGCGGCGCGGACCGCAGGATCGACGAGTAGGACGGATGCTGCGCGGCGGCCAGGATCTCGAGCGAGAGCTCGAGCTCGAGGGAGCCGCGACAGCCGAAGCCCACGGCGGGCCGCCCGTCCTCCTCGCGCAGGTAGCTCTCCCACAGGCAGGCATCGGCGCGGAGGGCGTCCGCGTGTGCCGCGAGCACGTCGCCGAGCCCCGGGCTTCCGATCTCCTCGCAGGGGTCGGCGAGGTAGACCACGCCGAAGGGCGTGTCGCCGTCGTGCTCCTCGATCCACAGCCGGAGGGACTCGAGCCGCCCGGCGACGTCCGCCTTGTCGTCGCAGGCGCCGCGGGCGTACATCGCGCCGTCGCGGATCTCGGCCGCGTAGGGCGGCGAGGTCCACCGCGTCGGATCACCCTCGGGCTGGACGTCGTAGTGGTTGTAGAGCAGCAGGGTGGCATCGCTGCGGCCCGAGCGGAACCCCACGACCACCGGCCCGTAGTCGGGGATGTCGTATCGCTCGACCCGGTCCATGAGAGGCGCGAGGCGGGACTCGATCCAGTCGGCCGCGGCTCCGATCGCGTCGAGGTCGCCCGCCACGGTCGGGAAGCGGCAGATCTCCTGCCAGTCGGCGACGATCGCGGCGGCCCGCTCGTCGATGCGGGGATCGCGCGCCATGCTCACTTGCCCCGGGGAAGCGAGACCGGGGTGAGCTCGTACGGGTAGTCGGAGATCAGCTCGTAGCCGTCCTCGGTCACGAGCACGATGTCCTCGAGCCGGACGCCGCCGAATCCCTGCCGGTAGCATCCGGGCTCGATCGCGATCACGTCGCCCACGACGAGGACGGCGTCGTTCTGGTTCAGACTCGGCGGCTCGTGGACCTCGAGACCCACGCCGTGACCGAGCGAGTGGAAGTAACCCTCGTCGAGCACCTCGCCGGGCTTCTTCGTCAGCTGCGTCGGTTGGCCGGCCGCCTCGATGGGTTCGCACGAGATGCGGTGCAGCTCGGCGACGGGAAGCCCCGGACGGATCGCGGCGAGCGTGGCGTCGAAGGACTTCTTGACGATGTCGTAGTAGAACGCCAGCTCGTCGTCGATCTCGCCCTTGACGAAGGTGCGCGTCATGTCGGAATTGCCTCCCGACGCGATGTCGCGGGGGCAGATGTCGACGGTGACCGGCTCGCCGGCGAAGATCTGCCCCGATCCCGCGTGGTGCCCGATGCAGGTCTGGGCGCCGTGCGCGACGATCATCCCCGCGTCCTCGCAGCCGTTGCGGAGGAAGACCGAGCGGATGCGGTCCTTCAGGTCTTCGCACGTGAGCGGAACCCCGTCGAGCAGGAGACCGCCGTCGGGACCGACGTCGGCACGTTCGATCGCGTCGGCGACGAGCGAGACGCCGGCCTCGGCCGCGACCTGGGCGCGACGGATGCCGGCCAGCTCGTGCGGGGTCTTGACGCGGCGACGCTGCACGAACTCCGCGCGGTCGACCCGCACGGCGACACCGTGGGTGCGCAGGTGATCGGCGACTTCGAGCGGGAAGGTGGGCGGGACGATCGCGCCGGACACGCCGAGCCGGCGGCACGCGGCGACGTAGGTGGAGAGCTCGGCGAGGTCGGGGTCCTGTCCGGCGGCACGGAACTCGTCGAAGCCCAGCTCGTCGAGCGGGAACACCGTCATGCCCGGGACGTCGCGCATCCGCGCGGCCTCGAGCGACTTGATGGCGACGTGCGGCGCTCCGCCGACCTCGATGTACAGGAACGGGTCATGGACGTCGTGGGGGATGACGTGTCGCATGTCGGCGGCCTGCGTGCTCGCATGGATCAAGATGGCGTCGTCCACCACGGCGGATCTCCTCTGGTCTCGGGATCCGCAACGTGCGCATCCCCGGGCGACTTTACAACATGCGTGTATCTGATTGTTCTGACGTCACTATCGAAAGTGTCGGAGGTGTCTGGCCTTCGTATCGAACTCACCGCGTGAGTAGCCGGGCTGAGCGCCGCATACCGAGCTGATCGCTCCGCACAGCGTCGGCCACGACCTCGGCGCAGGATGTCCAGTCCGCGCGACCGATTGTTGCCGACATGTAACGGTTTCGGCCTGGATGCGGTCACAGGGGCCGGGCGCGCTTATCGTCGCTGTATATCCCGTGCTCCGGACGTCGGCGTGTCTTCGCCGCCGCGGTTCCGGAGCGCGTACCCGTCACCCAGGAGGAAACATGTCGAGACGACGTTGGGGAGTCGGCGCGATCGCGCTGGTGTCCGCCGTCACGCTCACGCTGGCCGGATGCTCGGCCGGCGGCGACAGCAACACGGGAGGGAACGCCAGCGCGTCCGCCCCGATCACCACGAACGGCACCGAGCCGAAGAACCCGCTGGTCACCTTCCGCACCAGCGAGACCGGCGGCGGCCGCATCATGACCTCGCTCTACGCGGGTCTCGTGAGCTACAAGGCCGACGGCTCGGTCCAGAACGAGGTCGCCTCGTCGATCGAGAGCGACGACAACGTCGTCTGGACGATCAAGATCGCCGACGGCTGGAAGTTCACCAACGGCGAAGAGATCACGGCGAAGACCTTCGTCGACACCTGGACCGCAGCTGCCCAGGACCCCGACGGCGCGTACTGGTACTACACCATCGAGGGCGCGGCCGACGACGGCAGCGCCGCTCCGACCGGTCTCGCCGTCGTCGACGACTCGACGTTCACCGTCACGCTGAAGGCGCCCGACGCGGACTTCCCGCTGCGCCTGGGCTACACGGCGTACATGCCGCTGCCCTCGGCCGCGTTCGACGACATCGACGCGTTCGGTGAGAACCCCGTCGGCAACGGCCCGTACATGCTGGACGGCGAGGGCGCATGGCGCCACAACGAGGGCATCAACCTCGTGCCGAACCCGGACTACAAGGGCGTCCGCGAGGTCAAGAACGAGGGCCTGAACATCGTGTTCTACACCTCGCTCGAGTCGGCCTACGCCGACGCGCAGGGTGGCAACCTCGACGTGCTCGACACGGTGCCCGACACCGCGTTCGCCACGTACCAGACGGACTTCCCCGAGCGCTCGGTCAACCAGCCGGCCGCGATCTACCAGGGCTTCAACATCCCCTTCTACCTGCCGGACTTCGGCAACGACGAAGAGGGTCAGCTCCGCCGCGCCGCCATCTCGATGGCCATCAACCGCGAGGAGATCACCGACACGATCTTCCAGGGGACCCGCACGCCGGCGACCGACTTCACGTCGCCCGTCGTCGAGGGCTGGTCGGACGATCTGCCCGGCTCCGAGGTGCTCGAGTACAACCCCGAAGAGGCGAAGGCCAAGTGGGCTCAGGCCGAGGCGATCAAGCCCTACGCCGGCCCCTTCACCATCGCGTACAACTCGGACGGCGGCCACCAGGCCTGGGTCGATGCGGTCGCGAACAGCATCTCGAACACGCTGGGCATCCAGGCGAGCGGTCTTCCGTTCCCGACCTTCGCCGCGGCTCTCGAGCTGCGCACCTCGGGCACGCTGACCGGCGCCACCCGCGCCGGCTGGCAGGCCGACTACCCCTCGCAGGGCAACTTCCTGTCGGCGCAGTACAGCACCGGCGCCAGCTCGAACTACGAGGGCTACAGCAACCCCGAGTTCGACGGTCTCCTCCAGCAGGCGGCGGCCGCACCCTCGGTCGAGGATGCCGCGGGCCTGTACGAGCAGGCTCAGGAGATCCTGATGCGTGACCTGCCCAGCATCCCGCTGTGGTACGCCAACGCCGTCGGCGTCTGGGGCGAGGGCGTGCAGAACGTCACCTTCGGTTGGGACTCCGTCCCGCTCTACGAGCAGATCACCAAGGGCTGAGTTCGGCTTCCGGTAATCATCGAGTACGGTGTCCGGGGCGCGTTGCGTCCCGGACACCGTGCTGACCGGAGCCTTCACCCCCACTTCCCGAAAACCCACTTAGGAACAATTCGTCGATGCTCTGGTTCATCGGTCGACGGCTGCTGCAGCTGATCCCCGTCTTCTTCGGGGCGACCCTTCTCATCTACGCCCTCGTCTTCCTCTTGCCGGGAGACCCCATCGCCGCCCTGTACGGCGATCGCCAGCCGTCGGCGGCGGCCATCGAGGCGGTGCGCGCGCAGTACAACCTCGACAAGCCGTTCATCGTGCAGTACTTCCTGTACATCGGCGCCCTGCTCCAGGGCGACTGGGGCACCACGTTCTCGGGCCGGGCCGTCATCGACGTGATGGCGGATGCCTTCCCGATCACGCTGCGACTGGCCGTCCTCGCCCTCGGCATCGAGGCCGTCTTCGGCATCGTGGTGGGACTCATCGCCGGTCTGCGCAAGGGCAAGCTCTTCGACGCGACCGCTCTCGTGGTCAGCCTGCTGCTCATCTCGGTGCCGACGTTCGTCATCGGCTTCGTCCTGCAGTACGTCCTGGGCATCCGCCTCGGCTGGTTCCGCACCACCGTGAGCGCCGGCGCTCCGTGGGGCGAGCTCATCCTCCCGGCCATCGTGCTGGCGACCGTCTCGTTCGCCTACATCGTCCGGCTCACCCGCTCCTCGGTCGCCGAGAACCTCTCGGCCGACTTCGTGCGCACCGCCACAGCCAAGGGCCTCAGTCGCCCCCGTGTCGTCACGGTGCACGTGCTGCGCAACTCGCTCGTCCCGGTCGTCACCTACCTGGGTGTCGACCTCGGGTCGCTCATGGTCGGCGCGATCGTGACCGAGAGCATCTTCAACATCAACGGCGTCGGCGGAACGATCTACCGCGCCATCACGATCGGTGAGGGACCCACGGTCGTGTCCTTCGTCGCCATCATGGTCATCATCATCATGCTGGCGAACCTGCTCGTCGACCTCCTGTACGCCTGGCTCGACCCGAGGATCCGTTATGCCAAGTAATCTCCGCCGGAATCAGGATCACTTCGTCGCCCCCGAGGAGGAGACCCCCCTCCAGGCGATCGACGCCGTCTCGACCGACGACAAGCCTCGCACCGTCTGGGGCGACGCGTGGCAGTCGATGCGTCGCCGTCCCATGTTCTGGGTCGCCTCGTCGCTCATCGTGCTCATCCTGCTCGTCGCGCTGCTCCCGGCGGTCTTCTCGCCCGTGTCGCCCACGGCCAACTGTCTGCTGGCCAACAGCAACGGCGGTCCGGCGGCGGGTCATCCCTTCGGCTTCACGCGCCAGGGATGCGACGTGTACGCGCGCGTCATCTACGGCACGCAGTCCTCGATCATGGTCGGCGTCATCGCCACGGCGATCGTGACCATCTTCGGATCGATCGTGGGCGCTCTCGCCGGCTACTACGGCGGCGTTCTCGACGCCGTGCTCTCGCGCGTCGCCGACATCTTCTTCGCCATCCCGACCGTCCTCGGCGCCATCGTCTTCATGTCGGTCGTGCCCGAGCGCACGCCTCTCGTCGTCGCACTCGTCATCGCCGTCTTCGCCTGGCCGCAGATCGCGCGCATCATGCGCGGTGCGGTGCTCTCGGCCAAGCAGGCCGATTACGTCGTGGCCTCCATCGCGCTCGGCGTCTCGCGGTGGCGGGTGCTGCTGCGCCACGTGCTGCCGAACGCGATCGCCCCCGTGATCGCGGTCGCCACCGTCTCGCTCGGCACCTTCATCGTCGCCGAGGCGACCCTGTCGTTCCTCGGCATCGGACTGCCGCCCACGGTGATGAGCTGGGGCAACGACATCAACTCGGCCCGCCAGTCGCTCACCACGAGCCCCATGGTGTTGATCTACCCCGCCGCCGCGCTGTCGGTGACGGTCCTGTCCTTCCTCATGCTGGGAGATGTCGTGCGCGACGCCCTCGACCCGAAGGAGCGTGCGCGCCGATGAGCGACACCACGTCCTCCGAGAGCACGCCGCTGCTCGACATCCGCAACCTCCATGTCGGGTTCCAGACCAAGGCCGGGCTCGTCCCGGCGGTGCGCGGCGTCGATCTGACGATCTACCCGCGGCAGTCGGTCGCGATCGTCGGTGAGTCGGGTTCCGGCAAGTCGACGACGGCCCAGGCGATCATCCGGCTGCTCCCCGGCACCGGACGCATCACCGACGGCTCGATCATGTTCGAGGGGCGCGACCTCGCGTCGCTGTCGAACCGCGAGCTCCAGTCGGTGCGCGGTGCACAGATCGGCTACGTCCCGCAGGACCCGATGTCGAACCTGAACCCCGTGCTGACGGTCGGGTTCCAGGTGCGCGAGGCCGTCCGTTCGAACAAGAGCGCGACGGGTCGGGCTGCGATCCGCGACCGCGCCGTCGAGGTGCTCAGCGAGGCGGGGCTCCCCGACGCTCAGGACCGGATGCGGCAGTACCCGCACCAGTTCTCCGGCGGCATGCGCCAGCGTGCGCTCATCGGGATCGGCCTCTCGGCACGCCCCAAGCTGCTCATCGCCGACGAGCCGACCTCGGCGCTCGACGTCACCGTCCAGCGTCAGATCCTCGACCACCTGGGCACGCTCACGACCGACTTCGGCACCTCGGTGCTCTTCATCACGCACGACCTCGGCCTCGCCGCCGAGCGTGCGGAGCACCTGGTCGTGATGTACCGCGGCCGCGTCGTGGAGTCCGGGCCGTCGAAGGAGATCCTCGCGGACCCGCAGCACCCGTACACCAAGCGTCTCGTCTCGGCTGCCCCCAGCCTCGCGTCCCGCCGGATCCAGGCGGTCCGGCATCACGAGGACGTCGACGTGTTCGGCGGCGGCGAGGAGTTCCTCGCCCGCGCCGAGGAGCGCGAGGCCGAGGCCGAGGCCGTCGACGTGCGCGGCGACTTCATCGACATCCGCAACGCGCGCCGCGTCTACAAGGTGCGCACGGGCGGGCTGTCGTCGAAGGAGATCGTCGCGGTCGACGACGTCAGCATCCAGGTGGCCAAGGGAACCACGACGGCCATCGTGGGGGAGTCGGGGTCGGGCAAGTCCACGCTCGCGAAGCTCTTCCTGCAGCTCGAGACGCTCACCTCCGGCGAGATCCGGTTCGACGGGAAGACCCTCGGCGGCCTCAACCGGGCCGACGAGCTCGCCTTCCGCCGGCGCGTGCAGCCGGTCTTCCAGGATCCCTACGGCACGCTCGACCCGCAGTACAGCGTGGGCGACACGATCGCCGAGCCGATGCGCGTGCACCGGTTCGGCACCGCCAAGGAGCAGTCGGCCCGTGTCCGCGAGCTGCTCGACCAAGTGTCGCTGCCCGCGGCGGCGAGGGACCGCTACCCGAGCGAGCTGTCGGGCGGTCAGCGTCAGCGCGTCGCGATCGCTCGTGCTCTGGCGCTCAAGCCCGACGTCCTCGTGCTCGACGAGGCCGTCTCGGCGCTCGACGTCCTGGTGCAGGGGCAGATCCTGAATCTCCTCACGGAGCTGCAGACCGAGCTCGATCTGACGTACCTGTTCATCACCCACGACCTGGCGGTCGTCCGCCTCGTCGCCGACAACGTCTCGGTCATGCGCCAGGGCCGGCTGGTGGAGTCCGCGACGACCGACGAGGTCTTCGACCACTCGACCGAGGACTACACGCGCGAGCTTCTGGCGGCCATCCCGGGCGCCGGATTCGAGTTCGGCGCCTGAGCGACCCGATCGGATGACGAAGACCTATCGGCCGGTGTCGGCGACGATCGCCGTCGTCGGCACCGGCCTGCTCGGTCTCTTCCTCCTCGGCGACGCGGTGGTGCGCACCGGTGTCGCGTCGGCCTTGATGATCGCCCCGTGGGTGCTCCTCGCGGTCTGGGTGATCTATACGCTCCTCTACGCCTCGCACATCTCGGTCGACGACGAGGCGGTCGTGGTGGCCAATCCGCTGCGGGTGACGCGCGTGCCGTGGCCGGAGGTCACCGACATCCGGATGCGTTGGCAGGTCACCGTCGACACGCGCGACGGACACTCGATCGCGGCGTTCGGCGGTCCGTCGCCGAGTCGGCCCGCGCGACCGATCCGTGCGGCGCGCCTCAGCACGACGCCCGAGACCGAGCGCACTCCCGCGGCGGTGCGCGACGTCGCCGAGATCCGCGATCTCTGGCAGCAGCACGTCGACGACACGGCGTCGCGCCCGATCGAGCGCACGTGGAATCGCGCCGTGCTGCTGCCGCTGGCCGTCATCGCGCTCAGCGCCGTGGTCGTCTCGGTCATCGACGCCCTCTGAGCTGCATCGGGGCGATCCCGACGGGCCGGACCGGGGCGATGTGCTCAACGTGCCTGCCGCTCGGTGAGCACGCGGAGCGGTGAGCCGGGTCCGAACAGGACACATTTTGCTAACGAACTCGTGCCGCGCAACAAGTCGGAAACGAACGCACGCCAGGGTAGGGGACATCTGAACTCAGCGATCCCCTCGCTGACGGGCACCGGGAACATCCCCCCGCGGGCCCCACACACCGAGAGAACAGGAGTGGGAATGCGTTTTGCGCGTATCTCCATGGCGGGCGCGAGCGCCGCCGCCCTGGCACTCGTCGTAGCCGGCTGCGCGCCGGCTGACGGCGGGAACCAGGACGACACGTCGGCGACGAGCCAGTCGATCAGCGTTTCGGTCGGACCGAACGACTTCATCAGCTACAACGGCTACACGCCCGAGACGTACTCGACGTACAACTCGGCGATCACCGATCGCCTGCTCGCCGGATTCAGCTACTTCGACGAGGTCGGCGCGATCCAGCCGAACACCGACCTCGGCTCGTACGAGCTCGTCTCCGAGGACCCGATGGTCGTGGAGTACACGATCGCGGACGACGCCGTGTGGTCCGATGGCACGCCCATCACCGTCGCGGACGCCGTCCTCGCGTGGGCCGTGCAGAACCCGAACCTCACCGGCGCCGACGGCCCGCTGTTCAACTCGGTCTCGCAGGACCTCGGCGACACCGTGCCGCAGGGCCCGCAGGGCGACGCGGAGTCGAAGAGCTTCACCGTCGAGTTCGCCGCTCCCGACCCCGACTGGCAGATCCAGACCTGGATGCTCAGCCCCGCGCACGTCGTGGCGGAGCAGGGCGGTCTCTCGCTCGAGGAGCTCGTGACGGCGATCCGCGGCGGCGACTCGGCCGCCCTGGCCTCGGCCGCGGAGTTCTGGAACACCGGCTGGAACACCGCCCCGGGCACCCTTCCCGACGAGGCGCTGATCCCCAGCTCGGGCCCCTACGTCCTCTCGTCGTGGGAGGCGGGCCAGTCGGTCACGCTGAAGCGCAACGAGAACTACTACGGCGAGCCGGCGGCCAACGACCAGCTCGTCATCCGCTTCGTCGCGCAGGACGCGATGGTGCAGGCGCTGCAGAACGGTGACCTCGACGTCATCGCGCCCCAGCCGTCCGTCGACACCGTCTCGCAGATCGAGGAGCTCGGCGACTCGGTTCAGCTGCTGACCGGTCAGACCCTCACGTGGGAGCACCTCGACTTCAACTTCCGCGGTAACGCATCGCTGGCCAACAGCCTCGAGCTGCGTCAGGCTCTCGCGATGTGCGTCCCGCGTCAGCAGATCGTCGACAACCTCATCAAGCCGGTCAACCCCGACACGGTCGTCATGAACGCCCGTGAGGTCTTCCCGTTCCAGGAGAACTACGACGAGGTCGTCGCGGCCGCCTACTCCGGTCAGTACGACACCCCGGATGTCGCCGCCGCCAAGGCTCTCGTCGACCAGGCCGGCGCCGCCGGCACGGTCGTCCGCATCGGCTACTCGGCGCCCAACCCGCGTCGCGCCGACGAGGTCGCGCTCATCAAGTCCTCGTGCGACCAGGCCGGGTTCGACATCCAGGACGTCGGCAACGCCGACTTCTTCCAGCCGGGCGGCACGCAGGAGCGCGGCGACTACGACGTCGCGATCTTCGCCTGGGCCGGTTCGGGCCAGATCACCTCGGGCCAGAACATCTACGCCACGGGCAAGCCGCAGAACTACGGCGAGTACTCCAACGCCACGGTCGACGCGGCCTGGAACACGCTGGTGACGAGCCTCGACGAGTCGGTCCACCTCGAGCAGACGAAGATCATCGAGAAGCAGCTGTGGGACGACCTGTTCGGCATCCCGCTGTTCGCCCACCCCGGTGTCGACGCCGCCTCGGCCGACATCCAGAACGCCATCCACTCCGTGGGCCAGAGCGGCATCATGTGGAACGCCGAGAAGTGGTCGCGCGCAGAATAAACGTATTCTGTCTCTGACACGACCAGAGTGTGGGCCGTCGCTGCGGTGACGGCCCACACTCCCGTGAGGGGCACATGCGTGCTCCGCGTACGACCAAGGGACCTCGACTTCCGTGCTGAAATTCATCCTCCGCCGATTGGCGGCCGCGGTCGGCATCATGCTGGCCGCATCCCTGTTGATGTACGTCCTGACGATCAACTCCGGCGATCCGCTCGCCGACCTCCGTGAGAGCAACGCGGACAACCGCGAGCAGTTGATCGCTCGGCGTATCGATTACATGAACCTCGACCAACCCTGGTTCCAGCGCTACTTCACGTGGCTCTTCGGCGCCAGCAAGTGCCTCATCGGCCAGTGCGACCTGGGTCTGACCCGCCAGGGCGTGGAGGTGAGCACCCTCGTCGGTCAAGCGGCGGCCTCGACGATGAGGCTCGTGCTGATCGCGACGATCCTCGCGCTGATCGTCGGCATCGCCATCGGTGTGCTCACCGCGATCCGCCAATACTCGGGGCTCGACTACGCGGTGACCTTCCTCACCTTCCTCTTCTTCTCGCTGCCGGTGTTCTGGGCCGCCGTGCTCTTCAAGGAGTACCTCGGCATCAGCTTCAACGACTGGATCCGCGACCCGCAGCTCCCACCGCTGCAGATCGCGGTGATCGCGATCATTGCGGGGTTCATCCTGCAGGTGCTCGTGGGCGGGTCCCTCAGGCGGCGCCTCGTCACCTTCGTCGTGGCGGCTGGCGTGATCGGGGCGGCACTGCCCCTGATGCTCGCCCTCAACGCGTTCCGCGAGCCGCGACTCACGATCATCGGCGTCGCGCTGCTCACCGTCGCCCTGGCGCTGAGCGCGACGATCGCCTCGGTGGGGCTGCACAACCGGCGCGTACTGGTCATCGGCCTCGCGTCGGCCGGGCTGGTCGTCGTGATGCACCTCGCGCTGACGAACGTGTTCATCTACTACATGAACTGGGGGGTGCTCGCCGGCGGGGCGATCCTCGCGATCATCGTCCCGATCCTCATCGGCCGTTTCTTCGGCGGACGCTTCCGCGGCCCCGCGACGGTCGTGGCGTTCGTGACGATCTTCGGCGGCGCGTTGCTGACCGTGGTCGACGCGCTGTTCCGCGTATGGCCGTCGTTCCTGCGGATCAAGCCGCGGCCGATCTCGACGATCGGCGCGCAGACGCCCAACTTCGACGGCACGTTCTGGCAGACCTTCCTCGACATCGGGACCCAGATGCTGCTGCCGACGCTGCTGCTGACGGTCATCTCGCTCGCGTCGTACAGTCGCTACACGCGCACGTCGATGCTCGAGGTCGGCAACCAGGACTTCATCCGCACTGCGCGGGCGAAGGGCGTGCCCGAGCGGCTGGTCATCTTCCGGCACGCGTTCCGCAACGCCCTCATCCCGATCGCGACGATCGCGGCCTTCGACTTCGCCGGTCTCATCGGCGGTGCGGTCATCACCGAGCGCGTCTTCGGCTGGAAGGGGATGGGCGAGCTGTTCGCGACCGGCCTCGCCGAGGTCGACCCGAACCCCGTGATGGCCTTCTTCCTCGTGACCGGCCTCGCCGCGATCATCTTCAACATGCTGGCGGACATCTTCTACGCCGTCATCGACCCGAGGATCCGAGTATGACGAACCCGAACGACAACGTGCCGACCACGACGTCGGTCCTCTCGGTCGCCGAGGCCGAGGACGCGGCGCTCCGGCGCACCACCGCGGCTC
>JAQIJE010000027.1:0-17820 GCA_036946435.1 Microbacterium arborescens | reverse complement strand
CGGCATGATCGTCATGGGTGCGCTCATGCTCGCGATGCCGGCGGCGTCCGGCGTCGAGAGCGGCACGGCCGACGTCGCCCGGGCCGCCGGGGAGCACGCGCACGGCGGGACGTCGCTCGCGGTCGTCGCGCTGCTCGGGGCGGTCTACGCGGCCGGCTCGGTCGCGCTCGCGGTCCGCGCGCGCGACGTGCTGGGGCGCATGCAGTACGGCGCGATGGCGGCATCCGTCGCCCTCATGTCGGCCGCCACGGTCGTGTGACTCAGCCGCGGGCGGCGACCGGATGCCGCGTCGCGGCGGGCCGGACGGTCCCGTCGAGGTCGGACACGATCGCGCGCACGGCGTCGCGTCCGGCCCGGTTGGCGCCGACGGTCGACTGCGACGGCCCGTACCCGATGACGAAGAGGCGCGGCTCGTCGATCGAGCGCCCGTCGGCGACCCGCAGGCCGCCCGCCGCCGTCCGGAGCCCGAGGGGTCCGAGGTGCGGGATGTCGGCCCGGAACCCGGTCGCCCACAGGATGGCGTCGGCGCGCTCGAGCCGCCCGTCCGGCATCCGGACGCCGCCCGGCTCGATCCTCCGGAACATCGGATGCCGCACGAGGACGCCGCGGTCCTGCGCGGACTGCGCCCAGCGGTTCCAGTGCAGGCCCGTGACCGAGATGACGCTCCCCGGCGGGAGCCCCTGCCGGACGCGTTCCTCGACGCCGGCGATCGCGGCGATGCGGGCGGCGGTGTCGAAGTCGCCGGCATCCCAGTTCAGCTCGTCGCGCGTGACCCAGAACGTGTCGGCGACGTGCGAGATCTCGTCGAGCAGCTGGATCGCCGAGATCCCCGCGCCGACGATCACGACGCGCTGTCCGGCGAACTCCTGCGCCGAGACGTAGTCGTGCACATGCAGCTGGCGACCACGGAACGACGCCGCTCCGGGATAGTGCGGCCAGAACGGGCGCCGCCACGTGCCGGTCGCATTGATGACCCAGCGCGCCGACCACGCCCCGACATCCGTCGAGACCCGCAGGCGTCCGTCCGGGTCGGCGTCCTCGCGTTCGACGCGTTCGACCCGCACGGGCGATGCACCCGCAGGTCGAACCGGCGTTCGTAGTCGTCGAAGTACGCAGGGAGGACGTCGCGGGCCGCGGCGCGCGGGTCGGCGGGCGGAACCGCGAAGCCGGGCAGTTCGTGGATCCCGTTGACGGTCTCCATGCGCAGCGATTCCCACCGGTGCTGCCACGCACCGCCGGGGGAGTCCTCGGCGTCGAGGACGACGAAGGTGCGCGCGGCGCCGGAGGACTCCGCCGACGCGGCGGCGGCCTCGACGGGCACGAACCCGCGGCGGCGCAGATGGTAGGCGGCGGAGAGCCCCGCCTGGCCGCCCCGACGACGACGACGTCCACGTCGACGGCCCCGGATCCCATGCCCCGTGCAACTCGCGGGGCGTCCGCGATGTTCCCGGAGTGCCGGCGAGCGGGGGCGGGGCTGCGGACCGGGACGGTGTCGGCGGTACGCCGTAGTCTGTGTGGGTGACCACCGCCCTCTACCGCCGCTACCGTCCCGAAGCGTTCGGCGAGATGATCGGCCAGTCGCAGGTGACCGACCCCTGATGACGGCGTTGCGATCCGACCGCGTCGGGCACGCCTACCTCTTCTCGGGCCCCCGCGGCTGCGGCAAGACCACCTCGGCTCGCATCCTCGCCCGCTGCCTCAACTGCGCCCAGGGGCCCACCGACACCCCGTGCGGCACGTGCGACAGCTGCGTCGAGCTCAGCCGAGGCGGCGGCGGCTCCCTCGACGTCGTCGAGATCGACGCGGCCTCGCACAACGGCGTCGACGACGCCCGCGACCTGCGCGAGCGCGCCGTCTTCGCCCCCGCGCGCGACCGGTTCAAGATCTTCATCCTCGACGAGGCGCACATGGTCACCGCGCAGGGCTTCAACGCCCTGCTCAAGCTCGTCGAAGAGCCCCCGGCGCACGTCAAGTTCATCTTCGCGACGACCGAGCCCGAGAAGGTCATCGGCACGATCCGATCGCGCACCCACCACTATCCGTTCCGGCTCGTCGCGCCCGCCGCCATGCTCGAGTACGTCGAGCAGCTGTGCGCGCAGGAGGGCGTGCAGGTCGAGGCCGGCGTGCTCCCGCTCGTCGTCCGCGCGGGCGGGGGGTCGCCCCGCGACACGCTCTCGCTCCTCGACCAGCTCATCGCGGGCTCCGACGACGGCGCCGTCGCGTACGAGCGCGCCGTCTCGCTGCTCGGGTACACCCACGCCGAGCTGCTCGACGAGGTCGTGGGGGCGTTCGGCGCAGTGGATGCCGCCGCGGCGTTCGCCGCGGTCGACCGGGTCATCCAGACCGGCCAGGATCCGCGCCGCTTCGTCGACGACCTCCTCGAACGACTGCGCGATCTGATCATCGTCTCGGCGACCGGCCAGGGGGCTGCGGCCGTGCTGCGCGGCGTCTCGGCCGAAGAGCTCGAGCGCATGGAGCGTCAGGCCTCGCTCTTCGGAACCGATCGTCTCTCGCGCACGGCCGACCTCGTCGTCACCGCTCTCGACGAGATGTCGGGCGCCACGTCGCCGCGTCTCCAGCTCGAGCTGCTCGTGGCCCGCGTCCTCGCGGCCGCGCAGCACTCCGCGCCCGCGGCGGCCGCCACCCCGCCTGCCGCCGCGCCCGCGGCTCAGACGGGTGCCGCGCCCGTGGCCCACCAGGCCCCGCCCCGAACGGTCGCCCCCGCGGCGACGTCGGCCACCCGCGGTCTCGTCGGCCCCGGCCTCGACCGCCCCCGCCGACGCTCCGGCGGCAGCGGCCCCGGCGGCGGCCGCGTCGGCTCCCGCGAACTCCGCCGAGCCCCGCGACCCCACGACGGTGACCCTCGCCCAGATGCGCGACGCGTGGCCCGAGGTGCTGCAGCGGCTCGAGACCATCAGCCGTACGTCGTGGATGATCGCCTCGGTCGCCTCGCCGGTCGCCTTCTCCGAGACCGGCGTGCTCACCCTGTCGTTCCAGAGCCATTCCGACGTGCTCCAGTTCAAGAAGCTGAACGCGGGCAAGGGCCCCAGCGAAGACCTGCGCGGCGCCATCTTGGGCATCCTGGGTGTCCGGGTGAAGTACGTCGCCCGTCACGACTCCGACCCCGGCGGCGGACCGGCTCCCGGCGGACCGGGCCCCACGACACCGGGCGGCGCCCCCGCCGGTGGGTCCCGCCCGCAGCCGGCCGAGGCGCCGGCTCCCGCAGCATCCGCGCCCTCCGCATCGTCCGCGCCCTCGGCGTCGTCCGCGGCCGCGGCACCGTCCCGGCCGACGGCATCCGCATCGGCGCCCTCCGGGAGCGGACGCAGCGGCGCATCGTCGTCCTCGTCCTCGTCCTCGTCCTCGTCCTCGTCCTCGTACGCGGCGCCGGTGACCGAGTGGGCTGTCGCCCCCATCCCGCAGAGCGACCCCGTCGGCCAGTTCGCCGTCGACGACGAGCCCGAGGATGCCGTGGCGGCCCCCGCCGCGGCGCCCGTGCGAACGCTCACGGCGCCGCACGACGGCGACGTCGACCCGTACCCCGAGCCCCTTCCCCCCATCGACGAGGAGGATCGCGACGAGCCGCCGCCGCCGTACGACGACGATGCGCCGATCCCGCCGCGCGGACCCGTCGCGGTCGAGCGACCCGCTTCGTACGCCACCGCCCCCGGCCCGAGCGTCCCCGGCCCCGGCATGCCCGGCCAGAGTGTCCCCGGACCGACCGCCGCACCGTCGAACGGCCCGTCGCCGGGCAGCTCCGTGTCGCGCGACCCCGGCCGCGACGCCGGATCCGGTCGCGATGCGGTGCCCGCGCGTCCGGCCCGCGGTGGCATCGAGCGGTACGGCGAGGCCGTCGTCCGCCAGATGCTCGGGGCGACGTTCGTCCGCGAAGAGCCCTTCTCCTCTCCCACCCGATTCGGATAAGCCATGTACGACGGCATCGTCCAAGACCTCATCGACGAATTCGGCCGGCTTCCGGGCATCGGGCCGAAGTCCGCGCAGCGCATCGCGTTCCACATCCTGCAGACGCCGACGTTCGACGTGTCCAAGCTCTCGCATCTGCTCGGCGAGCTGCGCGAACGCGTGCGGTTCTGCGAGCTGTGCGGCAACGTCTCCGAACAGGACCGGTGCGCGATCTGCCGCGACCCGCGGCGCGACGGCACCTTCATCTGCGTCGTCGAAGACGCGAAGGACGTCGCCGCGATCGAGCGGACGCGCGAGTTCCGCGGTCTCTACCACGTGCTCGGCGGTGCGATCAGCCCGATCGCGGGCGTCGGGCCCGACGACCTGCGCATCACCGAGCTCATGCAGCGCCTCGCCGACGGCACGGTGCAGGAGGTCATCCTCGCCACCAACCCCAATCTCGAGGGCGAGGCGACGGCCACCTATCTCAGCCGTCTGCTGACCACGCTCGAGATCCGCGTGACGCGTCTCGCCTCCGGCCTCCCGGTCGGCGGCGACCTCGAGTACGCCGACGAGGTCACCCTCGGTCGCGCCTTCGAGGGCCGCCGCCAGCTCTGACCCCCACCCCCGGGCAAGGGTGGGGTGGCGGGATCAGGCCAGGTCGAGCGTGTCCAGGAGCCAGGCGAGCTCGAACGCGCGCTCGCGCCACGAGTTGTAGCGTCCGCTGACGCCGCCGTGCCCGGCCGACATCTCGCACTTGAGCAGCACGTCGGCGTCGACCTCACGGAGTCGTGCGACCCACTTGGCGGGCTCGACGTACATGACGCGGGTGTCGTTGAGCGAGGTGACCGCGAGGATGCGGGGGTAGCGCACGCCCGAGCGCACGTTCTCGTACGGGGTGTACGACTTCATGTAGGCGTACACGTCGGCGTCGTGCAGCGGGTCGCCCCACTCGTCCCACTCGATGACCGTCAGCGGCAGCGACGGGTCGAGGATCGTCGTCAGCGCGTCGACGAACGGAACCGCCGCGAGCACGCCCGCGAACAGTTCGGGGGCGAGGTTGGTCACCGCGCCCATGAGCAGTCCGCCGGCGGATCCGCCCTCGGCCACGAGCCGGTCGGGCGAGGTGTACCCCGTCTCGACGAGGTGCCGGGCGACCGAGACGAAGTCGGTGAAGGTGTTGCGCTTGTGCAGCAGCTTGCCCTCTTCGTACCACTGGCGGCCCATCTCGCCGCCGCCGCGGACGTGCGCCACCGCGAACACGACGCCGCGGTCGAGCAGCGACAGTCGCGAGACCGACATCGCGGGGTCGATCGAGTGCTCGTACGATCCGTAGCCGTAGAGGTGCAGTGCGCGCGGTGCCGCGTCCGGCGAGGCCGGGTCGCCGAACGAGCGCTTCCAGACGACCGAGACGGGCACGCGTGTGCCGTCGTCGGCGACCGCCCACACCCGGCGCTGGTCGTAGTCGCCCGGGTCGTACCCGCCGAGCACCGGCTGGCGCTTGCGCAGCAGCAGCTCACCCGTCGCGACGACGTAGTCGTAGACGGTGCCCGGGGTCACGAACGAGCCGTAGCCCAGCCGGATCATCGGCGGCGCCCACTCCGGGTTGCCTCCCGAACCCACGGTGTAGAGGGGCTCGGCGAACTCCAGCTCGGCCACCGCCCCGGTCGCGTAGTCGAACACGCCGAGGCGCTGCAGGCCCTCGCGGCGGTAGCCCAGCAGGGCCCAGTCGCGGAAGGTCGAGAGTCCCTCGAGCCGCCGGCCGGGCTCGTGGGCGAGCACCACCTCGCGCGGCCCGGCGGGATCGGCGGCCCGCACGCGCACCAGCTCGAAGTCGAGGGCGCCGTCGTTGTGCAGGATGTACAGGACGTCCTCGCCGTCGACCACCGCGTGCGAGAGCGAGTACTCGACGCCCTCGCGGCGGGGCCACACCGACCGGGGCTCGGCCCGCAGATCGTCGGCGGGGACGAGGAACTCCTCGCTCGTGATCGACGACCCGACCTCGATCACGAGGTAGCGGTCGCTGCGGGTGAAGCCGGCTCCGACCCAGTACCGCTCGTCGGGCTCGTGGAAGAGGCGGACATCGGATGCCGTCTCGGTGCCGATCTCGTGCAGCCACACCGAGTCGGGCCGCCACGCGTCGTCGACCGTCGAGTAGACCACGAAGCGTCCGTCGGGCGACAGCGAGGCGCCCGCGAACGTGCCCGCGATCTCGTCCGGGAGGTTCTCACCCGACGCGACATCCCGCAGGCGCAGCGTGTAGCGCTCGTCGCCCTCGGTGTCGACGCCGTACAGCAGCAGGGAGCCGTCGGTGGAGACCTCGAAGCTGCCGAGGGAGAAGAACTCGGTGCCGTCGGCCTCGACGTTGCCGTCCAGGAGCACCTGCTCGCCGGGGACGGCGACGCCGGGCTCGAGCTGCGGCGGCGTCCAGTCGTCGTCGCCGGTCAGGGGCGCGCGGCAGTGGATGCCGTACTGGCTCCCCTCGACCGTCCGGCTGTAGTACCACCACGAGCCGCGGCGCGTCGGAACCGACAGGTCGGTCTCGAGCGTCCGTCCCTTGATCTCCTCGAAGATTCGCTCGCGCAGCCCGGCGAGGTGCGCGGTGCGCGCGTCGGTGTACGCGTTCTCGGCCTCGAGGTGCGCGATGACCTCGGCGTCGTCCTTGTCGCGGAGCCACTCGTAGTGGTCCACGACCTCGTCGCCGTGGTGGCTGCGCCGGTGATCGCGCTTCGCGGCGACGGGTGCGGTCGCGGGAGAGGAGGCGGGCGTCGGATCGGTGTCGCGGGTGTCGGTCACCCGTCCACGCTAGCGCCGCCGGGGCTGTGCCCGGCCGATCCGATTCCCGACGGGGGCGATGGTGTGGCAGGATTCGATGGTCCGGTTGCCGGACCATGAACAGACGGTGAACTCTTCGTTCGCGCCCGCCGCTCCCGCGGCATCCCGACCCGTACTCGAAGACCCGCGTTCGCGGGTCCTCCCGCACAGAGAGCGCACAGTGGAGACCGCTGTACTCATCCTCCTGCTGGTCATCGGACTGGCACTCTTCTTCGACTTCACCAACGGATTCCACGACACCGCGAACGCGATGGCGACTCCGATCGCGACGGGGGCGCTCAAGCCGAAGGTGGCGGTCCTCCTCGCCGCCGGCCTCAACCTCGTCGGCGCCTTTCTGTCGACGGAGGTCGCCAAGACCGTCTCGCACGGCATCATCCACGAGGAGCAGCTCGCCGCGACGGCGCTGCTGCCGCTGATCTTCGCCGGTCTCATCGGCGCGATCACGTGGAACATGCTGACCTGGCTGCTGGGCCTGCCCTCGAGCTCGTCGCACGCCCTCTTCGGGGGGCTCATCGGCGCCACGCTCGTCGGCGTCGGAGCGATGGCGATCGACTTCGGGGTCGTCCTCAGCAAGATCATCCTGCCCGCCCTCATCGCCCCCGTCACCGCCGGCATCATCGCCTTCACGGTCACGAAGGTGGCCTACGCCATGACGCGTCGTCACGACGGCAAGCCGGACGGACGCGACGGCTTCCGTTGGGGCCAGATCTTCACCTCGTCGCTCGTGGCCCTCGCCCACGGCACCAACGACGCGCAGAAGACGATGGGTGTCATCACGCTCGCCCTCATCGCGGCCGGCTGGCAGAGCGCCGAGCACGCCGAGCCGCAGCTGTGGGTCATCGTCGCGTGCGCCGTCACGATCGCTCTCGGCACCTACATGGGCGGATGGCGCATCATCCGCACCCTCGGCAAGGGGCTCACCGACGTCAAGCCGGCGCAGGGCTTCTCGGCCGAGGCCTCGACGGCCTCGACGATCCTCGCCTCGAGCGCCCTCGGCTTCGCCCTCTCGACGACGCAGGTCGCCTCGGGCTCGGTCATCGGATCGGGCCTCGGGCGCCGCGGGTCGACGGTGCGCTGGGGCACGGTCGGCCGCATCGCGGTCGGCTGGCTGCTGACCCTGCCGGCCTCCGGCGCCGTGGGTGCGCTCGCCGCGCTGCTGGTGGTGTGGCTCGGGCCGACCGGCATCGTGATCGACGCCGTGTTCGCCGTCGCGATCGTGCTGGTCCTGTTCCTGCGGTCCCGCCGCGACGAGGTGCACGCCGGCAACGCCATGAGCGAGGTCGCCGACTCGGGTCACGCCGTCGACGTGCCCGCCGATCCGCCGCCCACGCGGCGACAGCGCCGGGCGAAGGCCGAACGTGCCGCCGCGAAGGCGTCGACGCCGGAGGGGGAGCGATGAGCGTCTCGATCGACTGGATCGCCTTCATCCAGGTCTTCGCCGCCGCGATCTCGGGCGCCGTGCTCGTCGTGGGGTTCTACGCCCTGGGCCTGCGCATGCTCGTGCGCGCGGGGCGGGTGCCCGTGGTGACTCCGGCGGAGTTCACCGACGCGATCGCCGTGATCAGCGAGAAGCAGGCTCGGCGCCACGCCAAGGCGGCCGCGAAGGCCGCGAAGAAGAGCCCGCTGACGCCGGGGCAGAAGGCCGTGGCGCTGTATGCGGCCTACGGCTCTTTCGCTCTCTGCGGTATCGCCGTCCTCGGCGGCATCGTCCTCATCGTCGCCGGCCGCTGACGGCGCCGCCGCTGCTCCTCCTCCCGCGCGGGGGAGCCCCGGCCTAGGCTGGCGCCATGTCCACCGTGCATCCCGATGGCCGTCCCGCTCCCGTGCGATTTGGGCGCCACGCCCCGGCGGGGCATGTCATCGTCCACCTCAGCGACACGCATCTCCTGGCCGGCGGCGCCGCTCTCGGCGGCAGGTTCGACGTCGAGGCCAATCTGCTGGCCGCCCTCGCGGCCGTCGAGCGCACGGGTGCACGACCCGACGCGCTCGTCTTCACCGGCGACCTCACCGACCTCGGCGAGCCCGACGCGTACCGCCGGCTGCGCGAGGCGGTCGAGCCGGTCGCGGCTCGCCTGGGCGCCCCCGTCGTATGGGTCGCGGGAAACCACGACGAGCGCGCCCCGATGCGCGCGGGACTGGGCGACGCGGTCGCCGCCTCGGCCGACGACCCCGACGCGCCGATCACGGGCGTGTGGGACCTCGCCGGCCTCCGCCTCATCGCCCTCGACTCGACCGTGCCGGGGTGGCACCACGGCGAGATCGACGCCGGCCAGCTCGCGTGGCTGCGCGATGTCCTGGCCGAACCGGCCCCGCACGGCACCCTGATCGCGTTGCACCATCCGCCGCTGCCGAGCCACGTGCCCCTGTTCGACATCCTCGAGCTGCGCGAGCAGGACGCGCTGGCGGAGGTCATCCGGGGCACCGACGTCCGCGGCATCCTCGCCGGGCACCTCCACTACTCGACCTCCGGCACGTTCGCGGGCGTGCCCGTGAGCGTGGCGTCGGCCACCTGCTACACGATGAACCTGCAGCGCCCGCCGGCCTCGGTCAACGGCATGGACGCCGGGCAGTCCTTCCAGCTGGTCCACGTCTACGACGACGTCGTCACGCACACGGTGGTCCCCGTCGTCGAGGCCGACACCGCCGACTCGTTCTCGCCGGAGTGGGTCGCGCGCATGGCGGCGCTGTCTCCCGACGAGCGTCTCGAGGCTTTTTCGCGCAAGCGCTGACTAGGCTGGGAGCGTCCCTCCCATCGCCGTGAGACCCACAAGGACCCGTGCATGAGTACGCCAGAAGCAGCCACCCGCACCGAGACCGATTCGCTCGGCTCGCTCGAGATCCCCGCCGACGCCTACTGGGGCGTCCATACCGCTCGGGCGCTCGAGAACTTCCCGATCTCGCAGCGACCGATCTCGGTCTACCGCGACCTCGTCCGCGCCCTCGCGATGGTCAAGCAGGCCTCGGCGCGGGCCAACCGCGACATCGGCGTGCTCGACGCGGAACGCTCCGACCTCATCGACCGGGCTTCTCAGCGCGTCATCGACGGCGAGTTCCACGACCAGTTCGTCGTGGGCGTCGTCCAGGGCGGCGCCGGCACCTCGACCAACATGAACGCGAACGAGGTCATCACCAACATCGCGCTCGAGCTCGCGGGGCGCCCCAAGGGCGATTACGGCTTCCTGTCTCCGATCGACCACACCAACCGCAGCCAGTCGACCAACGACGTCTACCCGACGGCCATCAAGGTGGGTCTCGCGCTCGATCTGCGGAGCCTCCTCGACGAGCTCGCGCTGCTGCGCGAGTCGTTCCTGGCCAAGGCCGTCGAGTTCCACGACGTCCTCAAGGTCGGCCGCACGCAGCTGCAGGATGCCGTGCCGATGACGCTCGGGCAGGAGTTCCACGGGTTCGCCACGACGCTGGGCGAGGACCACGCCCGGCTCGGCGAGAACGCGTCGCTGCTGTACGAGATCAACATGGGCGCCACCGCGATCGGAACGGGGATCACGACCCACCCCGACTACCGTCCCTCCGTCGTGCGCCACCTGCGCGAGATCACGGGCCTCGACCTGTCGAGCGCCGTCGACCTCGTCGAGTCGACGAGCGACACCGGAGCCTTCATGTCGTTCTCGTCGTCGCTCAAGCGCAACGCGATCAAACTGTCGAAGATCAGCAACGACCTGCGGCTGCTCTCGAGCGGTCCGCAGGCGGGGTTCGGCGAGATCAACCTCCCGGCGCGTCAGGCCGGGTCGAGCATCATGCCCGGCAAGGTCAATCCCGTGATCCCCGAGGTCGTCAACCAGGTCGCGTTCGCCGTGGCCGGAGCCGATCTCACCGTCACGATGGCCGTCGAGGGCGGGCAGTTGCAGCTCAACGCGTTCGAGCCGATCATCGCCCATTCGATCTTCCAGTCGATCACGTGGATGCGGCGCGGGATGCGCACCCTGCGGGTCAACTGCGTCGACGGCATCACCGCCAACCGTGAGCGCTTGGGCACGATGGTCGGCTCGTCGGTCGGGGTCATCACTGCCCTCACGCCGTTCATCGGATACGCCGCCGCCGCCGCGCTCGCCAAGACCGCGCTGCTGACCCACCGCAACGTCGGTGACCTCGTCGTCGAGGCGGGACTGATGTCGCGCGCCGATGTCGACAAGCAGCTGTCGCCGGCGCGCCTGTCGGGTCTGCAGGCAGTCACGGCGGCCATCCCCGTGATCCTGGCCGATCGTGACGGTGCGAGCGCGAGCTGACAAGCCTTTGTGCTGCGGCCCGCCCTCTCGCTAACGTCGAGGCTGTCCATCGCTTCTCGAACACCGGGGGATCCCATGACCGACCCGAACAACCCGTCCGCGCCGCAGCCTCCGGCCTACCAGCCGCCGGCGTATCCGGCCTCGTCCGACCCGTCCTACGGCGCCCCCGCAGCGGCCGCGCCGGGCAAGACCCTCGGCATCGTCGCGTTCGTCCTGGCCCTCGTTCCGGTCGGCCTGCAGCTGATCGGTCTCATCCTCGGCATCGTCGCGCTCGTGCAGAGCAAGAAGGCGGGCCGTAAGAACGGGCTCGCGCTCGCGGCCATCATCATCAGCGCGGTGCTGCTGGTGCTGACCGTCGTCGCGGTCGTCGTGCTCGTCTCGCTCTTCAGCGGTGTCGCCAACGACATCTACCAGGCGTGCATCGTCCAGGGCGCCGACACCGTGACCGTGTGGGGTCAGGTGCAGTCGTGCTCCGAGGTCCGTCAGTGATCTGACGCACGTTCACCACGAAGCCCCCGCGGACGGATCCGCGGGGGCTTCGTCGTGCCTCAGGTCTTGCTCGGTTCGCTTGCACGCCGAGGATCAATGCGCTTAAACTCGCGTCAGCGCAGTGTTTAAGCGCTTTGATCGCTGCGGGCGATCCCGCGATTCAAGGAGGAAGACGTGAAGTTCAAGACAGTGGCCGGCGGTGTGGCGGTCCTCGCCGCGGCGTCGCTCATCCTGACCGGATGCGGTCGGGGAGAAGACACGGCCGCGGGCCCGGGCGAGGCGGTCTCGATCGACGACAGCCCCGCGACGGGCACGATCACGATGTGGGCGATGGGCGCCGAAGGCGAGGCCCTGCCCGAGTTCGTCAAGCAGTTCGAAGAGGCGAACCCCGACGTCACGATCGATGTCACGGCGATCCCGTGGGACGCCGCGCACAACAAGTTCCAGACGGCGATCGCCGGCGGCAACACCCCCGACGTCGCGATGGTCGGCTCGACCTGGATGGCCGACTTCGGCGACGCGTTCGCCACGGTGCCGGCCGAGATCCCGACCGACGGATTCTTCCCCGGCGCGCTCAGCACGACCCAGACGGGTGACCGGGCCGCGGGCGTGCCCTGGTACGTCGACACGCGCGTGCTCTACTACCGCACCGACCTCGCCCAGCAGGCCGGCTGGACGCAGGCCCCCACCGATTGGGACCAGCTGCAGCAGCTCGCAGCCGACATGAAGGACAAGGCGGGCGCCGACTACGGCATCCGCATGCCCGGCGGCAACGACTCGTTCCAGGGCGCGATGTGGATGCCTTGGTCGGCCGGCGCCGAGCTCACCGACGGCTCGTCGTGGACCCTCGACACCCCCGAGATGACGACGGGGCTGGAGTACTACAAGAGCTTCTTCGACAAGGGCCTCGCCGACGCGAACGCCGACGTCTCGGCCGGTGCGACCGAATCCGAGTTCGTCGCGGGCACGACGCCCATGGTCGTCGAGGGCCCGTTCCTGCGCGGCCAGCTCGAGCTGCTCGGCGGCGCGGACTTCGCCTCGAAGTACGCCACCGCGGTGCTCCCGGCCGGCCCCGAGTCCGTCTCGTTCAGCGGCGGCGCCAACCTCGTCGTGTTCGACAAGAGCAAGAACGCCGAGTCGGCGTGGAAGCTCGTCCGCTGGCTCAGCGAGGCGGAGACGCAGACCTCGTTCTACGAGAAGACCGGCGACCTGCCCGCGCTGCAGTCCGCGTGGGACGCTCCTGCGCTCGCCGACGACACGAGCCTGTCGACCTTCGGCGAGCAGCTGCAGACCGCCAAGGCCCCGCCGGTCACCACCAGCTGGGTGCAGGTCGCCGCGAAGGGCGACCAGGCGCTCGAGCAGCTGCGTCGCGGCGGCGCCGACGTCCCGTCGGTGCTGAAGACACTGCAGGCCGACGCCGACGCCATCGGTCTCAAGTGACGTCGATGTCCACCTCCACCCTCCCCGCGGCCGGAACCGATTCCGGCCGCGGGGCCCTCCGCCCCGGCGGACTGCACGCGAAGCAGCGCAAGCGCCAGGCGATGATCGCCTGGGCGTTCTGCCTGCCCTTCGTCGCCGTGTTCGCCGTCTTCATGCTCTTCCCGATCGTCGGGTCGTTCGCGATGTCGTTCACCGACTTCACCGCCCGCGACATCACCTCGCCGTTCGCGGTCAACTTCGTCGCGTTCGATCAGTTCGCCACCCTCTTCCGCGACCCGCGCTTCATCACCTCGCTCGGGGTCACCGCGATCTTCGTGGTCGTCGGCATCCCCGTCACGATGGTGCTGGCCCTCGCCCTCGCGCTCGCCCTCAACAGCGGCGGCGGCCGGATCGTGGCCTTCTTCCGCGTCGGCTTCTACGCCCCCGTCGTCACGAGCATCGTCGCGATCGCCGTCGTCTGGCGCTACATCCTGCAGCCCGACGGCCTGCTCAACGCCGCGCTCGCGCTCGTCGGCATCGACGGGCCCAACTGGCTCAACGACCCCGCTTTCGCCCTGCCGTCGCTCATCATGATGGCCGTCTGGCGCAACGTCGGCACGCTCATGGTCATCTTCCTCGCCGGCCTGCAGGCCGTGCCGCAGGACGTCAACGAGGCGGCGACGATGGACGGGGCGTCGTCCTGGCGTCGTCTGATCTCGGTGACGCTGCCGCTGCTGCGCCCGACCATCCTGCTCGGCGCCGTCCTCATCTCCGTCGGCTATCTGCAGTTCTTCGAAGAGGCCTTCGTGATGACCAAGGGCGGACCGCTCGACTCGACGCTGTCGGTGGCCTACTACACCTTCCAGCAGTTCGGCTTCGGCCAGTACGGCCTGGCGTCGGCGGCGAGCTACGTGCTCTTCCTCGTCATCGCGCTGCTGAGCCTGCTGCAGTTCCGCCTGCTCCGTTCGAAGGACTGACCCGATGACCACGATCCCCGCCCCCGTGGTGGACACCGTCACCCCGGAGCCCGCCCCTCGCCGCCGTCGCCGCCGGTTCGGACCGCGCGCGATCACCTACACCGTCCTGACGGTCGGACTCGTCGTCTGGCTCATCCCGTTCGTGTGGATGCTGCTCGGGTCGGTCAAGACCCAGGGCGAGATCCTGCAGCGCCCGCCGACCTGGCTGCCCGAGAACCCCACCGGCGAGAACTTCGCGCAGTGGTTCGGGCCGCTCGACTTCGGCCACTTCTTCGTCAACAGCCTCGTCGTGGCCGTCGTCACGGTGCTCGGCAACATCGTGTTCTGCTCGATGGTCGGCTACGCGCTGGCGAAGATGGACTTCCCCGGCAAGAAGGTGCTGTTCCTCCTGGTCATGGTGACCCTCATGGTGCCCGGCGTCGTCACCTTCGTGCCGCTGTTCGTCATGGTGTCCTCGCTCGGACTCGTCAACACCTACCCGGCGCTGATCCTGCCGTTCATCACGGCCCCGATCGGGGTGTTCCTCATGCGGCAGTTCATCATGGGCATCCCCGACGCCCTGCTCGAGGCGGCGCGCCTCGACGGTGCGGGGGAGTGGCGCATCTTCTCGCGCATCGTCATGCCCCTGTGCGGTCCGCCGCTCGCGACGCTCGGCATCCTGACCTTCCTCGCGTCGTGGAACAACTTCCTGTGGCCGCTGGTGTCGGCCCAGACCGAGGACATGTACACCCTGCCGGTCGCGCTGTCGCTGTACTCGACCGGTCAGAACGCCACGAACTACGGGCTGCTGCTGGCCGGTTCGGTGCTCGTCATCGCGCCGATCATCGTGCTGTTCGTCTTCTTGCAGCGCTGGTTCATCCGCGGCGTGGCCACCACCGGCCTCAAATGAGCACCGGCTCGCCGCATCCGTCCCCCCTCGAGCGAAAGTCCCCCATGCGACCCGATCTCCAGACCGCCCCCGACGGCACCCGCTTCCGCGACCTCAACGGCAACGGCGTGCTCGACCCCTACGAAGACCCGCGCCTGAGCCCCGAGGAGCGCGCCGACGACCTGCTCGGGCGGATGTCGCCCCGCTGAGAAGATCGGACTGATGTTCCAGACGGTCATCGAGATCGGACCCGACGGCGACGTGCTCGAGACGCCGGGGGCGATCTCGAAGTCGCCGACGAGCGACGTCGTCGTGGGCAAGAACATGTCGCACTTCAACGTGCACGCCATCCGGACGGCCCGAGAAGGCGCCCGCTGGAACAACAACCTGCAGCGGCTGGCCGAGAAGACGCCGCACGGCGTGCCCGTGACGATCAGCACCGATCCGCGGCACGCGTTCGTCGAGAACACCGGCGTCGCCTTCTCGGCGGGTCCGTTCTCGCAGTGGCCCGAACCGATGGGGCTCGCCGCCCTCGACGACCTCGAGGTCATCGAGCGGTTCGCCGACGTTGCGCGCCGCGAGTACTGCGCCGTCGGCATCCGTGCGGCGCTGCACCCGCAGATCGACCTGCCGACCGAGGCCCGGTGGGGTCGCCAGGCGCAGACGTTCGGGTTCGACGCCGAGCGCGTGTCGCAGATCACGGCGGCGTACCTGCGCGGTTTCCAGGGCGACGAGCTCGGCGCCGACAGCGTGGCCTGCACGACGAAGCACTTCCCGGGAGGAGGACCCCAGCTCGACGGCGAGGACGCGCACTTCCCGTACGGCCGCGAGCAGGTCTATCCCGGGGGCCTGTTCGACTATCACCTCGAGCCCTTCCGCGAGGCGATCCGCCGCGGCACCGCCGGCATGATGCCCTACTACGGCATGCCGGTCGGCGTCGTCCGGGGCGGCGAGCCCATCGCCGAGGTCGGCTTCGCGTACAACCGGCAGATCGTCACCGATCTGCTGCGCGACGAGCTCGGCTACGACGGCGTCGTGGTCACCGACTGGGAGCTCGTCAACGACAACCACGTCGGCGACCAGGTGCTGCCCGCCCGCGCGTGGGGCGTCGAAGAGCTCGACCCCACCGAGCGCATGCTGCGCCTCCTCGACGCCGGCGTCGACCAGTTCGGGGGCGAGGAGTGCACCGAGCTGCTCGTCGACCTCGTCGAACGGGGAACGGTGCCCCTCGAGCGCATCGACGTCTCCGCACGTCGCATCCTGCTCGTGAAGTTCCGGCTCGGCCTGTTCGACGACCCGTACGTCGACGAGGACGAGGCCGAGCGCATCGTGGGCAACGCCGACTTCCGCGAGCTCGGCACGCGCGCGCAGGCCGAGTCGCTCACGGTGCTGCAGAACCGCGAGGGCGTGCTGCCGCTCGGTGCGACCGGTCGTCCCCGGATCTACGCGGAGAACATCCGCGACGAGGCGCTCGAGGCGTACGGCGACCGGGTGGCGCGTCCCGAGGACGCCGACGTCGCCCTCGTCCGCATCGGAGCCCCCTTCGAGCCGCGTGACGACCTGTTCCTCGAGAAGTGGTTCCACCAGGGCTCGCTCGAGTTCGGGCCGGGCCTCGCCGTGCGCCTCGCACGCGTGGCCGAGCACGCCCCGCTCGTGCTCGTCGTCGGCCTCGATCGGCCCGCGATCCTCACGCCCTTCGTACCGATCGCCGCCGCCATCGTCGCCGACTACGGCAGCTCGGATACCGCGGTGCTCGCGGCTCTCTCGGGCGAGGTTCCGCCGCGCGGGCACCTGCCCGTCGAGATCCCGCGTTCGATGGACGAGGTCCGTCGCTCGCGCGCCGACGTCCCGGGCGACACCGTCGACCCGGTGTTCCCGCGGGGGAGCGGACTGTCGATCGTGACGGCATGACGCCCGTCGGTAGACTCCCCGAGGAATCGAGGTAGCCATGGCGATCGGACGTCCCACCGTCTACGACGTGGCGGAGCGTGCCGGGGTCTCGATCGCGACGGTGTCGTTCGCGTTCCGGCGCCCCGACAAGGTCAGACGCGAGACGCGCGACGCCGTGCTCGAGGTGGCGCGCGAGCTCGGGTACGTCCCGAGCGGTTCCGCGCGGAACCTCGCCCGTGGGCGCACCGGGGTGCTGGGGCTGCACCTGTTCGATCTGCTGGTCGAGTCCGCGACCCCGGTCGACGTCGACCCCGAGCGCCCCGCGTCCGCCCCCGCGGGAGGGCTGACCGACCTGTCCGAGCTCGACCTCGACGGCGGTCTGCTGGCCTGGGACGGCGACGAGGACGCGCGGCGGAGCGATGTGCGGACCTTCCCGCTCTACGTCGACGAGATCCAGCGCGGCTTCGTCCTGGGAGTGCAAAGCGCAACGGTTGTCGCGGTGCTCCTCAGCACGGGCGGGCTCGGGGCGTCGGAGATCGCCGACACGGCGGGTCAGGTGGACGGGCTCGCGATCCTCCCCGGTGCGACGGTGAGCGCCTCGCTCGGCTCGGTGGGGGTCGGCCGTGCCGGTGGTGGTGCTCAGCTCGCAGATCGGCGACGCGCACCACGTGCTGGCCGACAACGTCGGCGGCGAGCGGATGCTCGTGGAGCACTTCGTCCGCACGCACGGCGCGCGCTCGTTCGGTTGGGTCGACGTGCCCGCCGGATTCGACACCGACGAGAGGCGCGCGGCATTCCTGGAAGCCGTCGCCGCGGACGACGGGGGCCACGGCCGAGGTGATCGACGTCGTCGACCTCGAGCGCTCGCCGTCCTTTCCCGGCCTGGTCGAGCGCATGCGCTCGGGACGGCTTCCCGACGCGATCCTGTGCGCGACCGATCAGCTGGCGCTGGCCGTGCTCGACGTGCTGACCGCGGGGCGGGGTGTCGGTGCCCGAGCAGGTGGGACTCGCCCGGCTTCGACGGCATCCAGGCCGCGCTGACGTCGTCGCCGTCGCTGACCACGGTCCGTCAGCCGATGGAGCTCATGGGCCGGCTCGCGGCGCATCTGCTGCTCAGCGACCCCGGCGACGGGTCGGTGGACCACCGGAGCGTGCGGGTCGAGGTCGGGGCTGCGGATCGGACGCAGCTGCGGGC
>JAQIJE010000026.1:0-26147 GCA_036946435.1 Microbacterium arborescens | reverse complement strand
ACCTTCGTGGGCCGGCCGAACGTCGGCAAGTCGACCCTCACGAACGCGCTGGTGGGCGAGAAGGTGGCGATCACCAGCGACAAGCCGCAGACGACGCGCCGCGCCATCCGCGGCATCCTCAATCGCCCCGGCGGGCAGCTCGTCATCGTCGACACTCCGGGCATCCACAAGCCCCGAACGCTGCTGGGCCAGCGCCTCAACGACCTCGTCGAGCAGGTGCTGGGCGATGTCGACGTGATCGGCTTCCTCGTCCCCGCGATCGACAAGGTCGGCCCCGGTGACCGCCGGATCGCGGCGTCTCTCGACGGATACCCGCGCGCCAAGAAGGTCGCCATCGTGACGAAGACCGATCTCGCGAGCCGCGATCAGATCATGGAGCGTCTCATGGAGGTCGACAGCCTCCGGGAGGACTGGGCCGCCGTCATCCCGCTGTCGGCCGTCACCGACGACCAGCTCGATGTTCTCGCCGACGAGCTCCTCGGCCTGATGCCCGAGGGGCCGGCGCTCTACCCCGACGACGTCGTGACCGACGAGTCGACCGAGGACCGGATCGCGGAGATCATCCGCGAAGCCGCGCTCGAGGGCGTCCGCGACGAACTGCCGCACTCGATCGCCGTCACCGTCGAGGACGTCGCCGCGCGCGAGGACTCCGACCTGACGGACGTGTTCGCCAACATCGTCGTCGAGCGCGACAGCCAGAAGGCCATCATCATCGGGCGCAAGGGATCACGTCTGGCGGATGTCGGAGCGCGGGCCCGCGCGCAGATCGAGCCCCTGCTCGGAACGCGGGTGTTCCTCTCGCTCCGCGTCCGCGTCGCCAAGGAATGGCAGCGCGACCCGAAGCAGCTCGGCCGGCTCGGGTTCTAACCGGCCTCGCGGATAGCAGACTGCACGACCACCACGTCGTCGCCGAACTCCGCGTCCGCGGCCTGCTGCAGCGTCCCGTCGTCCCAGACGACGGTGACCCAGAGACGACCGTCGTAGGCGCCCGACGCCAGCACGGTGTCACCCAGGGTGTCGTGGACGCGCTGTTCGACATCCCGCAGCGTCGCCTCGTCGGCGGTGCCGGGAACTCCGCCGGTCGGGTCGGCCACGGGTGCGGGGTCGTAGAGCGCGAGCGGCACGGCCGGCGCGGTCACGGCGATCGCGTCGCCGTCGTAGTCGCCCTGGACGACGTACGAGCCCCACGTCGAGCCCGATGCCGTCGCGGCATCCGTCACGCCGTCCCAGCTCCAGCCGGTCAGGGGGATCCCGGTGCATTGCGGGGGCGCCGATTCGCGGACGGCGCCCAGGCACAGCTGCACGCTCGTGCCGTCGTCGAGCACGGTACCCTGCGCGACGATCTCGCCGTCGGGCGGCGGGGGAGTGAGCGACCCCGGCGCCGCCGCGGGCGTGCCGGCACAGCCGGTGACCGCGAGCGCGATGACGGCCGTGAGGGCGAAGAGTGCTGCGCGCGAGGATCTCATATCCCGTCAGTGTCGCCGATGCGGTCGTCGTCTCGGCGGCGGCACGCCCGTGTACGCGCGACCGGCGCGCGGGTGTAACCTGGGGCGCATGCGCTTCGGCCGACTCCTTCTTCTTAGTCGCCGCGACGAGTCCTCGTTCTAGGGCCTCCCTCGTCGCGGAGCTTCGCGTTGGCCCGCCCCACCCGATGAGGAAGAGCGAGACCACCATGGAGAACAACCAGAAGCCGTCGGCGATGCCGGTGCACAAGTACCGCCCGTATCACGAGCAGATCCGCGTCGACCTGCCCGACCGCACGTGGCCGTCGCGGCGGATCGAGACCGCGCCGCGCTGGTGCGCCGTCGACCTGCGAGACGGCAACCAGGCGCTCATCGACCCGATGAGCCCCGACCGCAAGCGCGTCATGTTCGAGCTGCTCGTGAAGATGGGCTACAAGGAGATCGAGGTCGGTTTCCCGAGCGCGAGCCAGACCGACTTCGACTTCGTCCGCCAGCTCATCGACGACGGGCTGATCCCCGACGACGTCACGATCCAGGTGCTGACCCAGGCGCGCGAACACCTCATCAAGCGCACGTACGAGGCGATCGCGGGCGCGAAGCAGGCCATCGTGCACCTGTACAACTCCACGAGCGTGCTGCAGCGCGAGGTCGTCTTCCGCACCGACCGGCAGGGCATCATCGACATCGCGCTCGAGGGCGCGCGGCTGTGTCGCGAGTTCGAGAAGACCATCCCCGAGACCGCCGTCTACTACGAGTACTCGCCCGAGAGCTATACGGGCACCGAGCTCGAGTTCGCCGTCGACGTCTGCAACCAGGTCATCGAAGCGCTCGAGCCGACGCCCGAGCGCAAGGTCATCATCAACCTGCCGGCGACGGTCGAGATGGCCACCCCGAACGTGTACGCCGACTCGATCGAGTGGATGAGCCGTCATCTGGCCCACCGCGAGAACGTCATCCTGTCGCTGCACCCTCACAACGACCGCGGCACGGCCATCGCCGCGGCGGAGCTCGGGTACATGGCCGGCGCCGACCGCATCGAGGGGTGCCTCTTCGGCAACGGTGAGCGCACCGGCAACGTCGACCTCGTCGCGCTGGGGATCAATCTGTTCACGCAGGGGATCGATCCGCAGATCGACTTCAGCGACGTCGACGGCATCAAGCGCACGGTGGAGTACTGCAACCAGCTGCCCGTCCCCGAGCGCAGCCCCTGGGCCGGCGACCTCGTCTTCACCGCCTTCAGCGGGTCGCACCAGGACGCGATCAAGAAGGGCTTCGAGGCGATGGCCGCCCGGGCCGCCGCCGAGGACGTCTCGATCGACGAGATCGAGTGGGCCGTGCCGTACCTGCCGGTCGACCCGAAGGACCTGGGGCGCTCGTACGAGGCGGTCATCCGGGTGAACTCGCAGTCCGGCAAGGGCGGCGTCGCGTACCTGCTCAAGACCGATCACGCTCTCGACCTGCCACGCAAGCTGCAGATCGAGTTCTCGGGTGTCGTGCAGGAGAAGACGGATGCCGAGGGCGGCGAGGTCACGAGCGACCAGATCTGGTCCATCTTCACCGACGAGTACCTTCCGGCGGCGGCGTCCGACGACAAGTGGGGCCGGTTCGAGCTGCTCGGCACGCGCACGCAGAGCGACATGTCGGGCGACGTCCGCCTCGACGTGACGCTCCGCGACGGCGACGGCCGCGATGAGGTGTCGGGGACCGGAAACGGTCCGATCGCCGCCTTCCTCGAGGTGCTCCGCGAGCGCGGGTTCGAGATCTCGCTCTACGACTACGTCGAGCACACCCTCAGCTCCGCCGGCGACGCGCAGGCCGCAGCCTACGTCGAGCTGCAGGTCGACGACCAGCGCCTCTGGGGGGTCGGCATCGACGGCGACATCTCGACCGCGAGCCTCAAGGCCGTCGTATCGTGCGTCAATCGTGCGATCCGCACCGGCCGTCGCGCGGACGCCGAGCTCACGGCGGTCTGACGCGCGCGTCGGGAGGGTGGGCTCGGCTGAGCCCGCCCGCCCGACGTCGCCCGCGTGGACCGATGCCGGCGGCTGGCGGTCAGCGGATGGGCCACGCCCCGTCGACATCGGCATCGAGGCGCCCGATGCGCACGAAGTAGTCGGCGAGGCTCGCCGCCTGCGCGCGAGCCCACCCGATCTGCTGCGTGTGCAGTTCGTCGGCGGTCGCCGGCAAGGCGTCGGCGTACCGGCTCGCGAGCGTCTGGGCGACGCGCCCGGCGGCGATCGCGTCGGCCGACGCCTCGTGGGCGCCCTCCAGGGTCACGGCGTAGTGCTCGGCGACGACGCTGAGCGTGCGCTTGCCGCGACGGTAGCGGTCGATGCGCTTGTCGATGACGAGGGGGTCGATGACGGGGGACGGATCGACGAGGGGATCGAGGCCGTAGCGCAGCGCCTCGTACTTGAGCATCGAGAAGTCGAACGGTGCGTTGTAGGCCACGACCGGGATTCCCGCATCGAAGAGCGCACGCAGGGCCGTCACGACCTCGGCGACCACCTCGTGCGCGGGTCGTCCGTCGGCGCGAGCCTGGGCCGTCGTGATGCCGTGCACGGCGGTGGCACCCTCGGGGATGTCCATGCCCGGGTCGGCGAGCCAGCTGTCGGCCCGAACGGGTAAGCCGTCGGCGTCGAGGAGACCGACATGTGCCGACACGATGCGGTCGGAGACGACATCGACGCCCGTCGTCTCGAGGTCGAAGACGCCGACGAGCCGGCACCATGCCGGCGCGTCGGGCCAGAGATCGAGCTGCGGCGGCTCGGGGTCGAGGCGTCGGTCGGGGTGCACACCTCGAGGCTAGGACGCGCCGCCGACACGCGAGCGCTGCCACGCCGCGTCCGTAGACTCGTCGGGTGCCCGCGCCCTCTCCGTACGCCGACCTCCTCTCGCGCCTCCCGGTCCGTCGCCGCAGCGTGGAGGTGCTGGGCGGATCGACCGCGTACTGGGAGTACGGCCCCGAGGACGCGCCGCGCACCCTCGTCGCGGTCCACGGTTTCCGCGGCGAGCACCACGGCCTGGAGCCGGTCGTGGCTCACCTCCGCGACGTCCGCGTCGTCATGCCCGATCTCCCCGGTTTCGGCGAGACACCGCCGCTCCCCCGTCGTGACCACGACCTCGCGGCCTACGTCGAGTGGCTGACCGCGTTCACCGCCGCCGCCGCACCCGGTGCGGTCGTGGTGGGCCATTCGTTCGGCTCGATCGTCGCGGCCGCCGCCGTCGCGGCGGGCCTGCCGACCCCGCGGCTCGTCCTGATCAATCCGATCGGCGCCCCCGCGCTCGAGGGGCCGCGCGGGTTCTTCACGCGGCTCGCGATCTGGTACTACGACCTCGGCGCGGCGCTCCCACGCCGGCTCGGCGAGGCGCTGCTGCGCAACCGCCTCGTGGTGCGCGTCATGAGCCTCGCGATGGTGAAGACCCGCGACCGCACCCTGCGACGCTTCGTCCACGACCAGCACGACACCTACTTCTCGCGGTTCGCCGACCGCGACGTGCTGCGCGACGCCTTCGTGACCTCGGTATCGAACGACGTCCGTTCCTCGGCGCCGCTCATCGCGCAGCCCACGCTGCTCGTGGCGGCCGTGCAGGACGACATCACGCCGATCGCGGCCGAGCGGCATCTGCAGACCCTCTTCGCCGACGCCGAGCTCGTCGAGATCGACGGTGTGGGCCACCTCATCCACTACGAGAAGCCGGCCGAGGCGGCCGAGGCGATCACGCGCTTTCTCGGGCCTTCCGGCGCCGATACGCGTTGACGTTCATGCGGTTGCCGCAGTTGCCGGTGTCACAGTAGCGCTTCGATCCGTTCTTGGAGAAGTCCACGTAGACGGCGGCGCAGTCGTCGGCGGTGCACGTGCGGACGCGATCGTACGCATCGGCGCGGATGACATCGACGAAGGCCATCGCCGCCTCGACGAGGATGCGCGTCGCGAGCGGCGCCTCGTCGGGCGTCCCGTGGATATGCCAGTCGTAACCGTCGTGGATCACGAGCTGAGGCTGGGCGTGACCATCGCGGAGCATGGCGTTGACGTGGGGGACGGCGCCGGCACGGTCGAGGTCCCAGAGCTCGCGCAGACGCGGCCGGATCCGGCGGAGCGCCTGCAGCTCGGCGTCGTCGCGGACGATGGCGCCGGTGAAGGCGAACTCCTCGAGGTAGGCGTCGAGGTCCGCGCGATCGGTCAGTGTGTCGGCCGTGCCCGCACCGGTGCGCGGCAGCGTGTTCACGAGCGCCGCGGTCGCTCGGAGCGACAGTTCCGTGTCATGGATGAAGACCATGTTGACTCCTGACTCGCGCGGGCAGTACTGTCACGAGCGTAATTCACTTTCACTCATGACGACCGAGGCCGCCCGATGACCAACCCGACTGCGCCGCTCCCCATCATCGCAGTGTCCGCACCCGTCGCCCCGGCGGCCGCGCCCGGACGCCGCTCGATCGGCATGGCCATGGCCGTGGCATCCGCTCTGGCGTTCTCCTCGAGCGGCCCGCTGGTCAAGCCCCTGCTCGAAGGCGGCTGGTCGCTCGGCGCGGCCCTCCTCGTCCGCATCGGGATGGCGGCGCTCGTCCTCTCGCCGTTCCTGGTGCGGGCCATCGCCCGCGAGCGCGCATTCGTGCGTCGCCACGGCGTCGCGATGATCGCGTTCGGAGTCATGCCGGTCGTCGGCTGCCAGCTGTTCTACTTCTCGGCGATGCAGCGGATGCCGGTGGCCGTGGCGCTGCTCATCCAGTACCTCGCGCCCGTCCTCCTCGTGATCTGGGTGTGGACCCGCACGCGTCGGCGACCGTCCCACACCGTCCTGGCCGGGTCGGTCGTCGCGATGGTCGGCCTCGTGCTCGTCGTCGACATCGCCGGCGCGCGGTTCGACTTCTGGGGCACCCTGCTGGCGCTGGGTGCGGCCGTCTGCACGTGCGTCTACTTCGTCATGGCCGAGCGCACGGGCGACACGCTGCCCCCGCTCGTCCTCGCCGCCGGCGGCATGGTCGTGGCTGCGGCGCTGATCGCGCTCCTCCTCGTGACGGGTCTGCTGCCGTTCGCGGCGACCGCCGACCTCGCTCCGGTCCTGGGAGTCGAGCTGCCCCCGCTCGTCATCCTGCTGTGGGTCGGCACCGCGACCGGCATCGCCTACGCCCTCGGAGTGTCGGCCGTCCCTCGGACCGGCTCCCGCCTGGCCTCGTTCATCGGCCTGTCCGAGGTGCTGTTCGCCCTGGGGTTCGCCTGGCTGCTGCTGGCGGAGGCGCCCGCGCCCGTCCAGTTCGCGGGCGGCGCGCTCATCCTCGTCGGCGTGGTCCTGGTGCGGCTCGATGCCGGGAGGCCGGCCCCGGTCACTCCGGCCGCGGCCCCCGTTGCAGCAGCGGCTTCACCCGGTGCGGGATCACCTCGTCCATGATGAGCGAGGTCTCGGTGCGCGAGACCCCGTCGATGGCGAGGATCTGAGCGTCGATGGCGAACAGGTGCTGCGTGTCGCGGGCGACGACGCGCACCATGAGATCGACCTGACCGCTCAGTCCCTGTGCCTGCAGCACCTCGGGTATCGTCGCGAGCTCCTGGGCGATGCGCGGCAGGTCCGGCTGGCGCAGGACGACGCTCACCAGCGCCTCGATGGGAAAGCCCAGAGCCCGCGTCGAGATCGAGCGCTCGTAGGACAGGAACGCTCCCGACTGCTCGAGACGGCCCATCCGGGCCTGGACGGTGTTGCGGGACATCTTGAGCCGCTCCGAGAGAGCGACCACGGTCGCGCGCGGCTCGTCGGCCAGAGCCTCCAAGAGAGCCAGGTCGACCTGGTCGTGCGTTGCCATGATGCTGCACGATACACGGCCGGAGGGGGCATCCTGATCGCTCCTCGCGCGAACCGCCCTTACGCGTCGATCAGCGCGGGGGAGTCCACGAGGCGCAACCGCTCACGCTCGACGAGGAACGTGTGCGCCGATCCGTTGTCGAGCCGGACGCCCCGATGCGGGAAGACATCGCCCGTGGCATGGCGGATGACCTCTCGGATGAGCGCGCCGTGGGCGACCACGATGAGCGGATCGGCGCGGGGAGCCGTTCTCGCCCGCGCGTCGCGGATCGCCCGGCGGATGCCGCGCAGGGCGCGTTCGCGTACGACGGGCCAGGGCTCGGCGTTCGGGACGTCGGCGACCGCCCACTCGCCCCACCGGGCGTGGAACTCCTCGACCCCCACGCCCTCTGCGTCGCCGTAGTTGCGCTCCCGCAGCTCGGCGTACTGCCGCGGGCCGGCGATCCCCAGCTGCGCGGCGATCAGCTCGGCCGTCTCGGACGCGCGCAGCAGGTCGCTGGACGCGATCGAGACCTCGGCCGTCTCGGCGAGCGTGTCGCGCAGGCGGGCGCCGACCGCCCGGGCCTGCGCGCGGCCGGTGTCGTTGAGGGGGATGTCGGTCGACCCCTGGATCCGCCGTTCGCGGTTCCAGTCGGTCTCACCGTGGCGCACGAGGATGAGGACGGTCACCCCTCGACCCTACGCGGGCACGGGGAGCGACCGCGATTCAGCGACGGCGAGGCAGCTCGTCCGCGAGCGCGCGGAGGACCTCGGTCGTGCCGCCCTCGACCTTCACGGTGGCTTTGAGGTCCGAGCGGGTCGCACCGCGGTTGACGATGACGACCGGCAGTCGCCGTCGCCGTGCCCGCTCGACCAGACGCACCCCGGAGTTCACCACGAGCGACGATCCGGCCACGACGAGGGCGTCGCTCGTCCGGACGAGCTGCTCGGCCTCGGCGAACTTCTCGCGCGGCACGAACTCGCCGAAGAAGACGACATCCGGTTTCAGCGTGCCCTCGCACACCGTGCAGCGCGGGATGACGAACCCGTCGCTCGTGGCGGGGAGGACGTCGCCGTCCGGCCCGAGCTCGACGCTGTCGGGCACCGTGATCCACGGGTTGTCGCGCTCCACGCGCTCGGCGAGGTCGCGACGGTCGAAGACCTGCCCGCAGTGCAGGCAGAACACCCGCCGCATCGTGCCGTGGAGCTCGACGACGCGGCTGCTCCCCGCGCGCAGATGGAGCCCGTCGACGTTCTGGGTGATGACGCCCGAGACGAGACCCGACGACTCGAGGTCGGCGAGCGCGACGTGACCGTCGTTGGGGCGGGCCGCAGCGAAGGCCCGCCAGCCGAGGTGGCTGCCGACCCAGTAGCGTCGCCGGGCGTCGTCGCTCGCGAGGAACTGCTGCGCCGTCATGGGTGTGCGCACCGGCGCACCGGCACCGCGGTAGTCGGGGATGCCCGAATCCGTGGAGACCCCGGCGCCGGTGAGGACGGCGATCCGGCGTCCGGCGAGGACCTCGACCGCGCGGCGCACCTCGTCGTCGACGGGGGAGGCGGGGTCGACACGGGTCACCCCTCCACTCTACGAGCGTCCTCGACGCGTCGGCCGCCGTCGCGGTCGCGTATCGGCGCGAGCCCGCCGTGCCAGAGTGGAGGGATGCCGGTCATCCGCCTCGACGATCCTGCCGACCCCCGCCTCGCGGACTACCGCGACCTCACGGATGTCGCGCTGCGGCGCGTGCTCGAGCCCGCCGGCGGCCTGTACATCGCCGAGTCGGCGAAGGTCATCGCCCGCGCGCACGCGGCGGGCCACCGTGCGCGCTCGTTCCTCGTGCAGGAGAAGTGGCTCGACGACATCGCCGACGTCGCGGACGACGCGCCGGTCTACGTCGTCTCCGACGCGGTGGCCGAAGGGGTGACCGGTTACGCCGTGCACCGCGGGGCCCTCGCGGCGATGCACCGGCCCGTCCTGCCGTCCGTCGCGGAGGTCGTGGCGGGGACACGACTCGTGCTGATCCTCGAGGACATCGTCGACCACACCAACGTCGGCGCCGCCTTCCGGGCCGCGGCGGGTCTGGGGGCGGACGCCGTCCTCGTCAGCGACCGGTGCGCGGATCCGCTGTACCGGCGGAGCGTGCGGGTGAGCATGGGCACGGTGTTCCAGGTTCCGTGGACGCGCCTCCCGGCGTGGCCGCGCGCGACGCCGATCCTGCGCGAGGCCGGTCTGCATCTCGCGGCCCTCGCCCTGACGGACGACGCGGTGCCGCTCGACGAGTTCGCCGAACGGCGTCCCGAGCGGGTCGCTCTGCTGCTGGGCACCGAGGGCGACGGACTCTCGCGGCGCGCGATCGAGGCCGCCGACACGGTCGTGACGATCCCCATGGCGGGCGGGGTGGACTCGCTCAACGTCGCGGCCGCGAGCGCCGTCGCGCTCTGGGCCCTGCGCTGATCAGGGCTCGGCGCGCGGGTCCACAGGCAGCGGCTCGGGCCGCTTGGCGGTGATGTGGTCGCCCGACGACTGGTGTCGCAGGCGTCGGAGCACCCACGGCACGAGGTACTCGCGCGCCCAGACCAGGTCGTTGGTGCGGGCGGCGCGCCACGTCAGCGGCGAGAGCGCGTCGGGCTGCATCGGTTGCAGCTCGTTCGGCACGTTCAGTGCGCGCAGCACCATGCGTGCGATCTCGTGGTGCCCGAGCGAGTTGTAGTGCAGACGGTCGTCGTCGAAGAAGCGCATGTCCTGCACCTCCTTGAGCGCCCACTGGTCGGCCACGATGGCGTCGTAGCGGTCGGCGATCGCCCGGATGTTCTCGTTGTAGATCGCGACGCGCCCACGGATGCCGCGGAACACCGGCGTGAAGTTCGTGTCGATTCCGGTGAAGAGCACGAGCGTCGCGCCCGTCGACGAGAGCCGCACGACCGCATCCTCGAACTGCTGGGCGACGACGTCGGGGTCGGACCCCGGGCGGATGACGTCGTTGCCGCCTGCGGAGAACGTGACCAGGTCGGGCTTGAGGGCGAGCGCGGGCTCGATCTGGTCGGCGACGATCTGTCCGATGAGCTTGCCGCGCACGGCGAGGTTCGCGTACGCGAAGTCCGGCACCTGAGCGCTCAGCACCTCGGCGACGCGATCGGCCCACCCGCGATGGCCGCCGGGCCGCCCGGGCTCGGGATCGCCGATGCCCTCGGTGAACGAGTCGCCGATCGCGACCATGCGACGCCACGGATGAGCGGTCTCGTTGGGCACGTAGGGTGTGCGACGCACCTCTTCGGACGGCTCGTTGTTCCTCATGACCCCTCCTCGAAACTCCGGTCCTGCCACGCTATCCGGTCCCGGTCGGTCATGTCCTCGGCGTCGCTTAGGGTGGTCCATCGTGACAGAGGACCCGCAGGAGCATTTCGGAAGCTTCGCCGCCGAGCATCTGTCGCCCTCCTTCCCGCAGCGCGCGCCGTGGGGAACGGCCCAGCGTCTGCGCGCCTGGCAGGCCGAAGCGCTGGACCAGTACTTCGGCGCCGACGGACCGGAGGGCGTCGGACGAGGTCCGCGCGACTTCCTCGCCGCCGCGACGCCCGGCGCCGGAAAGACCACGTTCGCCCTCCGACTCGCGTCCGAGCTGCTCCGACGCGACGTCGTCGACCGCATCATCGTCGTCGCCCCGACGGAGCACCTGAAGACGCAGTGGGCGGATGCCGCCGGGCGTGTCGGCATCCGTCTCGACCCCCGGTTCAGCAACCGCCACGCCGTGCCGTCCCGGCAGTACCACGGCGTCGCCGTCACCTACGCGCAGGTCGCCGTCAAGGCGTCCGTCCACCAGCGCCTCACGATGGACGCGCGCACGCTGGTCATCCTCGACGAGGTGCACCACGGCGGTGACGCCCTCAGCTGGGGCGACGCGCTGCGCGAGGCGTACGGCCGCGCGACGCGGCGACTGCTGCTGTCGGGGACGCCGTTCCGCAGCGACACCGCGCCGATCCCGTTCGTGGAGTACCACCCCAACGACAAGGGCATCCGCCTCTCGCGCACCGACTACAACTACGGCTACGGCCGAGCCCTCGCCGACGGCGTCGTGCGGCCCGTGCTGTTCCTCGTCTACGCCGGGCACATGAAGTGGCGGACCAAGACCGGCGACGAGTTCGAGGCGCACCTCGGACAGGACAACACGAAGGACATCACCTCCCAGGCGTGGCGCACAGCGCTGAATCCCGAGGGCGACTGGATCCCAGCCGTGCTGCGCTCCGCCGACCGGAGGCTCAGCGAGGTCCGCCAGGAGATCCCCGACGCCGGCGGTCTCGTCATCGCGACCGACCAGACCGCGGCGCGCGCCTACGCCGAGATCCTCCACGGGATCACGGGGGAGGCCCCCACCGTCGTGCTCTCGGACGACAAGTCGGCCTCGGGCAACATCGAGATCTTCTCGCAGGCCACGACCCGCTGGATGGTCGCGGTGCGGATGGTGTCGGAGGGCGTCGACGTCCCCCGACTCGCGGTGGGGGTGTATGCGACATCCTCCTCGACGCCGCTCTTCTTCGCGCAGGCGATCGGCCGTTTCGTCCGGGCACGCCGTCGCGGCGAGACCGCGAGCGTGTTCCTCCCCAACGTTCCCGTGCTGCTCGGACTGGCCGGCGAGATGGAGCGCCAGCGCGACCACGCGCTCGACCGGGAGGCGGGCGACGACGACGGCCTCGAAGACACCCTGCTGGCCGAGGCGGAGAGCGAGGACAAGGCGTCCGACGCCCTGACCGAGGAGTTCAGCTACCAGGCGCTCGGGTCGGTCGCCCACTTCGACCGCGTCCTGTTCGACGGCGCCGAGTTCGGGCAGCTCGCGGTTCCCGGCACGCCCGAAGAAGAGGAGTTCCTCGGCATCCCGGGGCTGCTCGAGCCGGAGCACGTCCACGAGCTGCTCATGCAGCGCCAGTCGCGCCAGACCAGGCACCGGCACAGCCGCGAGGCGCGCGAACAGGCCGCGGGGGTCGCATCGGGGGAGGACGAGCCCGAGACCACCCTGCCCGAACCGCTGCACCGGTCGCTCAAGGAGCAGCGCCAGCTGCTCAACAGCCTGGTCGGCCTGTACGCCCGGCAGAGCGGCGAGCCCCACGGTCAGGTGCACGCCGAGCTGCGCCGGATCTGCGGCGGGCCGGCGGTCTCGCACGCGACGGTCGCCCAGCTGCAGGCGCGGATCGCCGTGCTCCGCTCGCGTGTGCGGTCGTGACTCGCGGCGCCGCCACGCCCGGGGTGCCGGCGATTCTTCACCTCGCCGGCGACGTGTTAGTGTTGTTCCTCGGTTGGGAACAACTGAAAAACACTGCGCGGGTGGCGGAATAGGTAGACGCGCTAGCTTGAGGTGCTAGTGCCCGTATAGGGCGTGGGGGTTCAAGTCCCCCCTCGCGCACAGTGAAACGAAGGGCCCCGGAGACGGGGCCCTTCGTCGTTGCCGGTGATGGTTCGCGACTAGCGTGGAGAGCATGTCCGAGTACGACGATCTGCCCGAAGTCGCCCGCGTGGCGCGGGACCTCATCCGTTTCGACACCACCAATTTCGGCGAGGGCCGGTCGCGGGGCGAGCGAGAGGCCGCCGAGTACGTCGGCGCCTACCTCGAGTCGCTCGGTCTGCGCCCGGAGTACTACGAGCCGATCCCCAGGCGCACGAACGTCTCCGCCCGTATCGCGGGTCGGGATCGCTCCAAGCCCGCGCTCGTGCTCCACGGTCACCTCGACGTCGTCCCCGCCGTGGCGGAGGACTGGAGCGTCGACCCGTTCGCCGGCGTCGTGCGCGACGGCATGCTGTGGGGACGCGGCGCCGTCGACATGAAGGACATGGACGCCATGATCCTGACCTCCGTCGCCGACCTGCTGCGCGCGGGGGAGCAGCCCGAACGCGACGTCGTCGTGACGTTCTTCGCCGACGAGGAGAACGGCGGGGTCGAGGGCTCGCAGCTCGTCGTCCGCGACCGGCCCGAGTGGTTCGCGGGAGCGACCGAGGCCATCAGCGAGGTCGGGGGGTACTCCATCGGGGTCGACGGGCGCCGTGCCTACCTGCTGCAGGTGGGCGAGAAGGCCCTCGTGTGGCTGCGGCTGCACGCGACCGGCCGCGCCGGCCACGGCAGCCGCCTCCACCCCGACAACGCCATCACGCGCCTGTCCGAGGCCGTCGCGAAGCTCGGTCGGTCGTCGTGGCCCATCGAGCTGACGGCCACCACGCGACGGCTCGTCGACGATCTCGCACGACTCAGCGGCCGAGACGCATCCGACCCGGATGCCGTTGCCGATGCCACCGGTGCGACCGCCGCGTTCCTCGCCTCGACGTTCCGCACCACCACGAACCCCACCGGTCTCACCGCCGGGTACAAGCACAACGTCATCCCCGACGCGGCGTCGGCCGCCATCGACGTGCGCACGCTGCCGGGGCAGGAGGACGCGATCCTCGCCGAGATCCAGCGCATCGTCGGAGACGACATCCGCATCGAGATCGTCCATCGCGACATCGGCCTCGAAGTGCCGTTCGAGGGCTCGCTCGTCGACGCCATGGTCGCGGCCCTCGGCCGTCACGATCCCGGCGTCCCCGTGCTGCCCTACCTGATGGGCGGCGGCACCGACAACAAGGCGCTGGCCGAGCTCGGGATCGCCGGATTCGGCTTCGCACCGCTGCGCCTCCCGGTCGACCTCGACTTCACGGGTATGTTCCACGGTGTCGACGAACGCGTCCCGATCGATGCGCTCGTGTTCGGGCAGCGCGTGCTCACCGACCTCATCCGCACGTACTGAAAGGCCGCCCATGCAGTTCATCGAGGCCATCATCCTCGGCATCGTCCAGGGGCTGACGGAGTTCCTCCCGATCTCGTCCAGTGCGCACCTGCGCATCGTGGGGGAGTTCCTGCCGTCGGCACAGGACCCGGGCGCGACCTTCACGGCGATCACGCAGATCGGCACCGAGCTGGCCGTGCTCGTCTATTTCTGGAAGAAGATCACCCGCATCATCGGGCGCTGGTTCCGCTCCTTCAGCGGCTCGGTCCCGCGCGATGACGCGGACGTGCGTCTCGGCTGGATCGTCATCATCGGAACGCTCCCGATCGGCGTGCTGGGCTTCCTGTTCCAGGACGTCATCCGCGACACGTTCCGGAACCTCTGGTTGGTCGCGATCGTGCTGATCGTCTTCGGCGTCATCCTCGGTGTCGCAGACGCTCTCGGTCGTCGTGTGCGCACCGAGAAGGACCTCACCTACGGCCACGGCCTCACGCTCGGCTTCGCCCAGGCGCTCGCACTGGTCCCCGGTGTCTCCCGCTCCGGGGCGACGACGACGATGGGTCTCGCGCTCGGCTACACGCGTCCCGCCGCGGCCGAGGTGGCGTTCCTGCTCGCCGTGCCCGCGGTGTTCGGCAGCGGGCTCTACGAGCTGCTGCAGGCGATCCGCGAGCCGGGCGCGGCCGTCTTCTCGCTCGGAGAGACCGCCGTCGCGACGGTCGTCTCGTTCGGCGTCGGCTTGGCCGTCATCGCCTTCCTGATGCAATACCTCAAGCGCGGCAGCTTCCTGCCCTTCGTGCTGTACCGCGTGGGCCTCGGCGTCGTGCTGATCGTCCTGCTCTCGCTCGGAGTGCTGCAGGCGTACTGATCGTGGTCGCGGCCCGCGTCAGCGATGCGGGCCGCGACTGCGGCCGTCGCCGTCGCCGCGATGGCGGAGGTACTTCTCGAACTCCTGGGCGATCGCATCGCCGGAGGCCTCGGGGGAGTCCCACGTGTCGCGGGTCTGCTCGAGCTGACGGATGTACTCCGTCATCTCCTCGTCGTCGGCCGCGGCGGCGTCGATCGTCGCCTCCCACGCGAGCGCCTCGCCCGGGAGGGACCCCCGGGCCACCTTGGCCCCCGTGATCGCCTCGAGGCGGTCGAGGAGCGCGAGCGTCGCCTTGGGCGACGGGGAGTGCCCGGCGACGTAGTGCGGGACGCTCGCCCAGAGAGCGGCCGTCGGGATGCCGGCCTCCTCGGCGGCCGCGGCGATGACCGAGAGGATGCCGACGGGTCCCTCGTACGTGGACCGCTCGAGGCCGAGCGCGGTACGCAGCTCGTCGTTGTCACTCCCGCTGAAGACGGTGATCGGACGCGTGTGGGGTACGTCGCTCATCATCGATCCCAGCGCGACGAGACCGGTGATGTCCTCGCTGAGCGCCGCGTCGACGAGCTCGGCCGCGAACGACTTCCACGCCCGCGCGGGCTCCGCTCCGCTGAGCACCCACAACCGGGTGCCGCGGGCCGTCGCTCGGGGCCGCCAGATGGTCGCTTCGGGCCAGCGCAGCGTGCGGCGACCGTCGGCGTCGGCCTCGATCTGCGGCCGGGTGTACATGTAGTCGAAGTACAGCTCGGGGTCGACGGAGTAGACGGGGTCGTACGCGCGCGACTCACGCAGCTGCGTCGCTGCGGCCGTGGCCGCCTCGCCGGCGTCGTTCCAGCCGTCGAAGGCGACGACGAGGACGCGTCGTCCGAGAGTGTTCACCCGCGCTCCTTCCGAGATGTTCCCGTCAACGATACGCCGCGGCCGGGTGGGCGGACGCGACGTGCGACGCGGCGTCCCGTCGCGCTCGGTAGCATGGTGCGGATGACCTCTCGCTCTCCCGCCGCCGTCCTGTGGGACATGGACGGCACGCTCGTCGACACCGAACCGTTCTGGATGGCCGCGGAGGGCCCGCTCGTGGCGAGCTTCGGCGGTACCTGGACCCACGAGCAGGCGCTCGGCCTCGTCGGCCTCGGGCTCGAGGACTCCGCCCGCATCCTGCAGGAGGCGGGCGTGCGGATGGAGGCCCGCGAGATCATCGACCACCTCACCGACACCGTGTCGGCGCGGCTGCGCGCCGAGGGGGCGCCGTTCCGTCCCGGTGCCCGCGAACTCCTCGCCGACCTGCGCGGCGCCGGGATCAAGACGGCCCTCGTGACGATGTCGATGCGGCGCATGGCCGACACCGTCGTCTCCTCGATCCCGTTCGAGGCGTTCGACGTCGTCGTCGCCGGCGACGACGCGACGCGCCCCAAGCCCTTCCCCGACCCGTACCTGCAGGCATGCGAGGCCCTGGGCGTCGACATCGCCGACGCGATCGCCATCGAGGACTCGCCCAACGGGCTCCGCTCCGCCGTCGCGTCGGGCGCCGTGTCGATCGGCGTGCCGCTCATGGTGCCCCTCGACGGCCTGGGCGCTCACGCGCTGTGGGACTCGCTCGAGGGACGCAGCCTCACCGACTTGATCGACCTCCACTCCCGCCACCGACTCGGAGCCTCCGCATGACCGTCGACCTCGAGCCGCGCGGGCCGTTCCGCTACGGCGACCGCGTCCAGCTCACCGGCCCCAAGGGTCGTATGCACACCATCACCCTGCGCGACGGGGGAGAGCTGCACACCCACCACGGCGTGCTCCGCCACGACGCTCTCGTCGGACAGCCCGACGGCTCCGTCGCCGTCAACAGCGGCGGACACGAGTACCTCGCCCTGCGCCCCCTGCTGCGCGACTTCGTGATGTCGATGCCTCGGGGTGCGGCGATCGTGTATCCGAAGGACGCCGCGCAGATCCTCGCCGCGGCCGACATCTTCCCCGGAGCCACGGTCGTCGAGGCGGGGGTGGGCTCCGGCGCCCTCTCCCTGTGGCTCCTGCGTGCCATCGGCGCGCGCGGCCGACTGATCTCGTTCGAGCGTCGCCCCGAGTTCGCCGAGGTCGCCGAGGCGAACGTCCTCACCTTCACCGGATCGCGACCCGAGAACTGGGACGTCGTCGTGGGCGACCTCGTCGAGAGCCTTCCGGGCGCCGTCGAGCCGGGTACCGTCGATCGCGTCGTCCTCGACATGCTCGCGCCGTGGGAGTGCATCGACGCCGTCGCCGACGCCCTCGCCCCCGGCGGCGTCGTGCTGTGCTACATCGCGACCGCGACGCAGCTGAGCCGCGTGGCGGAGTACCTGCGCGGCACCGGGCTCTTCACCGACCCCGAGGCGTCCGAGACGATGATCCGCGGCTGGCACGTGGAGGGGCTGGCGGTCCGTCCCGACCACCGCATGGTCGCCCACACGGGCTTCCTCATCACCGCTCGGCGCCTCGCTCCCGGCGCCGTGCCCCCGGACGTGCGCAAGCGTGCGCTCAAGAAGCCGAGTTATGCGGACGAGGACGTCGAGCTGTGGACGCCGGGTGCGGTCGGCGACCGCGAGATCACCGACAAGAACCTCCGCAAGCGCCTGCGCGACGCGCAGCGGGCAGCCGACGGCGCCCGCACCGCCGCGGCGAGCCGCGACGGCGACTCCGCGTAGACTGCTGCGGTGCGTAGGATCCTCGCCGCCGCCGGCGCTCTCTCCCTGACCGTGGCTGCCCTGACGGCCTGCTCGACGGCATCGTCCCCGGCCGCGTCGTGTTCGCGCGACGAGACGGGCTCGAGCGCGCTCGATCTGGTGCAGGTGGGGGATGCGGCCGTCGGTACGAAGCCGAGCATCCAGCTCAGCGCACCGGTGCACGTCGACGGCACCGCCGTGCGCGACCTGGTCGCCGGCGACGGTCGCGCGATCACCAGCGACGCCCAGGACGTGGTGTTCGATCTGACCGTGATCGACGGCTCCTCCGGGACGCCGATCGCTTCGTCCGGGTACACCGGCGACCTCTCGCAGGTCTACCCGCTCGACAGCTGGACGGCGACGTTCCCGGGACTCGTCGATGCGCTCTCGTGCGCGACCGAGGGCTCGCGCGTCGTGATGGCACTCGGTCCGGACGAGGTGACCGCCGACACCCGTGCGCGGTTCGGGATGGCGGAGGACGCCACGACCGTCGTCGTCCTCGACCTGCAGAAGGTCTACCTCGCCGCCGCCGACGGCGCGCCGCAGTTCAACGACCGCTCGGGCATGCCCTCCGTGGTGCTCGCCCCCGACGGACGGCCCGGCGTGGTCGTCCCCGACGCCGCTCCTCCGGCGGAGCTCGCCGTCGAGACGTTGAAGAAGGGCGACGGCCCCGAGGTCACGGGAGACGCGCCGGTGCGCGTCAACTACACGGCCGTGACGTGGGGGAACCGGAAGGTCGCCGAGACGACGTGGGGCACGGGGGCCCGTCCCGTCGAGGTCGGCGGTGCCGGCGTCGGGTTCGCCGAGGCGCTCCGCGGCGCGACGGTGGGGTCGCAGCTGCTCGTCGTCGTGCCGCCGGCAGCCGGCGGGTCGAGCGACGACACGCTCGTCTACGTCGTCGACATCCTCGGCATCGACGCGGCGAGCTGAGTCGCCCGCGCCCTCCGCGCGCCTAGAATCGAAGACATGTCCACTCCGTCCTCGCGCGTGCCCCCGGAGGAGCGGCTGGTCAACCTCGTGGTGGCGCTGATGGCGACCGAGCAGGGACTGACCAAGGACACGATCCTCGGATCGGTGTCGGGCTACCGCGAGCAGGTCGAGACAGGCGCGCGCAAGGACGCTCTGGAGAAGATGTTCGAGCGCGACAAAGAGAACCTCCGCGGCATGGGCGTCCCCATCGAGACGATCGGCGACTACGCCGATCCGGACGACCTCCGTGAGGCGCGCTACCGCATCCCCGCGACCGAGTACGGTCTGCCCGACGACATCCGATTCACCCCTGCCGAGCTGGCCGTCCTGACCCTCGCGGGAGGCGTATGGGAGGAGCGCTCACTGTCGGCGGGCGCGCGTTCCGGGCTGCGGAAGATCCGCTCGCTCGGCATCGACGTCGACGAGCCCATCATCGGCTTCGCGCCGCGCATCACCCTGCGCGACCCGGCATTCCCCCCGCTTCAGCGCGCGATCGAGCAGAGCCGCGAGGTCGCCTTCGACTACCTCCGCCCGGGCTCCGACCGGCCGCGTCGTCGGCAGGTCCGGCCGTACGCGCTTCTGGAGTTCGAGGCGCGCTGGCACCTGTTCGCGTTCGACACGAACGTCGGCGAGGAGCGGACGTTCCTGCTCTCCCGGATCTGCTCCGACGTCGTGGCGACCCGGCGATCGTTCGACCCGGCGCAACGCGGCGGCGCCGGGGAACGCGCACTCGAAGGCCTGCGCGACCTGGCACGTCGCCAGACAGCGCTCGTCGATGTGATGTCGGGGACGGAGGCGGCCGTCCAGCTCACCCGCCGATCTCTCGAGCACGACCGCGCGGGCGCGCGTCATCTGCGGGTGCCGTACGTCGACCTGCAGGTCTTCGCCGACGAACTGGCGTCCTACGGGCCCGAGGTGCGCGTGCTGGAGCCGGTGGAGCTGCGCGACGCCGTCGTGACGCGGCTGCGCGGCGCGCTGTCGCGTTCGGAGGTCGACGCGTGAGCGGCGCGCCCGTGGTGGCGACCGATCGCGCGGCCCTGATCCTCCAGCTCGTCCCCTATCTCATCGCCCAGGGCGAGGTGACGATCGACGCCGCCGCGCGGGACTTCGACGTGTCGCCCGACCAGATGCGCGAGATGGTCGAGAAGCTCACCGTCATCGGCCTGCCGGGGGAGGGCGGCTTCTGGCAGATGTCGAACGATCTGTTCGACATCGACTGGGACCTCCTGGACCGCGAGGACCGGATCGTCATCACCAACACCGTCGGGCTGGAACGGACGCCGAAGCTCACGGCGCGTGAGGCGGCGGCTCTCCTCGCCGGTCTGCAGCTGGCCGCGGCGCTCCCGGGCGTCGGAGACAGCGACATCCTCCGCGGGCTCCTGGCCAAACTCGCCCGCGGCGCCGGGCAGACGCCCGCCGACGTGATCATCGCCCCTGCGCCCGTCGACGCCGTCCGCGAGACGGTCGCGCGGGCACTCCGCGAGGGCGTCACGGTGTCGTTCACCTACCGCGCGCCCGACGCCCCCGCCACGACGCGCATCGTCGATCCCGTCAAGGTGTCCGTCGCCGATGGACGGTGGTATCTGCAGGGGTGGTGCCACACGCGCCGCGCGATGCGCACGTTCCTCCTCGACCGCGTCTCGGACGCCGTGGTCACCGGAGACGCCGCGACCCATCAGTCCGAGGCCGTCCCCGAGCTCTTCGAACCCGGCGCCGAGGAGGTGCCGGTCGTCATCCGCTATCCCGCGGCGGCGTCGGCCGTCGTCGGCGAATACCTCGTCAACGCCGAGGTCCGCGCCGACGGGTCCTGGCACGAAGCGAGCATCCGGGTGGCGGACCCGCGCTCGCTCAAGCGTCTCGTCGCTCGCAGCGGCGGGGCCGTCGAGGTGGTGTCACCCGCCGAGGCGCGATCGGCCGCGCACGACTGGGCGTCAGCCGCGCTGGACCAGTACTACTGATATGCGTCGCACGGCTGATCGCGAACCTGCGCGGGTTAGACTGGCCGAAACGACCGACGAGGAGACGTCATGGGCAACCTACTCGCAGGCCCGCACCTGTGGATCCTACTCATCGTCATCCTGCTGCTCTTCGGCGCGGCGAAGCTGCCGGCGCTGGCCAAGAGCATGGGACAGTCCGCGCGCATCTTCAAGGGTGAGATGAAGGCCATGAAGGACGACGACACGACGGCCGCGGGTACCGCGCCGTCGACGGTGGACGCGGCTCCGGCCGAGAAGCCCGTCGAGCCCCAGAGCGGCCCCGCCGCGCCCACACCGTAGACCCGCGTGGTGACGGCTGAGCGCACGCGCTCAGGGGCGAACGGCGAGCCCCGGCGCGACAAGCGCATGTCTCTGGGGCAGCACCTCGTCGAACTGCGCCGGCGACTGATCATCTCGGCGCTCGCGCTCGTCGTCTCGATGGTCGTGTCGTTCTTCCTGACCGACTGGATCATCTGGGCGATGACCGAACCGATCCGCATGGTCGCCGAGCAGCGGGGTCAGGGCGCGGAAGTGCGCCTCATGTACTCCACGATCACCGGCCCGTTCGACATGCGTCTGCGCATCTCGTTCGCGGTCGGCATCATCCTGTCGGCGCCGATCTGGCTGTGGCAGATCTGGGCTTTCCTCATGCCCGGTCTGACCCGCAAGGAGGTGCGCTACACGGTCGGGTTCGTCTCAGCCGCCGTGCCGCTCTTCTTCGCGGGGGTGTACACCGGCTGGGTCGTGATGCCGCACATCGTCGAGATCATGGCGACCTTCTCTCCCGAGGCGTCCGCGAACCTCTACGAGGGCAAGTACTACTACGACTTCGTGTTCAAGCTGCTCCTCGTCGTCGGGGTGGCCTTCATCATCCCGGTGTTCCTGGTCGCGCTGAACTTCGCCGGCATCATGAGCGGCAAGGCCATCTTCAAGGGGTGGCGCGTCGCGATCCTGATCGCGGTCGTCTTCTCCGGTCTGGCGACCCCGGCAGCCGACATCGTCAGCATGCTGATGCTCGCGTCGATCCTGACGGTGCTGTACTTCGCCGCGGCCGGGCTGTCCGTGCTGCTGGATCTCCGGCGCGCGCGGAGGGCGCCGGCGCTGAGCGTCCCCGGTCCCGCTCCCAGCACCGACCCGATCCCGTGAGTCCCGCCACTCCCGCCGAGCGGTACGAGGCCGCCCGCGCTCAGCGCCGGCATCCCCTCACCGCGGCGTTCGGCGACGCGCAGCGCTTCGAACTCGACCCGTTCCAGGTCGACGCATGTCAGGCGCTCGAAGAGGGACGCAGCGTGCTCGTCGCCGCGCCGACGGGCGCCGGGAAGACCATCGTCGGCGAGTTCGCGATGCACCTCGCGATGCGGGAGCCGGGCGCGAAGGCCTTCTACACGACCCCGATGAAGGCCCTCTCGAACCAGAAGTTCCGCGAGCTCGTCGATGTCTACGGGCCCGACGAGGTCGGTCTCCTCACCGGCGACACGAACATCAACGGCGGGGCACGCATCGTGGTGATGACCACCGAGGTGCTGCGCAACATGCTGTACGCCGATTCTCCGGCGCTGCGTGGGCTGCAGTACGTCGTGATGGACGAGGTCCACTACCTCGCCGACCGTTTCCGGGGCGCGGTGTGGGAAGAGGTGATCATCCATCTGCACCGATCCGTGCGGATGGTCGCGCTGTCGGCGACGGTGTCCAACGCCGAGGAGTTCGGCGACTGGCTCGACACGGTGCGGGGCGACACGGCGGTCGTCGTCTCGGAGATCCGACCGGTGCCCCTCGAGCAGCACGTGCTCGTCCGCGGCGATCTGCTGCCGCTCTTCGACGATCGCGCGGGCGCCGCCACGGCACAGGTGAACCAGGAGCTGACCAGGCTCCGGTCGCCGCAGGGGCAGCGGTACGAGAGCAATCGTCGGGCGCACGGCCGCCGCGGCGGCGGCCGGGATGCGCATCACCCCTCTCGGGGCAATCGCCCCGTCCGCGCGGCATCGCTCCCGCGTCTCGAGCGCATCGATCGCCCCGACGTGGTCGGTCTCCTCGGCCGGGCCAACCTGCTGCCCGCCATCTTCTTCATCTTCAGTCGCGCCGGCTGCGATGCCGCCGTGCAGCAGGTGCGCCGGTCGGGCCTCCGCCTGACGACGCCCGAGGAGCGGGACGAGACCCGCGCCGTCGTCGAGCATCGCACGCACGCCCTGGCGCAGGAGGACCTCGCCGTCCTCGGCTACTGGGAATGGCGCGACAACCTCGAACGCGGCGTCGCGGCGCATCATGCGGGACTTCTCCCCGCCTTCAAGGAGGTCGTCGAGGAGCTCTTCCAGCGCAAGCTGGTGAAGGCGGTCTTCGCGACCGAGACGCTCGCGCTCGGGATCAACATGCCCGCCCGCACCGTCGTCCTCGAGAGGCTCGAGAAGTTCAACGGCGAGGCGCGCGTCGCGATCACCTCGGGGGAGTACACCCAGCTGACCGGCCGAGCCGGCCGGCGCGGCATCGACGTCGAGGGGCACGCGGTCATCCAGTGGTCCGACGGCCTCGACCCCCAAGCCGTGGCGGCGCTCGCCTCGCGCCGGACCTATCCGCTCAACTCGAGTTTCCGTCCGACCTACAACATGGCGGTGAACCTCATCGACCGGTTCGGCCGGGACCGCGCGCGGGAGGTGCTCGAGTCGTCGTTCGCTCAGTTCCAAGCGGATCGATCCGTCGTCGGGCTCGCCCGGCAGGTCAAGGAGAAGGAGCAGACCCTCGAGGGGTACGCGCGCTCGATGACCTGCGACCGCGGGGACTATGCCGAGTACTCCGGCATCCGTCGCGAGCTCAGCGACCTCGAGAAGCTCAACCGCAACGACCGCACCGCACCCGACCGCATCCGCTCTCGACGCCAGAACGAGCTGGCCGACCTGCGGCGGCGGATGCAGCGGCACCCGTGTCACGACTGCCCGGACCGCGAGCACCACGCACGGTGGGCGGAGCGGTACTGGCGGCTGCGTCGCGATGTGCAGAAGCTGCGGCAGCAGATCGACACCCGGACCGGGACGGTCGCGCGCGTGTTCGACCGCGTCGTGGAGGTGCTCGCGGCGTTGGAGTACGTCGAGGTCGACGCCGCCGGGTCGACGTCCCTGACTCCGGCCGGCGCCACGATGCGTCGGATCTACGGCGAACGCGATCTGCTCGTGGCCGAAGCGTTGCGCCGGGGATTGTGGCGCGACCTCGACCCGGCCGGTCTCGCCGCCCTCGCCTGCAGCCTCGTGTACGAGCCGCGCCGCGAAGGCGACGGGCCGGGCGAGTAACGGGCTGCCGCGCGGAGCCTTCCGCGCCGCGCTTACGCAGACGCAGGAGCTCTGGGCGGTCCTGGACGATCTGGAGCGCGACCATCGTCTGCCGGGGACCGATCCGATCGCCACCGGTCTCGCGAAGGCGATTGCACTCGTGGGCGCGGGGAGTCATGCTCGACCGGGTGCTGCTGGAAGCCGATCTCGCGGCGGGTGACTTCGTGCGCTGGACCAAACAGACGATCGACCTCCTCGATCAGCTCTCGCTGGTCGCCGACGCGTCGATCGCGCGGACGGCACGTGCCGCCCTCGACGCGGTGCGACGGGGGATCGTCGCATATGGGACTGTCTAGGCTCGAGCGGGTGCAGGTCTCGACGTCGACGCGGCCGCGGCCCGTGATCCCGCTCTGGCTCGCTCTCGTGGGCGCCGTCGTGGGCGGCGCTGTGCTCGACGCGGCGTTCCCCGACATCGGATGGTGGCCGCTCGCGTTCGTCGGCGTGGCCTTCTCGATCGTCGGACTCATCGGCCGCTCGCTGTGGGGCGGAGTGGCGGTCGGCGCCGCCTTCGGCGCCTCGTTCTACTTCATCCACATCTCGTGGATCACGCGCTACCTCGGCCTCCTCCCGTGGTTCGGCCTCGCCGGTCTCGAGACGGTCTTCTTCGCGGTGGGCTCGATCCCGATCGTCCTGGCGTACCGATGGCTGCCGCGCGTCGCTCCAGGCCGTTGGGCACGCCTCATCGCCCTGCCCGCCCTCGTTGCCGGCCTGTGGACCGCCCGCGAACTCTTCATGGGATCGTGGCCGTACACGGGCTTTCCCTGGGGCCGGATCGGGATGAGCCAGTCGGAGAGTCCGCTCGCTCACATCGCCTCCTGGACGGGGGTGTCGGGCCTGACGTTCCTCATGGTGTTCGTCGTCGCAGCCACGGTCGAATGGCTGCGTCACGGCCGTCCGCGTGTCATCGTGACCGCGGTCCCGGCCGTCGTCGTCGCAGCCGCGCTGGTGGTCGTGCCCTCCTTCCCCACGACGGATGCCGGCACGTACCGTATCGGCTCGGTGCAGGGGAACGGGCCGGCGGGCTACTTCGACGAACGAGAGCCCTACGGGGTGTTCCGCGCTCAGCTCGACGCGACGCAGGCGATCATCGACCAGCCCATGGACCATCTGGTCTGGCCCGAGGGCGGGATCGACGCCGACCCGCTGTCCAACGCCTCCGTGGCGGACGCTCTCGACCGGCTCGCACGACGCGTCGATGCGCCGCTTCTCGTGAACGCCGCCACGACACGTGGCGACGAGATCTTCAACACCTCGATGCTGTGGCAGGCGGGGGCGGAGAACCCCGTGGCGATCCACGACAAGTCGCGGCCCGTTCCGATGGGGGAGTACGTCCCCGACCGATGGTTCTTCGAGCTCATCGTGCCCGACCTCATCGGACTGATCCAGCGCGAGTACACCCCGGGGACCAACCCGCCGTTCATGGGACGTGTCGGGGGTGGGCGTCGGCCTCGCCATCTGCTTCGACGTGCTGTACGACGACGTCATCTGGTCCGGGGCCCGCGACGGAGCCGAGGTGTACGTCTTCCAGACGAACAACGCCGACTTCCGCGATACGGACGAGAACCTCCAGCAGCTGGCCTTCGCCCGGATGCGCGCCATCGAGACGGGTCGATCGGTCGTGAACATCTCCACGGTCGGCACGAGCCAGGTCATCGCCCCCGACGGTAGCGAGATCGACGGTCTGCCGGCGGCGGTCGCGGGTGCGATGCTCACCGAGGTGCCGCTGCGAACCGGGCTCACCCCCCGCCGTGCTGATCGGCGGCGCGGTGCAGGTCGTGCTCGGGTGGGGAGCCTCGCCGCCCTCGTCGTGCTCGGCGTGCTCATCCGCTTCTCGCGTGGGGCGCGGCAGCCCTCGCTCATGACGACAGCGCCGGTCCCCCCGAGGGGAACCGGCGCTGTGATCGGCGCGGAGCTGGAGGCTCAGGCGCTCAGTCGGGCACCCCCGGCGCTCGCGGAGCAACGCGAGGGCGCTCCTCGAGCAGCTCTTCGAGCTCGGGGATCGTGCGGCGTTCGAGCAGCATGTCCCAGTGGGTCCGGGCGGCCTTGTCGCCCGAGTGATCGACCTCGACGACGTTCTCGCCCACGCGCAGGAGAGCCTCGGCGCCGCATGCGCGGCACTCCCAGGTCTCAGGCGCCTCGGCGTCGGCGGCGAAGGTCATGACCGTCTCGTGCGCACAGCGTGAGCACACGTACGTGTGGTTGACCCGGTCGTGGAAGACGACGCCCTCTTCGCTCTGTAGGCTCGAGGCGCCGAGTCGGATGCCGCGCAAACTGCGGTCTGCCATTGTGTGGTCCTCTCGTCGGCTATCAGTTGTAACGTGCGCGGCTGTGTGCATCATCCGAACGGACGGTCG
>JAQIJE010000025.1:0-14538 GCA_036946435.1 Microbacterium arborescens | reverse complement strand
CCGACCCCGCGCTCGTCGTGCAGCCGGGCATCTGCCGCACCGCGTACCAGCAGCAGGCCGCGCGCTTCGACCGCGTCGTCTCGTCGATGACGAGCGTCTGGGAGGCCTACGCATGACCCCGTCACCGGACGTCTCGGCGGCCCTCGACGAGATCGTGCGCGTCAGCCGCGAGCTCGGCAGCGACCCCTCGCTCGTGCTCCACGGCGGCGGGAACACGTCCATCACCGCACGGGGCCGAGACGTCACGGGCGAGCCCGTCGATCTCGTCCTGGTCAAGGGGAGCGGGTGGGACCTCGCGACGATCGAGCCCGCCGGTTTCGCCCCGTTGCGCCGCGATCGACTCGAGCGCCTGCTGCGACTGCCTCATCTCGACGACCCGACCATGGTGAACGAGCTGCGTCAGGCCTCTCTCGACGCATCAGCGCCGACGGCCTCGATCGAGGCGCTGTTGCACGCGCACCTCCCCGGCCGCGTCGCGATCCACTCGCATGCCGATGCGATCGTGTCCGTCACGAACCGCGATGTCGCCGACGAGGCGATCGCCGAGGCGCTCGGCCCGCGGATCGCGGTGCTCCCCTACCTGATGCCCGGGTTCTCACTGGCTCGGCGTGTGGCCGACATGGACCTCAGCGACGTCGACGCGCTCGTCCTCCGCAATCACGGCCTCTTCACGTTCGGCGACGACCCCGACGCGGTGCTCGCCCGTCACCGCGAGATCGTCGCCCGCGCGGTCGAGGTGTCGGGGATCGTCGTGCCCGACCAGCCCGATGCCGACGGAACGGACGCCCGCCCGGACGGCAACGTCCCACGCGGCGACACCGTGACCATCGCGGGCCTGCGAGCCGACATCGCAGCGGCCGCCGGACGACCACTGCTGCTGCGGCAGAGCCGCTCTGCCCGCGCCGCTGCGTTCGCCGCGCGCGCCGATGTCGCGGCGGCCTCGTCGCGTGGGACTGCGACCCCCGAGCACGTCATCTACACCAAGCGGCATCCGCTGGTCGGGCGCGACGTCGCGGGCTTCGCGGCCGCATATCAGTCGTACGTCGAGCGGAACCGGCACCGCCAGGACGAGCCGGTGACGCCCCTGGACCCCGCACCCCGCGTCGTCCTCGACCGGAGCTGGGGACTGCTGGCCGCGGGCGACACCGTGCGCGACCTCGGGGTCGTCGACGACATCGCACAGCACACGATCGCCGTCGTCGAGGCGGCGGACGCGCGGGGGCGGCTACCGATCGCTCGACGAAGCCGAGAGCTTCGACATCGAGTACTGGTCCCTCGAGCAGGCCAAGCTCGCCGGCCGTCGGCGCCCACCCCTGGGTGGCGAGGTCGCCATCGTGACGGGGGCCGCCTCGGGCATCGGCCGTGCCGTCGCGCACCGGCTTCTCGCCGACGGCGCCGCCGTCGTGGGGGTCGACCTCGATCCGAGCGTGCAGCAGGCCTTTTCCGGCGACGCGTGGCGCGGCGTCGTGGGAGACGTCAGTGACGCCGCGGTCGTCGAGCGCGCCCTCGATCAGGCCGTGCGCACCTACGGCGGCGTCGACATGCTCGTAGTCGCCGCGGGTATCTTCCCTCGCAGCCAGCCCATCGCCGACCTCGACGACGCGACGTGGGAGCGCGCGTTGCGCGTCAACGCCACCGCGCCGCTGCGTCTCATGCGCGCAGCCCACGGCTTCCTGTCGATGTCACCGCGGGGCGGTCGGGTGGTGCTCGTGTCGACGAAGAACGTTGCGGCGCCTGGACCGGGAGTGGCGTCGTACTCGGCGAGCAAGACAGCGGGCGGCTCAGCTCGCGCGGGTGGCCGCGATGGAGTGGGCGGCCGACGGCATCGTGTGAACCAGGTCGAGCCCGACGCCGTCTTCGACACCGCGATCTGGACGCCCGAGCTGCTCGCGCAGCGCGCGGCCAGCTACGGGCTGAGCGTGGAGGAGTACCAGCACCCGCAATCTGCTGCGCATCGAGGTCACCAGCGCGATGGTCGCCGAGGCGGTCGCCGTCTTCTGCGAACACCTCCCGGCGACCACCGGTGCGCACCTGAGCGTCGACGGGGGCAACGACCGGGTGATCTGACGCCGGCAGGTTTCGGCGCACCGAACGATTCGCCCGCCCGAAATGCTGTCAATCAGGGCTTTTCGTCGTCGCGGCGCGCACGCCGCTGGCAAGCTCGGATGCGGCCGATCTCCGCTCGACGGTGCCCGGAAGGATCGCCGATCCGCCGTCCCGACCCGAGAAGGACCCGTCCATGTCGCCCTGGGCTCTCTTCATCCTCGCCGTCGGCGTCTCCGCCGACGCATTCGCCGTCGCCCTCGGCAAGGGCTTGCAGCTGCGCACGCACGTCGTGCGCGGCGCCCTGCTCATCGCGGGCGCGTTCGGCATCGCGCAGGCCGTCATGCCGCTCATCGGCTGGCTGCTCGGCAGCACCTTCGCCGAAGCCATCGCCCCCTTCGACCACTGGATCGCCTTCGGCCTCCTCGCCGCGATCGGCGCGAAGATGCTGTGGGAGGCCTTCCGACCGGGCGACGACGACGCCGACGCGGCATCCGGCATCTCCGCCCGTGAGATCCTGCTGCTCGCGCTCGCCACGAGCATCGACGCCCTGGCCGTGGGCCTGTCGTTCGCCTTCCTCGACGTGCCGCTGTGGATCGCCGTCGTCTCGATCGGCCTCGTCACGTTCGTGCTGTCGTTCGTCGCGGTACTCATCGGCCACCGCATCGGCACGCGCTGGCGCAAGCCCGCCGAGGTCATCGGCGGCATCGTGCTCATCGGCATCGGCACGCAGATCCTCATCGAGCACCTCGTCGCCGGCTAGCGCGCCCGGGTCGCGCTCGCGGGTCCGCGCGCGCCTCCGAACCCCGGAGAATCGCGCGAACTTCGGACGCATCCGCGCGAACGCTCCGAAGTTCGCGACATCCTCCGACGAACGGATGCCGCAGCCCCGGGCGCAGCCGCGGCCGCAACGGATGCCGCCAGCTCAGCCGGCGAGCTCGGCCTTGGCGTACGCGACCACCGCGTTGGCGTGACCGTGGCCCAGGCCGTGCTCGGTCTTGAGCGAATCCACGACCTGCATGTGCGTACGCCCCTCGCGAAGCTGGCCGGCCGCGATGTCGAGCCAGTGCTGGATCGGCAGCCCGTACTTCTTCTCGATGCTCGGGAAGTACGACGCCGGCCCGGACTCTGTCATGCGCCGAGGCTACTCCGCGTGAGAACGCACCGAGCGCACCGCCACGCTCAGTCGAGCAGCAGCGCGGGCTCCTCGAGGACGGATGCCACGTCGGCGATGAACCGGCTCATGCCGTCGCCGTCCACGACGCGGTGGTCGAACGACCCCGACACCGTCGTGACGAAACGCGGCCGCACCTCGCCGTCGACGACCCACGGCTTCTGCCGGATGGTGCCCATCGCGACGATGCCCGACTCGCCGGGGTTGATGATCGGGGTGCCGGCGTCCATCCCGAACACGCCGATGTTGGTGATCGTGATCGTGCCGCCCTGCTGTTCGGCCGGGGCCGTCCTGCCCTCGCGGGCGGTGAGCGTCAGCTTCTCGAGCGCGCGGGCGAGGCCGCGCATGTTGAGGTCCTGCGCGTCCTTGATGTTCGGCACGAGCAGACCGCGCGGGGTCGCGGCGGCGATGCCGAGGTTGACGTAGTGGCGCACCCGGATCTCGGCGCCGTTGTCGGTCTCGACCCACGCGGCGTTGACCATCGGGGTGCGGCGCACGGCCCACACGACGGCACGCGCCATGATGAGCAGCGGCGAGACCTTGATGTCGGCGAAGTCGGGCGACGCCTTCATCCGCTTGACGAGCTCCATCGTGCGCGTCGCGTCGACGTCGGTCCACACCGACACGTGCGGCGCGGTGTGCGCCGAGTCGACCATGTGCTTCGCGGTCACCTTGCGGACGCCCTTGACCGGGATCGTCTCCTCGCGGTCGTCGGCGGGCGGCGCCGAGACGACGGCGGGCGGCACGGGGATCGTCTGCTCGCGCACGTCGGGGCGCGCGGGCGTCTGCAGGTTGCGGAACACCGAGGCCTGCGAGGCGTGGTTCACGACGTCCTCACGGGTCACCTCGCCGGCCGACCCGGTCGGGGTGACGGTGGCGAGGTCGACGCCGAGGTCACGCGCGAGCTTGCGGATCGGCGGCTTCGCGACGACGCCGACGGTCGCGCGCACGGGCGCCTCGGCGGGCTTGCGGCGACGCGACTGCACCTGGCCCGCTCCGCCGTAGCCGACGAGCACCGAGCCGTTCTCCTCGCCGGCGTCGCCGGCGGCGGCCGGCTTCTCGGCGGGCGTCTCGCCGTGCGCGGAGTGGCCGGTCGCGGCATCCGCGGTGCCGGCGGCCCCGGCGATCGTGATGATCGCGGCGCCGACCTCGACGGTCGTGCCCTCGTCGACGAGCAGCTCGCCGACGGTGCCCGAGAACGGCGAGGGCAGCTCGACGAGCGACTTGGCGGTCTCGATCTCGACGAGCACGTCGTTGACGGCGACCTCGTCGCCCGCGGCCACGCGCCACTGCACGATCTCGGCCTCGGTGAGGCCTTCGCCGACGTCCGGCAGGTGGAAGGTCTGGGTGCTCATGTCAACTCACGGTAGTCGCGAGACCCCACTTCTGCCCCGAGACGCTGGGGTAAACCCAGGGTCTCGGCGCGAACATGAGGTCTCGCGGGTCGAAAGGGGGTCAGTAGGCGAGGGCGCGGTCGACGGCCTCGAGGATGCGGTCGGCGTCGGGCAGGTACGCGCCCTCGAGCTTCGCGGCGGGGAAGGGGACGTCGAAGCCCGAGACCCGCAGCACGGGGGCCTCGAGCGAGAAGAACGCCTGCTCGGTCACGGTCGCCGCGATCTCGGACCCGAGCGACGTGAAGCCGGGGGCCTCCTGCCCGTAGACCATGCGGCCGGTGCGGCGCACCGAGTCGACGATCGGCGCGTAGTCGACCGGCGACAGCGAACGCACGTCGACGACCTCGCACGAGATGCCCTCGCTCTCGGCGAGCGCCGCGGCCTGCAGCAGCACCGTGACCATCGCGCCGTGGCCGACGAGCGTGACATCCGTACCGCGGCGGACGACGCGCGAGGCGTGCAGCGGCAGGGCGCGCGCCGACAGGTCGACCTCACCCTTGGACCAGTAGCGCGACTTCGGCTCGAGGAAGACGATCGGATCGGGCGACGCGATGGCGTCCTGGATCATCCAGTACGCGTCGTTCGGCGTCGACGGCGAGACCACCCGCAGCCCGGCGGTGTGCGTGAAGTACGCCTCCGGACTCTCCTGGTGGTGCTCCACGGCGCCGATGTGCCCGCCGTAGGGGATGCGGATGACGACGGGGAACGACATCCGCCCCTCATGCCGGTTCGTCAGCTTCGCGAGCTGCGTCGTGATCTGGTCGAACGCGGGAAAGACGAACCCGTCGAACTGGATCTCGCACACCGGACGGAAGCCCGCCATCGCGAGACCGATCGCCGTGCCGACGATGCCCGACTCGGCCAGCGGCGTGTCGAGCACGCGGCGGTCGCCGAACTCGGCCTGCAGCCCTTCGGTGACGCGGAACACCCCGCCGAGCCGGCCGATGTCCTCGCCCATCATCAGCACGTGGTCGTCGCTCTGCATCGCGGCGCGCATGCCCGCGTTGAGCGCCTTGCTGAACGGCAGCGTCTCGACGCTCATGCGCGCCCCTCCTCGAAGGATGCCTCGTAGTCCGCGAGCCACTGACGCTGCCGGTCGACGAGCGGATGCTGCTCGCTGTAGACGTGCGCGAACATGCTGTCGGGCTCGGGCGCGGTGAGCTGGTTCGTGCGCACGCGCACGTCGTCGGCGTAGGCCGCGGCGGCGGCATCCACGTCGTCGAAGAAGGATGCCGCGGCGCCGCGTCCCTCGAGATAGCCGCGCATGCGGGCGATCGGGTCGCGCTGCGCCCAGAACGCCTCTTCGTCGCTCGTGCGGTACTTCGTGGGGTCGTCGCTGGTCGTGTGCGCGCCCATGCGGTAGGTGAGCGCCTCGATCGCGCGGGGGCCGTCGCCCGAGCGCGCCTCGTCGAGGGCGAGCTTGGAGACGGCGTAGCTGGCGAGCACGTCGTTGCCGTCGACGCGCACCGACGGCATGCCGTAGCCGGCGCCCCGGCGCACGAGCGGCACGCGCGACTGCGTCGAGACGGGCACCGAGATGGCCCAGTGGTTGTTCTGCAGGAAGAAGACCTGCGGGGTGTTGTAGCTCGTGGCGAAGACCATCGCCTCGTGCACGTCGCCCTGGCTCGATGCGCCGTCGCCGTAGTAGACGATGACGGCCTCGTCGCGCTCGGGGTCGCCCGTGCCGGTGCGGCCGTCGAAGACCATGCCCATGCCGTAGCCCGAGGCGTGCAGGGTCTGCGATCCGAGCACGAGCGTGTAGATGTGGGTGTTGCCGTTCTTCGGATCGGTCGGGTCCCACCCGCCATGGGTGAGGCCGCGCATGAGCCGGATGATGTCGATCGGGTCGACGCCGCGGATCGTGCAGACGACGTGCTCGCGGTACGACGGGAAGAGGTGGTCCTGCGGACGGGCCGCGCGGGCCGAGCCGACCTGAGCGGCCTCCTGCCCGAAGGACGGCGGCCAGAGGGCCAGCTGCCCCTGCCGCTGCAGGTTCGTCGCCTGGCGGTCGAACGCGCGCACCGTGACCATGTCGCGGTAGAACGTCTCGAGCTCGGCATCGGCGAGCGCCTCGATCATCGGCAGGTAGCGCTCGGCCTCGGGTGAGGGGTCGAACGTCCCGTCGGCCGCGAGGACGCGGACGAGAGCGGGATCGTGTTCTGCTTCGTCGGTCACCCCCTAACGCTAACGCGCCGGGTATGGCCCGTTCTGCATGCGGTCGACAACGGATGCCGCGATCCGCGGTGCCCGTCGCACAACGACGACACCCCGCCGACCGGCGACGTCGGGGGCGGATGGGAGGATCGGCGGGTGGCGAGTTCGTTCGAGATCGAGACCCGCGCGGCGGTGCCGGCGGCGGCGCTCTTCGACGCATCGCTCGACATCGGGGCGCACGTCGCGTCGATGCGCGGCACCGGCGAGCGCGCGATCGCGGGCGTCACCACCGGGCGGATCGGGCTGGGCGAGAGCGTCACCTGGCGCGCCTGGCACTTCGGCATCCGTTTCACGATGACCTCGCGCGTGACCGAGCTCGAGCGCCCGCGCCGCTTCGTCGACGAGCAGGTCGCCGGGCCGTTCCGGTCGTTCCACCACGAGCACGTCTACGTCGAGCGGGACGGCGAGACCGTGATGACCGATCGCGTGACGGTGGCCTCGCCGCTGTTCGGCGTGCTCGCCGAGCGCCTCGTGCTCGTGCCGTACCTGCGGCGCCTGCTGACGCGCCGGGCGCGGCACCTCGTGGCATCCGTTTCGGCCTGAGGCGAGAGGTCACGGCCGCTTCCCGGTCGCTCGACGCGATCGGGGCTTGATGTAACCGGTTACACCGGGCTACAGTGCTCGATGTATCCGGTTACATCGCCCGCGCGGGTGCCGGATCGACAGGCACGACCCCGGCAGGACCACGACACGACCACGATGAAGTGAGGTGACGACGGTGGCATCCGACTCCCCCGCCGCACGCCCGACCATCCGCGACATCGCACGCGAGGCCGGCGTCTCGGTCGCGACGGTGTCGCGCGTCACGCACGATGATCCCCGGGTCGTGGACGACACGAAGCGGCGCGTGCAGAACGCGATCGATCGGCTCGGCTACCGCCCCTCGGCGCTCGGCCGCGCTCTGTCGTACCAGCGCACGAACACCCTCGGCATCGTGCTCCCGGGTCTCGGTGGACCCTATTTCGCGCAGCTCATCGAGGGCGCCGAGACGGTGGCGGTCGAGCGCGGCGTGGTCATCAACGTCGTCGGGACGCACCTGCGACCGGATGCCGTCGGCGCGGTGCGCCAGCTCGCCGAGCGCACCGACGGGCTGATCGTCGCGGGCGGCACCCTGCCCGACGCCGAGCTCGCCGAGCTGTCGCGCACCGGCCGCGTCATCGTCGTCGCGGGTGACGCCGACGGCACGCCCACCGTCGTCACCGACGGTCGCGCCGCCGCCGCCGAGCTCACCGCGCACCTCGTCGACGTCCACGGCTACCGCCGCCTGCGCTTCGTCGGCGAGCCGTCGGGGTCCCCCGACACGGCCTGGCGCTACGACGGCTTCTGCGAGGCCCTCGCCGAACGCGGACTCGTCGAGGCCGGTGAGCCGATGCACCTCGGGCTCGACGTCCGCAGCGGCGCCGTCGCCGCCCGCATGCTCCATGACGCCGACGACCTGCCTGATGCGCTGGTGTGCGCCAACGACGAGCTCGCGATCGGCATGCTCGCTACCCTGCCCGGCCTCGGCCACCGCATCCCCGCCGACGTCGCGGTCACCGGCTTCGACGACCAGTCGCTCGCCGAGATCGCCTCTCCGCGCCTCACCACCGTGCACCAGCCCGTCGCCGAGCTGGGAGCCCGCGCCGCCGCGGGCGCGCTCGGCGACGACATCGGCCCGCGCACCGTCCTGCCGACCCGCCTGGTCGTGCGGGAGTCGTGCGGCTGCCCGCCGGAGGAGATGCCCCGCTGACACCCGACCGGCCGAAGGCCGTCCGGTCGCTTCCAGGAACGAGGAGGTTCCGATGAAGAAACGTTTGAGATCGCTGATCGGAGTTGCCGCCGTCTCGGCGCTGCTCGTGACATCCGGCTGCGCCAACGTAGGGCTCGAGCCGGCACCGGCCGCCCCCGAAGGCTTCATCGACGAGATCCGGATGCCGTCCGAGGCGGGCGGATCGGTGCAGGGGCTGCTCAACTACAACTGGCTGTCGCCCAACGCCACGGTGCAGACGTGGCTGTTCGAGCCGCTCATGATCCGCGACCGCTTCACGTGCGAGTCGGTTCCGTGGCTCGCGACGGACTACGAGTGGGAGCGGCCCGACCGCTTCGTGCTGACCCTCCGCGAGGGCGTGGAGTGGAGCGACGGCGAGCCCTTCACCGCCGACGACGTCGTCTACACCTTCATGGCCGGCAAGGAGTACCCGGCCGCCGACAAATCGGGTCTGTGGGGCGACTTCTTCGGCGCGCCCGCCGAGAGCGTCACGGCACAGGGCGACCACACCGTCGTGTTCCAGTTCGCCGGCGCCGCGGTGCCGAAGACCGACGCGATCCTCCAGAACACCAAGATGCTGCCCAAGCACATCTACGCCGATCAGGGCGACCCCACGCTCTTCGTCGACGAGGTCGGCGTGGGCACGGGCCCCTTCACGCCCGAGTCGTACAACGGCCGCCGCCTCGTGCTCGAGCGCAACGAGAACTATTGGAACGCCGACGAGGTGCGCGTCCAGCGCCTGTCTCTCGAGGGGCAGTACGACGCGAACTCCGGCGCGCTCAAGCTCCGCAGCGGAGCGCTCGACCTGTACCGCGGCGACATCCCCAACCCGAACCGCTCGGTCGTGGCTCCCGACCCCGAGAACGCGCACTTCTTCTACCCGCCGGACGCCACGACCGCCCTCGTGCTCAACACCGAGCGGCCTGTGCTCGACGACGCGCGGTTCCGCGAGGCGTTCGCCTACGCGCTCGACCGCGAGGCCCTCAGCCAGCGCGCGAGCTTCGGCATCATGGAACCCGCGAGCCAGACCATGCTGCTCCTGCCGTTCCAGGAGGAGGCCGTGCCCGAGCAGTGGCGCGGCAAGGAGTTCATCCCCCACGACCCCGACCGGGCGAACGAGCTGCTGGATGCCGCCGGATACGAGCGCGGCCCCGACGGCCGCCGCGTCGACGAGAACGGCGAGCCGCTGTCGTTCGTCTTCAGCGTGCAGGCCGGCTGGATGGACGTCATCGCGATGGCCGACGTCATCTCGCGCAACGCCGCCGAGGTCGGCGTCTCGGTGCGCATGGTTACCACCGACCCCAACGCGATCGAGGGCATGCAGAAGGCCGGCGACTTCGACATGACGGTCGACTTCATCAGCGGCGGATGCCAGCGGGCCCGCGACCTCGGCGCGAAGCTGCAGCAGTCGCAGATCTCGACCGAGAAGGAGCTGCTGCTCAACCGCGCCCGCTACGTCGACCCCGAGATCGACGCGCTCATCGACGAGTGGACCAACACCACCGACGACAGCCGCACCGCCGAGATCGAGGCGCGCATCATCGACGTCTTCATGACCGAGTTCCCCTACATCGCGCTGCAGTACGCCCCGAACCGGCTGATCTACCGCACGAACAACGCGGTCGGCTGGCCGAGCGAAGACAACCCCTACCCGGTCGACCAGCTCATCCGCGTGCTGCCGAACCTGCGTCCCCCGGGCGAGGCGGATGCGACCTCGGACAGCCTCGGGGAAGGCTGAGCGATGGCGTACTACGCGCGCAAGACGGGCTACTTCCTGCTCACGCTGTGGGCGGCGATCACGCTGAACTTCATCATCCCGCGCCTGCAGCCGGGCGACCCGGCCGAGATCATGGTGCGCCAGCTCAACGGACAGGGCGAGATCGACCCGGCGCAGGTGGCGGCGGTCAAGGCGATGCTCGGCTACTCCAACGACAACGTCTTCGTCGCCTACGTCGACTACCTGCGTCAGCTGGCGTCGTTCGACCTCGGCACCTCGTTCACGTACTTCCCCTATCCCGTCGCCGAGGTCATCGGCAAGGCGCTGCCGTGGACGCTCGTGCTCGTGGGACTGACGCAGATCCTGTCGTTCGTGCTCGGCACGCTCCTCGGCGCGATCGCCGCCTGGCGGCGCAACAGCCGGTTCGACGCGACGATCTCGGTCGGGTCCACCTTCGTCGGCAACCTGCAGTCGGTGTGGATCGGCCTCATCATCCTGTTCGTCTTCGCCTACACGCTGGGATGGTTCCCCGCCGCGGGCGGCTACGGCTACACGACGCCGGGGTTCACACCGCTGCACATCGCGGACGTGATCTCGCACGGGTTCCTGCCGGCGCTGACCCTCATGGTCACCGCCCCCATCGGCTTCATCCTGTCGATGCGCAACACCATGGTGCAGGTGCTCGGCGAGGACTACATCCGTCTGGGCGCCGCGGCGGGCCTCAAGCAGCGCACCCTCGCGCTCGGCTACGCGGCGCGCAACGCGCTGCTGCCCGTCATCACCGGGTTCGCGCTCTCGCTCGGCGTGCTCATGGGCGGCTCGATCCTCATCGAGACCGTCTTCGACTATCCGGGGATGGGCCGCCTCATGGGCGAGGCGACCTCGAACCGCGACTTCCCCCTCATGCAGGCGATCCTGCTGGCGACGATCGTGATCGTGCTGACCGCGAACTTCATCGTCGACCTGCTCTACCCCCTCATCGACCCGCGGGCCCGCCGCGCGAAGGCTTGAAAGGCAGGTGACAGACATGTCCGATGAGACTCCCCCTCCCCCAGCCGGCCTCGATGCCGCAGGCGGCCCGTACCGAACCGGAACGCACCGAGCCGGTGCGCACCTTCCGCCGCCGGTGACCGGCGACGACGCCTCGACGAAAGAGGTCGTCGCGATCGTCCGACCGGCGCGCTGGTACGCCGTCATCTGGTCGAGCAAGAAGGCCCGCGTGGGCATCGTGATGCTCGCCGTCTTCCCTGCTCGTCGCGGTGTTCGCCGACCTGCTCTCGCCCTACCGGCCGAACGACGCCACCTTCGACCCGTCGCAGGACCCCAGCTGGGCGCACTGGATGGGCACCAACACCCTCGGTTACGACATCTGGACGCAGCTCGTCCACGGCACGCGCCTGTCGTTCGCGATTGGCGTGCTCGGCGGCCTCGCCACCATCGTCATCGCGATCGTCGTCGGCCTGCTCGCCGGCTACCGCGAGGGCGGACCGCTCGACGACGTGCTGTCGTTCCTGACGAACCTGGCCCTGGTCATCCCGGTGCTGCCGCTCATGATGGTCATCGTCGCGTACAGCGAGACCCGCGGCCTGGGCCTGCTCGTCTTCGTCATCGCGATCACGAGCTGGGCGGGGGCGTCACGCGAGATGCGCTCGCTCATCATCTCGATGCGAAACCGCGACTACGTCACCGCCGCCCGGTTCGGCGGCGACGGGATGCTGCGCATCGTCTTCCGCGAGATCATGCCCAACATGTCATCGCTGATCGTGTCGGGCTTCATCGGCGCCGCGACGGCGGCGATCGCCGCCGAGGCGGGCCTGTCGTTCATGGGCTTCGGCGATCCGAACACCGTCAGCTGGGGCCAGATGCTCGCCCAGGCCAACGCCAACGGCGCGCTCGTGCAGGGCCTCTGGGTCTGGCTCGTCGCCCCCGGCGTCATGCTCGCCCTGCTCATGACGTCGCTGACGTTCGTGAACTTCGGCGTCGACATGCTGAGCAACCCGCACCTGCGCGAAGAGGAGAAGTCATGACCGCGGCATCCGTGTCGAGCGCGGCATCCGTGCTCGACGTCACCGATCTGTCGGTGCAGTACCGACCCAAGCTCGGACCGACCCTCGACGCCGTCAAGCGTGTCCTCGCTCCGGGTCGCACCCGGGGAGTTCGTCGGCCTCGCCGGCGAGTCGGGCTCGGGCAAGACGACCTTCGCTCAGGCGGTGCTGCGGCTGCTGCGCAGCCCCGGACACATCACCGGCGGCACGATCCGCTGGGGCGACCGCGAGGTCACCGAGCTCGACGACGACGAGCTGCGGCCACTGCGCTGGTCGTACGTGTCGACGGTGTTCCAGTCGAGCATGAACTCGCTGAATCCCGTCGTGCGGGTGCGCAAGATGTTCGAGGACGTCATGGCCGAGCACACCGGCGCGAACGCCGCGGCCGCCCGCGAGCGCGCCGAGGAGCTGTTCGACCTCGTCAGCGTCGACGCCCGCTTCCTCGACATGTACCCGCACGAGCTGTCGGGCGGCATGAAGCAGCGTGTGAACCTCGCGCTCGCCCTCGCGCTGAAGCCGCAGCTCGTGCTGTTCGACGAGCCGACCACCGGTCTCGACGTCGTGGTGCAGAAGTCGATCCTCGACAAGATCCGCGAGCTGCAGGAACGCGAGCGCTTCGGCGCGATCCTCATCACGCACGACATGGGCACGCTGCTCGACTTCGCCGACCGCGTCGCCGTGATGTACGAGGGCGAGATCGTCGAGGACATCAGCGCCCGGGATGCCGTGACCTCGGGGCCGCGGCATCCGTACTCGATCCACCTCGTGGGCTCGTACGCCGAACTGCTCGGCGAGGACGTCGCCGGCTACACGGGGGCCGAGCTCGAGGCGCCCGCCGAGGTGTCGGACGAGGCTCCGGTCGAGAGCACGCCCCCGTCATCGAGGTCGAGGACCTGCACCGCCGGTTCTCGAAGCGGCAGGGCCTGCGCACCGAGCACGTCGACGCCGTGAAGGACGTCTCGTTCACGCTGCGCGAGGGCGAGGTGACGGCCCTCGTCGGCCAGTCCGGGTCGGGCAAGTCGACGATCGCGCGGATCCTCACCCGCATCGACGAGCCGACGTCGGGTTCGGTGCGCTACTACGGCCGGAAGGACGGCGAGCCGCACGAGGTCGGTTCGCTGCACGGCCGGCTCGCCCGCGAGTACCGGCGCAACGTGCAGTACGTCTTCCAGGATCCGTACGCCGCGCTGAACCCCACCCTCACCGTCGGCTACTCGCTGTCGCGGCCGCTCGCGAACTTCTTGCACGTCGGACGCCGCGAGGCGGTCGAACGCTCGGCGAGCCTGCTCGAGCAGGTCGGGCTCACCCCCGCGGGCCGCTACCTCGGACGCCTGCCGCACGAGCTGTCGGGCGGTCAGCGTCAACGCGTCGTCATCGCGCGGGCGCTGGCGGCCGAGCCACGCCTCGTCGTGGCCGATGAGCCGATCGCGAGCCTCGACGTGTCGATCCGCGCCGAGATCCTCGAGGTGCTGCAGTCGCTCGTCGCCGACCACGGCGTCGGCATGCTCTACATCACCCACGACCTGCTCTCGGCGAAGAGCCTCGCCAATCACGCCATCGTGCTGCGCGGCGGCGAGGTCATCGAGTCGGGGCCCGCCGACCGGGTCATCGACCACCCGCAGGCCGACTACACCGCGCAGCTGCTGGACGCCATCCCCAACCCCTTCGAGAAGAGGACCGCCGCGTGACCGATCCCCGACCCGTCCCGTCCGACATCGCCGTTCCCGAGATCGCCGTGCCCGAGATCGTGCTGCCCGACGACATCCGCGAGCTCACCGAACGCGAGGTCGACGCGTCGATCCGCTGGCTCTGGCAGCACGCGACCGCCGACCTCGACAGCCCCGGATGCGGCCTCGTGCTCGACCGCGACGACCTGCCCGGCGTCGCGACCGTCGCGGCGACCGGGTTCGCCCTCGCCGCCTGGTGCGTCGGGGTCGAGCGGGGCGTGCTCGACCGTGCCGCCGTGCGCGATCGGGTCGCCGCGACCCTGCGCACGCTCGAGGAGTCGGTGCCGCAGCGCGGCGGGTTCCTCGCCCACTTCGTCGACGCCGGCACCGGCGAGCGCCAGGGCGGTCGGAGTACTCCACGATCGACACGACGCTCGCCCTCTGCGGTGCCGTCGTGGCGGCATCCTTCTTCGCCGCCGACGCGGATGCCGCGGATGCCGCGGGCGCCGCGGGCGCCGCGGCGCGCGAGATCGCCGA
>JAQIJE010000024.1:0-25901 GCA_036946435.1 Microbacterium arborescens | reverse complement strand
CGAGCGCGCACCGAGCAGCGCCGTCACACGGCTCGACGTGTCGCCGCCGCACACGATCACCCGCCGCGTCGCCCCCGACCGGGCCGCGCGGAGCACGACGGATGCCGCGGCTGTCGCGATCGTCTCGAGCAGCGCATCGCCGGCACCCGCCCCCGCGCCGCCCGGTTCGACGGCGTCGTCCGAGGTCAGCACGACGCTCCGACCGGACGCGAGCGCGGTCAGTACGTCGTCGATGCTGTCATCCGCGCCGAGGCCCAGCGGGCGCACCAGCCAGCCGGCCGCGTCCGCCGCGTCGGCCTGCCGCCGCGTGGCGGGCGATCTGCTGCCGGACACGACGAGCATCGGGCCGGACGCGGTCGACGCCCTCGAGATCGGCTCCGCATGGCGGCGATCCGCGGCGCTCAGCCCCCAGCTGAGGCCGCCCGAGCCGATGGCGAAGACCGGACCGTCGCCCGAGGTCGCGAGGTGGGCGATCGCCCTGCCGACGATCTCGAGGTGGGCGGCGTCGAGGGCGTCGAGAACGACCCCGGCCGCCGGGCTGCCGCCGAGCGCGGCGGCCAGATCAGCGGACGAGGTGTACGCCGGGAAGGCGAGCGACGCGATCGGCAGATCGGTCTGACACCCGAGGTGCATCGCGAGATCGGACTCCGTCATGGGCGTCGCGGGGTGCGTCGACATCGTCGGCTGACGATCCAGGCGGTAGACGATGCCGCGCTCGGCGGCGAAGTGATGCCCGAAGGCGGTGTACCTCCCGAAGTCCGGTTGCGCGAACAGCAGCGGAACCGGCAGAACCGAGCCGCCGGCATCCGCGATGACCGACCGGCCGACCTCGATCACCCGGCCGAGACTGCCGATCTCGGGCGAGGAATCCGCGGTCGAGCAGGCCTTGTACTGCAGGACGGCGGGATGCAGCGACGCCAGCCGCGCGAGCGCCGGACGCAGCTCCGACCCGAGCTCGTCAGGCCGCAGCGACCGCGCGATCCCGGCGATGCCGACGACATCGGTCGTGGCGGCGGCATCCGCGAGGTCATCGGCCGAGGGCGTGCCCACGAACAGTCGCCCGCTCCACCCGTTGCGCGCGAACTGCAGCATCGCGTCGACGCTGCCGGTGAAGTCGTCGCCGTAGAACGCCGCGGCGATCGACGTGGCGCCGACCTCAGACACGGACCGGACCGAACCTCTCGGCTGCGCGGCGGAGCGCCGGCGACGACGCCCACGCGGCATCCGCCGACTCGCCCCGTTCGGCCGACGTCCACGCGTCCCGCATGCTCGCCACCCCCGCCGCCGCGCCGTCGGGGTGCCCGTGGATGCCTCCTCCGGACAGGACCAGCAGGTCGGTCGTCCCGACCGCGGCGTAGGTGGCGTGCGCGAGCCCCGCCCACTGTCCCGACGAGAGCACCGGCACGGTCGAGGTCAGTCCGAGCAGGGGGCTGCGCACGGCGGCGATGGCGTCGAGCACCTGGGCATCGGACTCGTAGAACTTGTTGCTGATGCCGTTGGTGTGCAGGTGGTCGGCACCCGAGAGGCGGGCGAGCTGCTGCCACGCACGGAAGGCGATGCCGATCTGGTCGCTGCGAGCGATCGCCCCGAGCATCGCGCGGTGTCCGTGGATCGGCACCTCGGCGTGGGTGCGCAGGAACTCCAGGCCCGCCAGGCCCACCATGTTGATGCACGCCATGACGCAGGTGCCGCCGTGCCGCACGACGAGATCGTGGTTGGCCTCGAGCCGGCCGATGTCGTCGGTGATGTTGAAGGCGTACATGGGCTTGCGTCCGGTGCGGTCGGCGTAGCGCTCGAGCACCGGCATCACCGCCTTCACGCGCGCCTCGAGCGGCGTGTACGGGTTGTTGCCCTGCAGCTCGTCGTCCTTGATGAAGTCGATGCCCGCCTCGGCGAGCTCGCTCACCACATCGGCGAGCTCGTGCGGTGCCAGACCGATGCTCGGCTTGATGATCGTGCCGATCATCGCGCCCGACGGCCGCCCGACGAGCGCGCGCGTGCCGGCGACGCCGAACTGCGGACCCGCGTAACGCAGGGCGAAAGCGGGCGGCAGTTCGAGGTCGACCAATCGGATCGCCGCGAGCTCCTTCAGCTCGAACAGGTTGCCGGCCACCGCCGCGAGCAGGTTCGGCAGCGAGGGGCCGAAGTTGTCGAGTGGAAAGCGCAGCCGCACGCGCGCCCGACGTCGCGCGGCGGGGTCGCCGACAGTGCCGGGCAACGGGCTCGCGCCGGTGAGCGGGAGCTCGTCGAGGCTCTCGACCTGCGCGGCGAAGCGGGCGCGCACGTCGTCGGACTCGCGCTCGACGCGTACGAAGGTGCCGGTGGACTGCTCGCCCGCGAGCACCTCGGCGGCGTGCGCGAGGGGCAGGGACGTCTCGATGACGTAGGTCGCGATGACGGATGCCGCGGTCATGGCCGCCTCACCAGACCACGGGGAGCCACACCGACATCTCGCCGGGCCCCCGGTTGCCCCACGCGAAGTAGGGGATGAGGCGGGCCGCGGTCGTGCGCACGGGCGCGCCCGCGAGATCGGCGTAGAGGCCTGCGTCGCCGTCGTCGACGGGCAGCACCGCCAGCTGGGCCTCGAGCGCGACCAGTCGGAAGTCGTCGATGTCGGTCTCGACCGGGAGCAGCTCGGCGCCGCGGCGGAGTGCGGCCTGCTCGAGCAGCACGCCCTCCGGCAGGTCCGCGCTTTCGAGGCAGTACACGACGGGCCCGCGCTGGACCGCGACCTGGTTCGTCAACTCCTCGGCCAGGCGGTGCCCGCGCAGCATCCGCACCGGCATCGGGAGCGTCAGCTCGACGACGTCGCCGGTCTGCCACGCCCGGTCGATGCGGGTGTAGGTTCCGGGTCCGGTGACCGGCACCGCGTCGCCGTTGACCCGCAGCTGAGCGTCCGACGACCACCCGGGGATGCGCAGGTGCAGGGGCATCGCACCGGTGGCGGCCGTGACGGTGAACACGATCGTGCCGTCCCAGGGGTAGTCGCTCGACTCGCTGAGCGCGAGTGCGGCACCTGTGTCGTCGCCGACCCGGATGTCGCTGCCGCCGTAGAGGTGCACGAACAGGCCGTCGGCCGACACGGATGCCGCGCGCCGGTGGAAGCTCGCGAGGGCGCGGGCGATGTTGGGCGGGCAGCAGAAGCACGACAGGTAGCGCTGGCGCAGTCGCTCGTCGGAGGGCGGCGGCGCGGGGACCACCTCCTGCCCCGTGTCGCCCGGGCGGCGGAGGTCGTAGGGGAGACCCCGCACCTGACGGAGGGCGTTGGTGTAGAAGTACTCCGCGCCGCCGAGGCTGAGGCTGCCGAGCAGGCTGTTGTAGGCGATCTGCTCGATCACGTCGGCGTAGCGGGCGTCGGGCGCGAGGGCGAGCATGCGCTCGCTCCAGAAGATCATGCCGATGTTCGCGCACGATTCGGCGTGGGCGGTCGTGTGGGGCAGCTGGTAGGCGCGCCCGTAGGCCTGGTGCACGCGGCTGATGCCGCCCTGCCACGGGGAGCCGTCGGGCGACGCGCCGTCGTAGAGCGCACCGCATCCGCCGGTGATGTAGAGCTTCGTCTCGACGACATCCCGCCACAGCCGGTCGAGGACGCCGCGGAGCTCGTCGTCGCCGGTCTCGGCGACGAGGTCGGCCAGCCCCGCATAGAGATAGTTGGCGCGCACGGCGTGACCGGCGGCGACGGTCTGCTCGCGGACGGGAAGGCGGTCCTGATTGTCGTCGCCCCCTTCGTCGAACGCGTCGCGCACTCGGACGAAGGCCTCGGCGAGGCGGAGCCAGCGCTCGTTGCCGGTCGCCCGGTACAGGTCGACGACCGCCATGTAGTGCGAGGGGCAGATCGCGCTGCGCGCGAGCTCGACGGGCTTGTCGGTCGCGAGGGTCTCGAGGAACCCGGCGGCGCGCTCCGCCGCATCCCGCAGGGTCGTGCTGCCGGTGACCTGCCAGTGGCGCACCCCGGCGGTGATGAGATGGCCGAGGTTGTACGTCTCGAAGTTGAAACGGTCGGCGAGCGCGCGCACGTCGCCGCCGCCGCGCTCCGAGATGAATGTGGGTGTGTGCAGGTAGCCGTCGGCGCGCTGGACCGACGCGATGAGCTCGGCGATGCTCTGCAGCCGAGCCGCGAGCCCGGGGTCGGGGTCGGTCTCGAGGCGGTCGGTAGCCGCTTCGAACCACTTGTAGAAGTCGCCGTCCATGAAGGGCGGGCCCACGTGCTCGCCGGTCTCGAGGCCGGCGGCGAGGTGGAAGTTGCGCAGGCCCGGGCTGACGTCCGGGTCGCTCAGAGACTGCCAGATGGTGGGCACGGTGACGTCGCGCGTCCGTTCGCGGACGTCGCCCCAGAAACCGCGCGCCCACCGGACCTGCTCGGCGTCGAGCGGCCTCAGGGGGGCGTGCGCGCGGGGCGCGGTGGTGGCGGGCATGGAGCGGTTCCTCTCGGAGTGCGGTTCAGTCTCGCGCCGGGTCGGGTGTCCGGCAAGCGAGCGCTTCCCCGATTCAGCCACAAAGTGAATAGAATTTCAACCCTGATTGTTGACACATCTCGGGTTCGACCCTACTGTCATCGATGTACCCGCAATCGTTGGCCGTTGCACCCGCACAACGCCCATGGTCGTCGTCAAGGAGGACGCAATGAACACCCGCAGCCCGCGGCGCAGCGTGATCGTCACCGGTCTCGCGCTCGCCTCGCTTCTCTCGCTCGCCGCCTGTGCCGGAGGAGCCGACCCGGCTTCCTCCGGAGACCCCGCCGGGTCGGGCTTCACGGGCACGGACCCCGAGAACTTCACGGTCCTCACCGCCAACGAGAACGCGACCCTCGACGCGCAACTCGACGCACTCGCCGCGAACCAGTGCAAGGCCGAGAACGAGGCCCTCCCGCTCGTGCACGAGAAGACGGCGCAGGCCGACACCGTGCAGAAGGTGACGCTCCTGGCCAGCCAGGACGCCCTGCCCGCGCACTTCATCGCCGGCACGGCGATGGTGCGTCCCGACGGCGACCTCGGCGTCGCCGACCTCGTGCTCGACTACGAGAAGCTGCTCACGCAGACCGGCGCCTGGGACAACGTGCTCCCCGCCGCCGCCTCGACCGTGAACAACGTCTACGGCCAGATGGTCTCGCTGCCCTACCAGTACAACCTCGAGGGCATCTGGTACAACAAGGACGTCTTCTCGCAGCTCGGCATCTCCGAGCCGAAGACCTTCGACGAGCTGACCGCCGCGAGCGAGAAGCTGAAGGCCGCCGGCTACCAGCCCTTCGCACAGGCCGGCTCGCAGGGCTGGCCGCTCACCCGCCTCATGGGCATGTACATCTTCCGCAACGTCGGCCCCCAGGCCATGACCGACATCCGCGACGGCAAGGCGAAGCTCACCGATCCCGCATACGTGGCGGGGGCGAAGGCGCTGCAGGACATGGCCGCCGACGGATTCTTCGGCGACGGCTTCAGCTCGGTCGAGGCGGATGCCGCGACGGCGGCCTTCCTCACGGGCAAGGCGGCGATGAAGTACGACGGCACCTGGCTGCTGAGCAACATCAACGACGCGGCGCAGAACAAGATCGGTCTCGACAACGTCGGCTTCATGCCCTTCCCGGCCGTCACCGGCGGCGAGGGATCGATCGACCAGTGGCCCGCGAACGCCGGAACCGCGATGGCGGCCAACCCGAAGCTCGCCGGCCCGAAGGTCGCGGACTGGTTCTCGTGCATCGCCGAGAACTACGGGCAGCAGGCGCTGCAGGACGCGGGCGTGCTCTCGGGCTTCAAGGTCAACGGCGAGGTCACCGACGTGCCCGAGACCACGGCCTTCGTGCAGGAGAAGATCTCGGAGATCACCGAGACCGTGCTGTGGTTCGAGGCGCTGCTGGACTCGAAGTCGAACTCGCTGGCCTCGACGAACGTCACGCTGCTGACCACGGGGCAGATGACGCCGCAGCAGTACATGACCGACCTGCAGGCGAGCGTCGACGCGAACCGCTGATCACCTCCGCCCGGCGTCCGCCTCGGCGGGCGCCGGGCCCCCTCACGATTGCGGAAGGACGCCGATGAACCGCGTCTTCGGGGATCGCAAGACGATCCTCATCCTCCTCATCCCCCCGCTGGCCATCTACGTCCTGCTCAAGGTCGTGCCGGTCCTGTGGTCGCTGGGCCTGGCCTTCTTCCGGGGCAACACCCTGCGCGGGTTCGAGTTCGTCGGCCTCGACAACTTCGCGACCTTCGCGAGCGACGGCGCGGCACTGCAGTCGCTGTGGGTCACGGTCGGCTTCGCGATCGCCGCCACGATCTCGCAGGTGACCTTCGGATACCTGCTCGCGCTGCTCTACGTCTTCGTCCTGCGCAAGGGCTCGGCGTTCGTGCGCACCGCGGTCTTCTTCCCGATGGTGCTCCCCACCGTCGCGGTGGCCCTGCTGTTCCGCAGCTTCGTGGCCGTCGGCGACAACCAGGGTCCCGTCAACGACGTCATCAACTTCTTCGGCGGCGACAGCGTCGAGTTCATGGCCTCGACGGCGGGCACCATGGGCACGGCGATCGTGATGACGCTGTGGAGCTCGATGGGCTTCTACGCGGTGCTGCTCTACACGGGACTGCTCGACATCCCCGACGAGATCATCGAGTCGTCGCGCCTCGACGGAGCCGGCGGGCTGCGGCTCGTGCGTCACATCATCGTGCCGCTGTCGGCGCCCATCCTGCTCTCGTCGATCATCTTCAGCCTCAACTCGACTCTGAAGGTGTTCGACAGTCTGCTGGCGCTCAACAAGGGCGGTCCCGGCACCTCGACCTCGCCGCTGACGCTTTACATGTACCGCACCGCGTTCGAGTACGCCGAGTACGGGTACGGCAGCACCATCGCCCTCGTGCTGACGCTGCTGTGCCTCGTGTTCACGCTGACCGTGTTCCGCTCCTCGAGCAAGCGCGTGGAGGATTGAGATGACCGCCACCCAGACCATCACCCAGGCCCGTCCGCTCTCGCGCAAGGTGACCCCGACGCCGTCGCGACGCCTCGCGCGCTCGGTCCGCCGGCTGCCGGTATGGATCCTCGTGACCGTGCTGCTCGTGGTCGTGCTGTACCCGCAGCTGTGGATGATCCTCGGCTCGTTCAAGACACAGACCGAGTTCTTCGAGAACTCGACGTGGGCGCTGCCCGAAACGTGGACCCTCGACAACTACGTCGCCGCCCTCACCCGTGGCAATGTCGCGATCAACTACCGCAACAGCCTGCTGGTGACGCTCCCCTCGGTGGCGCTGATCATCCTGCTCGGCGTCGCCGCGGGCTACGTGCTCGAGGTCATGATCTGGCGGGGCCGGCGCAACGTGCTGCTGTTCATCCTCGCCGGGATCATGGTGCCGGGCCAGATGATCCTCGTGCCGCTGTTCACCGTCTACTTCCGGCTCGGGCTCACGAACTCGCTGTGGCCGCTCATCCTGACCTACACCGCGATGGGCATCCCGCTGACGACGTTCCTCATGGCGGCGTACTTCCGGTCGGTGCCGCGCGAGATCTTCGAGGCCGCGACGATGGATGGGGCGAGCCCGCTGCGCTCGTTCTTCGTGATCGCGTTGCCGCTGATGAAGAACTCGATGCTCACGATCGGGCTCGTGCAGTTCTTCAGCGTCTTCAACGACCTCCTCATCGCCCTCACGTTCACGACCCGGCCCGATCTGGCTACGATCCAGGTGGGTCTGCTGAGCCTGTCGGACGAGTACGGATCGACGCAGTACGGGCCGTTGTTCGCCGCGATCAGCGTCAACATCGTCGTGCTGCTCATCGTGTTCGTCTTCTTGAACAAGAAGATCATGGCCGGTCTCGCCGCCGGCTCGTTGAAGGGATGACCATGACGCGCATCGCGTTCCTGCACACCGGCGCCGTCAACATCGCGCCGTTCGGTGCGCTGGCGGCCGAGCTGGTGCCCGGAGCCGAAGTCGTGAACTACCTCGACGACAAGATCGTCGCGGACCTGCGCGACGACGAGCACGCCGCCTCCGTGCCGGCGCGGGTCGAGGCGCTCGTGCGTGCGGCGGCCGACGGCGGAGCCGACATCGTCATGTTCACGTGCTCGTCGATCTCCGAGCTCGCCGCGCCCGCGGCGGACGCGGCGGGCGTGCGTGTGCTGCGCGTCGACGAGGCGATGGCCGACGCCGCCGTCGCGGCCGGACACCGGGTGCGGGTGCTCGCGACCCTCTCGACCACGAGCCGGCCCACCATCGGCCTGTTGCACGAGCGGGCCGCACTCGCCGGCCGCACCCCCGAGATCTCCGACGAGGTCATCGAGGGGGCGTTCGACGCGGTGGTCTCGGGCGACCGCGCCACCCACGACCGGCTCGTCGGCGCGGCGATCGAACGGGGAGCGGCCGAGGCCGACGTCGTCGTGCTCGCGCAGGCGTCGATGGCGGGAGCCGCCGAGACGATCACGGTGGACGTGCCCGTGCTCACGAGCCCGCGCCTGGGCGTCGAGCGGCTCGCTGCGGCACTCGCCTGAGGCCCGACGGGCTCAGTCCTCGGCGAGCTGCTCCGCCGTCCGCAGGTCGGTGATGAGCGTCGTGACCCAGCCGCCTGCGACGGCGCCGCGGATCGCGTCGAGCTTGCGCGGACCGCCGGCGACGCCGACACGGCGCGGGATGCGACGCAGATCGTCGACCGGGATGGCGATGATGCGGTCGTCGATCTCGCTGTGCACGAGCGATCCGTCGGAGCGGAAGATGCGGTGGCAGATGTCGCCGACGGCCCCGGCGGCGACGAGGGGCGTGCGCTCTTCGGGCGAGAAGGCGTTGCCGCTCGTGGCGAGGACGTCCGACGGCTCGACGCTGCCGATCCCCATGATCGCCATCGAGAGGCCCTGCCACCGGTGGGTGACCTCCTGCATGGACGCGTCGGCGAGCAGGCTGTCCCGGATGTCGGGGCCTGCGACGAGCCCCGGGGCGGGCACGTAGACGGGTTCGGCGCCCAGCATGCGGGCGAGTTCGCCGAGGATGCGGTGCGAGTGGCTCTGCGCCTCGGCCGCGCCCATCCCGCCGAGCAGCTGCACGACCTCCGTCGCGCCGCGCGTGGGGAACGGGCGCATGCGGTCGACCATCGCGAGGATCGTCTGGCTCCACGACGAGATGCCGATGCGGTCGGTGCCCGACAGTGTCGCCTCGAGGTAGGCGGCCGCGCCGGCTCCGATCGAGGCGAGGGTCTCGGTCTCGTCGGCCTCGGGGTCGACGTCGACGATCACGACCTCGGTCAGGCCGAACCGCGACTCGAGCCGCTCTTCGAGCTCGGTGTAGACGCCCGGCGCGACGGTGACGATCGTGCGGACGATGCCGAGGGCCTCCGCGCGTTTGAGCAGCCGTGAGACCTTCGCTTGCGAGATGCTGAGCGCCTCGGCGATGTCGGCCTGGCGTGCTCCGCGCTCGTGGTACATACGCGCGATCTTCGTCATCAGTCGCACCTGCCCGTCGTGGGGGCGGGTGTAGCGGCTCATCGACACGCGGACTCCGATCATGAGGGAACGCGGGCGGTGAAGAATCCTTCGACCACCGAGGTGTGGACGCCGGAGCCGATGTTCTCGGGTGCGCGTCCCTGCAGATCAAGGATGCCACTAGCGCCCGGCGGGACCGTCAGCTCCAGCAGCAGGTCGTCGCCGGAGCGGCGCCACGAGATCGCCGCATCTCCGTACGGAGTGCGGTGGCGGGCCGACGCCGAGGCGAGGCGCGGTGTCGGCCGCGGTGCGAACCGGATGCGCCGGAATCCCGGCTCGGCTGCGCCGAGGCCCGCGACGGTGCCGTGCAGCCAGTCGGCGACGGCGCCCAGGGCGTAGTGGTTGAACGAGGTCATCGTGCCGGGGTTGACCGTGCCGTCGGGCAGCATCGAGTCCCAGCGCTCCCAGATCGTGGTGGCGCCCATGTCGACCTGGTAGAGCCACGACGGGCACGACCGTTCGAGCACGAGGTCGTAGGCGCGCTCGACGTGACCGGCGTCGCTGAGCGCGCCGGTGATCAGCGGCGTCCCGACGAACCCCGTCGCGATGCGGGAGCCCGCCTCGGCGACGAGTTCGGCGAGGCGGTCCGCGGCGAACCGGCGGCGGGTGGCATCGGGGATGAGGTCGAACGAGAGGGCCAGCGCGTACGCGGTCTGCGCGTCGCTGCTCATGCGCCCATCGGCGTCGATGTAGGCCGCGGCGAAGGCCGCGCGCACCTCGTCGGCCAGGCGGGCGTAACGTTCGGCTTCGGCCGTCGCGCCGATCTGCTCCGCGATCCGCGCGAGCGTGCGGGCCGAGTGGGCGAAGTACGCGGTGGCGACGAGGTAGCGGTCGGTGCGCGCGTCGGCGGGGTCCTGCGGCGGCGCCGCGGGGGTCGAGCCAATCGCCGAGCTGGAAGCCGGTGTCCCACAGGCGCCCGGGCCCGGCGAGGCGCTCGACGAGGTCGACCCAGCGACGGGCGCTGTCGTATTGCGCCGCGAGCACACCGCGGTCGCCGAAGCGCTCGAACAGGGTCCACGGCAACAGGGTCGCGACATCGCCCCAGGCGGCGCCGGGGCGGATCGGCGTCCACATGTGGTGCGCGGGGATCACGGGCACGTACCAGGGCACCGTGCCGTCGGGCAGCTGCTCGACGGCCACGTCGCGCAGCCAGCCCGACAGCATCCCCGACACGTCGAAGAGGAACGATGCGGTGGGGCCGAACACCTGAATGTCGCCGGTCCACCCGACGCGCTCGTCGCGCTGCGGGCAGTCGGTGGGAATGTCGACGACGTTGCCGCGCATGCTCCACACGACGTTCTCGTGCAGGCGGTTCAGCGACGGGTCCGAGGACGTGAACCATCCGGTGCGCTCGAGATCGCTGTGATACACCCGTGCCACGAGGTCGCCCGCGGCGACCGCCGCCTCGAGGTCGCCGGGCCAGCCTGCGACCTCGGCGTAACGGAAGCCGTGGAAGGTGAAGCGCGGCTCCCATTGCTCGCCGTCCGCGTGCCCCGCCAGGGTGTAGGCGTCGGTCGAGCGCGCGCCGCGCAGCGGACGCGTGTAGAGCTCGCCGTCCTGCAGCACCTCCGCCGTGCGGACCGACACCGTCGTCCCGGCCGCGCCCCGGACGCGCAGTCGCACGCGGCCGACGAGGTTCTGGCCGAAGTCGAGGATGCGTGCCCCGGTGGGCGAGGTCAGCACGGCCACGGGGGCCACCTCTTGCGTGCAGCGCACCGGCGGCGAGGTCGGGGCGACGAGGGTCGCCGGGTCGCGGTGCCGCGCCTGCACCGGCTGCCAGTCCGAGGCGTCGAAGCCGGCCGTGCTCCACCCGGCCTGCTCCTCGCGGGCGTCGTAGTCCTCGCCGTCGTAGATGCCCGATCGCAGGATCGGCGAGGGCGCGGCCCGCCAGGACGCGTCGGTGCACACCGTGTCGCGCGTGCCGTCGGCGTAGGTCAGCTCGAGCTGCGCGAGGAACGACAGGTCGTTGCCGTAGATGTTGCGGAACGCGGCCCGCCAGCCGAGGCGGCCCCGGTACCAGCCGTCGCCGAGCCAGGCGCCGAGGGCGTTCTCACCGGGATGCAGCAGCGCGGTCACGTCGTAGGTGCGGTAACGCAGACGTTTTCCGTAGACGGTCCAGCCGGGCGCGAGGGCGTCGTCGCCGACGCGGGCGCCGTTGAGCTCGGCTTCGTACAGGCCGTGAGCGGTGGCGTACAGGCGGGCGTGCGTCAGGTGCGGCCCGACGGTGAAGGTCCGCCGCACGAGCGCGGGGCGCCGGTCGTCGGCATCGGGGTCTTCGTTCCAGATCGCGCCGACGGGGGTGCGCGCGCCAGTCGGTGCTCGCGAGCAGCCCCGCCTCGAGGGGCGTCTCGGGCGAGGGCTCGGACCACGACCCGGCCGCGTCGGCGACCTCGATGCTCAGCGCGACGCGCTGGCGCGAGGTGAGGGGGGCGAACGGCCAGGCGACGAGGACCTGCTCGTCCGACGCGGCCTCGTGCGTCTCGGTGCTCCCATCGTCGTGCCGCAGGCGGATGCGGTAGGCCGTCTGGCGCCAGTCGGGGGCATCGGTCACCTGCCACGACAGTCGCGGCTCGCGCTCGCCGATGCCGATCGGTTCGCGATGGTGCTCGATGCGCGGGGCGCTGACGATCGGCATTCGACCTCCGTTGGTGAACAAATTGCAGTATAGAATGATTATGCAATGTCGCGCCGCGGAAACGCCAGGCGACGACCGCGATACGGCGAGACCGGGGTCCACCGGGCACAGCACGAGGAAGTGGCGACGATGACGACGACGATCGGCGTGACCGGCAGCGGCGGCAAACTGGGGCGGGCGACCGTCGAGCTCTTGCGGGCGAGGGGAGACGACGTGGTCGGCTTCGACCTCGTCGGCGCACCCGGGTCGGGCTTCACCCGCGTCGACCTCGCCGACTATGGCCAGACGCTCGACGCGCTGCTCGGGGTGACCGCACGGCACCGCGGACTCGATGCTCTCGTGCACCTGGCAGCCGTGCCCGTGAACGGGCTCGTCCCCGACGCTGCGACGTTCCACGGCAACGTCGCGGCGACCTTCAACGTGCTCTTCGCCGCGCACCGCGCCGGCATCCGTCGCATCGTGCTCGCCTCGAGCATCACCGCCGCGGGATTCCCCTTCGACGAGGCGCCGCCGCGTCTGCCCGTCGACGAGAGCATCACGGCTGCGAACAACACCTACGGGCTCGGCAAGGTCGTCGAAGAGGCGATGGCGGGCCAGCTCGCCCGATGGGGCGACGACGTCTCGATCACGGCGCTGCGCTTCACCAACGTCGTCGGCGCCGACGAGTACGCCACTTTCGACCGCGCCGGCGAGCCGGACTACCGGCGCGACCTGCTCGGCACCTGGATCGACGCGCGCGACGGCGCCGCGGCCGTGGAGCTGGCGCTCGCCGCCGCGCGGCCCGGCTTCCGCGTGTACAACGTCGCGGCGCCGACATCGGGCACGGCCCAGACCTCGCGCGAGGTCGCGGCGCGGTGGTTCCCGGGTGTGCCGGTCGCGGCCGATCTGGGCGAGTACGAGTCGCTGCTGTCGACCCGAAAGATCGAGCGCGAACTCGAATTCCGGGCGCGATACGACTGGCGCGCGCGGTGACCAGCGTCCACGAGCCGGTCGAGCTCGCCTTCACCGGCCCGCCCGAGCCGATCCCCGCCACCCGGACGCCGTTCACCGTGACGGTGCGCTCGGGCGGGCGGACCGTGAGGGTGCCGGGTTTTTGGGACGGCGACCGGCGCTATGTCGCCCGCTTCCTGCCCGACCGGGCCGGCGAGTGGACGTGGCGCACGGCGAGCGCGGCGGCCGAGCTCGCCGGGCACACGGGAGCGGTCACGGTCTCAGAGGGCGGCGCGCACGGACCCGTGCGGGTCGCGGCGCGTTTCCACTTCGCCCACGCCGACGGCACCCCGCATCGGCCGGTCGGGACGACCGCCTACAACTGGCTGCACCAGGACGACGACGTCCGCCGCGAGACGGCCGACGACATCGCCCGCGCCGGCTTCAACCGTCTGCGCTTCCTGGTCTTCCCGCAGACGGGTGGCTACGTCACCCACGACCCTGTGCTGTTGCCGTTCGAGCGCGACGCGGGCGGGCGCTGGGACGTCGCGCGGCCCGTGCCGGCCTTCTTCGCCCGCCTCGACGCGGCCGTGCGGATGCTCGGGGAGCGCGGGATCCAGGCCGACGTGCTCATCCTCAACGCGTACGACGACGGGCGGTTCGGGCTCGGAGACCTGACCGAGGAGGAGGATGCCGCGTATGCGCGCTATCTCGTCGCGCGGCTGAGCGCCTTCCCGAACGTGTGGTGGTCGCTGTGCAACGAGCATGACATCCTCGGCCGTCCTGCCGACCGCTGGGATCGGCTCGGACGGCTCGTCGCCGAGTCCGACCCGTACGATCACCTGCGCTCCATCCACAACCTCACGGAGCTGTTCGACCACAACCGCCCGTGGGTCACGCACGCGTCGATCCAGAACGGGCACGCGGCGGCGGAGCCCGGACGGGCGGTGCTCTACCGCGATGCCTACGGCAAGCCGGTCGTGCTCGACGAGATCAAGTACGAGGGCGACATCGCCTTGCGGTGGGGGCACCTGTCGGGAGCGGAGCTCGTGCACCGATTCTGGATCGCGACGGTGTCGGGCTGCTACGCCTCGCACGGCGAGAGCTTCGAGCGCTCCGACGGCAGCCTGCACATGGTTGCGGGCGGTCGGCTGCAGGGGAGCTCCCCGGTGCGGCTGCGCTTCTTGCGCGGCATCCTCGAGGGTCTCGAGGTCGCCGGTGTCGACCCGATCGACAAGTGGGACGATCCGGAGACCGCCGCGGGGGTGCCCGGTCGGGTCTACCTGCGCTACTTCGGCCGATCGGCGCCGGAGCGGTGGAGCTTCCGCCTGCCGCAGGCGACGGCATCCGTCGACCGTCTCGCGACGGGCGACACGTTCACGGTCGACGTCATCGACACGTGGAACATGACCGTCACTCCCGTCGGGCGCCCGTTCGTCCTCGACGACGTGCGCCGCAACGAGGCGTTCGCCCGCGCCGCCGAGGCCGTCGCGCTGCCTGCGGGTGGAGCGATCGCGCTGCGCATCACGCGGGCGCACAAGGCGGCCGGCGACTGAGCAATGGCGGCGCCCGAGCCACGGCCGGCGCCTGAGCCACGGCGGCGACTGAGCCACGCCGGCGCCTGAGTCCGGGAAGCGACGGGCGGCCGGGCGCGGATACCGCGCGGGCTCGGACGCGAGCGCGGGCTCAGGCCCGGCGCCACGTCCCGGGGGCGAGGTCGACCCAACGGGAGTCCGTGCCCGTGACGACAGCGACCGTGCGGGGCACGTCGTCGAGGTTGGCCACGAGCAGCGTCGGCTCCGTCTCACGGTCGGCGACGGCCCCCGCGGCCCCCACGGCCCAGACGAGCCCGTCGGGGCTTGCACCGCTGAGCAGCTCGCGGCCTGCGAGGGAGGCGAGGGCGGCGATCGCCTCCGCCACAGGCATCGGGTCGCCTGACGCGTCGACGATGCCGCGCGGTCCCCACCGCTCGAAGTAGGTGAGGCTCGCGACGCCGTGTACCGCGAGGGCCGCAGCGCTCGCGATGGTCCACGCGGCGAGCTCGGGTGCGGACTGCCGAGGGTCGTCGGCGTCGGTGAGGTGGGTGCCGTACCCGTGCGACAGGTCGGATGCCGCGGGCCGCGGCGGGGCGGTCGTGGCGACGTCGTTGACGTGCGGGCGCAGCGAGATCGGGCCGATGTGCACGGGCGCACCCGCCGCCAGCTCGACGGCCTGCGTCGCGACGAGCCGCTGCATCGCGAGCGACTCGACGAGCTGCTCGGTGTCGCGGCTGTGGAACAGCGGGGTGATGCTGTGGACGATTCCCGCGAGACCGGCCGGCAGCCGGTGGTGTTCGCGGTTGAGCTCGGTGAAGTGCGCGCGCGTGCCGCCCACGACGGGTGCGTCGAGGCCGCCCGTGTGCATCGCCGCGCGCAGCAGGGCGATCGCCGCGGCATCCGACACGTGTCGCGCCGGCCCGGTCGGCTGGAACGCCGTGACGCGCGCGACGGGATGCGCGCGCAGTATCGCGACGGCCCGGGCGAGCTCGTCGTGCGCGGCGGACGGCACGGTCGCCGCGTCGATCTCGACGGGTAGGACGATGCGGACGTCGAGCGGGACGCCGGCGGCCGCCGCGCGGTCGAGGGCCGCCGGCCAGCCGCTCCAGCCGAGGTCGAGCTCGACGAGGGTCGTCGCCGCGAGCGCGGGACCGGCAGCACCGACGGCAGCGCCGCCGGCAGCGCCGGCCGGCGCCGGGTCGGGTGCGGTCGAGGTGCCGAGGCCGATCGCGGGGAAGATCCCGCCCGCGCGCGGCACGATCTCGGAGTCCGCCGCGGCGGCGGGCGGTCCGACGACGTCGGCGGTCAGGGTGATGGCCTGCATGACGCGCTCGCCCGCGGCGAGGGCGTAGGGGAACGGCAGCGCGAGAGGACGGCTGTAGACCTTGAACGAGGCGTCGGTCCAGTTGCGCTGGTCCTCCATCTCGAACACGTCGCCGTCGAAGGCGAGCCCGATCGCGAGACCGTCGTCGCTCCAGCGCAGCGTCGCGATGTCGCGGACGGGCTGGTGCGGGCTGATGGCGACCGGGAGCACCGACTCCGAGGCGCTGCCGTCGGCATGCCCCGTCGCGAGCGCCGCACCGGCCGCGGCGGGCGGGATGAGGGCGACGAGCCCGGTGCGGTTGGTCTCGAACGGCTCGGCCGACTCGAGGTCGCAGAGCACCCGCAGTGCGCCGCCGCGCGTCTCGGCCCGCACGATGCCGCGGATCGAGGCGCCGGCCCCGACCGAGCGGACGTGCAGCGTCAGACTCGCCTCGCCGGCGGTGACCCGGTCGACGGCGAGGTCGATCGTGTTCCAGTCGCGATCGCGCACGACGGCGCGGACGCTGCGCAGCACACGCCGGCCGCCGAGACGGATGTCGGCGAGCTCGTCGCCGCGCAGCTCGAACTCCCACGCCCCGAGGCGTCGCCGGTCGATCCCGTCGCGCCCCCACGCCGTCGTGCTCGCCGCCGTCATGGTCAGAGCGTCGTCATGCCGCCGTCGACCGAGAAGGTCGCGCCGGTCGCGAAGGATCCCTCGTCGCTCGCGAGGTAGACCATGATCCCGGTCACGTCGGCCGGGGTGCCCGCGCGTCCGACCGGGATGCGCGAGACGATCGCCGCCCGCGACGCCGGATCGTCGGTGATGGCCGCCACCAGCGGGGTCTCGGTGTACGCCGGCTGCACCGTATTGACGCGGATGCCCCGATCGGCATATGCGGCGGCGACCGTGCGGCCGAGGCCGTGGACCCCGGCCTTCGACGCGCTGTACGCCGTGAAGTCGCGGCCCTCGCCGTTCATCGCCGTGGGGCTGCCCGTGAGGATGATCGACCCGCCGCCGCGCGAGAGCAGCGCCCGCACGGCGTACTTGACGGTGAGGAACGTGCCCGTGAGGTTCACGTCGATCGTGCGGCGCCAGACGTCGAGGTCGAGGTCGGCGGCCGGCGCGTCGTGCCCGAACAGCTGCACCCCGGCGTTCGCGACGACGACGTCGGGCGTCCAGCCCGCGGCATCCGCCTCGGCGAAGCCCGCGGCGACGGCGGCCTCGTCGGAGATGTCCATCGTCACCGCCCGCGCGGCGGGGCCGAGCGCCGCGGCGGCCTCGGCCACCGCCGCGGCGTCGCGGTCGGCGAGCACGACGCGCGCGCCCTCGGCCGCGAACCGCTCGGCGGCGGCGTATCCGATGCCCATCGCGGCACCCGTCACGAGCGCCGTCTTGCCCTGCAGTCTCGTCATCGCCGTCGTCCTCAGCGCTCGATGTGGTCCAGGTGAAGCATCCGCGCGAGGTTCTTGTCGAGCTCGTCGTCGCGGAAGATCTTCTTCCAGTCGTCCTTGATGATGCTCTCGCGACCGTAGTCCATCGCGATCAGGCACGCGTCGCTGAACGGGTTGTCGCCGCGCAGACCGTTGGCGAGCGCGACCTGCGTGTGGCCGTAGAGGATGCTGCGGGCAGCCGCCTCGGGCACGCCCATCGTGTGGATCGCCTCGTCGAGCGCCTCGTTCAGAAGCGAGCCGATCATGCAGGCGACGGTCTCGACGAGGGTCGGCTCGAGCTGAGCGAGCTGCTTGACGGTGACCCAGTGCACGTCGATGACGGGGGCGTAGATCGCGCGCACCGTCTCTTCGACGATGCGCTGCTTCTCGGGGTCGTCGGACTCGATCGCGGCGATCGCGTCCTGCGGGGCGGCGATGCCGCCGAACGTGTCGGCCCACTCCTCCTTCGAGGTGCGCTCGAGGAACACCGAGGGGTGGCACGGGTGGGCGACCGCCTGGATGACGTCGTCGCGCGTCGTGAGCAGGCCCGCGTAGGCCGCGGCCGGGTCGAGGGTCAGCACGATGGCGCCGGGCTTGAGCTGCGGCACGAGGTCGGCGGTGACGGGGCCGAGGGCGAGGTCGGGCACGGCGAGCACGACGATGTCGGCGTCGGCCACGGCGGCGGCGGCATCCGTCAGCTCACGGCCGGCGTCGAGCGTGCGCTGCCGGCCCGCGGGGGAGTTCTCGACGTAGTGCACGGTGTGGTCGGTCTTGACGAGGTTGTTGGACACGCGCATGCCCATCTTTCCTCCGGCTCCGACAACGGCGATGGTGTGGCTCATCAGATGCTCCTCAGGTAGTCCAGGGTGGCGCGGGTCCAGTCCCGCTCGGTTCGGATGGTGGTCTCGGGGTCGCCCTGCCAGGGCAGCCAGTGCTCGACGATCTCGTTCACGCCGCGCTCGCGCGGGCGCACGGTCTCGAGCAGGTGGGGGTAGTCGTGCAGGCCCTCGCCCATGCGGGCGCCGGAATAGGTGAAGCCGACCCAGCCGGGCTGGCGGTCGAAGGCGAAGTCCTTGACGTGCACATTGACGACATGGGGGGCCGTGAGCTCGACGGCCGCGCGCGGTTGCTCGAGCCGGGCGACGACGTTCGCCGGGTCGAGGCAGATCCCCAGTCGCGGGCTCGCGACGGCCGCGACGACACGCACGAGGTCGTCGGTCGCGACCTGCTCGTACGTCTCGAGCGCGAGGGTCACCCCGGCCGACTCGTACGCGGGGACGGCGTCCGCGAGCCACCGTTCGGCCTCGGCGAGCGTCGGCCGCCCGTCGGGACCGGCGAGCATGCTGCGCACGAGCGCCGCGTCGAACACGCCGGCGAGGTCGAGGAACCGGGCGAGCCGGTCGGGCGTGATGCCCTTGGTCCCCAGCTCGACGACGATCCCGAGGTCGCGGGCCGCGGATGCCGCATCGGCGAGCTCGGCGGCATCCATCCGCTCCAGCGCGGCGTAGTCGCAGATCTGGAAGAGGTCGACGCCCAGCTCGCGGGTGCGCTCGAAGGCGCCCACGAGGGTGAGGGGCGTCTCGGCCCGGTCGGAGTGCTCCCAGAAGAAGGCGTAGGTGCCGAGGCCGATCACGCCGTCACCCCGGCTGCGCTCCGCTGCTCCGCGAGGGCGGCGGCCTCGTCGACGACCTGGCCGAAGGCGACCGGATCGTGGGCGAAGCGACCGAGGAACAGCCCGTCGACGTCGTCGCCGAGCTGCGAGAGCAGACCGGGCCCCGCCGAGCCGCCGTAGATGATGCTCGATCCGGTGCGCCCCGGTTCGGCGTCGAGCGTCTCGCGCAGCACCCGGGCGACCGTCGCGATGTGCTCGATGGGCGCGGGCTCGGGGGCGCCGATGGCCCAGACGGGCTCGTACGCGACGACGATCCGGCCGGCCGGTGCCCCCGCCAGGTCGTCGCGCAGCTGCGCGACGGTCGCGGCGGCCGCGGTCTCGGCATCCGTCCGCTCGGCCTCGCCGATGCAGAGCACGGGCGTGATGCCGTGACGGAGGGCGGCGGCGGCCTTCGCCGCGATCACCTCGTCGGTCTCGCCGAACAGGCGGCGGCGCTCGGCGTGGCCGATCTCGGCCAGCGTCGCGCCCGACTCGGCGGCCTCGGCGGCGGTGATCTCGCCGGTGTACGCGCCGCCCTCGTACGCCGAGACGTCCTGCACGCCGACGGCGGCGCCGGCTGCCGCGAGGAAGTCGCGGGCGTCGTCGAACTGCAGGTAGGTGGGCACGGCGAACACCTCGACGGCGCCGCGCGCCACGGCGGGGCGCGCCCGCAGCTGTTCGGCGACCTCGCCGAACCAGACCCGCGCCGCACGCCGGCCGAAGTAGGCCTTCAGGCTCACGCCCACCGTGACCGGCCGCATCAGCAGGATCCGGTGCTCTCGTACCGGTCGATGACGGCGACCTTGTCGGCCGAGGCCGACGCGGCGTCGAAGCGGTAGGTCAGCCACTCGCGCACGAGCCGGCGCGCGAGCTCGATGCCGACGACACGCTGGCCCATCGTCAGGACCTGCGCGTTGTTCGAGAGCACGCCGCGCTCGACGGAGAACGAGTCGTGCGCCGTGACGGCGCGGATGCCGGCGACCTTGTTGGCTGCGATCGCCACGCCGAGTCCGGTGCCGCAGATGAGCAGCGCGCGATCGGCCTCGCCGCGGGCGACGCGCTCGGCCGCCTCGATCGCGACCGTCGGGTAGGGCGTGTGCCCGTCGGCGCCGACGCCGACGTCGATGACCTCGGCGACGGCGTCGCTGGCCTCGAGATCGCGCTTGAGGATCTCCTTGTAGTCGTAGCCGGCGTCGTCGCAGCCGATCACGATGCGCAGGGTGTCGGTCATTCGGAATCTCCTTCGGGTCCGGCGAGCACGTCGCCGATGGCGGTGGCGATGAGGGCGAGCGAGACCGCCCCGGGGTCGGGGGTGCCCACGCTGTGCTGCCCGTGCGTGCGGGCGCGTCCCTTGCGCGGGAGCAGGTCCGCCGTCGCGGCGGCGGCGTTGACGGCGGCGACGGCCGCGGAACGCCAGGCGTCCGTGAGCGCGGCGCCGGCGGCGATGCCGCTCGACAGCTCCGAGCTGAACGGCACGAGCGCGTCGATCATCGTCTTGTCGCCCAGCTGCGCTCCGCCGTAGGAGATGACGCCCCGCGCGCCGGCGGCGACGCCCGCGGCGACAGCCGCACGATCGGGACGACCGGTGTCGCCGAGCGCGCCGGCGACCGACGACAGGATGACGCCCCACAGGGCTCCGGACGTCCCGCCGGCCCGGTCCGACCAGGCGTCGGCGGCGCGGGTGAGGGTCGTCGCCGCGCCCGCCCCGGCGGCCACGGCGGCGGCGGCCGCGGCGGCCGCGGCGTGCGCGCCCCGCTGCATCCCGATTCCGTGGTCGCCGTCGCCCGCGACAGCGTCGAGGCGTCCGAGCTCGTCGACGTGGGTGTCGACCGTCTCGACGATCGCGTCGACGGCGTCGCGGACGATGCTCGCGACGGCCTGCGACGCGGCATCGCCGGGGACGATCGGCTCGTCGACGGGCTCGAGGGTGCGGTTCGCGGCGTCGGCGTCCGGGCCGGCCGAGGCCCCGCGAGCGGACACGGCGCCCCGCCGGTACGCGGGGGTGTCGACGGGCGTCTCCCACAGCTCGGCGAGCTCGTCGTCGAGCCAGAACAGCGTGAGCGAGGTGCCGGCCATGTCGAAGCTCGTGCAGTACTCGCCCACGTGCGGGTCGACGATCTCCAGCCCCGCATCGGTGAGCAGCTGCGCGATGCGCCGATAGACGACGAACATCTCCTCGTACTTCAGCGAACCGAGACCGTTGAGGATCGGCACGACGCGGCCGTCGGCGTCGGCGGGCCGTTCGGCCAGCAGGGTCGACACCAGCAGCTCGGCGAGGCCGTCGGCGGTGGGGATGTCGGTCTCGTCGATCCCGGGCTCGCCGTGGATCCCGAGGCCCACGGCCATCCGTCCCTCGGGGACGGAGAACAGCGGCGCGGCGGCGCCGGGGAGCGTGCAGCCGGTGAAGGCGACCCCGAACGAGCGGGTGCGGTCGTTCGCGAGCCGGGCGACGCGCGCGACCCCGGCGAGGTCGTATCCGGCCGAAGCCGCCCCGCAGGCCGCGCGGAAGACGGCGAGGTCGCCCGCGATGCCGCGGCGGCGGTCCCGCTCGTCGACTCCGGCGCTCGCGACGTCGTCGGTGACGGCCACCGTCTCGCACGCGATGCCGTCGGCGCGCAGGCGTTCCTGGGCCGCGTCGAAATTGAGCACGTCGCCGGCGTAGTTGCCGTACGAGAACAGGACGCCGCCGCCCGTCTGCGCGGCGCGCGCGACGGCGTGGATTTGCTGGGTCGACGGCGATGCGAAGAGGTTGCCCATCGCGGCGCCGTGCGCGAGACCGGGACCCACGAGTCCGCCGAAGGCCGGGTAGTGCCCGGAGCCGCCGCCGATGACGACGGCCACCTCGCCGGCGGGGGAGGGCTCGGAGCGGACGACGCCCCCCGTCACTCGCCTCACCGATCGGGCGTTCGCCGCGACGAACCCGTCGATCATCTCGTCCGCGAAGTCCGCGGGGTCGTTGTGCAGGCGGGTCATCGCGACGATGCCTCCGGTGCGGCATCCGTCGTCGCGGGGCCCGTCCCGGCGTCGGTCGCAACAGCCGGTGCCATGCGGTCGCCGCGGGCGAGCAGCACGACGAGGACGGCCGAGACGAGCATCGCGACGCCGACGATGACCATCGGCACCTCGTAGCCGCCGGTCCAGTCGCGCACGGCGCCGGTGATGTAAGGGGCGCTGAAGCCGGCGAGGTTGCCGATCGTGTTGATGAGGGCGACGCCGGCCGCCGCCGCGGCGCCCGTGAGGAAGCGTGTGGGCAGGGTCCAGAAGTTCGGCAGTGCGGCGAAGATCGCGCACGCCGTGACGGTGATGACGGCGATCGTCGCGGCGGGCGACCCGGCGAACAGAGCGAGCGGGATCGACACGGCGCCCGCGACGGCGGGGATCGCGATGTGCCAGGTCTTCATGCCGCGCCGGTGCGCGTCGCGCGACCAGAAGTACATCACGATGGCCGCAGGCAGGTACGGGATGGCGGTGATGAGGCCCTTCTGGAACACGTCGAAGGTCTCGCCCGTCTGCGATTGGAATCCCTCGATGATGGTCGGCAGGAAGAAGGCGAGTGCGTAGAGGCCGTAGATGAAGCCGAAGTAGATGAACGACAGCGCCCACACCCGGCCGCTGCGGAACGCGAAGCGGGCCGAGACGTGCTTCTCTTTGGCTTCGGTCGCCGAGCGCTCCACGCTGAGGGCGCCGGTGAGCCAGGTCTTCTCGTCGGCGGTGAGCCACGCGGCGTCGGCGGGGGCGTCCTTGAGGTAGAACCAGGCGACCACGCCGACGATGACGGCGGGGATCGCGACGCCGAGGAACATGAAGCGCCAGCCTTCGAGACCGAAGAACACGCCGTGCTGCTGGATGAGCGCGCCGGCGAGCGGGGCGCCGATGACGGTCGTCAGGGGCTGCGCCAGGTAGAAGAGCATGAGGATGCGGCCGCGGTAGCGAGCGGGCACCCACAGGCTCAGGAAGAGGATGGCGCCGGGGAAGAACCCGGCCTCGGCGACGCCGAGGAGGAAGCGCAGCACGACGAGCTGCTCGAAGTTCTGCACCCACGTGAACAGCACGGCGACGATGCCCCAGCTGACCATGATGCGGGCGAGCCACTTGCGCGCGCCGAAGCGGTGCAGTGCCAGGTTCGAGGGCACCTCGAGCAGGATGTAGCCGATGAAGAACACGCCCGAGGCGAAGCCGAACTGCGCGGCGCTGAGGAGCAGGTCGTCGTTCATGCCGTTCGGGGCGGCGAAGCCGATCGCCGTGCGGTCGAGGTAGTTGATGAAGAACATCAGGGCCACGAACGGCACGAGCCGGATGGAGACCTTGCGGATGGCGGAGCGGGCGACCGGTGATTCCGGCGCCGGGGGCGTGTGCCGGGAGGAAGAGTCCACGCTGATTTCCCATCGTCGTCGATGGCGATGGCGGCTCCATCGCTCGGGACAGTTTGGCAAACCGGTTGACCAATTGCAAGTGCCGCTTCGATGAGGCGCAGGTAGGTTGTGATCATGCCCGCCTTTCGCTCCGACGGCTCGCCCGATCTCGCGGCATCTCTCGGGGCTCTGCCGGCTCGCACTCCGGTGTCGGAGGTCGCGCGGCGGCTGCTCGACCTGTTCACGTCGGGCGAGGTCGCGCCGGGCACCCGCCTGCCGCCGGAGCGTCAGCTGGCGGCGACCCTGGAGGTGGGGGCGGTCGGCGGTGCGCGAGGCGCTCGCCGCGCTCGAGATACTCGGGATCGTGGACGTGCGTCCTGGATCGGGCACCTATCTGCGCGGAGCGGCGAGCGAGATGCTGCCGCAGACGCTGCGGTGGGGGTTGCTGATCGGCGAGCGGAACACGCGTGAGCTCATCGAGCTGCGTTCGGGGCTCGAGATCTACGTCGCGCGTCTGGCGGCCGGTGCGGAGGGCGAGGGCGAGCTCGCGCAGCACGTCGAGCGGATGCGCGCGTCGCTCGATGACCTCGCCGCGTTCGCCCGTGCGGATCTGGCCTTCCATCACGAGCTCGCCCGCCTCGCCGGTAATGCGATGCTCATCGACCTGCTGCACGTCGTGCGCTCGCTGCTGCAGGTGTACGCCGATCGTGCCGTGCACGACGAGGCCGAGGCGCGGCAGGCCCTCGCCGAGCACGAGGCGATCGCCGGGGCCGTCGCCGCCTTCGATGAGGACGCCGCCGCCTCGGCCATGGCCGCGCACATGGCCACCGCGGCCCGCCGCCTCGCCGCCGACAGCGCACGCTGAGGTCGCGACGGGGCGCCGAGGTGCTGCACGGTGCCCCGCCGGGATCAGAACGGCGGAGGTGCGGGTGGCCCGCCCGGATCGCCGGGGCCGCCGCGTGGTGGCGTCGCGAACTCCGTCGTGAAGCAGACCGCCGGGACCGGGAGGTCCTCCCGGTAGATCCGTCCGAGGGGTGAGGTCCATTCCAGGACCCCGCCGCCGAGCTGCCGGACTTGCCAGTGGGTGAATTGCTTCATGGAGTGGTGTCTTTGGCAGAGGTGAGCGAGGTTGTAGATGTGGGTGTGTCCGCCGAGGGCGTGGTCGATGGTGTGGTCGATCTCGCACCGAATCGCGGCCCGTCGGCATCCCGGGAACCGGCAGTGCTGGTCTCGGGCTTTCAGGAGCCGTGCCATGGCGGCGGTGGGCCGGTAGGTGTCGATCTCGACGGGGGTGCGGGTGACGGGGTCGATGAACAACCGGTCCCACGATGACGCCTGCCCGGCAAGTTCCCGCACCGTGTCCGCGTCGACGAGTGCTGCTCCGACGGCTTCGGCGGGGTGCTCGTCTTTCCCGGTGAGGGTGTCGGCGGTGATCACGACCTGCACGCGTGCCCGGATCGCCCCGAGCGCCCCGGCCCCGTCGCGACCATAGGTGGGGTCGACGACGGGCGCCCCGCCGAGCACGAGGTCTGCGAGGACGTCTGCGCGGATTTGATCCATCGTGCGGGTGTCGGGCTCGGAAGCGGAGTCCATTCCGAAGGCCGTACCAACGCCCGCTCCCGCGGCATCCGCTCGCGCATCTTTGATGGTCTGCCCCATCTGGGTCAGCCGGTCCATGATCCCGACGGCGATGGTCGTGGGCAGCTCCGCCGTCACCGTCGACATGCCGTCGGGCCCGTGCAGCATCCGCACGCAGCGCCCGGCCGCGGCCTCGCGGTGTCGTTGGGTGAACGGTTTCTCGTGCAGCTTCTCCGCCAACGCGCGGCAGCGACTCTCGCACGCGGGTGTGGATGTCCCGCTCGCACAGCACGATCGCCGCTGCTTCGTACTCGGGTCGCAGTTCTTCGGGCACCCCGGCGCCCATCTTCACCACGACGTCGACGTGCTCGCGGGTGATCCGTCGCTGCTCCCACGCCGCGAACACGGCGGGGTAGTCGTCGACGACGGTCATGGCGTGGTCGATCTCGGCCTGCAATCGCCGATCCGACTGTCTGGCCATGCCCGCGGCTTCCGCGGCGACCGACCGCAGCTCCATGTCGGACGCCATCCCGCGCACCCCGTCGCGCCGAGCCTCGCGCAACGCCGACCGGCCGAGCTCGGCCAACGCGCGCGTCGATGCGACCTGGCTCGCGTTCAGCGCGACGAGTGCGGCATCGAACGTGGCGAATGCGGCCCCGTGCGGTGATCCGCCCAGGGCGTTCGTTCCGTCCTCCGCGTGCATGTCTCCACGGTAGTCCGGGGGTCGGACATTTGTTCTAATGTCCGGGAGGTCGGTGGAGAATCGGGCCTGCGCCTCCGAGGGGGAGGAGGCGGCGAACACCAACCGCCCGCCGCACACGAGCCCCAACCGACCGCCGCCCGAGCGGCCCGGCCGCCCGACCGCGCGCGCCCAGACTCAGTCGGCCACGCGCGTGAGGCGCAGGGCGACGAAGGGGCGTCCGGGCAGGTCGACGCGGACGCGGTCGCGGTGCTGGCCGGGCACCTCGTCGACGGTCATGTTCCAGGTGTCGATCACCTCGACGCGCCACGCGCCGGCCTCGAGGATGACGTTGCGGAACCGCGG
>JAQIJE010000023.1:0-26067 GCA_036946435.1 Microbacterium arborescens | reverse complement strand
CTCGATCGCACCGTGCTCGCGGACGATGAGCGCGTCGCTGTCGACGAACGTCGTGCCGAGAGTACGGGCGAGCTTCTTGCCGATGCTCGACTTCCCCGCACCCATCGGCCCGATCAGGACGATCGCGGGCTCGGTCATCCGATCGCGTCGTCGCTGAGCCCGCCGATCGCAGGGTCTCGGGGATGGCGGCGAGGTAGCCCTCGAGGTTGCGACGGGTCTCGGCGACGCTGTCGCCCCCGAACTTCTCGAGCACCGTCTCGGCCAGCACGATCGCGACCATGGCCTCGGCGACGACGCCGGCGGCCGGGACGGCGCAGACGTCGGAGCGCTGGTGGTGCGCCGTGGCGGCCTCGCCCGAGACGACGTCGACCGTGCGCAGCGCCTTCGGGACCGTCGCGATCGGCTTCATGCCGGCGCGCACGCGCAGCACCGTGCCGGTCGACATACCGCCCTCGGTGCCGCCGGCCTTGTCGCTCGAGCGTGCGATGCCGTCTCCGGTGACGAAGAGCTCGTCGTGCGCATCCGATCCGCGCCGTCGGGTCGTCTCGAAGCCGTCGCCGACCTCGACGCCCTTGATGGCCTGGATGCCCATGAGCGCCTGCGCGAGCTTCGCGTCGAGGCGGCGGTCCCACTGCACGTGCGATCCGAGCCCCGGCGGCAGACCGTAGGCGAGCACCTCGACGATGCCGCCGAGCGTGTCGCCGTCCTTCTTGGCCGCGTCGACCTCGGCGACCATCGCCGCGGAGGTCTCGGGGTCGAAGCACCGCAGCGGGTCGGCGTCGAGCGCGTCGACGTCGTCGGGCGTCGGCAGCGCCGACCCGGCCGGCGCCTGCACGGGGCCGATCGAGAGCGTGTGGCTGACCAGACGGATGCCGAGCTCGCCGAGGAACGACCGTGCGACGGCGCCGAGCGCGACGCGGGCCGCGGTCTCACGGGCGCTCGCACGCTCGAGGATCGGCCGGGCCTCGTCGAAGCCGTACTTCTGCATGCCGACGAGATCGGCGTGCCCGGGGCGCGGGCGCGTGAGCGCGGCGCCGCGACCGCGGGACTTCTCGGTGAGCTCGATCGGCTCGGGGCTCATGACCTCGACCCACTTGGGCCACTCGGTGTTGCCGATACGCAGGGCGATCGGGCTGCCGAGGCTGAAGCCGTGGCGCACGCCGGTCGAGATGGTCAGCTCGTCCTCCTCGAACTTCATCCGCGAGCCGCGGCCGTAGCCGAGCTTGCGGCGAGCGAGGTCGGCCTGGATCGCGGCACGCGAGATGGGCACGCCGGCGGGGAGGCCCTCCATGAGGGCGACGAGTTCGGGGCCGTGCGATTCGCCGGCCGTGAGCACGCGGAGCATTCGTCTATCCTCCCACGAGCGCCCGGCGCATGACGGCGACCACGTCGTCCTCCCCCGGAAGGGGCTCGTCGGGACTTCCCGACGAGAAGATGCGGATCTGCAGGACGGCCTGGTGCAGCAGCATCGTCATCCCGGGATGGGCCGGCCCGCCCTGCCGCTGCCACGCCGAGGCGAGGGTCGTCGGCCACGTGCCGTACACGACGTCGTAGAGGATGCCGCCGTGCGCCGCGAGGGCGTCCGCGTCGCCGTCGGCGACGGGCGCATCGCCGGGCAGGGTCGACACGGTGACGTCGGCCTCGCCCGTGGGGGCCGCCAGCGGCGACACGGTCGCGGCGAGCCCGAGGCGTTCGGCCAGGCCCGACAGAACCCCTGCGGCCGCGGGCCGCCGGGCCGCGATGTCGAGCGACCGGACGCCGAGGCGGTGCAGCGCGACGATTGCCGACGTGGCGGTCGCGCCGGCGCCGACGACGCGGGCACGGGTCGCCCCGGCCGCTCCGGCCTCGGTCAGAGCGCGCGCGAGTCCGCCCACGTCGGTGTTGAACGCGGCCCAGCCGTCGCCCGCGCGGACGAGGGTGTTGGCTGCTCCGGTCTGCTCGGCCGCGGGGTCTCGACGCGTCGCCGCGTCGAACGCGACGGCCTTGAGAGGCATGGTCAGTGAGAGCCCGTGGACGTCGTCGGGTCGCGACGCGAGCGTCTCGGCGAACGCCGCCTCGTCGACGCGCCGTCTGCCGTACTCCCAGGGCAGGCCGAGCTCGGCGTACGCCGCCGCGTGCAGCGCCGGCGACAGGCTGTGGGCGATCGGGTCGCCCCACACCTCGAACCGTCGCGCGGCGCGGGAGACGGGTTCAGCAGCCGCGGTTGTCATTGGCGTCGCACCATGCGTGCCACTGGTCGATGCCCGCTTGGTGCTGCTCGTACGTCTCCGAGAAGATCGTCTCGCCGGTGTCCATGTTCCACGTCACGAAGTACAGCCACGGCCCGTCCGCCGGGTGCATGGCGGCGTCGATCGCGGTGTCGCCCGGGTTGGCGATGGGCCCGGCCGGCAGGCCGTCGCGGATGTAGGTGTTCCAGGGGTTGTCGTCCTCGAGCGCCTCCGCCGACGAGCTCGCGGTGCCATTGTGCATCGAGCCGTACCCGAACTGGGCCGTCGAGTCCATCTGCAGCCGCATCCCGTCGGCGAGTCTGTTGGCGATGACCCGTGACACCTTGTAGAAGTCGGCCTCGAGACGCGCCTCGCGCTGGATGATCGAGGCGGTCGTGAGGATCTCCTCGCGCCGCTCGGCGGGCACGCCGGCCGAGTCGAGCGATTCGATCGTGCGGTCCACCAGCGTCCGGATGATGTCGGTCGCGCCGAGGCCCGGATCGAACTGGTACGTCGCGGGGAACAGCCAGCCCTCGAGGCTCGACGCCGGCACGCCGTACGCGGCGGGGTCGGCGACGGCGGCTTCGAAGTCCTCGAGGGGCAGGGTCGTCCCCTGCGCGAGGATCTCGAGGGTCTGATCCACCGTCAGCCCTTCGCGGATCTGAGCCGCGTTCTGCCGTTTGCTGTCGGGATCGAGGATGCGGGTGAGCGCAGCCTCAGAGGTCATCCGCTGCTGGAGCGCGTACACGCCCGGCTGGAACGGCGGGTCCTGCGCCGTGGCGATCAGGTGGTCGTAGAACGCCGTCGGCGTCTTCGTCACGCCCTGGTCGTAGAGCGTCTGTGAGATCGTCGAGCCGGTGTCACCCGTCACGATCGTCACGAGCACCTCGCCCGTGGCTTCGCCGGCCTCGTAGTCCTTCGGCTCTTCCCAGCCCAAGACCGCACGGATCTGCGTCTCGTAGGTCGTCCACACGTACGCACCGCCGGCGGCGATCACGCCGACGATCGCCAGGACGACGATCAGCACGACCCACTTCGCGATCCGGCTCTTCCTGCGGTCGCGATCGTCGCGACTCGGAACGCGCCCCACGTCGTGCGTGCTCACTTCGCCCGTGAACAGGGCGTCGAGGGTGCCGACAGCAGGTGCGGCGGCTCGCGGCGCCTGCTCGTGCGGCATCCGGTCGTGCTGAGCCTGATCGCGGGACACCGGCACGGGGGCCGATCCGCGGTGCTCGGCGGCGGAAGCCGGGGGCTGCGCGGCCGCTCGGGCAGCGCGACGGCTCGTCGGGGCGGAGCCGTCGTGCGGCGGGCGGTCAGTCATATCAGGGATGCTCCGGAGAGGATGCGACGGGGACACCGGGCGGGTTTCCGGTGCTTTTCTCGACGTCGAGTGCCTGCTGGAGGAGCACTACGGCGGCGACCTGATCAACAATGCTACGAGACGATCGCTGAGATCGGCCCGAACCGCGCAAGGCGCTGTGCGCGGTCACGGTGCTCAGTCGTTCGTCGACGAGACGAACGCGGTGCCCCGTCGCGGCGAGGGACTCCGCGAAACCGCGGGCGTCGCCGGTCGACGCGGTCTCGCGCCCGCTGAGGGCGATGGGCAGCCCTACGACCAGTTCGAACGCCTCGTACTCCGCCGCGAGCGCGCCGATGCGGGCGAGATCGCCGTCCCCGCGGGGAACGGTCTCGACGGGCACGGCGAGCAGACCGTCGCGATCCGAGCGCGCGATGCCGATGCGCGCGGTGCCGACGTCGACGCCGAGCCGCACGCCCGGGCGGAATCCGCTCACAGACCGCCCGCCGTCTGACGGACCGCTGCGAGTGCCGCGGGGAGGGCGGATGCGTCGGTGCCGCCGCCCTGCGCGACGTCGTCGCGTCCGCCGCCGCCGCCGCCGAGAGCCGTGGCCGCGGCCTTCGCGAGCACGCCCGCCTTGGCGCCGGCAGCGCGGGCCGTGTCGTTGGTGGCGACGACGACGACCGGCCGGTCGCCCACGATCGCACCGAGCGCGACGACCGCCGCCGCGTCGGCCCCCAGCCGATCCCGCACCTGCAGGGCGAGCGTGCGGACGTCGTCGGCGGAGCCCGCGGAGCCGAGCGACTCCGCGACGATCTGGAACGACCCGGATGCCGCGGCCGACGCCACGAGCTGCGGGAGCCGATCGGCAAGGGCGCGGGCCTCGAACTGCGCGATGCGCCTCTCAGCCGCCTTCAGGCTCGCCGCGAGCTCGGCGATGCGGGCGGGCAGCTGTTCGCGGGGCGTCTTCAGCGAGCTCGTGAGCTGCGAGACGATGGCCCGTTCGGCGGCGAGCTCGCGGAACGCGTCCTGCCCGACGAGGGCCTCGACGCGACGGTTCGAGGCGCCCACCGAGGACTCCCCCACGAGGTTGATCAGCCCGACCTCGGCGCTGGAGCCCACGTGCGTGCCGGCGCACAGCTCACGCGACCACGGGCCGCCGATGTCGACCATGCGGACGGTCTCGCCGTACTTCTCGCCGAACAGGGCCATCGCCCCGGCGGCCTTGGCCTCGTCGAGCGACATGATGCGGGTGGTCACCTCGAGGTTGTCGCGCACGGCGTTGTTGGCGATCTCCTCGATCTCGGTGCGGGTCTCGGGCGAAAGGGCCTGACCCCACGAGAAGTCGAACCGCAGGTAGCCGGCGCGGTTGAGCGATCCCGCCTGCGTCGCCGTCTTGCCGAGGGTGTCGCGGAGCGCGGCGTGTACGAGGTGGGTCGCGGAGTGCGCCTGCTGCGCGGCGCGGCGGTTCGCGGCATCCACGATCGTCGTCGCCGCCTCGCCGACCGCGACCTCGCCCGTCGTGACCTCGACGGTGTGGCTCACGAGACCCGGCACGGGCTTCTGGACGTCGAGCACCTCGAGCTCGTACCCCGGACCGACGATGACCCCCTTGTCGGCGACCTGACCGCCCGACTCGGCGTACAGCGCCGTCTCACCCAGGATGACCTCGACGATCTGCCCCTGCGACGCCCGGTCGACCGAGACCCCGCCCACGAGCAGGCCGAGCACGCGGGTGCCGGTCTCGAGCTCGGTGTACCCGGTGAACACCGTCTCGCCCTGAGCGCGGAAGTCGCGGTAGACGCTGGTGTCGGCGAGCTGCCCCTTGCGCGAGCGCGCGTCGGCCTTGGCCCGTTCGCGCTGCTCCTGCATGAGGCCGTCGAACGCCCCGCGGTCGACGGTCAGCCCCGCCTCCTCGACGATCTCGAGGGTGAGGTCGATCGGGAACCCGTAGGTGTCGTGCAGCAGGAACGCCTGGGCTCCGCTGAGCTGCGCGCCCCCGGCCTTCTTCGTCTGCGCGACCGACTCGTCGAGCAGCTCCGACCCCGCCGCGAGCGTGCGCAGGAAAGTCGCCTCCTCGGCGAGGACGTACTGCGACAGCCGCGCGTAGTCGGTCTCGACGACCGGGTACGACTCCTTCATCGCGTCGCGCGATGCGGCGAAGAGCTCGGCGAAGCTCGGACCGTCGACCCCGAGCAGACGCATCGAGCGGATCGCGCGACGCATGAGCCGGCGCAGGATGTAGCCGCGTCCGTCGTTCGAGGGCGTCACGCCGTCCGAGAGCAGCATGAGCGACGAACGGACGTGGTCGGCGATGACCCGGAACCGGACGTCGTCCTCGTGGTCGGCGCCGTAGGTCTTGCCCGAGAGCTCGACCGCCTTGTCGAGCACCGGCCGCACCTGGTCGGTCTCGTACATGTTGTCGACGCCCTGCTTGATGAACGCGACGCGCTCGAGCCCCATGCCGGTGTCGATGTTCTTGTTCGGCAGCTCGCCGACGATCGTGAAGTCGTACTTCGATCGCACGTCGGTGATCTCGTACTGCATGAACACGAGGTTCCAGATCTCGACGTAGCGGTCGTCGTCGGTCGCAGGTCCGCCGTCGATGCCGTACGCGGGGCCGCGGTCGAAGAAGATCTCGGAGCACGGTCCGGCGGGGCCGGGCAGCCCCGTGCTCCAGTAGTTGGTGTCCTTGCCCAGGCGCTGGATGCGCTCCTCGGGCAGGGTGGAGTGCTTGAGCCACAGCTCGCGCGCCTCGTCGTCGTCTTCGTACACCGTGACCCACAGGTCCTTCGGGTCGAAACCGAGCCCGCCCTCGGCCTCGGGCGAGGTCAGCAGCTCCCACGCGAACGAGATCGCCGCGTCCTTGAAGTAGTCCCCGAACGACCAGTTGCCGAGCATCTGGAAGAACGTGCCGTGACGGGGAGTCTTGCCGACCTCTTCGATATCGTTGGTGCGGATGCACTTCTGCACGTCCGCGGCGCGCTGGTAGGGCGCCGGCACGTCTCCCGACAGATACGGGATGAACGGCACCATTCCGGCCACCGTGAACAGCAGCGCCGGGTCGTCGGTGACGAGCGAGGCGGAGGGCACGATGGTGTGCCCCTTCTTCTCGAAGTAGTCCAGGTAGCGTTGGGCGATCTCGGCGGTCTTCATCGGAGTCCTTCGGCAGGCAGGCGTCGGCGTCGCACCCGGGGGCGCGACGCCGCATTCGGTTCGTGGGTCAGTTCGAGTGATCGTCGGCGGCGCTCTTCGCCTTCGCGGCGGTGTCGCGCGCGGCATCCGCGACGTCGGAGGCCGTGTCGGCGACGGTGTCGGCTGCGTCGGAGGCAGCGTCCGCGGCGGCGTCGAGGGCGTCCGAAGCGGCGCCCTTGACGTCGGCGGCCAGGCCCTCGATCCGGGCCTCCTGCTCGCGGTAGGCGTCGCCGATGCGATCGGCGAACTCCGAGATGCGGGCGTCGACTTCGGCGAGCATCTCGTGACCGCGCGGGTCCTTGTTGATCACGTGCGCGGCGACGAAACCGCCGGCGACGCCCAAAACGAACCACAGCGCGTTCTTCATGGCATCCATGTTAAGTGCAAAGCACGAAGGGCGCCGGGGGTGACCCCGACGCCCTTCGTGGCGATGACGGTGAGACTCAGCGCGCGGCGTAGTACTCGACGACGAGCTGCACGTCACAGGTGACGGGCACCTCGGCACGCTTCGGGCGACGCACGAGGCGTGCCTGCAGCTTGTCGAGCTCGACCTCGAGGTAGCCCGGGACCGGGGGCAGGACGTCGGCGTGACCGCCGGCGGCTGCGACCTGGAACGGCTCGAGCGACTCGCTCTTCTCCTTGACGTGGACGAGCTGGCCCGGCTTCACGCGGAACGACGGGCGGTCGACGAGCTGGCCGTCGACGAGGATGTGACGGTGCACGACGAGCTGGCGAGCCTGCGCGGTCGTACGGGCGAAGCCCGCGCGCACCACGAGGGCGTCGAGACGCATCTCGAGCAGCTCGACCAGGTTCTCACCGGTCAGGCCGTCCTTGCGGCGGGCCTCGTTGAAGGTGTTGCGCATCTGCTTCTCGCGGATGCCGTACTGCTCGCGCAGACGCTGCTTCTCGCGCAGACGGACGGCGTAGTCGCTGTCGGCCTTGCGCTTGGTGCGGCCGTGCTCACCCGGAGCGTAGGGACGCTTCTCGAGGTAGCGGGCGGCCTTCGGGGTCAGTGCGATGCCGAGGGCGCGCGAGAGGCGCACCTTGCGGCGGTCCTGAGACTTCGTGGTCACGAAGTTCTCCTTCCGATGACGCGGTCGTGTCGCTCACGACTCACGGACGTATCTCCGCCTCTTCTCCCTGCTCGGACTGCACGCCGGGGCACGCCGAGAGGTCTTGATCAGAAGAGAGGGATGCCCGAAAACTGGGCTTCGAGCCGGTCGAGTCTATCAGACCGAGTCCGCGTCGATCGCGGCGGCGAGGTCGAGGATGCCGTCGGGATACAGCGCCGGCGAGCCGGAGCGGAGGTCCGCGATCCGGTACCACCCGACGGTGGTGTCGCCGTCGAGCACCCGCAGTCGCTCGCCCAGGGGCAGGGCCGCGAGGCCGGCGCTGCGGACGGCGAAGACGTGAGCGATCTCGTGGCCGCGCTTGCGCCCGCGACGGAAGATGTTCTCGGTGACCGCCAGCAGCCGCAGGTCGTCGACCTCGACGGCCAGCTCCTCGCGGAGCTCGCGGCGCATCGCCTCGGCGGCCGTCTCGCCGAACTCGATCCCGCCCCCGGGCGCCCGGAGGAACGGTGCGGCCCCCGGGCCGCCGTCGTACTCCTCGGCCAGGACGTGGCCGTCGCGCACGACCACGGCGACCGAGATCGCCCGGATGCGCGCGGGAGCGACGAGCTCCGACGCGTACGACTCGACGGAGCGGCGGTAGGCCGGCAGATGCGGCGCGAGGGCCGTCAGCGCCGTGCGGAGCGCGGGGGCCGGCTTCTGGTCGCTGAAGAGGGCGAGCGCCTCGAACGCGCGGGCGGCGTCGGCGAGCGGGTCGTCCGCGGGAAAGGGATGCAGCAGCGCGAGGGCGCCCGAGGGATCGCCGACGTTGCGCAGCGAACTGGCGAGCTGGATGACGCAGGCGGATCGTCGCTCGCCGCCGAGCCCCGCGTCGAGGGCCTCGCGGTACAGCGGCACCGCGTCGGCCTCCTCGCCGAGGTAGTCGTGGAGCGAGGCACGCTCGTAGGTGCCGACGGGATCGCCGGGCGAGAGCGTGGCCAGCACGTCGGCCAGCTCCGCGCGGAGCCGCTCGGGATCCTTGCCCTCCGCCCGCTTCCAGAATGCGTCGAACGGATCCTCCGGGGCGGCGGCCGGCGCGGTGTCCGGGCCGTCCGCGGGCGGGAACGTCGAGATCAGCGTCCGTACGCGCTCGCGCAGAGCCTGCAGCGACGGCTCGACGGCAGCGGCCCGGGCGAACACCTGCAATCCGCGCAGGGCCGGCCCGCCGTCGCTCACCTCTCCGGTCGTGAGGTGTTCGAGGAGAGCGGATGCCGCGATCGTGCGCACCCGTCCGCTCTCGTGCTCGCCCCACGCGGGCTCCGCCACTCGCTCGCAGTCGGCGGCGATCAGCACGTGACGGCGGCGGGTCCCGTTGGCGGCCGCCCATTCCGCTCCCGCGTCGAAGAGCGCTCCGGCCCGGAACCCGGTCTCCTCGAGCAGCTCGCGCGCGCCGGCCGACACGGCATCCTCGCCCGCGTCGATCAGACCGCCGGGCAGCTCGCCGAGCACGCGGCGCGGCCCGACGCGGTACTGGTCGAACAGGACGACGGTGTCGTCGGGGGTGAAGGCGACGACGGCGACCGTGTCGCCGATCTCGACGACATCCCAGTCGCTCTCGCTGCCGTCGGGAAGCCGGTACCGGTCGCGGCGCACCCGCACATAGCCGTCGAACGCGAGCGAGGAGGCCTGGAGCGACCAGGCCTGGGGATCGGTGGTCACGGGCGATCCTCCAGGATTCTGCGCAGCTTCTCGACGCGCGCGCCGATGTCGCGTTCGAGTCCGCGGCCGGTCGGCTCGTAGTAGCGGCGGCCCTGCAGCTCGTCCGGCAGGTACTGCTGCGTCGCCACGCCGACCTCGAGGTCGTGCGGGTAGACGTACCCCTTGCCGTGTCCGAGCCGCTTGGCGCCGGGGTAGTGCCCGTCGCGCAGGTGCTTCGGCACACGGCCGAAGCCGCCGGCGCGCACATCGGCGATCGCGGCGTTGATGGCGTTGTACGCTGCGTTCGACTTCGCCGTCGTCGCGAGATAGGCGGTCGCCTCGGCGAGCGGGATGCGCCCCTCGGGCATGCCGATGAAGGCGACGGCGTCGGCCGCCGCGACGGCGATGGGCAGCGCCTGCGGATCGGCGAGGCCGATGTCCTCGGCCGCGGAGATCACGAGGCGCCGGGCGATGAAGCGCGGGTCCTCCCCCGCTTCGATCATGCGGGCGAGGTAGTGCATCGCCGCGTCGACGTCGGAACCGCGGATCGACTTGATGAACGCGCTGATGACGTCGTAGTGCTCGTCGCCCTGCCGGTCGTACCGCAGCAGCGCCCGGTCGACGGCCTGGGCCACGTGGTCGGCCGTGATGACGGGGGTGTCGCCGTCGTCGGACGGCTCGGCCATCGTCGCGGCGGCCTCGAGCGAGGTCAAGGCGCGGCGGGCATCGCCCGACGCCAGGCGAACGAGCGCGGCCCGGGCCTCGTCGTCGAGCGAGACCGCGCCCGCGAGCCCGCGGGCATCGGTGACGGCGCGGTCGATGAGCCCGCCGAGGTCGTCGTCGCTGAGCGGCTGCAGGGTCAGCAGCAGGGAGCGTGAGAGCAAGGGCGCGACGACCGAGAACGACGGGTTCTCCGTCGTCGCGGCGATCAGCAGCACCCAGCCGTTCTCGACACCGGGGAGGAGCGCGTCCTGCTGGGCCTTCGTGAAGCGGTGGATCTCGTCGAGGAACAGGATCGTGGACATCCCGTAGAGGTCGCGCTGGGTCATCGCCTCCTGCATGACCTCGCGGACGTCCTTCACCCCCGCCGTGACGGCCGACAGCTCGACGAAGCGGCGACCGGACGAACGGGCGATCGCCTGGGCGAGGGTGGTCTTGCCGGTGCCGGGCGGCCCCCAGAGGATGACCGAGACCGCGCCGGGACGGTTGCCCTCGGGCGAGGCCAGCGCGACGAGCGGCGAGCCCTTCTTGAGCAGATGGCCCTGACCGGCGACCTCGTCGAGCGACACGGGGCGCATGCGCACCGCGAGAGGCGTCTGCCCCGTGAAGAGCGGGCTCGCATCGGTCATCCCCTCAGGCTAGTCGCGCCCGGCGACACCCGACCGTGTGAGGCGGCTGCGCCGCACCGTAGGCTGGGACGGCCCGTCGGAACGGGCGCGAGGAGGCATCGTGGCAGGCCGCGGCAAGAACCGGGACGATCGTGCGGCGCAGGAGCGCGCCCGCGCCTACGCGGCGCGGCGGGAGTTCCACGACGGGCTCGTGCGACGCCGCTCGCGCGACAACCTCGTCGCCGGCGTCGTGGGAGCGGTGCTGATCGCCGGCATCCTCGCCGCGCAGATCGCGTTCTTCACCGTCGGTCCGGGAGCGCCCGCCCCCGACGAGACCCCGGCGCCGAGCCCGACGGCGACCACGCCGTCGGCGCCGTCCCCCGAGCCGACCGATCCGAGCCCGACGTCGATCCCGACTCCCTGACGCACCGCGTACTAGGCTGTCCTGCGACCTGACCCCCATGCGGCGCGAGCCGCGACGAGGTGCTTTCCGTGACTTCCACCCCTGACTCCACGACCACCCCCGCCGACGACGCCCCGTGGGGTCGCGTCGATGACGACGGCACCGTCTCGGTGCGCGAGGGCGACCAGTGGCGCGTCGTCGGCCAGTACCCCGACGGCACCCCCGACGAGGCGCTCGCCTACTTCACGCGCAAATTCTCCGACCTCGCCGGCGAGGTCGCCCTCGTCGAGGTGCGGCACCGACGCGGCGGAGCATCCGCCTCGGACCTGCGCTCGACCGTCGCGACGCTGCGCTCGCGCGTCTCCGGCGCCGCTGCCGTGGGCAATCTGGCTGCGCTCGATGCACGCCTCGTCGCCCTGGAGGGCGAGCTGAGCGCGGCCTCCGAGTCCGAAGCCGCCGAGGCCCGCCAGGCGGTCGAGACCGCCGTCGCCGAGCGGACCGCCCTCGTCGAGGCCATCGAGGCGATCGCCGCCCGCGATCCCCAGTCGATCCAGTGGAAGCAGACCTCGGCCGACGTCACCGATCTCTTCGACCGGTGGCAGCGCCACCAGGCGGACGGCCCCCGCCTCCCCCGCAGCACGGGCCAGGCGCTGTGGAAGCGATTCCGCGACGCGCGTTCGATCATCGACCGGCACCGCCGCGAGTTCTACGCGAGCCTCGACGAGACGCATAAGAGCGCCCGTGACGCGAAGCAGCGCCTCATCGAGCGTGCCGAGGCCCTCGCCCCGCGCGGTGAGGACGGCATCGGGTCCTACCGCGAGCTGCTCGACCAGTGGAAGCTGGCGGGACGCGCCGGTAAGAAGGCGGATGATGCTCTGTGGGCGCGGTTCAAGGCGGCGGGCGACGCACTCTACGGTGCCCGTGCCGAGCGCGAGCACGCCGACGCCGAGGCGTCCCAGGAGAAGATCGTCGCCAAGCGCGCCCTCCTCGACGAGGCCGCCGCCGTGGGCGCCGAGAAGGACACCGCCGCAGCGCGGGCGCTCCTCACCGGCATCCAGCGGCGATGGGACGAGATCGGACGCATCTTCCCGCGCGACAAGGAGCGCGCCCTCGACGACGAGCTGCGCAAGATCGAGCAGTCCGTCCGCTCGCGCGAGGACGCGGACTGGAAGAACAACAACCCCGAGACCAAGGCGCGCCAGGGCGACATGCTCTCGCAGCTGCACGACGCGATCGCCAAGCTCGAGGCCGAGCTGGCCGACGCGGAGAAGTCGGGCGATCCCCGCGCCGTCGCGCAGGCGCGCGAGGCTCTCGGTGCACGGAAGGCCTGGCTGACCGCCCTCGGCGGCTAGTCCTCCCCCGCCGACGCAGACCCGGTCCTGTCCACAACAGGGCCGGGTCTTCCCGTTCCCGGCGCGCGATCGGCGAGACTGCGTCTGTGACGTGGCCGTTCCTCCTGCTTCCCGGTGACGGGCTCTCGACCGCCGAGCTCCTCGCCGCCCGTCTCGACGGCGATGTCGTCGAGGTCGGCGAAGCCTTCATGCCCGCCGACGCCGTCGAGACCGCGGAGCTGCGGGCCGCCTCGCTCCGTCCGCTCGTCCCACGCGGGCTCGCGGTCACCCACGAGTCCGCCGCCTGGGTGCACGGCGCCCTCGCCGAAGCCCCGGCACGTCACAGCGTCCAGCGGTGCGCCGCGCAGCGCGGCAACCACGTCATCGACAACCGCGTGCGCTACCGCGATCTTCGGCTGCCGCAGCGCGACCTCGTCACCGTCGCCGGCGTCCCGGTGACGACCCCGGCCCGGACGCTCGGGGATCTCGTGCGCGCGGCCTTCGCCGACGGCACCGAGCCCGGGGCGGCGGCACTCGCCCTGGCGACGTGCTTCCCCGGAGCCGCCTCCGAGTCGCACGACCTGCTGCACGCCTCGGGGCCCGTCGTCTGCAAGCGTCCCGCGCTCGACTGGCTCCGCCGCCGGGCGGCTCAGGAAGAGGTGACGCGGTACACGTCGTAGACGGCGTCGATGCGCCGCACGGCGTTGAGCACCCGATCGAGGTGCACCGTGTCGCCCATCTCGAACACGAAGCGACTGAGCGCGAGGCGATCGTTGTTGGTCTGGACCGACGCGGAGAGGATGTTCACGTGATGCTCGCTCAGCACGCGGGTGACGTCGCTGAGCAGCCCCGACCGGTCGAGCGCCTCGACCTGGATCTGGACGAGGAACAGGCTCTTCGTCGTCGGCGCCCAGGAGACCTCGATGAGCCGCTCGGGGTCCTGCATGAGCGACTCGACGTTCGTGCAGTCGGCGCGGTGCACCGAGACCCCGCTGCCGCGCGTGACGAACCCGACGATCTCGTCGCCGGGCACCGGGGTGCAGCACTTCGCGAGCTTGACCAGGATGTCGGGCGCGCCCCGCACGAGGATGCCCGAATCGCTGTCGCGCTTCTGGCGCGATCGTCCGACGGCGGGCAGCTCGATCGGCCCGGTGGAGGTGTCCTCCTCGGCTCGCACGAGCGCCGTGACCTTCTCGATCACCGACTGCGTCGAGACATGGCCCTCGCCGACGGCGGCGTACAGGGCGGTGACGTCTTCGTAGCGCAGCTGGTGCGCGACCTCGGTGAAGGCGTCCTGGCCCATGAGGCGCTGCAGGGGGAGGTTCTGCCGGCGCATGGCCCGAGCGATCGCGTCCTTGCCCTGCTCGACGGCCTCCTCGCGGCGTTCCTTGGTGAACCAGCCGCGGATCTTGTTGCGCGCACGCGTGCTCTTGACGAACCCGAGCCAGTCCTGGCTCGGACCGGCATCGGGGTTCTTCGAGGTGAACACCTCGACGACGTCGCCGCTCGACAGCGACGACTCGAGGGGGACGAGTCGCCCGTTGACCTTGGCGCCCATCGTGCGGTGCCCGACCTCGGTGTGCACCGCATAGGCGAAGTCGACCGGCGTCGCGCCGGCGGGAAGACCCACGACGCGGCCCTTGGGCGTGAAGACGTAGACCTCCTTCGCACCGATCTCGAACCGCAGCGAGTCGAGGAACTCGCCGGGGTCGGCCGTCTCGGCCTGCCAGTCGGAGATGTGCGCGAGCCACGCCATGTCGTTGTCGAGCGCCTTGGCGTCGGACTTGCCGCCCGCCATCCGCTCCTTGTACTTCCAGTGCGCGGCCACGCCGAACTCGGCCTGCTGGTGCATCTCGTGCGTACGGATCTGGATCTCGACGGTGCGCCCGCCGGGTCCGATCACCGTCGTGTGCAGCGACTGGTACAGGTTGAACTTCGGGGTCGCGATGTAGTCCTTGAACCGGCCCGGCAGCGGCGTCCACCGCGCGTGGATCGACCCGAGGACGGCGTAGCAGTCGCGCACCGTCGTCACGAGCACGCGGATGCCGATGAGGTCGTAGATGTCGTCGAACTCGCGGCCGCGCACGACCATCTTCTGGTACACCGAGTACAGCTGCTTCGGCCGGCCCATGACGCGGCCGCGGATGCGCAGCTCGCGCAGATCCGTCTCGACCGCGTCGATGACCGTCTGGAGATACTGCTCGCGCTGGGGCGTGCGCTGCTTGACCAGGCTGTCGATCTCGGCGTAGAGCTTGGGATGCAGCACCGCGAACGAGAGGTCTTCGAGCTCGCTCTTGATCGCCTGGATACCCAGACGGTGAGCGAGCGGCGCGTAGATCTCGAGCGTCTCGGTGGCCTTCTTCGCGGCCTTCTCGGGCGGCACGAAGCCCCACGTGCGCGCGTTGTGCAGGCGGTCGGCGAGCTTGATCAGCAGCACACGGATGTCGCGCGACATCGCCACGATCATCTTGCGCACCGTCTCGGCCTGCGCCGCGTCGCCGTACTTGACCTTGTCGAGCTTGGTGACGCCGTCGACGAGCATGGCGACCTCGTCGCCGAACTCCGCCGTCAGCTGGTCGAGGCCGTACGAGGTGTCCTCGACGGTGTCGTGCAGGAGGGCGGCGGCGATCGCACGGGGTCCCAGTCCGAGCTCGGCGAGGATCTGCGCGACGGCGAGCGGGTGCGTGATGTACGGCTCGCCGCTCTGGCGCTTCTGCTGAGCGTGAGCGCGCGCCGCCGTCTGGTACGCGCGATCGATGATCGCGATGTCGCCCTTAGGGTGGTGCGCCCGCACCGTGCGGACGAGCTGCTCGAGACCTTCGCGGGGTGCCGCACGCGAGAAGATCCGCGGCACGAGTCGCCGCAGCGAACTCTGGGCAGGGGGCGGGGTGATCTCGGTCATCTCGTCACCTCCGCCATGAGAAACACGATTCTACGCGCGTCCCGAGGCCGTCAGGCCGCGACCGCGGCGCGCTCGCGCGCCTCACGGACACGCTCGTCGTTCGCCTTGATGGACGGCTCGTTCTCGCGCAGGAGCGCGAACAGCGGAACGGCCACGAACAGCGTCGAGTAGGCGGCGACGAGGGTTCCCACGAAGATCGACAGCGAGATGTCGGTGAGCGTCTGCGCACCGAGCCACAGGGCGCCGATGAACAGGATCGCACCGGTCGGCAGCGCCGCGACGATCGTCGTGTTGATCGAGCGGACGAGGGTCTGGTTGGCGGCGAGGTTCACCGACTCCCCGAACGTCCGGCCCGACTTCTCACCGTCTTCGAACGTGTTCTCGCGCACCTTGTCGAAGACGACCGTGGTGTCGTACAGCGAGTACGACAGGATCGTCAGGAAGCCGATCACGGCCGCGGGAGAGATCTCGAACCCGAACAGCGAGTAGACGCCGACCGTGACCACGAGCACGTCCACGAGGCCGATGATGGCCGCGACGGACATCTTCCACGTGCGGAAGTAGAGCGCGAGGATGATGAACGTCAGCGCGAGGAAGATCGCCAGGCCCCACAGGGACTGCCGCGTGACGTCCTGACCCCAGCTGGGCCCGATGAAGGACGAGCTGACCTCGGCGGTCGGCACGCCGTACGCCTCGGCGAGGCCGGCGGTGACCTCGCGGGTCTCGGCATCCGACATCTGATCGGTCTGCACACGCACGGCGTCCTCGCCGATCGTGGTGACCTTGGTCCCGGCACCCGGGACGACGGCCTGCACGGCGTCGGTGGCCAGCAGCTGATCGGTGGTCGTCACGTTGGTGACGGTGAACTGCGACCCGCCGGTGAACTCGATCGAGAACTGCGGCGGCTTCACGACGAGCACGAGCACCGAACCGAGCACGAGCGCCGCGGCGATGATGAACCACAGGGTGCGTCGTGCGACGAAGGGGAAGGAGAGCTTCCCCGTGTAGAGGTCGTTTCCGAACCGGTTGAAGAAGCGCATCAGTCCTTGTCCCCCGTCGCACCGCGGCCGTCGCCGCCGATCTGTTCGGCGCGCTTGCGTTCCGCGATCGTCTGCCGTCGTTCGGCCTCGCCCCGCGACTTCGACGCACGACGTCCGGCCGAGGTCTTCGCCCCAGCGGCCACGGGGGCCCGGAACTGTGCCCGCCCGCGGTACACGGCACCGAGAGCCTCGGGGTCGAGCCCAGAGAGCGGGTGCCCCGATCCGAAGAACCGGGTGCGCACCAGCAGCTGCAGGACGGGATGCGTGAAGAGGATGAAGATCAGGATGTCGATCGCCGTCGTGAGCCCCAGCGTGAAGGCGAAGCCCTTCACGGTCGAGTCCGCGAGGATGTACAGCACCACGGCGGCGAGGATGTTGATCGACTTCGAGATGAAGATCGTGCGCTTGGCGCGGGACCAGCCGTCCTCGACCGCACCGGTGATCGATTTGCCGTCGCGCAGCTCGTCTCGTATTCGTTCGAAGTAGACGATGAACGAGTCCGCCGTGAAGCCGATCGTCACGATCAGACCCGCGACGCCGGCGAGCGAGAGCCGGAAGCCCATGCGCCACGCGAGGATCGCGAGCGCGGCGTACGTCAGGACGGCCATGACGACCAGCGAGGCGATGATCACGGTTCCGAGCGCCCGGTAGACCACGAGCGAGTAGATCGCCACGAGCGCGAGGCCGATGAGGCCCGCGATGAGGCCGATCTGCAGCTGCTGCGAGCCGAGCGTCGCCGAGATCGTGTTGGTGCTCTGCACCTCGAAGCTCAGCGGGAGGGCGCCGAACTTCAGCTGATCCGCGAGCACCTTCGAGCTGTCCTGGTCGAACGAGCCGGTGATCGAGGGCTTGCCGGTGAGGATCACGGCATCCATCGAGGGCGCCGACAGGACGCTGCCGTCGAGGACGAACGCGAACTGGTTGAGCGGCGGCTGCTGGCCGTAGAGACGCTGGCTGATCTTGCCGAACGTGTCGGTTCCCTGCTGGTCGAAGGTGATGTTCACGGCCCAGCGGCCGGTGGTCTGCTCCAGGCCGTTGGTGGCGTCGTTGATCGACGACCCGTCGAGCTCGACGGGGCCGAGGATGTACTTCGCGACGCCGGTGCGGTCGCACGTGATCAGCGGCTGGTCGGCGGGGGCGTTGGCCGGGTCGTCGGTCGGGTTCGCGCAGTCGTACGCCAGGAACCGGGCCTGCAGCGCCTCGGTGATCCAGGCGGGGTCGCTGCCGTTGGACGGAGCCACCGACGGGGTCGAGGGCAGGTTCGGATCCGGCGTCGGGTACGGCGTCTGGTTGCCGTCCTCGCCGACGAAGCTCGTCGCCGGCGACCCGGTGTACAGCACCGCGCGCAGCTGGAGTTGAGCGGACGCGTCGATGCGCTCGCGGGTCTCGTCGTCGACCTCGCCCGGCAGCTGCACGACGATCTGGTTGCCGGCCTGCGTCGTGATGTCGGCCTCGACGAGGCCCGACGCGTCGACACGCTGACGGATGATCGACGCGGCCTGCTGCATCTGCTCGGCCGACGGCGTCGTGCCCTCGGACTGGGCCTCGAGGATGATCTGCGTTCCGCCCTGCAGGTCGAGGGCGAGCTCGGGAGCCCACGAGCTCGCCTTGAAGACGTAGACGCCGAGGGCGTTGACGCCGAAGAGCAGAGCTGTCAGGACGAGGAGCCCGGTCAGCGCGCGCCAGGCACGGCGCACAGGTGTGGAAGTCGCCACGGGGAGGTCAGCTTTCGTCGAGCGAGCGCCGGCAGGGCCGGCGGATCAGGCGCGGGGCTTGTCGTCGCGGTCGGCCTCGGGCACGACGCCCTCGGTCTGCGCGCGTGCGGCGTCGTCGCTCACCGAGGTGACGAGACCCTGCTCGACGTCGGCGACGTACTCCTCGCGGTGCTCCTCGGCCTCGATGTACTCGTCTTCGGTGACGACGCCCTCGGTGGGGTCGACCACGCGCAGGATGGCCTGGCTGTGGACCTCGACCTCGACGCCCGGCGCCAGCTCGACGCGAGCCGACTTCGAGAGGTCGTCGCCGTCGTACTCGACGATCGTGCCGTAGAACCCGCCCTGCAGGAGGACCTTCGCACCGGGCAGGAGCTGGCGCGACTTCTCGGCCTGCTCGGCCTTCATGCGCTGAGCGCGACGACGCTGGCTCCAGAACATGAACACGATGAGCAGCGCGAGGATGATCAGCAGACCGTACTCGGCGAAGAACTGCAGCAGCGGGTTCGCTGGAGGAGCGTCGGCCGGGGTGGTGGCGAAGAAGAGCATGGAGGTGGGAACACCTTTCACGGGTCGGCACGCGAAGAATGCGCAGCCTCGGGATTCGTCGGCGAGAAGCCTTCAGCGATTATAGGTCATCGATTTCAAGGGCCCCGTCGGCGCGGACGACCCCCAGATGACGGTACGCGGTAGGCATCGCGACCCGGCCGCGCGGCGAACGCCCGATGAAGCCGATGCGCACGAGGTAGGGCTCCACGACCGACTCGATCGTCTCGGCCTCCTCGCCGACCGTGACGGCGAGAGTGTTGAGGCCGACCGGCCCCCCGCCGAATCGACGGACGAGCGCCTCGAGCACCGCGCGATCGAGGCGGTCGAGGCCGATCGAATCGACGTCGTACAGCTCGAGCGCGGCGGCGACATCCGCCTCGGTCGCACCGTGCGCGGCGTCGCCGTGGACGATCACGAAGTCGCGCACGCGCCGCAGCAGACGGTTCGCGATGCGGGGCGTGCCGCGGGAGCGCCGTGCGATCTCGGCCCGCGCCACCGGCGGGACGTCGACCGCGAGCACGCTCGCCGATCGGGCGATGACGCGCTCGAGCTCGTCGGGCTCGTAGTACTCCATGTGCGCGGTGAATCCGAACCGGTCGCGCAGCGGGTTGGGAAGGAGCCCCGACCGGGTGGTCGCGCCCACGAGCGTGAACGGAGCCAGCTCGAGCGGGATGCTCGTCGCCCCGGCACCCTTGCCCACCATGATGTCGATACGGAAGTCCTCCATCGCGAGGTAGAGCATCTCTTCGGCGGAGCGGGCCATGCGGTGGATCTCGTCGATGAAGAGCACCTCGCCCGGCACGAGGCTCGACAGCAGCGCCGCGAGATCGCCGGCGTGCTGGATCGCCGGGCCGCTCGACATGCGCAGCGGGCGGCCGCTCTCGTGCGCGACGATCATCGCGAGCGTGGTCTTGCCCAGTCCGGGCGGACCGGAGAGCAGGATGTGGTCGGGCGGACGGTCCTGCATGCTCGCAGCCTGCAGCAGCAGTTCGAGCTGGCCGCGCACCTTCTGCTGGCCCACGAACTCGGCGAGCGAGGTGGGGCGGAGCGCGCCCTCGACGGCGAGCTCGGTCTCGTCGGCCGCGAGCTCGTGCGCGTCAGACACCCGTCTGCTCCGGACGCGCCGGGCCGAGCTGGGCGAGGGCGAGCTTGAGGAGGGCCGGGACGGTGGCGGGCGCGGCGGCGTCGGCGGTGACCTGGGCGACGGCGTCGGTGGCGACCCGCTCGCTCCAGCCGAGTGCGACGAGGGCGGCGACGACCTGCGCCGCGAGGCTGGAGGCGGCCGGGCGGCCCGACGCGGCGCTGCTCGTCGGGGCGGCGTGCAGCTTGCCCGAGAGCTGGACGACGATCAGCTTGGCCGTCTTCGGGCCGATGCCCGAGACGCGGCGGAACGGGGCATCGTCCTCGGAGGTGACCGCCTCGGCGATCTGCGCGACGCTGAGCGACGACAGGACGCCGAGCGCGGACTTCGGGCCGACCCCGGTCACGCCGATGAGGAGCAGGAACACGCCGAGCTGCTCACGCGTCTCGAAGCCGAACAGCGACAGGGCGTCCTCGCGCACGACGAGGTTGGTGTGCAGCACGATCTCGTCGCCGACATGGAACGCGCGGGGGATGTCCGGGGTCACGGCGACCGAGAACCCGACGCCGCCGACGTCGATGACGACGCTGTCGGACTCGAGGTGCAGCACGCTGCCGCGCAGGGAGGAGATCATATTCCGAGCCTAGGCGCCGCTTCGCAGGTATGTTCGAGCGACACGCAGCGGCCGCTCGCCTGCCCCAACCCGTGCCGGCATCATCGCCGCGCAGCGCGCTCGGCCTCGGCCCACGCGCGCTGTGCGGGGGTCAGCGCCCCGCCCGCAGCCGCCGGGGCCGTCCCGCCCCGTCGCCAGGCGTGGCAGATGGCGAGGGCCAGCGCGTCCGCGGCATCCGCCGGTTGGGGCAGCGCGTCCAGGCGCAGCACGCGCGCGACCATCGTCTGCACCTGCAGCTTCTCGGCCGAGCCGTATCCCGTGATCGCCGCCTTGACCTCCGATGGGGTGTGCGAGGCGGCCTCGAGCCCGCTCTCGGCCGCCACGAGCAACGCGATGCCGCTGGCCTGCGCCGTGCCCATGACGGTGCTGCGATTGTGCTGGGCGAAGACGCGCTCGACGGCGACGACGTGCGGACGGTGCTCGGCGATGACCTCGCGAAGCCCCGCGGCGATCGTGGCCAGCCGACGCTCGATCGGCAGCTCGACGGCCGAGCGGACGACACCGACGTGCACGAGCCGGGCCGAGCGGTCACGGGCGACGTCGACGACACCGACACCGCACCGGGTGAGTCCGGGATCGACGCCGAGGACGCGCAGCGGAGAGGTCACCCGCCCACGCTACGTCCGGGGACGCGTGGCGGGGGCGCGACAGTCCGGGAAAAGCGCAGTTCCCGGCGCCCCGGCAGAACGACTGCGCGGGACGCCGGGAACGGAGCCGGATGCCGGTGGGCCTACTCCTCGTCGCTCTCGAGCTCGGCCTGCACCTCGGGGGTCAGGTCGAAGTTCGTGAAGACGTTCTGCACGTCATCGCTGTCTTCGAGCGCGTCGATGAGACGGAAGACCTTGCGCGCGGTGTCGGCGTCGATCTCGACCTTGAGAGAGGGGACGAACTCGACGTCGGCGGAGTCGTACTCGATGCCGGCATCCTGGAGCGCGCTGCGCACCGACACGAGGTCGGAGGCTTCGGTGATGACGCCGAAGCCTTCGCCGTGCGGCTCGACCTCCTCGGCTCCCGCCTCGAGGACGGCGAGCATGACGTCGTCTTCGGTGGTGCCCTCGGCGGGGACCACGATGACGCCCTTGCGGCTGAAGTTGTAGGCGACGCTGCCCGGGTCGGCGAGAGTGCCACCGTTGCGGCTGAGCGCGGTGCGCACCTCGGCCGCGGCGCGGTTCTTGTTGTCGGTCAGACACTCGATGAGGAACGCCACGCCGTTGGGCCCGTATCCCTCGTACATGATCGAGGAGTACTCGACGGCCTCGCCGCCGATACCGGCGCCGCGTTTGACGGCGCGGTCGATGTTGTCCTTCGGGACCGAGGTCTTCTTCGCCTTCAGGACGGCGTCGAAGAGGGTCGGGTTGCCCTGCAGGTCGGGGCCGCCGAGCTTGGCTGCGACCTCGATGTTCTTGATGAGCTTGGCCCACGACTTGGCACGACGCGCGTCGACGACGGCCTTCTTGTGCTTGGTCGTGGCCCATTTGGAGTGACCGGACATGGCTTCGATCTTACCGGGCCGTCGCCGAGGCCTCACGGACGCGGGCGAGGAACCTCTCGTGGAACCTCGGCTCCCCCGTCACCTCGGGGTGGAACGCCGTCGCGAGGATGTTCCCGTGCTCGACCGCGACGACGCCGCCGTCCGGGAGCGTGGCGAGCGCCCGCACTCCCGCCCCGAGCTGCGTGACGAGGGGGGCGCGGATGAAGGCGGCGCGGACGGCCGCGTCGTCCGGGGCACCGGTCAGCTCGGGCACGCGGAGCTCCGTCTCGAACGACTCGTTCTGCCCGCCGAAGGCATTGCGCCGGACCGTGATGTCGAGCCCGCCGAAGGTCTGCTGACCTGCGATTGCCCCCTCGATGCGGTCGGCGAGAAGGATGAGCCCGGCGCACGTCCCGTAGACGGGGAGACCTGCCGCGACGGCGTCCCGGACGGGCTGCTGCATCCCGAACGCGCGCGCGAGTTTGTCGATGACGCTCGATTCACCGCCGGGGAGGACGAGTCCGTCGATGCCGGCCAGGTCGACGGGCCGACGGACGAGCGACGTCGTCGCGCCGAGATCCGCGAGCATCCTCACGTGCTCGCGGACGTCGCCCTGCAGCGCGAGCACCCCGACGCGGGGGGCGTCGACGCTCATCGACTCACCAGCCGCGGTCGGCGAGACGGTGCGGCGCGGGCAGGTCGGAGACGTTGATCCCGACCATCGCCTCGCCGAGACCGCGCGACGCTTCGGCGACGATCGCGGCGTCGTCGTGGAAGGTGGTCGCCTTGACGATCGCCGCGGCACGACGGGCGGGGTCGCCAGACTTGAAGATGCCGGAGCCGACGAACACGCCGTCGGCACCGAGCTGCATCATCATGGCCGCGTCGGCGGGGGTCGCGACGCCGCCCGCCGTGAAGAGCACGACCGGCAGCGCTCCGGTGGCGGCGACCTCGGCGACGAGCTCGTACGGCGCCTGCAGCTCCTTCGCGGCCACATAGAGCTCGTCAGCGCTCGCGGACTGGAGCGCACGGATCTCGGCGGTGATGGTACGGATGTGCCGCGTCGCCTCGGAGACGTCGCCGGTGCCGGCCTCGCCCTTGGAGCGGATCATGGCCGCACCCTCGGTGATGCGGCGCAGCGCCTCGCCGAGGTTCGTGGCCCCGCACACGAACGGGACGGTGAAGCCCCACTTGTCGATGTGGTGGGTGTAGTCGGCCGGCGAGAGGACCTCGGACTCGTCGATGTAGTCGACGCCGAGCTCCTGGAGCACGCGGGCTTCGACGAAGTGACCGATGCGCGCCTTGGCCATCACCGGGATCGAGACCGACGCGATGATGTCGTCGATGAGGTCGGGGTCGCTCATGCGCGCCACACCGCCCTGAGCGCGGATGTCGGCGGGCACGCGTTCGAGCGCCATCACGGCGACGGCCCCGGCGTCTTCGGCGATACGAGCCTGCTCCGCGGTGACGACGTCCATGATGACGCCGCCCTTCAGCATCTCGGCGAGGCCGCGCTTGACGCGCGATGTCCCGGTGACGGCCTGGTCGTTCGACACGATGTGCTCCGATCTGGGCCGTTCACGCTCGTCGGATACGGCCTAGGCCAAAAAGTAGCATGGCATCCGACATAAGATCGTCCCGATGACCTCCCCCGACACGATCACCGGGCACACCGCGGGCGACATCGCCGACAGCGTGCGGATGCTGCTCGAGCGGGGCGCGCTCCGCGCCGACGACGCGCTGCCCCCGGTGCGCGCGCTCGCAGAGGATCTCGGCGTCAACCGCAACACGGTCGTCGCGGCGTACCGACTCCTCGCCCAGGCCGGGGTCGTGGTGGCCCGCGGCCGCGGCGGTACGCGCATCGCCGAGGTCTCGGCCGTCGCGGCGGAGGGCGTCGCGGTCGACACCGTGCTGCGCGATGTCGGATCGGGCAACCCCGACCCCGCGCTCATCCCGGATCCGAGCGCCGTGCTCGCGCGCGTGGCCGGACGACCGGTGCTCTACGGCGAGCCCGTCATCGACCGCGGCCTCGCCGACTGGGCGGAGCGATGGTTCGCCGCCGACGACCCGATGGGCGACGCCGTCCGTCTCACCGTCACGGGAGGCGCGGTCGACGCGGTCGAGCGGCTCCTGGCTCAAGCTCTCACCCGCGACGACGCGGTCGCGCTCGAGGACCCCTGCTTCCTCGCCAGCATCCACACCGTGCGTCTCGCCGGTTATCGGGCCCTCCCCGTGCCGGTCGACGAGGAGGGCATGACGGCCGCGGGCCTGCGGTCGGCCCTCGAGGCGGGAGCCCGGGCGGTCGTCATCACGCCCCGGGCCCAGAACCCCACGGGGTCGAGCCTGTCCGCCGAACGCGCCGCCGAGCTCCGGGACGTCCTCGCCGACCACCCGTACGTCCTCGTGATCGAGGACGACCATTTCAGCCTCCTGTCCACCCAGCCCTACCGCTCGGTGATCGGCGAGCGCCACGAGCGATGGGCCCGCGTGCGGTCGGTGTCGAAGTTCCTCGGACCCGACATGTGTCTCGCGGTCACCGCCTCCGATCCCGTCACGGCCGAGCGCCTCGCCCTCCGCCTCGGGTCCGGCACGACCTGGGTCAGCCACCTGCTGCAGCGACTCGCGCACGCCCTCCTGACCGACGAGGCCGCAGTCGGCACCGTCGCGACCGCGCGGGCGCACTACGCCGCCCGCAACGCCGCCTTCGCCGCCGAGCTCACGCGTGCGGGGCTGCCGTGCACGGCCGGCGACGGCCTGAGCCTGTGGGTCGAGGTGCCCGGCACCGCCCGCACCGTTGCCGACGCCCTCATGCGACGGGGGTGGCTCGCCCGGACCGGCGACGAGTTCCGCCTGACGGACGACTCCCCCTCGCGTCACCTCCGCCTGACCATCCACGATCTGGACGACGACGAGACGGCGCTCCTCGTGAGCGATCTCGTCGCCGCAGCCCTCCCCTCCCGAAAGGCATGACCCCATGAAGGTGCTCTCCATCCAGTCGGCCGTCGCGTACGGCCACGTCGGAAACTCGGCCGCCGTCTTCCCGCTGCAGCGCATCGGCGTCGAGGTCATGCCGGTCTACACGGTGAACTTCTCGAACCACACGGGGTACGGCGTGTGGGGCGGGCCGATGATCAGCCCCGACGACGTGCGCGCCGTCATCTCGGGCATCGAGGACCGCGGTGCGTTCCCGCAGATCGACGTCGTGCTGTCGGGGGTACCAGGGCGGCGAGGGCATCGCCGACGTCATCCTCGACGCCGTCGCCCGCGTCAAGGCCGCCAACCCCGACGCGGTCTACGCGTGCGACCCCGTGATGGGCAACGCGAAGTCCGGCTGCTTCGTCGCGCCCGCCATCCCGATCCTCCTGCGCGAGCGCGTCGTCCCCGCCGCCGACATCATCACGCCGAACCAGTTCGAACTGGGCTTCCTCACCGAGACCGACCCCACCGACCTCGACTCCACCCTTGCCTCCGTCGACGCCGCGCGCACCATGGGGCCGCGCACCGTGCTGGTGACGAGCGTCGAGCGTCCCGACCGTCCGGAGGGCACGATCGAGATGCTCGCCGCCGACGACGCCGGCGCGTGGATCGTGCGTACACCGCACATCCCGATGAAGGCCAACGGATCCGGCGACGTGACGGCGGCGCTCTTCACGGCGCACTACCGCAGCACCGGTTCCGCGTCCGAGGCGCTCGCGCGCACGACCTCCAGCGTCTTCGACCTGCTCACGCGCACCCACGAGTCGGGCGAGCGCGAACTGCAGCTCGTCGAGAGCCAGGAGGCCTACGCGCACCCGCGGATGCAGTTCACGGTCGAGCAGGTGCGCTGAGCGCGGTCTCAGATCCGCGAGACCTCAGTTTCGCCCCGAGACCTCGGCTCGACTCCGGGCTCTCGGGGCGGAATTGAGGTCTCGCGGTTCAGTACTCGCCGCCGGCCTCGGTCCAGGCCTGCTCCCACTGGGGCGCGTCGTCGGGGCAGAGGAAGCGCGTGCCGAAGACCATGATGCTCACGGCTCCCTCGCGCGAGGCGTCGTCGACGGCGAGGCTGTCGATCAGCGGAGAGGTCGCGACGTGCGTGCGGAACGCCGTCACGTCGATCTCGTGGCCGTTGAGGATCGAGGTCTCGCACGCGTC
>JAQIJE010000022.1:0-35867 GCA_036946435.1 Microbacterium arborescens | reverse complement strand
TGACGAGGTACGGAACGACCACGAGCGCCGCGAGCGGCCCGGGCCAGGCCGTCGGCAGCATCAGGACGCCCGCGAGGCGCGTAGCACGCGAGGGCGAAACGGACCGTCCAGCGGGCTCCGCGGACGGTCGCGATGGAGGCGATGCCGGCTTCGCGGTCGGCGTTGACGTCCTGCACCGCGCCGAACGCGTGCGAAGCGACTCCCCATGCCGCGAACGCCAGCACGATCAGCGCCAGCTGCCACGTCCACACCGCGTCCGCCAGGACGAGACCGTAGACGGCGGGCGAGAAGAAATGGATGCTGCTCGTGACGGAGTCGGCGAAGGCCGCTCCTTCAGCCGCAGCGGGGGCGCGCTGTAGAAGACGACGAAGAACAGGCTGATAGCCAGCACGAGCCACGACAGCGGCGACCCCACGACGACGAGGAAGACGACGAACGGCACGCAGGAGAGCCCGGCGGCCCGGAGCGTCGCCCGGTGCACCCCGCGGTCGAGGATCGCACCGTGCGCCCCGCCCTTGCGGGGGTTGCGGAGGTCCGACTCGTAGTCGAACACGTCGTTGATGCCGTACATCGCCAGGTTGTACGGCACGAGGAAGAAGAGGGTGCCGATGACGAGCGTGAGGTCGATCTGCCGGGTCGTCAGCAGGTAGGCCGCGGCGAACGGATACGCGGGTGTTGATCCAGCTCACCGGACGCGAGGCCAGGAGGAGCTGGCGGGGGAGGGATGCGGCGGTCATCGTCTCGGTCTCTCCAGGAGGGGTGGCGACGGCCGGGACCAGGAAGGCCGCGCACAGGGGATAGGCGAAGTCTTCCACGGGTGCCAGGCCGACGCGGAGACCGCTGAGGTGCTCCTCGGGGTAGGTGAACAGTCCCGCCGCGATCATGACGTTGTCGAACACGGCCGTCAGCACGATGAGCACGCCGGCCGCGAGAGCCGACCATCGCATCCGCTGCGCGAAGCGCGGACGACGGGCGGTGGCGAGGGTGACGACGATCGTGACGACGACGAACGGGACGACGATGAGCGGATAGGTCACGCCGCGGCATCCTTCCGCCGCCGCTCGCTCGCCCGGATGCCGGCCCCGTACGCGACGAGGGCGAGGTAGCTGAGGAAGAGCAGGAAGACGGGCTCCTCGACGGGCAGGTGCGGCGCGAGGTCGACGCCCAGCAGCGCCGGACTGTCGCCTTTGACGAACACCCCCGTCGCGATGCCGACGGCGTCCCACACGAGGAAGAACGCCGTGCCGACGAGTGAGGCGACGACGGTCGTCCGCGGCGTGCGCCACAGCGCGAGCCGGAAGCGTCGGTCGAGCAGCCCGACACCCGTGAGGGAGACGAGCAGGGCGACCAGATACACCCCCGGCACCGGTCAGTCGGTCGCCGGGGCCGGCTCGGCGAGCGGGCCGGCGCTCGTGTCGCCGCGCAGTCGCTTGACGACCAGCTCGGCCGAGATGAGACACATGGGCAGGCCGATGCCCGGAAGGACCGAGCCGCCGGCGTAGAGCAGCCCGGGGACCTTCTTCGACGCATTGCCGGGCCGGAAGAACGCGCTCTGTCCGAGCGTGTGCGCCAGGCCGAGGGCGTTGCCCCGCCAGGCCCCGAGGTCGTGCGCGAAGTCGCCCGGGGGCGATGGTGCGTCGCACGCGGATGCGCTCGGCCAGATCCGGGATGCCGGTCCAGTCGGCGATCTGCGCGATCGCGCGGTCGGCCGCCGCCTCGATGACCGCATCGCCGTCGCCGTCGACACCGCCACGCCCGAGGTCGGGGTCGGCGGGGATCGGGACGAGGACGAACAGGTTCTCGGAACCCGCGGGGGCCACGGTGTCGTCGGTGGCACTGGGGCGGCACACGTAGAGCGAGGCCGGGTCGGGGATGTGCGTGTCGCGACCGGAGATCGCGTCGAAGTTCTCGCGCCACCGGCTCGTGAACAGCAGCGTGTGATGCGAGAGCTCGGGCAGCTCGCCCTCGACGCCCAGCAGGATCAGCAGTGCCCCGAAGCTCGGCGTGCGCTTGCGCCACCAGCGCTCGGGGTAGGTGCGGCGATCCGGCGGCAGCAGCACCGTCTCGGTGTGGTGGAGGTCCGCGGTCGAGACGACCAGATCGGCCGGGAGCTCCGTGGCATCGGCCAGTCGTACCCCGGTCGCCGCGCCGCCCGGCGACGTCAGGATCTGCGCGACGGCCGTGCCGGTGCGCACCTCGACTCCGCGGGCGACCGCGAGGCGCTCGATCGCGGCGATGACCTCGGTGAAGCCGCCGCGGGGGTACAGGACGGCGTCGTCGAGGTCGAGGTGGCTCATGAGGTGGTAGAGGCTCGGCACGTCGTACGGGGACGAGCCGAGGAACACCGCCGGGTACCCCAGGATCTGACGTAGCATCGGGTCGTCGAAACGGCTCTCGACGTGGCGCACGAGCGAACGGGTGAGCAACGGCGCGAGCTGTCCGAGGCGTCCGAGGATCTCGGGATCGCGCAGCCCTTCCGTGGTCGCATAGGTGTCGTAGAGGAAGCGCGAGACCGACAGGTCGTACGCGTCGCCGGCCGAGTCGAGGTAGGCGTCGAGCTTCGCGCCCGCGCCCGTCTCGCGGCTCTCGAACAGCGCGGTCGCCTCGGCACGACCCGAGACGACGTCGACGTGCTCGCCCGGTCCGACGCCGTCGGGCTCGGCGTAGACCCGGTAGGCGGGGGTCAGGGGGACGAGATCGAGCTCGGCGGCGGCCGTCGTCCCGAGGAGCGCGAAGAAGTGGTCGAACACCTCGGGCATCAGATACCAGCTCGGACCGGTGTCGAAGCGGAAGCCGTCGCGCTCCCACGAGCCGGCGCGCCCGCCGGTCTCGGGGCGCGCCTCGACGACGGTGACCGTGTGCCCTTCCTCGGCCAGCAGAGCGGCCGTCGAGAGGCCGGCGATCCCGCCGCCGACCACGACGACGCGCTGGGGGCCCGTCACCGGCGCGGTCACGAGCCGGCCCGCAGGGGAGCGGCGCCGACGGTCGCGCGGGCCGCGAGGCCCAGCTTGACGGCGTTGGGGACGCGCACGCGCTGCGTCGTCCCGCCAGCGCGACGCAGTCGCCGCGACAGCGCCGTGAAGAGGTCGTGCGCGGCGGTGACCGCACGGCGGCAGTCCGCGGGCAGCCGCGGGATGATGGCGCCGGCGGCGTCGAGGTCGGCGTCGATGCGGTCGAGCACATCCCCGCGGGTCGGGGCATCGGGGGCGTCGCCGCCGACGCCGAGGTAGTCGCGGCCGAGCGAGCCGACGTCGTGGGGGAGATCGCGCAAGAAGTTCACGTCCTGGAAGGCTGCGCCGAGGCGACGGGCGCCGTCGACGAGATCGGCATCGGCCGGGCGCGGATGCGACCCGCCGGCGTTGACGAACGTCTGGAGGCACATGAGGCCGACGACCTCCGCGGAGCCGTAGACGTACGAGTCGTGTGAGCTGGCGTCGTGCGCGGCGACGTCGAGGTCGGTGCGCATCGAGGCGAAGAACGGCCGGACGAGATTTTCGCCGATGCCGCACTCGCGGGCGGTGCGCGCGAAGGCGTGCACGATGAGATTGGCGCTGAAGCCCTCCTCGACGGCGGTCAGCGTCTCGGTCTCGAGGGCGTCGAGGATGCGTCGCTGCGCCGCGGCGGAGACGCCCGCCTGGCTGGCCGATCCGTCGACGATCTCGTCGGCGACGCGCACCAGCGCGTACACATTCCGCACGTGCGGGCGTACGCGCGGGCCGAGCAGGCGCGACGCGAGGCCGAACGACGTGGAGTACGCCGAGATCACGACCGCCGCCGCGTGACGTGCCGTGCGGTCGTAGAGGGCGATGTCGGTCGTGTCGGTTCCGGCGGCGTCGGGGCGGGGGGTCACGGGATGCGTCCTTCGATGCCGGCGGCGAGTCGTTCGATGAGGTTGCGGGGCTCGGTGGGAAGCTCCGCGGCGCGGCGTCGTGCCGACGCCAGGTTCTGGGCGATGAGCATCACGAGGCGGTCGCGCGCACCGCTCGCATCGAGTTCGCGCTGCGCCGCCTGGACCGCGATGGGGCCCGTGGGCGCCATCGCGAGGGCGGAGGACACCTGCGGCCACGCCGGGGATTCGCGCGCGAAGGAGATCAGCGGGGTGCGCTTGGCCTCGCGGAGATCCGCTCCTGCGCCACGCCCGGCCTGGGCCTCGCTGCCGAACGTCCCGATCAGGTCGTCGACGAGTTGGAAGGCCAGCCCGAGATCGGCCCCGGCAGAGCTGAGGACGGCGCGGTCGCCAACATCGGCGCCCGCGAGGACGGCGCCGGCCGACAGCGGCGCGCAGAACGAGTAGACGGCCGTCTTGTCGTGCGCTGTTCCCAGGAGCTGTGCGGTATCGGGCTCGGACGGCACGACGGCCTGCTCGACGTCGGCCAGCTCGCCGATCGCGGAGACGAGGACGGCGTCGTCGAGGAGCGAGAAGAGCGGCACGCGCTGATCCGCCGCGATGTCGGCGACGGCGACGAGCCGGGCCGCTTCGTAGAGGAGGATGTCTCCCGCCAGCACGGCGGCCGCGTCGCCGACCCGGTCCGCTCCGTCCGCCTCGACGCCGAGCGCCCGGGCTCGCTCGCGGAACGCTCCGCCGACGTTCGGAACACCGCGACGCTCGATGTCGCGGTCGATGAGGTCGTCGTGGATGACGAACGCCGTGTGCAGGAGTTCGAACGCGGCGGCGACATCCCACAGGCCGGCTGCGGAGCCGTCCGCTCGGCCGCCGAACGCCTGGAACGCCGCGACGACGAGCGCCGGCCGGAATCGCTTGCCGCCGCTCGTGGCGTCGGCGGCCGCGCGGATGAGGGCGAGGGCGGCCGACCCGCGAGGAATCGCGCGCTCGGTGAGACGTGCGAGGACCGATTCGAGAGCGCGATCGACCGCCGACGTACTGTCATCGGGCAACGAGATCATGTCCACCATCCACGGGTCTGCCATTCGGCCGGCCTTTTTGCTAGCTTAACTAGCGTTTGAGCCGATAATAACCATGCCCGAGAGGTGGTGTCCACATGGTTGACCCGAATCCCGAGGTGGTGTTGAGTCGCGTAGCGCGTTCGGCTCTCGAGTCCGTGCGGGCCTTCAGCGACGCGATGGATCGCATGCACACGGGGCTGCGTTCCGACATGGACATGAACGCCACCGATCTCTCCGCGCTGCGCATGCTGAGCATCCGCGAGCAGCGGGGCGAGCTCGTCAAGCCTCATGACCTCGCGCGGCATCTCGGCATCTCGAGCGCGTCGACGACGAAGCTCCTCGACCGCCTGTCGAAGGAGGGCTTCGTGAAGCGCGAGCCGCATCCGAACGACCGGCGAGCGCTCGTCATCACGCTGACGGAATCGTCGCGTCGCGACTTCGGCCGGCACTTCAGCTCGCGCATCGCCCGGATGCGCGGCGCGATGGAGTCGTTCAGCGACGCCGAGCTCCGGGTCGCGATCCGCTTCCTCGACGAAGTGGGGGCCGCCATGGACGAAGAGATCCCCGCGGCGACGAGCCGCTGAGTCCGCCGGTTCGTGCCACGTGCGGGCACATGACGAAGGCCCCGTCTTTCGACGGGGCCTTCGCTTTTTGTTGCGGGGACAGGATTTGAACCTGCGACCTCTGGGTTATGAGCCCAGCGAGCTACCGAGCTGCTCCACCCCGCGGCACAAGAGATAAAGCTAGCACGCTTGTCGGGGGTCGTCCAATCGGGCCCCCTGTGCGGTGCGGCCCGGGCGTGTCGGCGCGACGACGGGCGTCCGCACACGGTCGCCTCGCCTCAGAAGGCTCCTGCGAGTCGGGCCGACGCCTCGGCGAGCACGTCGGGCCGCTTGCAGGCGGCGAAACGCACGAGGGTCGCGTAGTCGCCCCGGTGGCGCTCGGACGCGAACGCCGTGAGGGGGATCGCCACGACGCCCGCGCGGGTGGCGAGCTCGCGGCAGAACTCCGCGGCATCCGTCGCACCGAGGGGACCGGCATCCGCCACGGTGAAGTACGAGCCGTCGGGCACGGCGACGTCGAAGCCCGCCGCCCGCAGTCCGGTCCCGAGGGTGTCGCGGCCCGACCGCAGCCGTGCCGCGACGCCCGCGAAGAAACCGTCGTCGAGGGCCAGCCCGACGGCGACGGCGGGCTGGAACGGTCCCGCATTGACGTATGTCAGCCACTGCTTCACCGCCAGGACGGCGCGCACCAGCTCGGCGGGGCCCGAGATCCAGCCCACCTTCCAGCCGGTGACCGAGAAGGTCTTGCCGGCCGACGAGATCGTGAGCGTGCGCTCGGCGGCGCCGGGCAGGGTGCTGATCGGCACGTGTGCGAGGTCGAACGTGAGGTGCTCGTAGACCTCGTCGGTGACGATGACGGCATCGTGGCGTTCGGCGAGACGCACGATCTCGTCGGCGACCTCGCGGTCGAACACGGTGCCGGTGGGGTTGTGGGGGTCGTTGACGAGGATGATGCGTGTGCGGTCGCCGACCGCGGCGCGCAGCTCGTCGAGGTCGGGCTGGAAGTCGGGCCACCGCAGGGGCACCGTGACCAGCCGTGCGCCGGCGAGGGCGGCGAGCGCGGCGTAGGCGTCGTAGTAGGGCTCGAAGACGACGATCTCGTCTTCCGGGCCGTCGACGAGCGCCAAGACCGTCGCCGCGAGGGCTTCGGTGGCTCCCGCGGTCACGAGGATCTGCGTCTCGGGCTCGAGGCGGATGCCGTACCAGTGGGCCTGGTGGGTCGCGATGGCCTCGAGCAGCTCGGGCTCGCCGCGCCCGGGCGGGTACTGGTTGCGGCCTTGCGAGATGGCGGTGCGGGCCGCGTCGAGGACGGGTGGTGGGGCATCGTCGTCGGGGAACCCCTGACCGAGGTTGATCGCGCCCGTGCTCGCCGCGAGGGCGCTCATCTCGGCGAAGATGGTGGGGACGGCATCACCGTTCTCGGTGAGCAGTCCCGCACCCCGGGCAGCGCGCCGCCAGGCGCCGGGTACCTCGTGCATCCGGCTCAGGCTACACGCATAGCACGATCCCAACGTCGGCATAGGCAAACCACAGCATCGGGCGGCACTCTGGTCTCGCTTGGACAAAGGAGCAACTTCGATGAGCGACCCGCAGAACCACGACGACCGCACTCCCGACGCGCAGCGCGCCGCCGAGCAGCCCGCCGACCACACCGCCCCGACGAGCGGCACGGAGCCGTACGCGGCGACCGCACCCGCCGCCGGCTCGCCGATCCCGCCGCGCCCGCCGCTTCCCGGTTCCGACGCCGCCGCCGGCTCGGCCTTCCACACCCAGCCGACGCAGCCGTACGCCGCGCCCGCGTCGACCATGACCCACCCCTACGCGCAGCCCGCCTTCGCCGGTGCACCGGCCGAGCACCACGACAAGCAGAAGGTGGGCGGCGCGAAGATCGCCGCGATCCTCATCGCCGCCGCCCTCGTCGGCGGCGCGGCCGGCATCGGGGGAGCGGCTGCCGTCGGCTCGTCGTTCGTCGCCGCGCCGAGCTCGCAGAGCGCCGGGCCCTCGTCCATCACCGTCAACAACCCCGACTCGGTGAACGCCACGACGGCGATCGCCACGAAGGTGCTGCCGAGCGTCGTGACCATCTCGGCCTCGTCGGGTACCTCGGGCGGAACCGGGTCGGGCGTCGTGCTGAGCGCCGACGGCTACGTGCTGACCAACACCCACGTCGTCACGCTCGACGGCGCGACCGGCGACCCCAAGCTGTCGGTCACGACCTCCGACGGCCGGGGTCTACGCCGCCACCGTCGTGGGCACCGACCCCACCTACGACCTCGCGGTCATCAAGCTGACCGACGCCTCGGGCCTGACCCCGATCGAGTTCGCCGACTCGAGCAAGCTCAACGTCGGCGATCAGACCGTCGCCGTCGGAGCGCCGCTCGGCCTCTCGAACACGGTGACCACCGGCATCGTCAGCGCCCTCAACCGTTCGATCCAGATCGCGTCGTCCGCGGCTCCGGAGTCGGGCGAGGACGCGCAGCAGGGGACGCCCGGCGGACGCACCCCGTTCGAGTTCGACTTCGGGCAGGGGCAGCAGGCTCCGACGCAGACGAAGTCGTCGATCGCGATCTCGGTCATCCAGACCGACGCGGCCATCAACCCCGGCAACTCCGGTGGCGCGCTCGTCGACGGCAAGGGCCGCCTCATCGGGATCAACGTCGCGATCGCGAGCGCCGGCGGGACGTCGGGCGAGGCCGGCTCGATCGGCGTGGGCTTCGCGATCCCCTCGACGGTCGCCGAACGCGTCGCGAAGGAGATCATGGCTGACGGAAGCGCCACCCACGGCCTCCTCGGCGCGACGGTCGGCGATGCCGCTGCGGCCCCGGGGGCGACCCGTGCCGGTGCGCTCATCAACGAGGTGAGCGCCGGCGGCGCCGCCGCGAACGCCGGCCTGCAGAAGGGCGACGTCGTCACGAAGTTCAACGGCGTGGCCATCACCGACCAGGTCGACCTCACCGCCCAGGTGCGCGCGCTCGCCGCGGGCAGCGAAGCCGAGCTGACCTACCTGCGCGACGGCCGCGAGCAGACCGCGACGGTCACCCTCGGCGAGCTCACGCGCTGAGCCGCCGCCTCTCCGAAGAAGGACGCCACCCCGCGATAGGCTCGCCGGGTGGCGTCCTTCTCGTTCGGCGCGGGCAACGTGGGAAAGGTCCTGCGCATCCCGCTGTACCTCGCCGGACGGCTCGCGACGCTCGTCATCCCGCGGCGACGCGGCGCCTGGGTCTTCGGATGCGCCGTGGGGGTCGCGGACGGCGCTCTCGCCCTGTGGCGCGCGGCACCTCGTCCGGACGCCGTCTGGCTCGTGAGCGACGCGCGGCAGGCAGCGGAGGCCGCCCGCCAGGGCATCCCCTCGGTGCGCCGCGACTCGCTACGGGGATTCTGGCGAACCGCGCGCGCCGGGGTCGTCGTCGTCACCCACGGCCTGGGCGATGCGAACAGGTACGCCTTGGGCGGCGCCTTCATCGTGCAGCTGTGGCACGGCATCCCCCTCAAGCGCATCGGCCTCGACTCGCCCGTCACCCTCGACCCCGGGCGCCTGGCGCGCGTTCCCGGCATCCGCCGGCTCCTCGCCGTCGCCTACCGGCGCGCTCAGTCGCGCATCTCACTGCTGCCGGCGGCATCGCACCTCGTGCGGGGACGCCTCGAGACCGCGTTCGGGCTCGACGACGCCCGCGTGCCCGTCGTCGGCGAACCGCGCATCGACGTGCTGTCGTCGGGGGATCCGGTCGCGGCTCGACGCGACGCCCGGTCGCGCATCGACGATCTCGTGCCCGGCGTCTCGGCCTCGCGGATCGTGCTGTACGCGCCGACCTGGCGCGACGGCGCGGTCGACCCCGCGGTGCCGACGGCCTCGGAATGGACGACCATCATCGCCGCCCTCGAGCGCGCCGACGCCGTCCTGCTCATCCGGTCCCACCCGCTCGGTGCGGGGGAGTACGCTCCCGACCCCTCCCATCCGCGGGTCCGGTCCCTCGGCAGCGATCTCGTCGCGGACGCGACGCCGCTGCTGCCCGGGCTCGACGTCCTCGTGACGGACTACTCGTCCCTCGCCTACGACGGCGCCGTGATCCCGCTGCCGACGCTCTTCCTCGCGCCCGACCTCGAGTCGTACGCGCGCTCCCGAGGGTTCTACGGCACCTACGCCGACGTGGCCGGCCATGATCCGGCCCGGACGTGGTCCGAGCTCGTGGAGCGGCTCGAGACGCTGCTCGGCGACGCCTCGGCGCTCGCCGCCGCCCGCGAGCGCGCGGCGGCGCTCAGCGCGCGCGTGCACGACTTCCGCGACGGACGGAACGCGCTCCGGACGCAGGCTGCGATCGAGGCCGCCCGCGCGGCCTCCCGAGAGGGACGTGCATGATCGAGGTACGGTTCGAGACACGCGACGATCGGCCCGTCGCGGTCCTCTCGGGGACGGGCGCGGCTCCGGCGACGCGCTCGGTGCGACTCGTCGGCCCCCGGGCCACCGCGACGGGCGACGTGGCGGGCGCCGACGGCGAGTGGCACGCGGTGATCGTCCTCCACGCCTCACGGTGGGGCGGCCCGGATCTGCCCCTTCCGAGCGGGGAGTACGCGCTCGTCGTCGACGACTCCGGCGCACGCGACGGCCGGACGGCGACCGCGGATGCCGCGGCGACCGCTTCGCCCGAGCCGCATCCGGTGATCCTGCCGACGCTCCGCGCATCGTGGGACGGGCACCGGGTCACGATCGGACCGCCGATCGATCCGGCGCTCGAGACCGCCGAGGCGCAGGACGCGCTCGAGGCCCGCTACGCCGGCCGCCGTGGCGAGCTCGAGAACGCCGTGTTCTTCGAGAGCTTCTACGGTCGCGTCGCCGCCGACAACCCCCGCGCGATCGACCGCGAGCTCGCGCGCGTCGCGCCGTCCGCGACCCGGTACTGGAGCGTCGTCGATCTTTCGGTGGACACTCCCGAGGGGGCGATACCGCTCATCGAGGGGAGCCCCGAGTGGTGGCGCGCCCGCGGCGCGGCGAGGCTCCTCGTGGTCAACGACTGGTTGCGCCGGCGCTTCGTGCGGCGGCCCGGTCAGCGGGTCCTGCAGACCTGGCACGGCACGCCGCTGAAGCGCCTGGCCCTGCATCGTCCCGGGTTCGACCCGCGCCGGATGCTCGCCGTCGTGCGCGAGAGCCGGCGGTGGGACATCCTGCTCGCCCAGAACCCGTACGGCGCCGAGACGTTGCGCACGGCCTACGCCTTCCTCCGCCGTCCCGTGTGGGTCGAGGGGTATCCGCGCAACGACGAGCTCGTCACCGGGGACGGCGCTCGGATCCGCGCGGAGCTCGGGATCGGCGAACACGAGCGGGTGCTGCTGTACGCCCCCACGTGGCGCGACGACCGCGACACGATCGTCGACTTCATCGACCCGGCCGCGCTCGCCGCCGCCGCCGACGCGGTCGTGCTCGTTCGCGGGCATTCGCGGACCCTGCTCCCCGGTGCCGATGAACGCGGCCCGCGCGTGGTCGACGTGACGGGTCACCCCGACCTGGCCGGCATCGAGCTCGCATCCGACGCCCTCATCACCGACTACTCCTCGATGATGTTCGACTACTCGGCGACCGGCCGGCCCATGTACTTCCTGGTGCCCGACCTCGAGCACTACCGCGGCGAGCAGCGCGGGTTCTACTTCGACCTCGCCGGCCATGCGCCGGGACCGCTGGTGCGGACCCTCGACGAGCTCGTCGAGGCGCTGCGCGTCGATGCGACGTCGGATGCCGCGGTCGCCGAGCGGTACCGGGCCTGGCGGCAGCGGTTCAATACGCGAGACGACGGCCGGGCGGCCGAGCGCGTCGTCGCCCGCATCCTCGACCAGGGCCTGATCCGGCGGGGCTGAGCGCGCTCGGGGCGCAGCCGGGTCAGGGAAGCGGGGTGTTGCGCGCCAACCGCGAGGTGTCGAGCGTTCCGCCCGCACCGCGCAACACGCCCTGCAGGAACCCGACGCCCCAGGCGAGATGCATGGACGGGAGCACCGCAAGGGTCCAGAGGCGGTCGCGCACCCCCCGGCCGCCCCCGGGGCCGGCCGTCACCGCCACGATGAGAGCGGCGTACGCGGCCACGGGCACGTAGACGACGGATGCGGCGAGGGCCGCGCCACCGCCGACGACGCCGGTCGCCTGCAGCACCGCGACCACGACGGCCGCGCCGACCGAGACGACGAGCGCGGGCGGGGCGAAGAAACGAGCACCGTTCCGCCGACCGAATCGACGGACGAGCTCGCCGCGCCACGACCCGGTGGCGCGGAACTGGCGCACCAGGCGCGTCCAGCTCTCGCGAGGCCAGTACGTCACCTCGAGCCGTGGGTCGAACCACACCCGGTACCCCGCGGCACGGATGCGCAGGTTGAGCTCCCAGTCCTCGCCGCGGCGGATGCCCTCGTCGAACAGCCCGACCTCTTCGAGCACGGCGCGACGCATCACGCCGAGATAGGCGGACTCGGCGGGACCCTCGGCGGTTCCGCCGTGGTACGCGCCTCCTCCGAGGCCGATGCGGGAGTTGTACGCGCGGGCGACGGCGCGCTGGAACGGCGAGCGACCGTCGGCGCGCATCACGCCGCCGACGTTGGCGGCCTCGACGCGCGCGAGAGTCGCCAACGCCGCTGCCGTGTAGCCGGGGTCGAGTTCGGAGTGCGCGTCCACGCGCACGATCGTCGGGTAGCGGGCGGCGCGGATCGCGATGTTCAGGCCGACGGGGATGTGTGCGGCGGGGTTGCGGACGAGTCGCACCCGCGCGTCGCCGTCGGCGAGCCGCCGGGCGACGGCGTCGGTGCCGTCGGTGGAGGGGCCCAGTGCCAGCACGATCTCGGTGGGCACCGCGACGTCCTGTTCGAGCACACTGCGCACGGCGTGCTCGAGGTACTCGCGCTCGTTCAGCACCGGCATGACGAACGACACCCCCGCGTCGGGTGAGGGCGCCGGGGCCGGTCGCGCGCGGCGGGCGTCGTCATGCATCCGTCGATCATCCCACGCGCCCGGGAGCCGCTCCGAGCCGTCGGTACCCTGGAGGGGTGGGAATCATCGCGGACGCGCGCAAAGCGGTCGACCTCGTACGCCGGGCCGTGTCCAACCGGGCCGCCTACTTCGATGTGCGACGATCGCTGGCCAAGCTGCCGCGCCCGCCGCGCCGGCACTTCCGCGTGGCGGTCTACTTCGCCGACGGCGACGTGAACATGTACCAGATGCGCCAGTGGTACAAGCCGCTCGCTCAGCTGGCCGAGACCTGGCCGGTCGTCGTCATCAGCCGCGCGGCGACCGGTGCGCAGGCGCTCCTCGCCGACGCCGCGCTGCCCGTGGCCTTCGCCCCGTCGGTGCGGTCGCTCGAGTCGTTCGTCGCCGCCCAGGACATCCGGGTCGTGCTCTACGTGAACCAGAACACGCGAAACTTCCAGATGTTCCGGTACGGCCACCGCTGGCACGTGTTCATTAACCACGGCGAGTCCGACAAGATGTACATGACGACGAACCAGTTCAAGGCGTACGACTACGCCCTGGTCGCCGGCGATGCGGCTCGCGAGCGCCTCGGTCGCGTGCTGTGGGACTACGACCTCGACGCCCGCACGATCGAGATCGGTCGCCCGCAGGCCGATCACTACTCGGGGACGCCGCCGTACCCCGATGACGACCGCACCGTCGTCCTCTACGCCCCCACGTGGGAAGGCGATCGGCCCGCGGCGCACTACGGCTCGATCGCGACCCACGGTGAAGCCCTGGTGTCGGCCGTGCTGGCATCGCCGCGCCACCGGCTCGTCTACCGGCCGCATCCGCGCTCCGGCGTCGTCGATCGGGCGTACGGGGACGCGCATCGGCGCATCCTCGCCGCGATCGCGGCGGCCAACACGGCCGATCCCCGAGCCCACCACATCCACGACGACGGACCCGAGCTGGGGTGGCAGCTCGCGGCGGCCGACCTCGCTGTCGTCGACATCTCGGCGATGGTCTACGACCGCCTCGCGGCCGACAAACCGCTGATCGTGACGCGTCCGGCCGATCCCGCGGCCATCGTCGACACCGGCGGCTACCTCGCGGACGCCGAGTGGCTCACGTCGGCGCAGGCGGGCTCCGTCGTCGAGATCGCCGACCGCATCGCCGCCGACCCCGACGCGACCGCACGGCTGCGCGGCTGGTCGAAGCACTACTTCGGCGACACCTCGCCGGGAGCGGCGACCGCCCGATTCCACGATGCGATCGGCCTGCTCATGGCCCGGTGGGAGGAATGGGACGCGCGGACGGTCACGGTTCCGGACGAGGTCGACGAGGCCGAGCTCGACGACGCATGACACCGCCGCGCGGTGAGGCGGGTCGCGTCAGCGTGCCCCGGCCGCGAGCGCGACGGCGGCGATGATCGACAGTGCTGCCAGCACGAGGGCGATCACCACGAGCACGAGATGGACGCGGAAGAAGCGCGTGCGCCGTCCCGCGGCATCCGTCGCGCGCGGATCGCGGGACACGCGACGCAGGAACGCGGGCCAGGCGACGACGTTGAACGCGGCACCGAGCACGAGGACGACGACGGCGAAGACGATCATGAGGGCTCCTCGGTCGGGGCGTCGATCTGTCGGCGGCGGACCCCTCCGCGCAACGGGCGTGCCGCCGCGGCGCCGATGTGACGCCCGACGCCGGTGATGGCACTCCCGACGCGACCCGCCATCCCCGCCCCGCTTCGTCCGATCGGATGATTTCCGGGACGCGGATCGAGCTCGGCGGGGAACGCGGCGGGCACCACGCCGAAGGCCCGTCGGGCGCCCGAGACGACACGGCGCCCGAGCAGGTGGTTGCCGGTGCCGCCGAGGGCCGCGCCGATCCCGAACGGAAGGGCCTTCGAGACGACGGAAACGCTTCCGGCGGCCGCGAAGCGCCGCACGAAGGTGCGCGTCAGACGGTCGAGCACGGGTCCGACGGCCGCACGGGGGAGCGATGAGGTCACGAGCTCTCCCCAGTAGGCGCTGCGCGTGCCGCCGCGGCCCGTCGCCTGCCGCGCGAACTGGCCGACGAGATCGGCTCCCTCACGTCCGAGCATCAGACCGAGGACGAGGACGCGCCCGCGATCGGGGTTCTCGACCGGGATGCCGTGAAGCTCCGCGAGGGACTGGGCGAACAGTGCCGTCGCCTCGAGGAAACCCGCGGTCTCGACCCCGCTGAGGGCGATCGTCGTCGCCGTGCCGATGCCGGGGATGACCGCCGTGGCCCCCACCGCGGCGCCGCCCGTCGTGACCGCGGTCAGGTAGCGCCGCTCGAGCATGACAGCGATCTGCGCCGTCGTGGCCTGCGGATGGTGCTGACGGATGCTGCGCAGGTGAGCGAGCACCACGGGTCGCTGGACGGCGAGCAGGCGGTCGAGCGTGCGTACCGTCAGCGGATGGCGGGCGTCATCGGCTCCGCCTGCGTCACGACGGGGCGCGTCGTCGGGAAGGGTGTCGATGCGGTGCACCTTGCGGGCCATGGCATCCATCCTCTCGCGTCGGCGAGGAGGCGGCGCCGTCAGACGAAGAGGTTCGCCCGCTCGAGGTCTTCGGCGAAGTCGACCTCGACGGCGTAGAGGTCGGAGATGTCCATGGGCTCGAGCAGCAGACCGTTCTCGGCGATCGCGAGCTCGAGGCCGCGTTCGAAGTAGTCCTGGTCGTCGACGCGTCCGAGGTGGTGGATGAGCGTCTTCTTGTCGCGGGACGAGATGTAGTTGATTCCCACGGCCTCGCCGATCCCGCCGCGCACCGTCTTGGACAGCTCCCGGATGAAGCCCTCGGCGTCGACGGTGTACTTGACCTCTTCGTCGCTGACCTTCGCCGTGTTCACGGTCACGAACGACTGATCGCGCTCGATGAGAGCGGTGGCCCGACCGAGGATGCGCGGGTCGAAGACCACGTCGCCGTTCATCCAGAGCACGCCGCCCCGGCCCGTCGCCTTCAGCGCCCGCAACAGGCTCTGCGATGTGTTCGTCTCGTCGTAGCGAGCGTTGTGGACGTACTCGACGTCGGGGAAGGCGTCGACGATCGTCTCGGCACGGTAGCCGACGACCGTCGTGATGCGGGCGTCGTCACCGAACGCGGCCCGGATGTTGTCATGCTGCTGCTGCATGATGCTGCGGCCGTCGTTGAGCTCGGTGAGCGGCTTCGGGAGGGAGCGTCCCAGGCGGGACCCCATCCCTGCGGCGAGGATCACGATCTGAGGGCTCACGGACGACTCCTGAAGTTACGAGTTAGATAAGCGTTCACGAGGGTGTCACCCTGCGGACGCGTGATCCATGGTAGCGATGCTGCCTGGGAGCCCGGGAGGACCGTCCGCGCCGTTGCGTTTTCGTGATGTCGCTGATAGCTGCTTCGCCGATGCCGGACGTGTCCGCGGCGCCTCGTGACGCACACCGCGCTTGATAGGTTGGAGGCGTGACAGCCGAGACCCCCGCCCCCCAGGACGATCGGCGTGTCGAGTCTCCCTCCGACGTGTCCGTCCCCCCGCTTCCGAGCGTTCCGGCTGAAGCCGCGGCCGCCGAGTTCGACGCCGGAACGGTTCCGCGCGAGGCCGAGTCGTCCTCCGCTGCCGAGGCCGCTCCGGCGTCTCCGCGTCCGCCGCGCAAGCGCCCGGCCGCCTCGGCCAAGAAGCCCGCCGCCGCGAAGAAGCCCGCCCCGGCGTCGAAGAGCACGGCGGCGAAGAAGCCCGCCGCTCCGAGGAAGCCGCGTGCTCCCCGCGCTCCGGCGGCCCCGCGTGCGACCCCACCGGTTCCCGACGTCCCCGCCGCCGTCGCCGCGGCCGCTTTCGCCGAAGAGCGGTCGAGCGCGGCTGTCGTCTCGGAGCCGTCCGCCAGCGAGGCGCCCGAGGGCGACGAAGTGCGGTCGCCGGAACACCGGGCCGACGAGATCACGACAGCGCAGCCCGAAGCCGGGCTCGAAGTCCGTGAGGTCGCGGAGGCCGAGGTCGTCGAGCCGGAGGTCGTCCAGCCCGAGGTCGTCGAGCCCGAGGCCGTCGAGTCTGAGCCCGCGGTTGTCGAGCCGGAGCCCGAGGCCGTCGAGCTTGAGGCCGTCGAGCCTGATCCTGAGGTCGTCGAGCCGGAGCCCGTCCAGCCCGACGCCGTCGAGCCCGAGCCTGCGGTTGTCGAGCCGGAGCCCGAGGTCGTCGAGCTTGAGGCCGTCGAGCCTGATCCTGAGGTCGTCGAGCCGGAGCCCGAGGCAGTCGAGCCCGACGCCGTCGAGCCCGAGCCTGCGGTTGTCGAGCCGGAGCCCGAGGTTGTCGAGCTCGAGACCATCGAGCCTGAGCCTGAGGTCGTCGAGCCCGAGCCCGCGGTTGTCGAGCCGGAGCCCGAGGCCGTCGAGCGTGAACCGGTGGAGCCGGAGATCGAGGTCGTCGAGCCCGAGGTCGTCGAGCCCGCCGACGCGCACGAGACCGCCGCGACGTCGGACGTCCCCGCGCTTCGTCTGAGCGGTGTGACGAAGGTGTACGGCGATACCCACGCGGTCGAGAGCATCGACCTGACGATCCCGGCCGGTGCCTTCTACGGGCTCGTCGGCCCCAACGGCGCGGGCAAGACGACGACCCTCTCGATGATCGCCGGACTGCTGCGCCCCGACGGTGGCTCCATCGAGATCGCCGGCGTGGACCTGCGGCGCCATCCCGCGCGCGCCAAGCGCCAGATGGGCGTCCTGCCCGACCGGCTGCGTACCTTCGACCGGCTGTCGGGGCGTCAGCTCCTCTACTACTACGGCGTGCTGCGCGGCCTCAAGCCCGCGGTCGTCGAGAACCGCATCGTCGACCTCGCGCGCGCGTTCGACCTCACCGACGCCCTGGGCCGGAGCGTCGCCGACTATTCCGCCGGCATGACGAAGAAGGTCATGCTCGCCGGCGCGATGATCCATTCCCCGCGACTGCTCGTCCTCGACGAGCCGTTCGAGTCGGTCGACCCGGTCTCGAGCGCCGTCATCCTCGACATCCTGCAGAAGTACGTCGCTCACGGCGGCACGGTCGTGCTCTCGAGCCACGGCATGGAGCTCGTGCAGCGGGCGTGCTCGGGAGTCGCCGTCCTCGTGGGCGGCCGCATCCTCGCCGCGGGAACGGTCGACGATGTGAGGGACGGGCGGACGCTGGAGCAGCGTTTCCCTCGAGCTGGCCGGCGGAACCAGCGCGGTGGAGGGCCTCGAGTGGTTGCACACGTTCTCCGACTGAGGCTCGCACTCCTCGTCGGTGCCCTCCGCTTCCAGCGCGCCCGAGCGCTCGGCGCACTGGCCCTGGCCGTCGTCCTCGTCGCCGCCGTCGTCCTGGCACTGATGCGGCTGCAGGACGCTCCCCGCGCGAGCGCACTCGTGGTGCTCGCGATCGGCGGTTCCGCCGTGACCTTCTGCTTCGCCGTCGTGCCGCTCATCTCGACGATCCGCGACCCGCTCGATCCGCGCCGGTTCGCCGTGACGGGTCGCGACTGGCGGGCGGTCGCCGGCGCGACCGCCGCGGCCAGCCCCCTCAGCCTGCCGTCGCTGTCGGTCGTGACGGTCGCCGTCGTCGTCGCGATGACGTGGGCGGCCCACGGCGTGGAGCCGCTCGCCGCCGTCTTCGGAGCGGTGCTCGTCGCCGTGACCCAGATGCTCTTCGCCCGGGTCGCGCTCGGCGTCGCGGCGATGGTGCTCGCCGATCGCCGCTCGCGGGAGCTGACGACGCTGCTCCTGCTCGGACTCGCGGTCATCGCCATCCCGGTCGCCGTGTTCCTCGCCTCGCTCGACTGGGACGACGGCGTCCCCGTCCCGCTCCTCTCGGCGGTCGAGACCCTCGCCCTGACCCCGTTGGGTGCCGCCTGGGTGCTTCCGCTCGACGCGCGCCCGCTGGTCGCCGTGGTCGCGGTGCTGACCCCCATCGTGCTCGCCGCTGCATGGGTTCTCCTCGTCCGACGCATGCTCACGCGAACCGAGCGTCCCGTCTCGGTGCGCGAGCGGCGCGGTCTGGGTTGGTTCACGGTCACGCCCGGAACCCCCGGCGGTGCGGTCGCCGCGCGGTCGCTCGTGTACTGGCTGCGCGACCCCCGGTACCTCGTCGACATCGCGATCATCCCCGTTGCCGCCGTCGTCGCGGTGATCCCGCTCGTCATCGTCGGGGTCCCGCACGAGGTCGCCGCGCTCATTCCGGCGCCCGTCATCGCCCTCTTCCTCGGATGGGTCGTCCACAACGACCTCGCCTACGACGGCTCGGCCGTCTGGCTCCACATCTCCAGCGCCGTCCGCGGAGCCTCCGACCGTGCCGGCCGGCTCGTGCCCCTCCTACTCGTGGCGTTGCCGCTGCTGGCCATCGCGATCCCCGTCGGCGTCGGGGTGCACGGCGACTGGGCGGTGCTGCCCGCGATGATCGGCGTCTGCGCGGCACTGCTCCTCAGCGGCCTCGGCCTGTCGTCGGTCGCATCCGTCGTCGCCCCCTATGCCGTCGCCCGTCACGGCGACAGCCCGTTCCAGCAGCCGCAGCGCACGGGAGGCGGCGTCGCTCAGGGCGCGGTGCTCGTCGGATCGATCGTCGCGGCGGCGCCCGCCCTGTGGTGGGGTTGGCGATTCCTGCAGGGGGAGGCCGATGCGCAGTGGTGGACCCTCGCGGTGGGGGTCGGCACGGGCATCGTGGTGCTCGCCGCCGGCGTCCTCATCGGCGGTCTGCTGTTCGACCGGCGCAGCGACCGGCTGATGGCCTTCGCCGAGACGACCTGAGCGTTCGCGGATAGAATTCGGGCATGAGCACTCCTCTCGATTCCCCCGACCAGGGCGGTCTCGCGACCCTCGACCGTGAGCTCGAGGAGCTCATCCGCGAGGAGTCGATCGAGCCGGGCGACCATGAGCGGTTCTCGCACTACGTCAAGAAGGACAAGATCCTCGAATCGGCGATCACCGGCAAGCCGGTGCGCGCACTCTGCGGCAAGAAGTGGACGCCCGGGCGCGACCCCGAGAAGTTCCCCGTCTGCCCCACGTGCAAGGAGATCTACGAGTCGATGACGCGCTGACGCGCGTTCGTGCGTGCTCGGTGCTCCGCGATGCCGATCAGTCGGCGTCGCGATAGGTCGTCGGGATCGCGGGCTCGGACCGGCTGAGGGCCAGCGCCCGCACCGGCAGCTCCTCGATTACCCGCGCGTGATGCTCGCGCGCGGCGCGCACGCCCTCGGCCCCGGTCCACGCGGCGACCGCGTGCCCGTCCTCGAACAGCATCGTTTGGAGGGCGCGGGCATCCGGATGCTGCGCCGGTGTGTCGAGCGGCTCGAAACCGTCGGAGACGACCACGACCTCCTCGGTCGCCTTCCCGCCGCGGAGCGACCGGAACGCGGATTTGCGTCCGCCGTGCGAGGCCTTCGACGTCGAGGCCTTCGCGACCGAGCGCCACGATCCGTCGTCGTCCTGCCGGGCGACGAGCTTGTAGACCATTCCGGCCGTCGGCGTGCCCGAGCCGGTCACCAGCGAGGTGCCGACACCGTAGGCGTCGACGGGGGATGCCGCCAGCGCCGCGATCGCGTACTCGTCGAGGTCGCTCGTGACCGTGATGCGGGTGCCCTGGGCGCCGAGCCCGTCGAGCTGGGCCCGCACTCCGGCGGCGACGGTGGGCAGATCGCCGGAGTCGATCCGCACGCCGCCGAGTCCCGTCCCGGCGACCCGGATGGCCGTGGCGACGCCCTCGGTGATGTCGTACGTGTCGATGAGCAGGGTGGTGTCGACGCCGAGCGCCTCGATCTGGCTGCGGAACGCTTCTTCCTCGGTGTCGTGGAGGAGCGTCCACGCGTGCGCCGCCGTGCCCATCGTCGGGATGCCCCACGTGCGGCCCGCCTCGAGGTTGCTCGTCGCCCCGAAACCGGCGATGTGCGCGGCACGGGCGGCGGCCACGGCGGCGTGCTCGTGGGCGCGGCGCGATCCCATCTCGGCGAGCGGCCGGTCGCCGGCGGCGATGGCCATGCGCGCGGCGGCCGTCGCGACGGCCGAGTCGTAGTTCAGGATGCTGAGCACGAGGGTCTCGAGGACGACGGCCTCGGCGAACGTGCCCTCGACGGTCAGGACGGGGGAGCCCGGGAAGTACAGCTCGCCCTCGCGGTATCCGGTGATGGTGCCGTGGAACCGGTAGTCGGCGAGCCACGCGAGCGTCTGCTCGTCGACGCCGCCGCTCTCGCGCAGGAACCGCAGCTCGTCGTCACCGAAACGGAAGTCCGCGATCTGCTCCAGCAGCCGGCCCGTGCCGGCGACCACGCCGAAGCGACGCCCCCCGGACAGGCGCCGAGCGAAGACCTCGAAGACGCAGCGCCGGTCGGCGGTCCCGTCGCGTACGGCGGCCTGCAGCATCGTGATCTCGTAGCGGTCGGTGAGCAGAGCGCTGGAGGCCGTCATGTCTGCCACTGTAGCGACGCGGGGTAGGCTCGGTGATCGTGAACGACGCGCCCATCGGCATCTTCGACTCGGGCGTCGGGGGTCTCACGGTGGCGCGAGCGGTCTCGCAGCTGCTGCCGCGCGAGTCGCTGCTGTACATCGGAGACACCGCCCACTCCCCGTACGGTCCCAAACCCATCGCCGACGTCCGTCGCTACGGTCTCGAGGTGCTCGACACGCTCGTAGACGAAGGCGTGAAGATGCTCGTCATCGCCTGCAACACCGCCTCCGCCGCGCTCCTGCGCGACGCGCGTGAGCGTTACGACGTCCCGGTCGTCGAGGTCATCAACCCGGCCGTCCGTGCCGCCATCTCGACGACCCGCAACGGCCGCATCGGCGTCATCGGCACCGTCGGCACGATCGCCTCCCGCGCCTACCAGGACATGCTCGAGGTCAACGAGCGGCTGTCCGTGTTCGCGGCATCCTGCCCCCGGTTCGTCGAGTTCGTCGAGGCGGGCATCACCCAGTCCGACGAGGTGCTCGCCGTCGCCGAGGAGTACCTCGCCCCGCTCCGCGACGCCGGCGTGGACACGCTCGTGCTCGGCTGCACCCACTACCCCTTCCTCGAAGGCGCCATCAGCTACGTGATGGGGCCCGACGTCACACTCGTCTCGAGCGACAGCGAGACGGCGAAGGACGTCTACCGTCAGCTCGTCTCACGGGGCCTCCTCGCGAGCGCCGACGCGGTGACCCGGCACGTGTACGAGGCGACGGGAGACTCCGCCGACGACTTCCTCGCCCTCGCCGATCGCCTCATCGGGCGCGGCGTCTCGTCGGTACGCCTCGTGCAGACGGGCGCGATCTCGCTACCGAGACTCGCCCCGCCGGCATCCTGACCCTCATCCGCCGTTCGATCGGAGACACCCCATGACCGATTCCCTGCGCGCCGACGGGCGCACCGCCGACCAGCTGCGTGCCGTGACGATCGAGCGCGGCTGGAGCGCCCACGCCGAAGGCTCGGCCCTCGTGTCCTTCGGCGGCACGAAGGTGCTGTGCACCGCGTCGTTCACCAACGGCGTGCCGCGTTGGCTGACCGGCAAGGGCAAGGGCTGGGTCACCGCCGAGTACGCCATGCTGCCGCGCGCCACCAACAGCCGCAACGACCGAGAGTCGATCAAGGGCAAGGTCGGCGGACGCACCCACGAGATCTCGCGCCTCATCGGACGCGCGCTGCGCGCCGTGGTCGACACCAAGGCGCTGGGCGAGAACACGATCGTCATCGACTGCGACGTGCTGCAGGCCGACGGCGGCACGCGCACCGCCGCGATCACGGGCGCCTACGTCGCCCTCGCCGACGCGATCGAGTGGGGCCGCTCGCAGAAGTTCATCGCGCAGCGCTCCACGCCGCTCGTCGACTCCGTCTCGGCGGTCTCGGTGGGCATCATCGACGGCACGCCCATGCTCGACCTCGCCTACGTCGAGGACGTCCGGGCCGAGACCGACATGAACGTCGTCGTGACGGGACGCGGCCTGTTCGTCGAGGTGCAGGGCACGGCCGAGGGCGCTCCCTTCGACAAGCGCGAGCTCGATGCCCTTCTCGAGCTCGGCGTGAACGGCTGCGCCGACCTGCGCGACATCCAGACCGCGACGCTGGCCGATCCCGCATGACCGGGCGCGTCGTCCTGGCGACCCACAATCCGCACAAGGTCGAGGAGTTCCACGCGATCGTCGCCGCCGTGCGGCCCGATCTCGAGGTGATCGGATACGACGGACCCGAGCCCGTGGAGGACGGCGTCACGTTCGTCGAGAACGCGCTGATCAAGGCGCGCGCCGCCGCCGCGCACACGGGGCTTCCCGCACTCGCCGACGACTCGGGCATCTGCGTCGATGCGCTCGGGGGAGCTCCCGGCGCCTTCTCGGCGTATTGGGCGGGGCACAAGAAGGATGCCGCCGCCAACACGGCGCTCCTGCTCGACCAGCTCTCCGACATCTCCGACGCGGACCGGCGCTCGGCGCAGTTCGTCTCGGTCATCGCGCTGGTCGACGGCGCGACCGAGCACGTCGTCGAAGGTGTGTGGCCCGGACGACTGGCCACCGAGCCGGCCGGTGTCGGCGGGTTCGGCTACGACCCCGTCTTCATCCCCGACGGTCAGCCCGGACCCGCCCGCACCGTCGCGGAGTACACCGCAGCCGAGAAGAACGCCGCGTCGCACCGGGCACGGGCCTTCGTCGCCCTCACGGAGCTGCTGCGTTCGCTCTGACCCGCGGCATCGGTTGCCGCTGAGGCCGGGGCTGCGGCCGAGGCTCGGGACGAGGCTGGGGCGGACCGAGCCGGTCGCCGTGTCCGGGCATCCGCGTCCCGCCATCAGGCTGAGCGGTCTCCGACAGGGGTTTCCAGGCGCTGAACCGCGCCAGAGCCTGATCGCGGCACCGGCCCGCGCCCACTCGCGGAGGGCGCCGGGGTTGATTCGCATGAGCGTCGTGCGCCGGGTTCGCGTGCCGTCGTCAGGATGAACGCTCCGGACGGCGGCTCAGGACGCCTCACCGACAGTCTCAACCTGATGACGGCACGGCGCCGCGGCGACACAGAGCCGGCGACACTCCCCGATCAGGGCTCGCGGCGGACCTCGGCCGCGACGCGGTCGGGGCGCAGCCCGCGCCAGCGGGCGTGTCGCAGGATGCCGCCGGGGGTGAACTCCGCGAACTCCACCTCGCCGACGACCTCGGGCCTGACCCACAGCGCGTCCGAGGCATCGGCCGCCGGGATCCCGGTGAACGGGTCGTCGGCGACGCGCAGCGGTTCGAGCACAGCGGTGAGCCGGGCCAGCTCCGCATCCGAGAAGCCCGAGCCCACCCGACCCGCGTAGCGGAGCGTTCCGTCGTCTTCGGGGATGCCGAGGAGCAGCGACCCGATGCCGCCCCGACGCGCCCCTTTGCCGGGACGGATGGCGCCGACGACGACGTCCTGCGTGCGCGTGAGCTTGACCTTCAGCCATTCCTCCGATCGCACCCCTGGGCGGTACGGCGAGGCCGGATCCTTCACGACCGCGCCCTCGAGGTTGAGCTCGCGCGCGGCCGCGAGCGCGGCGTCGAGGTCGTCGGTGACGGGCGGCACCGAGAGCGGAGCCGCGGCGGCACCGGCGGCGCGCTCGAGCAGAGCGCGTCGCTCGCGCAGCGGCAGCCGGGTCGTGTCGGTCGCGCCCGAGCGCAGCAGGTCGAACACGAAGTAGTCGACGGGTATCCGTTCGCGCTCGCGTGCGATCTCGCGCTTCTTCGTCAGATGCATGCGATTCTGCAGCAGCGGGAAGCTGGGGCGTCCCGCGGTGTCGAGCGCGACGATCTCGCCGTCGAGCACGAGAGGCTCGGGCCCGAGACCGAGCTCGACGCCCGCGGCGGTCAGCTCCGGGTAGCGGTCGGTGATGTCGGTGCCGCTGCGGGCACGCAGTCGCATCCGCTTTCCGTCCCAGTGCGCGATCGCGCGGATGCCGTCCCACTTGAACTCGACCCACGGGCCCCAACGATTCGCCGCGGCGCCGGCGGGGCCGGGGGCGGCGGACACGGCGAGCATGGGAGCGGTCGCTTCGGCGGCCGCGGCCTCCCGTCGGTCGCGCGCTGTGCCCGCGCTGGCGGAGCTCGCGGCGGCATCCGTCTTCATGCGGTGGAGCAGCCACTGCGACTTCTCGCCCGACCCGCTCGTGCGGATGAGCACGAGGCGCACACCGTCGGCCGCCCCTCCGGGCGTGCCGTGCAGGGTGACGATGACCTCGTCGTCGCGCCACTTCACGAGGTCGTAGACGCCGGTGTCCCAGACGGTCATGGTGCCCGCGCCGTATTCGCCCGCGGGGATCTCGCCCGCGAAGTCGAGGTACTCGAGCGGATGCGGCTCGGTCATGACCGCGAGATGGTTGCGCTCGGGGGAGTCGGGGATCCCGCGGGGCACCGCCCAGCTGACGAGCACCCCGTCGCGTTCGAGCCGCAGGTCGTAGTGGAGTCGGCGCGCATGGTGCTCCTGCACCACGAATCTCGGCCGGTCGGCGCCCGCGCCCGCGGTGACGGCCGACGGCAGGGGTTCGGGCGTGCGCCCCGCCGACCGTTTCGCGAGATAGGGAGCGAGCGGAGCGGTACGGTGCGGGGCGAGCGGCGCGAGCAGGTCGCCGACGGATGCCGCGCGCTCGAGTATCTCGTCGAAGCGCAGCTGCCGCAGGTCCGGAGCGTCGAGCTCGTCCCAGGTCCGCGGGGCGGCGACGGTGGGCTCGTCGCGGCCGCGCAGCGAGTACGGCGCGATCGTGGTCTTCTTGCCGTTGTTCTGGCTCCAGTCCAGCAGCACCTTGCCGGCGCGCGCGGTCTTGGTCATCTGGCTGATGACGAGGTCGGGGTGGTCGGCTTCGAGGGCGCGGGCGAGCTCATGCGCGAACGCCGAGGCCTCGTCGCTCGTCTGCGAGCCGTCCAGCGCCGCGTACAGGTGGATGCCCTTGCTGCCGCTGGTGACCGGGAAGAGGTCCATCCCCATGCCCGAGAGGATGTCGCGTACCCAGGCCGCCACCTGCGCGCACTCCGCCAGCCCGACGCCGGGCCCGGGGTCGAGGTCGAGCACGAGCCGGTCGGGGGCGCCGCGCCCGCCGTCGTCGGTGAATCGCCACTGCGGAACGTGCAGCTCGAGGCTCGCGGTCTGGGCGAGGTAGACGAGGGCGGCCGTCTCCTCGATCAGCGGATAGTCCTTCGACCCCGTCGAGTGTTCGATCGGCAGCCGGGGGAGCCACGAGGGTGCTCCGCGCTCGAGGTCCTTCGCGAAGAAGTCGGCGTGCTCGACGCCCTCGGGCCAACGTTTGCGGGTCACCGGCCGCCGGTCGAGATGCGGCAGCATCAACGGGGCGATGCGCGAGACGTAGTCGATGACCTCGGCCTTGGTGGTGCCGGTGGCGGGGTAGAGCACCTTGTCGAGGTTCGACACGCGCAGGCGTCGCCCCTCGATGCTCACGGTCTGCTCGCCTGCCATGGGGAGAGGCTATTGCGCCAGACGCTGGTGCGCCGGGTGGGTTGCGGTGTGTACTGCCCTCATGCGATCGATCTGGAAAGGTGCTCTCACCTTCGGGCTCGTCAACGTCCCCGTGAAGGTGTACTCGGCCACGGAGGACCACGATGTGCCGCTGCACCAGGTGCATGCCGCCGACGGTGGCCGCATCCGGTACCAGCGCATCTGCGAGATCGACGGCGAGGTGGTGCCGTACGCCGAGATCGATCGGGCCTACGACGACGGCGAGCAGACCGTCGTGCTTACGAAGGACGACCTCGCGTCGCTGCCGTCCGAGCGCAGCCGCGAGATCGACGTCGTGGAGTTCGTGCCGAGCGAGCAGGTCGACCTGCTCACCCTCGACAAGGCGTACTACCTCGAGCCGGACTCGTCGTCGCCCAAGTCGTACGTGCTGCTGCGCAAGACGCTCGAGGAGACTGACCGCACCGCCATCGTGCGCTTCTCGCTGCGTCAGAAGACTCGACTGGCCGCGCTGCGGGTGCGCGGCGACGTGCTCGTGCTGCAGACGCTGCTCTGGGCCGACGAGGTGCGCGAGGCGGCCTTCCCGGCCCTCGACGAACCGGTGCGCATCACGGCGAAGGAGCTCGAGCTGTCGGCATCCCTCGTCGAGAGCTTCTCGAGCGATTTCGATCCGGCGGCGTTCAGCGACGAGTACCAGGAGGAACTCCGCACGCTCATCGATGCCAAGCTCGAGAAGGGCGATGCGCTCGACACGTCCGAGACCTTCGGCGAGCAGCCCGAGAAGGAGGGCGGCGAGGTCATCGATCTGATGGAGGCGCTGCGGGCGAGCGTCGAGCGCAGCCGGGCCGCGCGCGGCGGCGGTGCGTCCGGGTCGTCGTCGGAGCGGGACACGACGAAGAAGGCCGCGACGCGGGATGCCCCGAAACAGGCCGCCCCGAAGGCGACGGCGGCGAAGAAGGCCCCGTCCAAGAAGACCCCCGCGAAGAAGACCGCCGCAAAGACTCCGGCGAAGAAGGACGCGAAGGCGTCCTGATCACACCCGCGGCGGTTCGCGGTTCTCGGACGGATCGTGGTCGCGCTCGGCGGCTGTCGGGGCGTGCTCTCCGTGCTGCTGGAACACGGGGGGGTCGAGAGCGAGCTCGTGGGCCTCAGCCGCGTCGGTGAAACCGTCGGGACCGGCGGCGAGCTCCCTCTTCGCCTTGCGCTTCTCGGCGAAGTAGTGCCAGACGATGAAGAACACCGTGCCGACGACGGCGGCGAGGAGGATCACGTCGATGTACTTCGCGACGAACTCGCCGACGCCGGGGATCAGGCTGACGAGGTAGCCGAGGATCGTGAGGCCGAAGCCCCACAGCACGGCACCGATGAGGTTGTAGAGCGAGTACCGGTGCCAAGGCATCTTTCCGACGCCCGCCGCGACGGGAGCGAAGGTGCGGACGATCGGGACGAAGCGGGCGAGGATGACCGTGACGCCGCCGTAGCGCTCGAAGAACATGTTCGTGCGCTCGACGTTGCGGCGGCTGAACAGGCCCGACTCCTTGCGCTCGAACACCGCCGGGCCGCCCTTGCGGCCGATGACGTACCCGACCTCACCGCCGAGGAACGCCGAGAGGCCGATCAGCAGCCCGACGAGCCACACGTTGATGCCGAACACGCCGTGTGGAGCGTGGGTGACGGGGTTCGACAGCAGGCCCGCCATGATCAGCAGCGTGTCGCCCGGCAGAAGGAATCCGACGAGCAGACCGGTCTCGGCGAAGATGATGAAGCAGACGACGAGCAACGCCCACGGGCCGGCCGCGCTGATGATGGTGGCGGGGTCGAGCCAGGGGATGAGGGCGATCTGATGCACAGTGTTCCCGTCGGGAGTGGATGATGCGAGGGCGGGCGAACGCCCGATCCGTGCGGAAGGTGGGACTTGAACCCACACGCCGTGAAGCACAGGAACCTAAATCCTGCGTGTCTGCCAATTCCACCACTCCCGCGGACGGCTCAGTCTAACCAGCGGAGGTAGGCCCGACCTGTGCGAGCGGCAGAGATTTCGGGTCAACCCGAAGGTGCGGCATCCCGCCGACGAACCAGTACCCGGCACCGACGACGAGCCCGCCGCCGACGAGGTTACCGAGCCCGACGCAGAGCAGGTTGAGGGCGAACAGCGGGAGGGTCGCCGAGGGGTCGCCGCTGAGCAGCCCGATGGTGAACGTCGTCATGTTCGCCACGACGTGCTCGAAGCCCGACGTGATGAAGGCGAGGATCGCGGCGAACACGGCGAGGATGCGCGCCGACTCGCTGCGCAGACGCACGGTCATCCAGATCGCGACGCACACGAGGATGTTGCAGAGGATGCCGCGGGCGAACAGCTCGATCGGGGACTCGTGGGCTTTGGCGGCCAACATGTCGGAGATCATCGCCCCGGCCGCGGCGTTGCTGTGGAGGACCCCGGATGCCACGACGAGCGCTCCGAACACGATCGAGCCGACGAGGTTCGCGCCGAACGTCCACGCCATCGCCGCCGCGGCGCGGCCGGGCGGAACGGCACGCACGAGCGCGGCCTGCGGCAGCGTCATCATCGACGAGGTGACGAGCTCGCCGCCCGCGATCACGACGATCGTGAGGGCGACGCCGAAGACCAGCCCCGAGACCAGCTTGCCCCAGCCCGAGCCGACCGCGAACAGCGGTCCGGCGGCCGTGACCATCAGCACGACGCCGACGCCGATGTACGCGCCGGCGAGCATGCCCGAGATCGTGAACCTGCCGGGTGTGCGCAGACCGTCGGCCTTGTGCCGGCCGTTGTCCGCCTGAGCGGTGAGGGCTTCGGGGATCGAGAGCACGGGACCACCGTCCTTCCGCTGCCAGTGTGCGCGCGATCCCGCTGCGTCGCGCGACCCCGGCGCCGGGGATAACCCGAGCGCGCTGCGCGGTGGCGCGCTCGGGCGGGGCTAGGCGGCGGTGGCCGTCTGGTCCGTGGGCGATGCGAGCTCGGAGCGCACGATGGCGGCGCCGGCCACGAGCGCGCTGAGCTTGTCGAACGCGACGCCGCGCGGCAGGGGTGCCATGCCGCAGTTGGTGCTGGGGATCAGCTTGTCCGCGTCGACGAACGCCAGCGCGCGGCGAAGGGTATCGGCGACCTCGTCGGGGGTCTCGACGTCGTCGGTTGCGACGTCGATCGCCCCGAGCATAACCTTCTTGCCGCGGATCAGCTCGATGAGCTCGATCGGCACGTGCGAGTGGTGGCTCTCGAGAGAGACGGTGTCGATGCTCGAGCGCTGCAGGAGCGGGAACGACTCCTCGTACTGGCGCCATTCGGGGCCGAGCGTCGCCTTCCAGTCGTTGTTGGCCTGGATGCCGTAGCCATAGCAGATGTGCACGACCGTCTCGGCGCGCAGCCCCTGGGCCGCCCGCTCGAGGGTCGCGACGCCCCAGTCCTTCATCTCGTCGAAGAACACGTTGAACGCGGGCTCGTCGAACTGGATGACGTCGACGCCGGCCGCCTCGAGTTCGCGCGCCTCCTGGTTGAGGATCGTCGCGAACTCCCAGGCGAGCTTCTCGCGGCTGCGGTAGTGGCGGTCCGACAGTGTGTCGATCATCGTCATGGGTCCGGGCAGCGCCCACTTGATCGGGCGGTCGGTCTGCTGACGCAGGAACGCCGCGTCGTCGACGAAGACGGGCCGGCGACGGCTGACGGCTCCGACGACGGTGGGCACGCTCGCGTCGTACCGGTCGCGGATGCGCACCGTCTCGCGGTTCTCGAAGTCGACGCCGTCGAGGTGCTCGATGAAGGTCGTGACGAAGTGCTGGCGGGTCTGCTCGCCGTCGCTGATGACGTCGAGGCCCCGGCGCTGCTGCTCCTGCACGGCGGCGCGCAGAGCATCCTGCTTGCCCTCGATCAACGCGTCGCCGCTCAGCTCCCACGGGGACCAGAGCACCTCCGGCTGGGCGAGCCACGAGGGCTTGGGCAGGCTGCCCACGATCGAGGTCGGCAGGAAGGGGAGCGTCATGGGGGATCCTTCGCGTGTCATCGGGCGACCGGTGCCGGGTAGCGGGCGGCCCACCGGGTGAGGACCTGCCGGTGCGGGGTGACGAAATGCTCGTCGGTGTACTTTCCCTGCGTCGCGGCGAGCTGGCTGCGCTCGACGCGGTCGTAGATGATCGGGGTGCGCGAGAAGTCGGTGCTCTCGAGGGTGGGCCGGTAGACGTCGCCCGCGGGCGCGGCGGCGTTGTAGATCTCGGGGCGATAGATCTTCTGAAAGGTCTCCATTGTGGCGATCGTCGCGGCCAGCTGCAGGTCGGTGTAGTCGCTCAGCAGGTCGTCCCGGAAGTAGAACGCCAGCGGCGCGACACTGCCGCGCGGCATGAAGTAGCGCACCTGCAGCCCCATCTTCGCGAAGTACTCGTCGGTGAGCGAGAACGAGTCCTGGGCGTACTCGACGCCCAGGACGGAGTGCCGGTTTCCCGTGCGGCGGTAGGTGCGACTCGTCGAGACGCTGATGCAGACGACGGGGGAGAGGGTGAATCGCTCCCGGTAGGCGTCGGACTCGAGGAAGTGCCGGAAGAGCTTGCCGTGCAGGTCGCCGAAGTCGACGGGCACGGTGAACTCGCCCGGGGTGGTCTGGGCTGACGGCAGGAGCACGCTGAAGTCGTAGTCGCGCAGGTACGAGGAGAAGTTGTTGCCCACGATTCCGTGGTGGCGCTCGCCGGTGACCCGGTCGACGATGTGGAGGTCGAGCACCTCGATGAGCGGGAACTCCCGGTCCTCGCCTTCGGCGGCGAACCGCAGCTCGACCGACACGATGTCGAGCTCCGCGGCGTACCGATCACCGGTGGGGTTGTCGGCCCGGGCGAGGTCGTTCAGCCGCGTGTCGATCATCGCGAGCGCGCCCCGGAGATTGTCGCGACGGTGCTCGCCGCGCGCGAGATTGGCGAAGTTGGTGGTGATGCGCGAGCTCGCCGACGGGGCGTAGTCCTCGTCGAAGCGTGTGGTGGTGATGCGGAACGTGAACTCGTTCGCCATGAGCAAGCCAATCGGAGCGGAGCCCTCACGGGCCGGGCGGACAACGATGGATTCATCGTGCGCGCATCCGTCGGGCATCGGGTAATTCCCGGTCGCTATGATGAGGCATAGTCTGTGACTATGGCCAAGCGTGCGAGCGGCATCACGTTGCAACAGCTGCAGTACTTCATCGAGGTCGCTGCTGAGGGGTCGATGTCGGCGGCCGCCGATCTGCTCTACGTCGCCCAGCCGACGATGTCTGCCGCGATGAAGGATCTGGAGGCGCGGGTCGGACGCGATCTGCTCGTCCGGTCGGCGCGCGGGGTCACCCTGACCGGGGACGGCGTGGAGTTCCTGGGGTATGCGCGCCAGGTCGTCGAGCAGGCCGAGCTCCTCGAGCAGCGGTATCTCGGGCGGCCGCCGTCGCGCCGGTTGCTGGGAGTGTCGGCGCAGCACTACTCGTTCGCCGTCGACGCCTTCGTGCGCATGGTCCGGAGCACCGGCGCGCTCGAGTACGAGTTCTCCCTGCGCGAGACGCGCACCTGGGACATCATCGAGGACGTCCGTACGCTCCGCAGCGAGCTCGGCATCCTCTTCCGCAACGACTTCAACCGGAACGTCATCGACAAGCTGCTGCGGGACTCGGGGTTGGCGTTCCATCCGCTCTTCGTCGCCGAGCCGCACATCTTCGTCTCGCGGCGGAACCCGTTGGCCTCGCGCGAGCGCGCCACGCTCGACGACCTCGTCGATCTGCCGCGACTCACCTTCGACCAGGGGGCCAACAACTCGTTCTACTTCGCCGAGGAGGTGCTCTCGACGCTGTCGAGCAAGCGCGAGATCCGGGTGTCGGACCGGGCGACGATCTTCAACCTCATGATCGGTCTCGACGGCTACACGATCTCGACCGGCATCATCAGCGACGACCTCGATCCCGAGATCGTCGCCGTACCCCTCGACATCGACGAGCGCATCGAGATCGGCTGGATCGGCCGCACCGCGATCCCGCTGACCGAGCAGGCGCGGCGTTACCTCGACGAGGTGCGCGCCGTCGTCTCGGGGTTCGGCATCGAGCTGCTCGACTGAGCCGAGGTCGTCGCGGCGTCTTCGCCCGCGGGGTCGTGTCCGTGGCGGCCTGTGGACAGTCGCCGACCCCGAGGAGACGGCGTCGGCAGGATGCTGCGGGTGAGCTTCTCCTACGCGTCCGCCGTCCACGTCGCCGATCCGGGGTCCGGCGGGGTGAGCGCCGTGATCGAGCGGGTGCGCGACCGGCTGCGGGCCGAACGGATCGATCCCGCGGTCGCCCCCGACGCGGTTGCGCGCATCGCGGCCGCCGAGGTGCGGCAGTACGCCGATGTCGCGTTCGCGTGGGGGCTACCGGCGGTCGAGGACGAGGCGGCGATGGTGCGCGAGGTGCTCGCCGCGGTCTCGGGTCTCGGTCCCCTGCAGGCGCTCCTCGACGACCCGAGCGTCGAGGAGCTGTGGATCAACGCTCCCGACCGCATCTTCGTCGCGCGGGGCGGCCGCAGCGAACGGGTGGCGCTGACGCTGACGGCGGGGCAGGTCCGCGACCTCGTCGAGCGGATGCTGCAGGCGACGGGGCGCCGGGTCGATCTGAGCCAGCCGTTCGCGGACGTCTCGCTTCCCGACGGGTCGCGCCTGCACGTCGCGATCCCCGACATCACGCGGCACTGGGCCGTCAACGTCCGGAAGTTCCTCCGGACCCACCGGACGCTCGACGACCTCGTCGCCGCCGGTTCGGTCGAACCCGACGCCGCGGCGCTGTTGCGCACCGCCGTCGCGAACGGTCGCAGTGTCGTCGTCTCGGGCGCGACGCACGCGGGTAATACCACATGGAGTGAATAACCCCCCTAGCCTTGGCCTCGGAGGGGGTCGGACTGGACCGCACCGGTGAGCATCGCACTGCACTGAACCCGCAGAAATATTTTTGCAGATTGAATCTGGAGCTTGTCGGCGATGGCGAGTAGAGTTACAGCCATGTCATTGCTCACCGCGGTCGAAGAGCCGGGCCGCATCATGCTCGGCACGATCCGCGTTGCCCGGGGGATGACGCAGAGCGAGTTGTCCAAGAGGACCGGCATCTCTCAGGGCGTGCTGTCGAAGGCGGAGAGCGGAGTGCTCTTGCTCGATGAAGAGCGACTGACGATTCTGGCTGATGCCCTGAGCGTCCCGGTGAAGCTGATCGTCGTTCCCGTGTCCGAGATCGGTTCGTCTCCGTACGTGTTCCACCGGAAGCGGTCGACTCTGCCGGTGTCGAAGGCGAATCAGTTGAGGGCAGAGCTTGACCTCACCCACCTGCAGGTCGCGGGAATCCTTGGAGAGCGTGCGCCGGAGTTGCGTCTGCCGCGGATCCCGCTGCCGGAGGATGGTTTCGACAGTCCTGAAGACATCGCGCGGAACGTTCGTGCCGTTCTGGATCTGCCCGAGGGCCCTGCTCTACCTCTTGTGCCTGCGCTCGAACGTGCCGGGGTCGTTGTGGTGGCGCGTCCGCTGGGCTCGACGCGGATCGATGCGATCGTGAGCTGGCCGGAGAGTCGGCGTCCGCTGATTCTCCTGGGCGATCATGCTCCTGCTGATCGCCAGCGGTTCACGTTGGCGCACGAGCTCGCTCACGCTGTGATGCATCAGGTTCCGACTGAGGAGCAGGAGAGCGAGGCCGACCGGTTCGCGAGCGAGCTGCTCATGCCGGCCTTCGCCGTACGCGCGCAGCTGGCCGGGCTGACTGTCCCGAAGCTTGCGAAGCTGAAGTCGGAGTGGGGTGTCTCGATGGCTGCTCTGTTGCGCCGGGGTCGTGATCTCGGGGGTATCGGCGATGCGCGGTACCGGGCATTGAACATCGAGTTGTCTCGCGCGGGCTACAGGAAGAACGAGCCGGTGCGCGTCCTGTCTGAGACTCCTACGTTGCTGCCGCGCGTGATCCAGGAGCGGTTGAGCGCTGGGGAGTCCGTCGCCGATATCGCCCGGTCTGCGCAGATGACCGAGGACGAGTTCACCGAGATGTATTGGGGAGGGTCGCATGAGCACCGATGAGATGAGCCGCGTCGGCGGTGGCTTGCCCGGCGGCATCGGCACGGTCCCGCGCCCTGCCGATACGGAGGCCGCGCGACGGCTCGGCACTCGGGTGCTGGTTCTGGCCAGCGCCGAAGCCGAAGCGACTGCGCCCTACGTCGACCCCACGGTGAGCGGTCTCATCGTCACCGGAGCCAACGCTCACCGGACGGTGCGGACCCTGCGTCGGCAGTATCCGGATCTCATGATGTTGGTGGAGCCCACCTCCACGGCGGTGTGGGCGACGAAAGAGGCACCGTTTGTGCTCGAGACCTCGGGCCTCTTCGAGGAGAAGCTTGGTGACGTGCTCGACGCTCAGCTTCAGGTAGGAGCGAGCGTCGCTGTCACGCCGACGGCGGTGTTCCAGGCGGGCGACTCGGAGGCGATGAAGGCCGCCCTCAAGCAGGCGAACGACCTGGACCGAGACGACTTCGTGTTCCTGCTGCCGGTCCACTACCGGTGGCTGGATGAGAGCAACATCAAGCAGCTCATCGCCATCGTCACGCGCAGCCGGCATCCGGTGGCCATCGCGTTGGCCGACAGTTCCGCGAACCCGCTGGCGCACAAGGGCGCGATCCCGAGCTACCGGCGCCTGTTCGAGGCTGCTCCGTGGGCGATGCCCTGGCGCGCGGACCTTGCCGCTTTCGACGCCCTCGCGCACGGCGCCCGCGCGGCGGCGATCGGTCAGCTCCCGAGCCTGCGACGGCTCGCGTTCCCGGACAAGGGCGGCTTCTCCTCTGACAAGAGCGATATGTCCCCGCACGTGCTGCTGGCGAATCTGCTGCGCTACCGCCGTAGCAGCAAGATGCAGCAGGAGTGGTACGCCAGCGCCCAAGCCGACACCTGCTCGTGCCAGCACTGCGGTGGCCGCGACATCGACCGGTTCAACGGCTCTGACGAGCAGCGTCTGCAGGCGCACCTGCATAACCTGCACGAGACCACCACGATGCGCCGGGAGATCGACGGCCTCACGACCGAGCAGATCGCCGCCTGGTGGAAGCGCCGCCTGCTGGACGTCGAGTACGAGCGCCAGGCACTCAAGGGCCGTATCGGCGCGGACGTGAAGACCACGCCGGACGTCGAGGAGTGGCTTCGCCAGCCCTGACCGGGCTCAGCCTTCGAGCACGACGGCGTGCTCGGCGAGCAGACGCTCGCCGAACAGCCACGACGCTCCGGTGTATCGCGCCGGCCGGAACCGTGCGGGCTCGATCACCCGGCGGACCGGCTGGTCGGGATCGTCGCCTCGCACACAGACCCCGACACCGAGGTAGTCGGCCTCCAAGCGAAGCTCCAGATCGTCTGCCGGCAGACCGTCGAGGATCAGGTCGCGCGAACAGTAGGGCGCGAACCGCGACGTCGCACTCAGCCCGGTGCGCCAGTGACGGGCTCTGACCGTCGCGTGCCGGACCGTCAGCGGCGGCACCGCGCGCCTCGTCGCACGCGGACCCGCGTGCCCGCCGGTGATGTCGACGGCGCCGATCCGACTACCGGCCTTCAGCCTGCGCCAGTCGTAGTCGGAGAAGCCCTCCGCGGGCACCGCTGAGGACAGCGGCATCGTCAACAACAGGTTGAGCAGGTCCAGGCTCAGAATCGGCTTCGTGTCCCAGTGAGCGCGGCGACGCAGCTCCTCGGCATGGAGGTCCACGTCGAGAAGAACCTCGGCTCGACCTTGTCTCAAGGTCATCTGCGCCGTCGGGGGCACCGCCGCGGTGTCGTCGACGATGAGGCGAGTCATCCCACGCTCCCTTCCTGAACCTGAGGTGCGTTGGCGGCGTCGCGGGCGCGCTCTTTCAGCTGTGACATCGACTTCCAGAAAGGTTGACGCTCCCGGCGGTAGCGCTGAGTTCGTTCACCCGCGCGACGGGGAACGCGCGAGAGCAGACCAACCGAGCACAACACACCCAGCAAGCGGTGCACGGTGCTGGGGCTCAGCCCTGTCGCCTGCTCGAGATGCGGGGCGGTGACCTCGTCGCCACCCTGCGAGATCGAACTCGCCACGTGGAGCATGTGCTGGTTGCCGAACAGCGTCTTGGACCAAGAGTGCTCGACCGCG
>JAQIJE010000021.1:0-24684 GCA_036946435.1 Microbacterium arborescens | reverse complement strand
CCCAGAATTCCCGTCGTGTACTACGAGAGCGACTGGGGCAGCGAGGAGTGGACGCGCGGCGCGTACGCGGCGAGCTTCGACCTCGGCGGACTGACGCGCTACGGCGCCGAGCAGCTCGAGCTCGTCGGCCCGCTGCACGTCGCCTGCAGCGACCTCGCCGGCCCCGGCTACCAGCACGTCGACGGCGCGATCCGGATGGGGCACCCGCGTCGCCGACGAGATCCTCGACGCGGGACCGGTCATGAGCGCGACGGCGTCGTCGGGTCGCATCGTCGTCGGGTACACCGCGACGAAGGCGGGACGGGATGCCGTCGCGTTCGCGTCGCGGCTCGCCGCGGCATCCGCATCGGCGCTGCACCTCGTGCTGGTGCTGCCCGCCCAGAAGCCGGGAGTCGTCCCGCCCGATGCGGCGTACGAGCGGCTGCTGCGGGTTCAGGCCGGCGATTGGCTGCGTGAGGGCGCGGAGGCGATCCCCGAGGGCATCGCGCACCGCGCCCCACGTCCGCTACGCCGAGTCGGTGGCGGCGGGCCTCGTCGACACCGCCGACGAGCTCGGCGCGTCGCTGATCGTCGTCGGCGCGGCCGACGGAGGCAACCGCGGGCGGCACCGGTTGGGCACGACGACCGCCGAGCTCGTGCACTCCTCCGACGTTCCGTCGCGCTCGTCCCGCGCGGTGCACGGCGGGTGCCCGCCGACAACCGACATCACCCGCCTGACCGCGGCGGTCGTGATCGTGAGGGCACCGAGCTGCTCGTCGAGGAGACGATCCGCCTGGCTGCGGTGACGGGAGCGCCGGTGCGGCTTCTGTCGCTCGTCGCGCTCGACCTGCCCGCCGGGCTCGACACCGGGGCGATCCGCACCGTCGGAGCGAGCCACGCCCAGGAGGTGCTCGACGAGGTGCGGGCCGCACTGTCCGCCGACGCGGAGGTGACGGCGGAGATCGCGGCGGGCGAGCGCGTCGAGGATGCCGCGTCGAACCTCGAGTGGGAGGCGGGCGAGATCGTCCTCGTCGGCTCGAGCCGCCTCGCGCAAACCGCGCCGCCTCTTCCTCGGATCGACCGCGGCACGGATGCTGCGCGTCGTGACCGCCCCCGATGATCGTGGTCCCCCGTACCCGCAGCGACCGCGAAGGAGCGAGCGCATGACCAGAGCAGACGAGACCGGGGTGCCCGCGGGCGACCCGGTCACCGGCGGGATCTCCCGCAAGGGGCTGAGTGCGGGGACGGTCGGCCTCATCGGCGCCGTCGTCATCGGCATCTCGTGCATCGCCCCGGCCTACACCTTCACGGCGGCGGTCGGACCGACGGCATCCGTCGTGGGCACGCAGGTTCCGGCCATCGTCCTGGTGGGCTTCATCCCGATGCTGCTCGTCGCGTTCGGGTACCGCGAGCTCAACAACCGCATGCCCGACTCGGGCACGAGCTTCACGTGGGCTGCGCGCGCGTTCGGTCCGTGGGTGGGCTGGATGGCCGGCTGGGGGCTCGTCGCCGCGACGATCCTCGTCCTCTCGAACCTCGCCGGCGTCGCCGTCGACTTCCTCTTCCTGCTGATCGCACAGCTGACCGGGCAGGAGTCCATCGCCGGCCTCGCCTCGGTCGTCTGGATCAACGTGCTCGTCTGCGTCCTGTTCGTCGCGGCGGCGACCTTCATCTCGTACCGCGACATGCAGACCACGCAGAAGCTCCAGTACGGGCTCGTGGCGTTCCAGGTGCTCGTGCTCGTGCTCTTCGCCGGCGCCGCGATCGTCGAGGCGGTCTCGGGCAACGCGTTCGATGCGACGCCGTTCGACTGGTCGTGGTTCAATCCGTTCGCGGTGCCGACCTTCAGTGCGTTCGCCGCGGGACTGTCGCTGTCGATCTTCATCTTCTGGGGATGGGACGTCACCCACTCACGATGAACGAGGAGACGAAGGACCCCGAGCGCACGCCCGGCCGGGCCGCGACGATCACGGTCGTCATGATCGTCGCGCTGTACCTGCTGCTCGCCATCGCGATGATCATGTTCGCCGGCGTCGGCACGGGAGAACTGGGACTGGGCAACGAAGACATCCAGGAGAACGTCTTCTTCCACCTGTCGGGGCCGATCCTGGGGCCGTTGGCCTTCCTCGTCTCGCTCGCGGTGCTCGACGAGCTCGGCGTCGTCGCTGCAGTCCACGTTCGTCGGTCCCGCGCGGACGCTCCTCGCGATGGGGCACTACGGCGCCCTGCCCGAGAAGTTCTCAGAAGGTGAGCCCGCGCTTCTTCACGCCCGGCTACGCGACGATCGTCTCGGCGGTCGTGGCCGCGGGGTTCTACGTCCTTCATGCGGATCGTCAGCACGAACGTGCTGTCGGACACGATCCTGGCCCTCGGCATGATGATCTGCTTCTACTACGGCCTCACCGCCTTCGCGTGCGTCTGGTACTTCCGCAAGCAGTGGTTCGACTCGGCGCGGAACGTCTTCTTCACGTTCCTGTTCCCGTTGGTCGGCGGCGTGATCCTCGCCGTGCTGTTCGTGACGACGCTGATCGACACGATGGATCCGGCCTACGGCAGCGGGTCGCAGATCGGCGGCGTCGGCCTCGTCTTCATCCTCGGGGCCGGTGTGATCCTCATCGGTGTCGTCGTGATGGTGTGGCAGGCCGTGAAACGCCCCGCGTTCTTCCGGGGAGAGACTTTGACCAAGGATGCGCCGGTCAGCCGGCGCGCGAGAGGAGTGGCGCGATGACGCACGAGGACGAGGCACGACTGCTGGCGGGGATCGAGCGGGGGCTGTTCATCGGCGGCGAGTGGGTGGACGCCGAGGGCGGTGCGACCTTCGCCGTCACCGACCCGGCGACCGGACGCACCCTGGTCGAGATCGCCGACGCGTCGCCCGCCGACGGCATCCGTGCGCTCGACGCCGCCGCCGTCGCCGCGCAGGAGGCGTGGGCCGCCACCGCGCCGCGCGTGCGCAGCGACATCCTCCGCCGTGCGTTCGACCTCGTGCAGGAGCGCAAGGAGGACCTGGCGCTGCTGATGACGCTCGAGATGGGCAAGCCCCTCGCCGAGGCGCGCGGGGAGGTCGTCTACGGCGGCGAGTTCCTGCGCTGGTTCAGCGAAGAGGCGGTGCGAATCTCGGGCCGGTACGGGCTGAACCCCGAGGGCACCGGACGCATGATCGTCTCGCAGCGGCCGGTCGGCCCGTCGTTCTTCATCACGCCGTGGAACTTCCCGCTCGCGATGGCGACGCGCAAGATCGCCCCGGCGCTCGCCGCCGGGTGCACGGTGGTCGTGAAGCCGGCCGCGCTCACGCCGCTGACGACGACGCTGTTCGTGCAGATCCTGCAGGAGGCAGGGCTGCCCGCCGGCGTCGTGAACGTCGTCAACGCGACGCGCTCGAGCGAGGTCGCCGCTCCGATCATCGCCGACCCCCGGCTGCGCAAGCTCTCGTTCACGGGCTCGACGCCGGTGGGGCGCAAGCTCATCGAGCAGGCCGCCGAGGGCGTGCTGCGGGTGTCGATGGAGCTCGGCGGCAATGCGCCCTTCGTCGTGTTCGACGACGCCGACCTCGACAAGGCGGTCGAGGGGGCGATGCTCGCGAAGTTCCGCAACATCGGGCAGGCGTGCACCGCCGCCAACCGGTTCATCGTGCACGCCTCGGTCGCCGACGAGTTCGCCGACCGACTCACCGAGCGCGTCGCCGCCATGAAGATCGGGCGCGGCACCGAGGACGGTGTGCAGATCGGGCCCCTGATCGACGAGAAGGCGGTCGCCAAGACCGGCGACCTCGTGGCGGATGCCGTGGCGCGCGGGGCGACGGTGCGCACGGGGGGCTCGGCGATCGCGGGGGAGGGCACCTTCTTCGAGCCGACGGTCGTGACCGAGGTCGCCGCGGGCAGCGACATCCTGCGCGAGGAGATCTTCGGTCCGGTGCTCGCGATCGCGACCTTCGCCGACGAGGACGAGGCCGTGCGCCTCGCCAACGACACCGAGTACGGGCTCGTCTCGTACGTCTTCACGCAGGACCTCGCGCGGGGCCACCGGATGATCGACCGGCTCGAGACCGGCATGATGGGGCTCAACGTCGGGGTCGTCTCGAACGCGGCGGCACCGTTCGGCGGTGTCAAGCAGTCGGGCATCGGTCGCGAGGGCGGTCTCGAGGGCATCCACGAGTACCTCTCGACGAAGTACACCCTGATCCCGGCCGAGTGACCGGCACCGACGACGGCATCCGATGCCGAGAGCAGACGAAGGAGAACCGATGAGCACGTACGCCGTGACCAACCCCGCCACCGGCGAGACGCTGGCCACCTACGACCCCGCGACCGACGACGACGTCGAGCAGGCGCTCGCGACGGCCGACAGCGCCTACCGCGCGTGGGCCCGCACGGTCGCTCCCGCCGAGCGCGCCGACCGGCTGCGTCGCGTCGCCGAGCTTCATCGCGAACGTCGCGACGAGCTCGCCGCGATCATCGTGCGCGAGATGGGCAAACCGCTCGCGGCGGCCGAGGGCGAGGTCGACTTCGCCGCCGACATCACCGCCTACTACGCCGACCACATCGACGAGATCACCGGTGACAGCCCGATCCCGATCGAGGGAGAGGGCACGGCGGTCATCCGTCGGAGCCCGCTCGGGGTGCTGCTGGGCATCATGCCGTGGAACTTCCCGTACTACCAGGTGGCCCGGTTCGCGGCGCCGAACATCGCGGTCGGCAACACGATCGTGCTCAAGCACGCCCCCCAGTGCCCGGAGTCGGCGGCCGCGATCGAGGCGATGTACCGCGACGCCGGTTTTCCGGAGGGCGTCTACACCAACCTGTACCTGAGCAACGAGCAGGCCGCCGACGTCATCGCGGACCGCCGCGTGCAGGGCGTGTCGGTGACCGGATCGGAGCGCGCCGGGTCGGCGGTCGCCGAGATCGCCGGGCGCAACCTGAAGAAGGTCGCGCTCGAGCTGGGCGGGTCCGACCCCTTCATCCTGCTGTCGACCGACGACCTGGATGCCGCGGTGTCGGCGGCCGCCGAGGCGCGGCTCGACAACGTGGGGCAGTCGTGCAACGGCGCGAAGCGGTTCATCGTCGTCGACGGCCTCTACGACGCGTTCGTCGAGAAGTTCGCAGCGGCCCTCGCCGACGCGAAGGTCGGCGACCCGTTCGCCGACGACACCGTGCTCGGTCCGCTGTCGTCCCTCACCGCCGCCGAGCGGCTGGCGGAGCAGGTCGATCGTGCCGTGTCGCAGGGGGCAACGCTCGTCACCGGAGGAACGCGCGACGGCGCCTTCTATCCGGGCACCGTGCTCACCGACGTGACGGCGGAGATGGACGCGTACCGCGAGGAGTTCTTCGGTCCCGTCGGCGTCGTCTACCGCGTCGCCGATGAGGCCGAGGCCATCGAGCTCGCCAACGACACCCCGTTCGGTCTCGGCTCGTACGTGTTCACGACGGACGCCGAGCAGGCCGCCCGTGTGGCGGACGCGATCGAGGCGGGCATGGTCTACGTCAACCTGGTGCTCGCCGACGAGGCGGGGCTCCCGTTCGGCGGCGTGAAGCGCAGCGGGACGTCGCGCGAGCTCGGTCTGCTGGCTGCTGACGAGTTCGTCAACAAGAAGCTCATCCGCACCGGGGCCTGAGGCGAACAGCACGAAGGGCGCACCGACCGGATCGGTGCGCCCTTCGTCGTGCCGATGTCGCTCAGGCGTCGAGCAGCAGGCGCACCTCCGCGGCCTCGGCCGGGCGCCCGAGCGACTCGAACACGTCGCCGAGCTCGCCGGCGGCCACCTGCAGCAGTGGCGGGATCTCCGCGGCGCGTTCGATGATCGAGCGGTAGAGCGGAACCGCGTCGGCCGCGCGCTCGTTCTGCGTGAGCACGCGTGCGGCGAACAGCTCGGCGGCGCCGGCCGAACCGGCGTCGCCGACCTCGGCGAACGCATCGGCGGCCTGCAGGGCGGTCGCGATGGATTCGTCGGCGCGGCCGAGGACCACCAGGGCTCGAGCCCGCGAGTCCGTGATGTCGGCGACGAGCCATGCGGCGCCGAGCGACGTCGCGATCTCGCGAGCCTCGTCGAAGACGGCGAGGGCCTCCTCCTCGTTGCGCGCCGTGCGCACCTGGCCCTCGGCATGGCGTGCTTCGACGAGCAGGCCGAGCTGGTCGGGCTCGCTGCGGGCGATCGTGACGGCGGTCTCGAGCGAGGCGAGGGCGTCGTCGAACTCGCCGAAGCGGTGCAGCAGTCGGCCGTGCGCGAGCAGGGCGTTGGCGCGGCCCACGGGGGCCTCGCCTTCGTCGAACAGCTCCGCCGCGAACTCCCAGGCGCCGACCGCGCGGCCCGGCTCGCCGGCGTCCTCGAACGCGCGGGCGAGCAGCATGAGCGTCTGCGCGCGCGATGCCGCGGGTTCCTCACGCTCGGTCTCGTCCGAGTAGACGGTCACGAGCATCTCGGCGGCCTCGTCGGCCGATCCCGACGCGAGCAGGGCGCGCGCGAGCCGGTACTGCACCGCGGAGACGGCTTCGCCCGTCTCGGTGGCGGCGCGCTCGGCGAAGCGGTAGCGGGCGACGGCCTCGCCGGCGGCACCGGCATCCTCGCTGAGCGCTCCCGCGAGCACGTACGCACCCGGCAACACGCTGCGGGCGTCGAGCTCGACGAGGATGCGGCACAGCTCGTCGGCGTCGGCGACGCCCTCGGCGAAGCGATCCTGTCCGCCGCGCATGCGTGCGCGGAGCCCCAGCAGGCGGGCGCGCATGCCCGCGCCGAGACCCGGATCCTCGAGGACCGTGGCGATCGTGGCGTCGCACGCGTCGAAGGCGCCCGTGGCGCCCTCGAACGACGCGCGGGCCAGGGCCACGAGGCGACGCGCGTCATCGTCGTCGACCGTCGCGACGCGGGCGGCTGCGTCGTCGAACAGCGCCCGGGCCGCATCCGCGTCGTCCTCGGCGATCGCGATGCCCAGAACGGTCTCGAGCTTGACGCGCATCACCTCGGGCATCGCGTCGCCCTCGGCCAGCAGCGTGCGCAGGGTGTCGACGTCTTCCGGCAGGCCGCGTCCCCACAGGGCCAGGCCCGCGCGTTCTTCGACCTGTGCCTCGGGGCCGCGTCCGGCGGCGCGGAGCTCGTCGAGGCGTGCGGCGAACGCGTGCTGCGCGCCCTCGTCGTCGCCCCGGGCGAGCAGGGTGCCGACGCGGATCGACTGCAGCTTCGCGCGCTGTCCGGCCGGCGCGACGGGGAGCGCGGCGTCGGCGGCGGCGAGGGCTTCGCTCGCACCGTAGTCGCCGAGCTCGATGGCCCGCTGCGCCAGCTCGTCCGCCGAGCGCGCGGGGAGCGCGGCTGCGCGGGGCAGCAGCGGCTCCGCCGAGAGCTGCACGGCGTGGCGCTCGCTGCCGACGGCCCAGGCGCGTGCGAGTCGCCGGCCGTGGCCGTCGGTGCCGTCGCGCCGGTCGAATTCGGCGGCGATGCGCTCGGCCTCGGCGCGCATGGTCGCGGCGAGGCCGGCGGCGTGCCACGGGCCGTCGTGGGGACCGAAGAAGGCCTGGAGTCGGTCGGAGTCGGCGCCGCGGACGATCGTGTCGGCGTAGCCCGCCGCCGAGACCGCCTCCAGCGCGATCGCGAAGGCGGTGAGGGCGGAGAGGTGACCGTCGACGCCGAGGGCGTCGTGGGCGAGCCAGTCGAGATGGCGTTCGACGAGCGAGAGAGCGCGGGCCTCGTTGCCGGTGATGGCGCAGAAGACGATGTTGTCGGCCACGATGGCGAGGTTGTCGGCGTTGTCCTTCGCGAGGCGGTAGCTGCGCAGGTGCGCCAGCCGGGCCTTCTCGTGCTCGCCGGCGTGGAGGTAGGGCACGAGCGAGCGCGCGAGGGCGTGCTCGGGCTCCTCGCCGCACGAGAACTCTCCGTCGACGAGCTCTTCGACGAGGCGGATGGCCTCCGCTTCGCGGTCGGTCTCGATGAGGTAGCCGGCAACGACACTGCGGACGCAGGCGTCGCAATGGCTGTGGCTGTCGCGCGGGGTGGTCTCGAGCTTGAGGCGCAGCTGCTCGGCCTCGTCGAAGCGGCCGGCCAGCCAAGCGGTCTCGAAGCGGGCCATGAGCACGCCGCTCTGGCCGAGGCCGGCGGCCCGATAGTGGCTCTCCATGTCGTCGAGCACGGCGGTGATCTGCTCGCGGTCGAAGGCGGGCGAGCTGGCGAGGCTGTCGGCCATCCACTTGAACTGCCACATGAGGTCGGCCGTCTCGTCACCGAACTCCGAGAGGTCGGCGGGGAAGCGGTCGGGTTCGGCGTCGTGCTTGCCCAGGCACCATGCGAACGACGTCAGCATCGCCTCGGTGTCGCCGCTCATGCATGCGGACGAGGTGAGTCGCATGCGCGCCCGGTACTCCAGGGGCTCATCACCCGCCTCGACGGCGAGAGCGATCGCCTCGTCGATGAAGGCGCGCTCCTCGGGCCCGACCGGAGTGCGGTCGATCTGCTCGAAGAGTTCCAGGATGCGGTCGCTGCTCATGCTGTCCTTTCGAGGAGCGGATGGGGGAGAGCGGGCAGGTCAGGAGGCGGGGCGGGCCGAGAGCTCGACGAGCGCGCGCAGGGCTGCGGTCATGAGGGCTCTGTCGTCTCCGCTCAGGGGGCGCTGGGCGGCGAGGAGCGCCTGCACGTAGAGCAGGTGCACGGTGCGGTCGAACGCCGCGTCGTCGGGGATGTCGAGGAGGGCGCGCGTGACGGGGTTTCGCCAGTTCAGGCACAGGCGGACTCCGGCAGCACCGGTCGGATCGGCGTCGCCGCCGGACGAGCCTGCGCGCAGACGCTCGGCGGTCGCGTCGATGCGGTCCATGACGCCTCCCCAGAGGGGACTGCCGACCGAGCGCGCCCGACCGCGGTCGATGGCGCGGAGCGCCTCTGCGCCCGCGAGGTAGACGGCGGGGAGGTCGTCCGCGTCGATGGAGCGCACCACGACGGTGCAGCCGACGGATGTCAGGGCGCCGGTCGCCCGCTCTTCGAGCGCGAGCACGCGCGCCCGATCGTCGAGCGGAGCGGGGTCGAGCCGGTCGAGCTCGTCGGTCAGGTCGACGTTCTCGACCGTCACGCCGTCGAAGAGGCGGGGGAGCAGGCGCACCAGCTCGGCGTCGTAGAGGTATCCGCCGTTGACGAGCGGGTGGCTCGGATCGGTGATCCCGGCGACCTGCCGGTACTCGTCGACCGTCTCGACGTAGCGGACGTGCGGGAAACGTCCGACGAGGTCGCCCACGCGCAGCCGGCCGTGCGTGGTCTCGACGCTCAGCCAGCGCACGATGAACGCCGCGAGCTCGTCGTCATGGCGGAGGAGCGATTTGAGCGAGACTTCGTGGATCGCGACGAACTGCGCGAGACGTTGCGGCTCGGTGAGGCCGAGGTCGAGCACCCAGCGGCGGATCGCCGCGCCGAGCTGTTCGCGTGTGTGCTCGAGCGCATCGTCCTCGACGAGTGCCTCACGGCTGGCCGTGGGGCTGAGGGCGTTGGAGTCGATGACCGCGCGGACGAAGAAGGCCCAGTCGGGGAGGATGTCGTCGGCGCTCTCGCTGAGCAGCATGCGGCCGAGGTAGACGCGCGTGGCTTGGCGGGCTCCCGGTGGCGGCGACGAGGCGAGGACGTATGCCGTGCCGACGGTGTCGGTCCCGGCCACGTGCAGCGGGATGGCGTCGAACGGTTCCTCGCCGAGGAGGTCGCGCCCGTACGCCCATCGGGCGGCCTCGTCGAGGTCGCCGTTGGCTGCCCGGAACGGCGGGGTGCGCGTCGTCAGCTGGTCCCCGCCGCCGGGAAGGTCGACGCGGACCGGCACGGCCAGGAACTCGCCGAACGTCTCGGCGAGGTCGACCGTCGCGGGGGTGCTCAGGAGGTCGCGGAATCCGGGCCGGGGCTGCAGGTGCACGCTCGTGCCGACGGGGATGTCGTCGGAGATGGTGGCGACGGTGAACGTCCCGTCGGTGTGGCCCCGCCATTCGACGGGGGCGCCGCCGCGAGCGCTCCGGGAGCGGATGACGATGGTCTCGGCGACCATGAAGCACGACAGCAGTCCGATGCCGAACTGTCCGAGGAAGTCGCTGCGCGGCAGGTCGAAGATGTCGCGTTTCGAGCTGCGTCCGACTGTCGCGAGGAGTTCGGTGACCTCGGACTCGGTGAGCCCGATGCCGTCGTCGCGGACGACGAACTCGTCGCTTCGGTCGCTGAGCGGCGTGATCCGGATGCTGCCGCGCGCCGCCCGTCCCGCCGCGGACGTGGCCCCGGTCGGCATGGTGGCGTCGCCGCTCGGTGCCGCATCGAATTCGGCGCGGGCCGTGATCGCGTCGCATGCGTTCTGCATGAGTTCGCGGAGGAACACCCGCGGGCTCGAGTAGATGTGCCGACTGAGGAGGTCGACGATGCCCCGGAGGTCGACCTGGAACTGCTGTGATCGTCCTGTGCTCATCCGCCTGGTTTCGTTCTCGGGTAGGCCTCACCGGCGGCGCGGTCGGTGCGAATGCGAGCGTAACAGTTCCCGGTGACGGGCCATTTTTGGCTCGCGTTCACAATCGCTGACTGCCGTTCACGAGCGCGGGATGTCAGAAGGGTGGTGGTTCGGGTGGTCCGCCGGGGTCGGCTCGTGGTGGGGGTGGTTCGGTGGTGTCGATGGTGAAGCAGACCGCCGGGATGGGGAGGTCTTCGCGGTAGATGCGTCCGAGGGGTGAGGTCCATTCGAGGATCCCGCCGCTGATCTGTCTGACGCCCCAGTGGGTGAATTGCTTCATGGAGTGGTGTCTTTGGCAGAGGTGGGCGAGGTTGTAGATGTGGGTGTGTCCGCCGAGGGCGTGGTCGATGGTGTGGTCGATCTCGCATCGGATCGCGGCTCTGCGGCATCCGGGGAACCGGCAGTGCTGGTCCCGCGCCTTCAACAATCTGCTCATGGCGGCGGTGGGGCGGTAGGTGTCGATTTCGACGGGGTGCGGGTGACGGGGTCGATGAACAACCGATCCCACGACGACGCCTGCCCGGCGAGAGCCCGGACGGTGTCGGCGTCAACGAGTGCTGCCCCGACGGCTTCAGCAGGGTGCTCGTCTTTCCCGGTCAACGTGTCGGCGGTGATGACGACTTGCACGCGTGCCCGGATCGCGCCGAGCGCTCCGGCCCCGTCCTTCCCGTAGGTCGGGTCGACGACGGGCGCACCGCCGAGGACGAGGTCGGCGAGGACGTCCGCGCGGATCTGATCCGTCGTGCGCGTATCCGGCTCGACGGCACCGAACGCCGCGCCGTCGCCCGCCCCCGCAGCATCCGCCCGCGCGGCATCCGCTCGCGCATCCTTGATCGTCTGCCCCATCTGGGTCAGCCGATCCATCATTCCCACCGCGATGGTCGTGGGAAGCTCCGCGGTCACGGTCGACATCCCGTCGGGCCCGTGCAGCATCCGCACGTACCGCCCGGTCGCGGCTTCCCGGTGTCGTTGGGTGAACGGCTTTTCGTGCAGCTTCTCCGCCAACGCCCGCAACGGCTCCCGCACGCGGGTGTGGATGTCCCGCTCGCACAGCACGATCGCCGCTGCTTCGTACTCCGGCCGCAACTCTTCGGGCACCCCGGCGCCCATCTTCACCACGACGTCGACGTGGTCGCGGGTGATCCGCCGGCCTTCCCACGCCGCGAACACGGCCGGGTAATCGTCGATCACCGTCATCGCGTGGTCGATCTCGGCCTGCAACCGCCGGTCCGCCTGCCGCGCCATACCGGCCGCCTCGGCGGCGACCGATCGCAGCTCCATGTCGGACGCCATCCCGCGGATCCCGTCGCGCCGAGCCTCCCGCAACGCCGACCGACCGAGTTCCGCGAGCGCACGCATCGACGCGATCTGCCCTGCGTGCAGAGAGCCCAACGCGGCGTCGTACTGCGCGAACGCGGCGTCGTGCGGTGAGCCGTCTCGCCCCGCCGATCCCGCCGCCCCGTTCGTCTGCATGTTCCCATTCTGACGAGGGGGTACGACATTGCCATCGTTCATATCACCGAATGTGGAGAGCCTGGCGCCGATGCCCCCTGGGGAGGAAAGAGCGCATCGACGACCGCTGCGGTCATCGAGCACCTCGCGTGACGCACACGCCCGAGACCCGTGCTCGTTCGCGACCATGACGGTCATGACGTACACTGAGAGGAGCAGTCGAAATCTGCATTCTTTCGCCATGCCCAATCGTCGAGCAGTCGACGGGTCGCGGAAGAGTGCGGGCGTAGACCCGGGATCCGATGGATCTCTAGGGCGGTAGCTCAATTGGCAGAGCAGCGGTCTCCAAAACCGCAGGTTGCAGGTTCGATTCCTGTCCGCCCTGCGCGTCGGCGTCAGTCGGCACACGGAAGGTATCAGGTGGGTTCGATGGTCCAAGAGGGTGGCGAAGTCGTCGCCGCAGGTGGCGCGCCCCGCGAGAAGAAGCCGAACATCTTCGCGCGGATCATCATCTTCATCCGCCAGGTCTTCGCCGAACTCCGCAAGGTCGTCACCCCGACCCGCCAGGAGCTCGTGAAGTTCACGGCAGTGGTCCTCGGATTCGTCGTCGTGATGATGGCGCTCGTCTACGGCCTGAACGTCCTGTTCTCCTGGGTCACGACCGTCGTCTTCGGCGTGCCGAGCTGATCGACGGGCACCTCCCGCACGACCCGCGAGTGCCTGCCGCGCAGGCATCCCGATAATCGATGGAAGAGAACGCAGTGTCAGAACGCATCCCCGACGACGTCGACTGGGCCACGGCCGCAGAGCAGTCCAGCGAGGACGACGAAGCCCAGGAGGGCAACGTGCTCGCCGGGCAGGAGCACGCCTCCGACGCCGCCGAGCACGTCGCCGTCCACGTGGTGGACGACGAGGCTGACCAGGACGACACCGACCTCGACGGCGTCGAGATCGACGACCCCGAGGCCGACGCCGTGGTCAACGACGCCCTCGAGATCGACGAGACCGCCGAGGCCGAGGCCGCAGCCGAGGTCCTGACCGACTCGCTCGAGGAGGAGCTCGCCGAGCAGGCCGCCGAGGCCGCCGACGAGGTCGAGCCCTACGACGGGCCCGAGCCCGACGCCGAGGTCTCCGACGAGACCGTCGACTACCTCTCCGAGTTCGAGGCCGCCGCCGGCATCGAGATCACCGTCGGCGACGACGAGGACCCCTACGACGCGTTCCGCACCGAGCTGCGCATGCTCCCGGGCAAGTGGTACGTCATCCACTCGTACGCCGGCTTCGAGCGCAAGGTGAAGGCCAACATCGAGCAGCGCAAGTCGACGCTCGAGGTCGAAGAGGACATCTACCAGGTCGAGGTCCCCATGGAGGACGTCGTCGAGATCAAGAACGGCCAGCGCAAGATGGTGACGCGCGTCCGGATCCCCGGCTACGTGCTCGTCCGGATGGAGCTGACCGAAGACACCTGGTCGGTCGTTCGCCACACGCCCGGCGTCACCGGCTTCGTCGGCAACGCCCACAACCCCACGCCGCTGCGTTTCGACGAGGCCTTCAACATGCTGAAGTCGCTCGTCGAGGTCAAGGAGGCCGCGCCCGCCAAGGCCGGTGCCGCCAAGGGCGTCGCCGCTCCGACCCGCAGCGTCGTCACCGAGGTCGACTTCGAGATCGGCGAGACCATCACGATCAAGGAAGGCTCGTTCGCCGGCCTTCCCGGCTCGATCAGCGAGATCAAGCCCGAGAGCGGCAAGCTCACGGTGCTCGTGTCGCTGTTCGAGCGCGAGACGCCGGTCGAGCTGTCGTTCGACCAGGTCACCAAGCAGTAAGCGATCCCGTCGCCGAAGCGCCCCCTCGTTCGACGAGCGGGGCGCTTCGTCGTGGGGGCCCCCGACCTCCCGACCCTGGCCGATCACGGATGCCGGATGCGGTAGGCTTGGGGGGTTTGCGGGCGCTCGCGCGTCCGTGTGACACGACCGCCGCCCGGAGATGCCGGACGTGCGGGAGAGGGATGCCGCACGGCATCCTCTCGACGAAAGGAAAACGAATGGCACCGAAGAAGAAGGTGACCGGCCTGATCAAGCTCCAGATCAACGCCGGAGCCGCCAACCCGGCGCCGCCGATCGGCCCCGCGCTCGGTCAGCATGGCGTCAACATCATGGAGTTCTGCAAGGCGTACAACGCCGCGACCGAGTCGCAGCGCGGCAATGTCATCCCCGTGGAGATCACCGTCTACGAGGACCGCAGCTTCACCTTCGTCCTGAAGACCCCGCCCGCGGCGGAGCTCATCAAGAAGGCCGCCGGCGTCGCCAAGGGCTCGCCGACGCCGCACACGACCAAGGTCGCGAAGCTCACGAAGGACCAGGTCCGCGAGATCGCCGAGGCCAAGATGCCCGACCTGAACGCCAACGACATCGAGGCTGCCTCGCTGATCATCGCCGGAACCGCCCGTTCCATGGGCATCACGGTCGAGAGCTGAGGGGGAGAACACAATGGCTAAGTCCAAGGTTTACGAAGCAGCGGCCGCGAAGATCGACCGCTCCACGTTCTACAGCTCCACCGAGGCCGTCGCTCTGGCGAAGGACACCGGTTCGAAGAAGTTCGACTCGACCGTCGAGGTCGCGCTGAAGCTCGCTGTCGACCCGCGCAAGGCGGACCAGATGGTCCGTGGCACGGTCATCCTGCCCCACGGCACGGGTAAGACCGCTCGCGTCATCGTCTTCGCGACGGGCCCGGCCGCCGAGGCCGCCATCGCGGCGGGTGCCGACGAGGTCGGCGGCGCCGAGCTCATCGAGAAGGTCGCCGGCGGCTGGACCGCTTTCGACTCGGCCGTCTCGACGCCCGAGCTCATGGGCCAGGTCGGTCGTCTCGGAAAGGTGCTCGGCCCCCGCGGCCTCATGCCCAACCCGAAGACCGGCACCGTGACCCCCAACCCGGCCAAGGCCGTCGAGGAGATCAAGGGCGGAAAGATCGAGTTCCGCGTCGACAAGCACGCCAACGTGCACTTCGTCGTCGGCAAGGTCTCGTTCTCGGCCGAGCAGCTCGAGGAGAACTTCAACGCGGCGGTCGAGGAGATCGTCCGCCTGAAGCCGTCGAGCGCCAAGGGCCGCTACATCCAGAAGGGCGCCCTGTCGACCACGTTCGGCCCCGGCATCCCGCTGGACGTCAACGCTCTCGTCTGATCGTCGTTCGCACGAACGGGGTCTCGCCTTCGGGCGGGGCCCCGTTCGTCGTTCCACCGCCGTCGCTGCCGCCGCTGTTGCTGCCGCCGCTATCGTTGTCGCGGAGTAGCGTCGGACCATGGCGCGCACCCTCTCCGACCTCTTCGGCATCGACCTGCCGATCATCCTCGGACCGTTCGGAGGACTGTCGTCGCCCGAGCTGACCGCGGCGGTGAGCAACCGCGGCGGGCTCGGCTTGTTCGGCCTCTACGGCTACGACGGTGCGCGCATCCGCGAGACCGCCGCACAGCTGCGCGAGCGCACGTCGCGTCCGTTCGCGTTGAACCTCTGGCTGCCGCTCGGTGACGAGGTCATGCCCGGTGGGGTCGATCTCGCGCCGTCGCGTGAGGCCCTGCGACCGCTCTACGAGGCCGCCGGGGTGCCCGTCCCCACCGAACCCGAGCGCTTCGTCCCGACGCTCGACGAGCAGCTCGCCGCGGTGTGGGATGCCGCGCCCGCCGTGCTCAGCGTCGTCTTCGGCGTCCCCGCCCGCGAGACCGTCGACGAGGCGCACCGCCGCGGCATCCGCGTCGTCGGCACCGCGACCTCGGTCGCCGAAGCGCTGGCTCTCGAGGCGGGAGGCGTCGATGCCCTCATCGCGAGCGGCGCCGAGGCCGCCGGGCACCGGGTGTCGTTCCTCGCCGAGCCGCAGCACTCGCTCGTGGGCACGATCGCGCTCGTCCCGCAGGTCGTCGACGCCGTGCGGATCCCCGTGATCGCCGCGGGCGGCATCGCCGACCGGCGGGGCGTCGCCGCGGCTTTCGCGCTCGGTGCGTCGGGCGTCCAAGTCGGGACCGCGTTCCTGCGCACCCGCCAGTCGGCCGCGTCGGAGGGGCACCGTGCCGCGATCGCCGGGGCTGCCGATACCGCCACGGTGCTGACGCGCGCGATGAGCGGGCGGCTCGCGCGAGGCATCCCCAACCGCGCGATGCGCGAGATCGAGGCGCGCGGGGTGATCGCGCCGTTCCCCGCGCAGAACTGGCTCACCGGGGTGTTCCGTGCCGCCGCCGGTGGCGACCCGGAGCTGTCGTCGCTCTGGGCCGGGCAGGCGTCGGCGCTCGCGACGCGCGAGGATGCCGGCGCGGTGCTCGATGAGCTCGCCGTGGGTCTGCCCCGCTGATATCGGCCGCCGCGTGAGCCGCCGGATCCCGGCTCAGAGCGTGTCCCGCACCTCGAAGCCGCGCATCGCCGCGGAGTCGACGTCCGTCACCTGCGCGCCGTCGACGTGCGCACCGGGCGGGCCTCCGGCCATCCAGGCGAGGACGTCGTCGACGGCGGCATCCGTTCCCTCGAGCACAGCCTCGACGCTGCCGTCGGACCGGTTCCGCACCCATCCGGCGACACCGGCGCGCTCGGCCTCGAGTCGCAGGCTGTACCGGTAGCCCACCCCCTGCACGCGGCCGCCGACGATCACGTGAACGCTTCGCATGGCACCATCCTCCCTCACGGCCACACGAGGCTCACCGCGAGCGCCATCATGACCACCGCGACGATCCCGTCGAGCACGCGCCAGGCGCGAGGCGTCGCGAGCACTCCGGCGAGCAGACGCGCACCGAAGGCGAGCGAGAAGAACCAGGCGACGCTCGCGGCGACGGCCCCGAGCGCGAACCAACCGCGATCGTCGCCGTGCGTGCCCGCGATGCCGCCGAGCAAGAAGACGGTGTCGAGGTACACGTGCGGGTTGAGCCACGTGAGCGCGAGGCACGTCAGTGCCACCGTCGAGCGACGCGCTCCCGAGCCGTCCCCGCCGTCGGAGCGCGCGTCGAGAGCGGCGCCGCTCGGACGCCAGGCCCGCCGCGCCGCGAGCAGGGCGTAGCCTGCGAGGAACACGGCACCCGCCCAGCGCACGACGGGGACGATCCACGGCACGCTCTGCAGCACGACGCCGGCGCCTGCGACCCCCGCGACGATGAGGACGGCGTCGGAGCCGGCGCAGATCACGGCGACGAGCAGCACGTGCTCGCGCCGGATGCCCTGACGCAGCACGAAAAGGTTCTGCGCGCCGATGGCGAGGATGAGCGAGAGGCCGAGACCGAAGCCGGCGATCGAGGCGGAGAGCACGCACCGACGCTACGGTCGCCGTCGGGTACAGTCCAGCTCATGACTCTTCACTCGATGAAGCAGAGCTTCAGATGAAGGTGCCGCCCGAACTCATCGAGACCCTCGTCGTCGTGCTCGACGAGGGGAGCCTGGATGCCGCGGCGCGGCGCTTGCACATCACCCCCTCGGCGGTCAGTCAGCGCATCCGCGCCCTCGAGCGCATCGCGGGGCGGGTGCTGCTCGTGCGGTCGAAGCCGGTCCGGGCGACCGAGGCGGCGCATCCGTTCGTCCGCTACGCCCGGCAGCTGGCGCTGCTCGAACGCGATGTCCTCGCCGACGGAGGCGACGGGGCGACGACGGTGCCGCTCGCCGTGAACGCCGACTCGCTCGCGACCTGGTTCCTGTCGTCGCTGGCTCGCGTGGGGGCCGCGCACGACGTCGTCTTCGACCTGCACCGCGACGACCAGGACTTCACGGCCGGTCTCCTCGAGAGCGGGACCGTGATGGGGGCGGTGACGTCGAGGCGTGCCCCCGTGGCCGGATGCCGCGTCAGCGCGCTCGGAGCGCTGCGGTACGAGGCCGTCGCGTCGCCGAGGCTCGTCGAGAGGTGGTTCGCCGCCGGCGTCGACGCCGACTCGCTGATGCGGGCTCCGGTCGTGGACTTCGATCGTCGCGATGAGCTGCAGACGCGGTGGCTCCGGAGCCTCGGCGTCGATGCAGCCGCGGCGCCGCGCCACCGCGTGCCCGCGTCGCAGGACTTCGCGACGGCCGTCGTGCTCGGACTCGGGTGGGCGCTACTGCCGACGCTTCAATCGCGCCCGCACCTCGAGCGGGGCGACCTCGTCGCGCTCGGCGGCGACGACATCGTGGTGCCGCTGTACTGGCAGCAGTGGAACCTGCGTTCACCGCTGCTCGACGCAGTGGCCGACGAGGTGGTGGCCGAAGCGCGCCGGGTGCTCGAGCCTTCGCCCGAGCGCTGACGCTAGACGTCGGCGATCGTCAGCACGACCTTGCCGCGGGCGTGTCCCCGCTCGACCTCGACGTGAGCGGCCGCCGCGTCGGCGAGGTCGTGCACACCGCCGACGAAGACCTGGATGGCGCCGGAATCGAGCAGTCGCGCGAGGGTCGACAGGACGCTGCCGTCGGGGACCACCTTGTAGCCGGTGGCCCGCACGCCCGCCGCGGCCGCCTCGTCGGCGTAGCCCGGCCAGCCGCCCGTCGGCACCATGACGTACAGCCCGCCCGGACGCAGCACGTCGAGCGAACGCGAGCCGGTGTCGTCGTGGACGTTGCCGACGAGATCGATCACGACGTCCATCTCGCCGACGACGTCCTCGAACCGGGTCGTGGCGTAGTCGATCGCGACGGCGGCGCCGAGCTCGCGCAGCCACGGCAAGTTGTGCTCCGATCCGGTCGCGGTCACCCGCGCCCCGAAGTACGCCGCGAGCTGCACCGCGAAATGCCCCACGCCGCCGGAGCCGGCGTGGATCAGCATCCGCTGCCCCTCGTGGGCGTGCGCCGTCTCGACCACCAGTCCCCACGCCGTCAGCGCGGCCAGCGGCACACCGGCGGCCTCGACGTGCGACAGGCTCGCGGGCTTGCGCGCCACCGAGAGCGAGGGCACCACGGCGTACTCGGCGTAGCTTCCGCCCGAACGCGGGAAGGGCAGCATCCCGTACACCTCGGTGCCCGGCTGCAGTTCGTGCGTCTCGTACGGGCTCGCCACCACGACGCCGCTGAAATCGAAGCCCAGCGTGCTCGGCCAGCGGTCGATCAGCCCGGCGACGCCGCGACCCGCGCGCGTCTTGGCGTCGATCGGGTTGACGCCCGCGGCGACGATGCGCACGAGCACCTCGCTGAGCGCGGGGGAGGGAACGGGGACCTCGGCCAGACGCATCACATCGGCACCGCCCGGCTCGTCGAAGACGACGGCTCGCATCGTCTCGGGCGGCGCGGCGACCGATGCGGCGGGCTGGGCGGCGGATGCTGTGCGCAGCGGCTGGAATCTCATCCGTCGCTCCTTCCTCGCACTGCCGGCGTCGGCAGCGGTGATGCTCGGTCGACCTCAGTCAATCGTGACTATGTCTCGACCGTGTTACGGAAGGGTCACCGTGCCGAGAAGCTCGCGGCGTCGGCCTCGATCAGTCGGGCGTCTCGGACGCTGAGAGCGCGTGCAGCAGGCGCGTGAGCTCGCGGATGTCGTCGACGTGCCACGACTCGAGCGCCGTCAGCAGGGAGTTCTCGCGCGGCGCGCGCACGGCGCCGAGCCGCTCGAGGCCGCTGGGCGTCGCCGACAGCAGGCTCGAACGCCCGTCGGCGGGGTCGGGGGTGCGCTGCACGAGCGCCAGCTCCTCGAGCTCGCGCACGGTGCGGCTGATCTGCCCCTTGTCGGAGTGCAGCGCCTCGGCGAGGGCCGAGAGGGTGATCTCGCCACGGCGGGCGATGGTGGTGAAGACCTTGTAGGCACCGGGGAGCATGCCGGGGCTCAGACGGTTGGCGTTCTCGGCGAAGAGGCGGCGGACGTGCGTGAACAGCTCGCCGAACTCGAGCTCCAGCGCGCGCACCGCGGCGGTGCGCTCGTCCGATGCCGCCGGGTCGGCGCCCGCGCCCGCGGCCTCGGGGGCACATGCGCCCCGAGAGCCGTCGGAAGCGGGCGCCGCGGTCATCCCGATCATGTTATCGAGCCGACCGACGAGTCTCGGGCGCGGTCTCGGCGGTGCGCACCGAACCGGTCGCGGTCAGCACGCCCATGCCCTCGGGCACGGACACCGTCGCGAGGTCGGCCTCGCCCGCGCGCATGCGCTCGGTGGTCGTCATCGTGTTCAGCGGCTTGTTGGGCAGGAACACGATCGCGATGAGGCTCAGCACCGCGAACGGGACGGCGATGAGGAACGAGTGCGAGATGCCCGTCGCGTAGATGTCCTCGAACACGACCCGCAGCGCCTCGGGCATCGCCGAGACCTGCGGCAGCGCGCCCGACTGCAGCTGCGTGGCCCACGTCTGCGCCTGATCGCCCAGCGACATCAGAGCGGACTGGATGTCGGTCTTGCGCTCGCCCACCAGCGTGGTGACCTGCGAGGCGAGGGCCGCACCCATGACCGAGACGCCGATGGTGCCGCCGAGGCTGCGGAAGAAGGTCACGCCCGAGCTGGCGACGCCGATCTCGGTCGGCCGCGTCGTGTTCTGCACGACGAGGACGAGGTTCTGCATCGTCATGCCGACGCCCGCGCCGAGCATCGCCATGTAGAGCGAGACGAGGGTGAAGTCGGTGTCGTAGTGGATGGTCGAGAGCAGGCTCGATCCGCCGATCAGCAGGATGGCGCCGACGATGAGGAACGGCTTCCACTTGCCGGTGCGGGTGATGAGCGCGCCCACGCCGATCGAGGCCACGAGGAGTCCGCCGATCATCGGGATCGTCATGACGCCGGCCTCGGTCGGGGTCGCGCCCCGCGCGAGCTGCATGTACTGGCTGAGGAACACCGAGGCGCCGAACATCGCGATGCCGGTGGCGATCGAGGCGATGACCGAGAGCGTGAAGGTGAGGTTGCGGAACAGCGTCAGCGGCACGAGGGGCTCGCGCACCTTGAGCTCGGTGACGACGAAGAGGATGGCTCCGACGACGGCGCCGCCGACCATGAGCAGCGTCTCGACGCTCATCCACTCGAACGAGTCGCCGGCGAGGGTGACCCAGATCAGCAGCAGCGAGACCGAGACCGACAGCAGCACGATGCCGAGGTAGTCGATGCTCGTCTGCTTACGCTCGCGCGCGGGGATGTGCAGCGTGCGCTGCACGATGATCAGGGCGGCGACGGCGACCGGCAGGGCGACGAAGAAGTTCCAGCGCCAGCCCCACGCGTCGGTGATGACACCGCCGAGCAGCGGCCCGCCGATCGTGGCGACGGCCATGACGGCGCCGAAGAGGCCCATGTAGCGGCCGCGTTCGCGCGGGCTGATGATGTCGGCCATGAGCACCTGGCTGAGGGCGGCGAGGCCGCCGGCGCCGATGCCCTGCACGGCGCGGAAGGCGATGAGCATCTCGGGGCTCTGCGAGAAGCCGGCCGCGGCGGTGGCGAGCACGAAGATCACGATCGCGAGCTGGTACAGCACCTTGCGGTTGGTGAGGTCGGCGAGCTTGCCCCAGATGGGGGTCGAGATCGCGGTCGTCAGCAGGGTGGCGGTGACCACCCAGGTGAACGCGGTCTGCGTTCCCTCGAGGTCGTGGATGATGACCGGCAGCGACGTCGAGACGACGGTCGAGGCCAGCATCGACACGAACATGCCGAGGAGCAGTCCTGACAGGGCCTCGAGCACTTCGCGGCGCGACATGCTCTTCCCCTCGTGCGGCGCGGTGGTTGATGCGGACATGTGTCCTCCTGGAGATTCACGACGGACGCGGCGTCGCTGCGCGGGATCGTCGGTGTGGCGGTTTCGTCGATAACCGATGACGGGTAACTGGTTGATCAAAGTCAACCGTTGAGATTGGTCAACTATATGGTCAATCGTTGAAATGAGTCAACTATTCCCGCGCGTGCCCGACTGCACGAGGATGGAGAGATGTTCAGCGTCGAGTTGCTCCCCGACGATCGCCTCGATGTCGCGGTGCGGGCCGACTGGCAGACCCTCATCGATGCCGGGCTGCCCAGCGCCGGGCGGCATCCGTCCGACTCGAACCGCCCGCACGTCACGCTCGCGCTCGCCGACGACATCGAGAACGGAGCCGTCGACGAGCTGACGGCCCTCGGCGACGGTCTGCCGCTGCTCTGTCGTCCCGGCGGCGCCGTGGTGTTCGCGGCGGGGGAGCGGTTCGTGCTCGCGCGTCCGCTCGTGATGAGCCGTGCGCTGCTCGAGTTCCACGCCCGCGCCGTGGCGCTCATCGGGCCGCCGCCCGAGCGCTACGCCGTGACGGCGGTCGACGGGTGGATGCCGCATGTCACGCTCGCCCGCCGCATGACCGCCGACCAGGTGGGGGCGGCGCTGGCTCTCGTCGGCGCGGCATCCGTCGACGGCGCGCTGGTCGGGATGCGGCTGTGGGATGCCGAGCAGAAGGTCGTCACGCCGCTGACGTGAGTCTTCGGTGGGCGAGGCGTCGGCGAGGCGTCGGGCTCGGCGAGGGCGTCTGTCTTGGCGGGTCGTCAGTCGGCGAGGGCGAGCGAGCGGTACGGCTCGCGCACCGGCGCGGGCGCGAGGCTCGGTGCCTCGACGGCGCGGCGCTGCATCGTGCGACGGTACAGCTCGTCGATCAGCTCGGTCGCGAGGTTGACGAGCAGCCGGATCTCGCGCTCGTCGCGCTCGACCCACGCGCAGCGCGGCTCGTCGTCGATCGGCACGAAGCCGTCGTGCTGCTCCCAGACGACGAGGGTGCGCTCGGCGCCGAGGACGTGCTGCTGCCACCACACCTGCCGGAGGTAGGTGCGCGGGATCGAGCGCCAGCTCTTGTTCGTGGTCTTGATCTCGGCGAGGACCACGCGGCCCTCGGCGTCGAGGCCGACGCCGTCGGGGGTCGCGAGGTGTCGCTTCTCGACGACGGCGTGGAAGAGCGCAGACGAGGGCTGGATGCCGTGCGTCGCGGCGACCCACGCGGCGATCTCGGGCTCGCGCCGCCGGCCGTGGTCGGTGTAGGCGTTGCCCGAGAACCCGGAGCCCATGAGCTTCGCATCGGCGGCGCGCGCGATCGCCTTCGGGCTCGTGAGCGCTGCGACATCCGTTGCCGTGATGCCCCGCGAGCGGGCCCGGATCCACGACACCCGATCGCGGGAGTCCGCGACGATACGAGCGGCGAGTTCGGGAGTCACGTCCTCGACCCTAACCCCGCCCGCCACCACCCCCGCCGATCCTTCCCGGCGTGCCTCGCCCACCCCGCCCCGTCCGACCGCTTCTTCCCGACCCCACCCCTTCTAGCCGACCCCACCCCCTCTTCCCGAACCCGCCCGTTCTCCCCAAACCCACTCGTTCTTCCCGAACCCGCCCGTCTTTCTCGACCCCACCCTTCTTCCCGACCCCCACCCCTTCTTCCCGACCCCACCCCTTCTTCCCGACCCCACTCGTTCTTCCCGAACCCGCCCGTCTTTCTCGACCCCACCCCTTCTTCCCGAACCCGCCCGTCTTTCTCGACCTCACCCCTTCTTCCCGATCCCACCCGTTCTTCCCGACCCCACCCCTCCTGCGCTGTGGACGAGGGGTGGGCTCGTGCGGTTGGGGTGGGCTCGGGGTCCTCGCGGGGGCGGGCGGCGAGGTGGGGCGCCGCGGCGAGGTGGGGCGGGGAGTTCTGCACGGGGGACGGTGGGCGGTGGGTTTGCACATATGCGAGCGCGGGGCGAAGGTGGGGCGGCGGGAGAAGGCAGGGTCGTGGGATGGTGCGACTCGATCTGGCGGCGCTCCGCGGGCAGCTGAGCGATCGACGTGCGTGGCTGGCCGCCGGGGCGACTCCGCGCGAGATCGACAGGCGACTCGCGACCGGCGAGATCCGCCGCATCCGCCGCGACGCCTACATCGAGGGCCATGTCTGGCGGTCGCTGCGGCCGGAAGAGCGTCACGCGATGCTCGCGCTCGCCGTCGCTCGCGACGCGGCCTCGCCACCGGTCTTCTCGCATGTCTCGGCCGCCGTCCTGCACGGGCTCCCGCTCTACCGGGTGGAGCCCCCGCGGGTGCACGTGCTCGTCGGCGAGGCGGATCGCAGCAGTCGGCGAGACGTCTTCCGTCACGAGGCGAGCTGCCCGAGGCGGATGTCGTCGAGCTCGACGGTCTCCGACTCACGTCGCTGTCGCGCACCGTGTTCGACCTGGCGCGGGTCGCCGCCCCGGAGATATCGCTCAGCTGCGCCGACGCCGCTCTGGGGCTCGTCGGCGGCGACCCCCGCCGGTTCGACGCCGACGCCGCCGAGCGCTGGCGGGACGGGATGCTGCGCCGCTGCCGCGTCCCCGGGATGCGCGGGGTGCGCCGTGCCCGTCTGATCGCCGAGATCGCCGACGGGCGGGCCGAGCTGCCGCTCGAGAGCATCACGCGTTTGCAGCTGCTGCGACTCGGGTTTCGCGACATCCGTCTACAGGTTCCGGTCGCGCACCACGGCGGGGGCAGCTTCTGGATGGACATCGCCGTCGACGATGCGTTCATCGAGTGCGACGGGCGGCAGAAGTACGTCGACCCGGGCATGCGCAACGGGCGCTCGATCGACGACATCGTGCTCGCCGAGAAACGTCGCGAGGACTGGGTCCGCGGCTCGACCAGCCGGCCCGTCCTCCGCGTCGCCTGGCCCGATGCGGCTTCCCCCGACACCCTGCGCCGCCACCTCCAGGCTTTCCACGTGCCTCTCCCTCGCCGACCCCACCTCTTAGGGCCGACCACACCACTGATGAGCGGGATGTAACGGGTGGGGTCGGCGATACGGGATGGGGTCGGCGATACGGGGCGGGGTCGGCGATACGGGCGGGGGGGGGGGGGATTTGGGGGATGGGAGGGGAGGGGGGTATGGTGGGGGTAAGCCAAAGACCGCTGGTCATCGTCGTGTGCGCAAGCATGCGGGTGATCGAAGCTCTGCACAGCAGGGGCCCGCGCAGGTG